>DCIK01000025.1 GCA_002315975.1 Clostridiales bacterium UBA1728
TCCGCAGACTGGTGTGGCAATCCGTCTCTTTTCCTGCATTTTTGCAGAATTTCGAAAGAAATACGGATTGCCACGTCGCTTCGCTCCTCGCAATGACAGGCTTTTTTTACAGCCTCTTTTTATAGTTACGCAGCCACCGGGCCGCCGTTTTTCTTTTCCTTGAGCACCATAAAGCCCATGATGCCGCCCACCACGGCAAGGCCGATGATGTCGGTGAGGGTGCCGGGGTAGATGAGCAGCAGACCGCCGGCGGCGGCGAGGATACGAAGCACCACATTGAGCTTGCCCCGGAAGTAGCCCTCCAGAGCCATACCTACGCCGAACATACCCACCAGAGAGGTGGCCGTGATGGTGAAAATCTCCACCGGGGAGGTATCCACCAGCACCATGGCGGGGCTGTAGGCCAGCATATAGGGGATGATAAAGGCGGCGATGGCCAGCTTGGTGGCGTTCAGAGCCGTCTTCATGGGGTTGGCCTTGGCGATGGCGGCACCGGCGTAGGCGGCCAGCGCCACGGGCGGGGTGATGTCGGCCACGATGCCGAAGTAGAACACGAAGAAGTGGGCGGCGATGCGGGGGATGCCGATCTGGATGAGGATGGGCGCACAGGTGGAGGCCATGATGCAGTAGTTGGCGGTGGTGGGGACGCCCATGCCCAGCACGATGCAGCAGAGCATGGTCAGCACCAGCGCCACGATCTTGGTACCGCCGGAAATCTTCACGATAACGGTGATGATCTGGCTGGCAAGGCCGGTCATGGTGATGCAGCCGGCGATAATGCCCGCAATACCGCAGGCGGCTGCCACGGAGATGCTGCCCTTGGCGCCGTTGGCCAGCGCGTCAAAGAAGAGCTCGGGGCTCATGTTGGCGTCCTTTTTGAGCATGGAGATGACCGTAAAGAGCAGACCCATAAAGAGCACCACCGCTCCCACGCCCTCCTTCATGGGCGCAAAGAGATAGGCCAGCAGGAGCATAATGCCCAGACCGGAGGGCAGGGGACTTTTCTCCAGATTGCTGACCACCACCGTGAACACCACGGAGATGGCGGCAGCGAAGGCCATGGTGCGCTTGCCGGAGGACACCAGATACACCAGCACGATCAGAGGCAGCAGCAGATAAATCTTCTTCACCAGACTCTGGGTGGAGGGCAGCTCGCTGCGGTCAATGCCCTTGAGCCCCAGCTTCTTGGCCTCCAGATGGACGGAGATGAAGATGCCCGCGAAGTAGAGGAAGGCGGGGAGGATGGCGCGGCCGATGATATCGGAGTAGGGCACGCCCACATAGTCGGCCATAAGGAAGGCGGCAGCACCCATGATGGGGGGCATGATCTGACCGCCGGTGGAGGCGGCAGCCTCCACAGCGCCGGCGAACTCGCCCTCATAGCCGGTCTTCTTCATCATGGGGATGGTCACGCTGCCGGTGGTCACGGTGTTGCCCACGGAGGAGCCGGACACCATGCCGCAGAGGGCAGAGGAGATAACAGCCACCTTGGCGGGGCCGCCGGCGGCGCTGCCCGCGGCGGAGTTGGCCAGATCAATGAAGAAGTTGGAGATGCCGGTGCGCTCCAGGAACGCGCCGAAGACGATGAACACCACAA
This sequence comes from Clostridiales bacterium UBA1728, assembly GCA_002315975.1. Classification (GTDB taxonomy): domain Bacteria; phylum Bacillota; class Clostridia; order Oscillospirales; family Oscillospiraceae; genus Apopatocola. The sequence continues at coordinate 1,598 of DCIK01000025.1, forward strand.
TGAACTTGCTGCACACCTGAATGGGCGTGGTCAGAAGGCCGGTGGTGTTGTAGAAAAGGCCGATGGTCAGCTGACGGGTGGCCTTCCACAGGCTCAGACCCTTTACGCCGGTGTAGTAGTAGAAGGCGTAGATCAGGAAGGCGCTGGCCACACAGAGGATGGGTATGCCCGTGGCACGGCGGCACAGCTCCATGACCGAAAGCACACCGATAATGCCGATGATGATCTCGTACTTCTTCACATTCAGCACGCCCAGACGGACGGTCAGGTCTTTGGCGTTGATGACCACATAGAAGAAGGCCGCCGTACCCAGCAGCATGATGAGTATGTCATACCAGGGGATATGGTTGACCTTCTGCACGCCCTTCTTCACGGGATAGATGAGATAGCCGATGAAGAGCATGGCGCCCAGAAACGAGGGATAGCGCACCAGATCCAGCCAGGTGGCAAACAGCGTCACATAGATGACGAAGATGCTCATGGCTGCCATGATGCCGTAGACCGCCCACTTCTGCCAGCCCTCCCAGATACGGGTGTTGGACTCGCGGTCGTATTTCTTCATGACCTCGTCCAGTGCGGCGGTGTCAACGGTGTTATTGTTATCAGGCATGGGGGAGTACCTCCGTGGTTTGTAGTTTCAGGGTGCAGGGGCATTTTTGAAGGTGTTTGTGCCTTCATGTCAGCAATCGTAGAAGAGTCGATGTAGGGCTTAAAGGGGTCTGCAGAACAAATCCATTAACAGATGCAGGTTCAGGTTTCTTCCCTTAAATTTTTTTGAATAAAACAGAGTGCCGCATTGCTGCGACACTCTGAACTATTCGCAGATAAAGCTCTTACTCGACGGCCACGGTGATGCCGTTCTCGGCGAAGTACTTCGCAGCGCCGGCGTGGAAGGGAACGGCGATACCGTCGGTGGCGAATTTGAGATCAAGCTCAGCGCCCTTGCCGTGGAGCTCGGCGATGGCGGCGGCGTTGTCGAAGATGGTCTTGACGATGGTGTAGGCCACAGCGTCGTCCAGATCGGCGCGGCAGACCAGCGTAGCCTTGACGGTGATGGTCACGGCATCCTCATCGAAGCCGGCGTAGGTTCCGGCGGGGATGGTCAGAGCGGCGTACCAGGGGCAGGCAGCCAGCAGCTTTTCCATGTGAGCATCATCAATGGAGATGAGCTTCACGGCCTTGGCGGTGGCCAGGTCGGTGATGGCGGTGGTGGGAGCGCCGGCGCAGATGAAGGCGGCGTCGATCTTGCCGTCCTTGATGGACTCGGCGGAGTCGCCGAAGGACTGGTACACGGGGCTGATGTCCTCGAGGGTCATGTCGTAGGCAGCCAGAACATCAATGGTGTTGAAGTAGGTGCCGGAGCCCACGTCACCGACGCAGACGGCCTTGCCCTTGAGATCGGCGATGGAGCTGATGTCGGGATTGCAGGTGACAATCTGCACGGCCTCGGAGTAGAGGGCGCCCAGAACCTTGAAGCCGGTGATGGCACCGTTCTCGGCGAAGGAGTTGGTGCCGAAGTAGGCGTAGGTGGAAACATCGGACTGAACCGTGGCCAGATCGTACAGACCCTGATCAATGCCGGTGATGTTGGCAGCGGTGCCGCCGGTGGAGACCACGTTGGTGGCAATGGCAGTGTTGCTGCCCACGTAGGAAGCGAGGACGCCGCCGAAGGCGTAGTAGGTGCCGGCTTCGCCGCCGGTACCCATGGTCAGGTTGGCGCTGACCTCAGCGGGAGCGGCTTCAGCGGGAGCGGCCTGAGCGGGGGCTTCGGCAGCGGGCTGCTCAGCCTTGGCCTCCTCCTTGGCGCCACCGCAGGCGCAGAGAGAAAGAACCATGCACAGTGCCATGAGAAGGGCGATTGCTTTTTTCATAATGTTTTCCTCCTTTTCCCGGTTTCTTGAAGCCGGATTGATTATGGACTGCATTATAGACCCCCCGAAAGCAAATTGCAAGTGGTATTTTGCATATTTTTTTCAATCCCTTGCAAAATTTGCTGGTAAAAAGCACAAAAAAGCCCTCCTGCAAGGCGATTTTTGCAGGAGGGAGAAAAAAGCTTGCGAATTGTAAGCTTTTACGGCTTCCCTTGGGGGGGCGGATTGGGCAGGGCGTTCGTGCAAATGTCTGAACCCTTTGATTCTTGTCCTGCGCAGGCACCTGTAGGGCTCGGCCTCCCGGACGAGCCGAACGCGGTGCAGGCGAAAAGCGGCGGCTCGTCCGGAGGCCGAGCCCTACGGGGCTGTTGGGTTTCCTTCCTTACGCTTCACACAATCAGCTTCACCGCGTGGGGGATATTGTGAATCTCGCAGTAGGTGTGACTGCCGCCGTTTTCACCGTCCCGGGTCCAGGGCACGGCCTCGTCGAAGAAAAATTTTGCATGGCTGGTCTGGAGAATCTGCATGGCACCGCCGCTGTAGTTCTGGCTCAGAAGGCCGTTGACGATGCTGTTGAGCTCCCCCACGGACTTGGGCGTACGCACCAGCACCAGCTCGAACTTGCCGTCAGAGAGCGCCACCACCTTTTTGTCCAGCTTGATGGTGCCCGCCACGCTGGTGGAATTGCTCACCGCGCCGAAGATGAAGTCGTCCTCGATGGTGCCGCCGTCATACTCCACGCGGGTGTGGTAGCTTTTGAGCTTGGGCACCATGCTCAGACCGTTGAGGATATAGGCCGCCTTGCCCAGGGCGTTTTTCAGCTCCTGATCGGTGGCGTAGCTGACCTCGGTGAAGGCACCGAAGGCCGCCACATAGGTGAAATACTCGTTCCAGTTCATCACGCCCACGTCATAGCTCAGGGGCTTGCCGTTGAGTACATCCTGCGCCGCCGCCATGGGCTTGCGCAGAGGCAGATTCAGGGTGTTTGCCACATCGTTGGCAGTGCCCATGGGGATATATCCCAGCATGGGTCTGTCCTCCTCGGGGATGTCCATCAGGCCGGAGATGGTCTCCGAGAGGGTGCCATCGCCGCCCAGACACACCAGAGTGCCGTAATCCGCGCCGTTTTCCCGGGCCAGAAGGGTGGTCTGGCGGTTGGTAAAGAATACGGTGGGGTGATAGCCCGCCGTGCAGAAGGCCTCGATCACAGCGCCCAGCGCCGCTGGAGAGGTGCTCCGTCCCGCCGCCGGGTTCACCAGAAACATCAGACTTTTGCCGTCCATTTGTATCCTCCTTCAGATACGCACCCTGCCTCCCCTGAAAGGGGAGGGGGATCGCGCAGCGGTGGAGGGGTCTTTCCTCCTTGCAGAAAGTCTGCACAGAACCCCTCAGTTTCGCTTCGCTCAACAGGGGCTGTAAAAAAAGCCTGTCATTGCGAGGAGCGAAGCGACGTGGCAATCCGTTTTTCTTTCGGAATTCTGCAATCATGCAGGAAAAGAAGCGGATTGCCACACCAGTCTGCGGACTGGTTCGCAATGACAGGGAGTATTTTTACAGCCTCCAAGACTGTTAAAATAGCAGCTCCGTTTTCCCGCCCTCGCTGAGCAAGATAACGAAAACACGCCGCGGCTACTGCCACGGCGTGGATTTCGGTTCGCTTATTCCGCCAGAGCGTTGAACTTGGCAGCCATGTGGGACTTCTTGCGAGCCGCGTTGTTCTTGTGAATCAGGCCCTTGGACACTGCGCGGTCGACAGACTTGACAGCGGCTTTATAGGCAAGCTCAGCAGCGGCCTTATCGGACTCAGCTGCAGCGGCTTCAAACTTCTTAATGCTCGTCTTGAGCGCGGACTTATCGGCCTTGTTGCGAGCAGTACGCACGCGAGCCACGAGAACTCTCTTAGCGGAAGACTTGATATTGGCCATTCTGTATTGGCACCTCCTCCTATAAATCTTGCAGTCATATCAACCTGCGGAGTATCATTATACAGGGGTTTTACAAGAAATGCAAGCACTTTTTCCAGAAATTTTTCGCATTTTTTTTTCATTCTTCCGTATACTGTTCTCATTTGGAAAGGATGTGCTTGGATGCAGGATTTTTTCGCCCGCACCGATCTGGCGCAGGAGCGTCACGCCCGGCGCAACGCTGCCGCTCTCAGGGGCGTTCGGGCAGGGGAGGAGAGCGGCGTGTTCCGCCTCTGCGTGGAGACGGATGAGGGTTCCGAGGCTCTGGGGCTGCCGAAGGGTAATTATGTAAACCTTTCTCTGCTGCCGCTGCTGCGGCGGGAGGATGATGCCTTTCCCGCTCTCTGCACTCGGTTGGCGCTGGAGCTGCGGAAGCTGCTGCCCGCCGAGGGCTGCATACTGGTTGCGGCGCTGGGGAACCCGGCCATGACCCCGGACGCGCTGGGCGGTCTCTGCGCCGACAGCGTGGTGGTCACGCGGCATCTGGGGGAGACGCTGCCGGACTTCCGCCCGCTCTGCTGTCTGCGCTGCGGGGTGCTGGGCACCACGGGGCTGGAGAGTGCGGCGCTGGTGGCCTCGGCGGTGAAGCTCAGTCAGTGCAGCGCCGTTATCGCGGTGGATGCGCTCTGCGCTGCCGACTCCGAAAAGCTCTGCGCCACGGTGCAGCTCTCCGATGGGGGCATCGTCCCCGGCAGCGGCGTGGGAAACAGCCGCATGGCGCTGAACCGGGAGACACTGGGCGTGCCGGTGATTTCTCTCGGCGTGCCTACGGTTATGGACGCGGGCACCATCGGCGGCAAGCCGGGGATGTTCGTCACCACCCGGGACATTGACCTGCGGGTAAAGCTCTCCGCAAGGCTCTTAGGCTACAGCATCAACTTAGCGGTGCAGGAGGGGCTGAGCGTGGAGGATGTGGATATGCTGGTGAATTAGCACCATGCAAACGAAGAAGGGGCTGTAATTACAGCCTGTCATTGCGAGGAGCGTAGCGACGTGGCAATCCGTTTTTCTTTCGGAATTCTGCAAAAATGCAGAAAAAAAGACGGATTGCCACACCAGTCTGCGGACTGGTTCGCAATGACAGGGAGTATTTTTACAGCCCCTTCTTCATTTTAATCTTACTTTTTGGGCATCAGGACGGCCTTGCCGCCGATGTAAGGGCGCAGCACCTCGGGAATGGTGATGCTGCCGTCGGCCTGCAGGTGGTTCTCCAGGAAGGCGATGAGCATACGGGGAGGCGCCACCACGGTGTTATTGAGGGTGTGAGCCAGATAGAGCTTGCCGTCTTCGCCGCGGACGCGGATCTTCAGGCGGCGGGCCTGGGCATCGCCCAGGTTGGAGCAGGAGCAGACCTCAAAGTACTTCTGCTGACGGGGAGACCATGCTTCGATATCGCAGCTCTTGACCTTCAGGTCGGCCAGATCGCCGGAGCAGCACTCCAGCTGACGGACGGGGATGTCCAGAGAGCGGAACAGCTCCACGGAGTACTGCCACATCTTCTCGTACCAATCCATGCTGTCTTCCGGCTTGCAGACCACGATCATTTCCTGCTTCTCAAACTGGTGGATGCGGTACACGCCGCGCTCCTCGATGCCGTGGGCGCCCTTTTCCTTGCGGAAGCAGGGGGAGTAGGAGGTGTAGGTGATGGGCAGCTCGGCCTCGGGGATGATCTGGTCGATGAAGGAGCCGATCATGGAATGCTCGGAGGTGCCGATAAGATAGAGATCCTCGCCCTCGATCTTGTACATCATGGCATCCATGTCGGTCTGGGACATAACGCCCTCCACCACGTTGCCGTGGATCATGAAGGGGGGAATGAAATAGGTAAAGCCCTTGTCGATCATGAAGTCGCGGGCATAGGCCAGCACGCCGGAGTGGAGCCGTGCCACATCGCCCTTGAGGTAGTAGAAGCCGTTGCCGGACACCCGGCGGGCAGCGTCCAGGTCGATGCCGTCCAGAGACTCCATAATGTCGGTGTGGTAGGGGACTTCAAAGGCAGGCACAGCGGCCTCACCGAAGCGCTGTACCTCCACATTGGCGCTGTCGTCGGGGCCGATGGGCACGGAGGCATCGATGATGTTGGGAATCTGGAGCATACGCTTGCGCAGCTCGGCCTCATACTCAGGCTCCAGCGTCTCCAGCTCAGCCAGACGGGCAGCGTTGGCAGCCACCTGCGCCTTGACGGCCTCGGCCTCCTCCGCCTTGGAGGGGTCTTTCTTGGCCTGACCCATGAGCATACCCACCTGCTTGCTCAGCTGGTTCTTCTTAGCGCGGAGCTCATTGCCCTCGGTGATGGCGGCGCGAAGCTTCTCGTCCAGCTCCAGCACCTCGTCCACCATGGGGAGCTTCCAGTCCTGGAACTTCTTCTTGATGTTTTCCCGAACCACATCGGGATTCTCGCGGATGAACTTAATGTCCAGCATGGGTGATTTCTCCTTATATTTTGATTTTTATAATCCTTATTGGCTCCCTCATTTGAGGGAGCTGTCACCAGTTCGCAGACTGGTGACTGAGGGAGGGCTTTCCGACCATGCTTTCTGCGAGGGCTGTCCCTCCCTCAGTCTCGCTTCGCTCGACAGCTCCCTCATCCGAGGGAGCCATGGTCTACATCGGCTTTTTCTGTTATCTTATCTTCTTCAGCGCTTCCATCAGCGCCTCTCTGTCATCGGCATTATAGAAGCTCAATGTGATCTTACCCCTGTTGCCGCCGGAAATCTTCACTTCCCGGCCCAGATACTCGGTCAGGCGCTGCTCCGCTTCCTTTTTGTAGTCCACGCCGTCGCCCTTCTCCGGCTCCTTCTTCGGCTCCCGGAGCTTTTTCACCAGTGCTTCGGTCTGCCGTACGCTGAGCTCCTCCGCCACCACCTTTTTGGCGGCGTTGAGCTGCAGCTCGCTGTCGCTCACTCCCAGCAGGGCTCTGGCGTGACCGGCGCTGAGACTGCCGTCCTCCACCAGCTTCAGCACCGCAGGGGTCAGACTCAGCAGACGCAGGGCGTTGGCCACGGCGCTGCGGGACTTCTGCACCCGCCCGGACACATCCTCCTGGGTCAGTGCGTACTGCTCCATGAGGGTCTTATAGCCCCGCGCTTCTTCCAGCGGCTTCAGGTCATCCCGCTGGAGGTTTTCCACCAGCGCCATCTCTGAGGCCAGACGGTCGTCCGCCTCGATGATGCGCACGGGCACCTCGCTGAGTCCCGCCATTCTCGCGGCACGCCAGCGGCGCTCGCCGGCGATGATCTGGTAGTAGCCCCGCTCCATGCTCCGCACGGTGATGGGCTGGATCATGCCGTATTCCCGGATGGAATCGGCCAGCTCCTCTAACTTATCCTGATCAAATTCCTTGCGGGGCTGCTCTGAGCGCGGCTCCACCCGGCTGATGGACAGCATAAGGGTTTCCTTTTCGCCTTCGGCGGTCTCCACGGCGGGCATCTGCACCTCGCTCTCCTCTTCGCCGAAGAGTGCGGACATTCCCAGTCCCAGACCCCGCTTCTGTTTATTTGCCATTGTTTTTCTCCTGACGCTTGAGAAATTCTTCTGCGGCCTTTGCATAGGCTTTTGCGCCCTTGCTGTGGCGGTCATACTCGCTGATGGGGCGGCCATGGCTGGGCGCTTCCGCCAGCCGCACATTCCGGGGGATCACGCTCTCGTAGACCTTCTCCCCGAAGTAGCTGCGCAGCTCCTCTGCCACCTGCTCCGAGAAGTTCACCCGGCTGTCGTACATGGTCAGCAGGATGCCGCCGATCTCCAGCGCAGGGTTCAGGCGCTTGTTGGTCATCTTCACGGTGGTAGTCAGATCGGCGATGCCCTCCATGGCGTAATACTCGCACTGCAGGGGCACCAGCAGCTCGTCCGCGGCGGTGAAGGCGTTCAGGGGCAGCAGCCCCAGCGAGGGCGGGCAGTCGATGAAAATATAGTCGTAGCGCTTCCGCAGGGGCTCCAGCGCATCCTTGAGCCGATACTCCCGGCGCTCCATGTTCACCAGCTGCACCTCGGCACCGCTGAGATCGCTGTTGCCGGGGATTACATCGCCGTAGGGCAGGGTGATCACAGCGCTCTCTGCCGAGGCCGCACCCATGAGCACGTCATAGGAGTTGGGACGGCTGCGCTTGCTCACCCCCATGCCGGAGGTGGCGTTGCCCTGGGGGTCGAAATCCACCAGCAGTACGCGCTTCCCCATGCGCCGCAGTGCCGCCGAAAGGCTGATGCTGCTTGTTGTTTTCCCTACGCCGCCCTTCTGGTTGGCTACGGCGATAATCTTTCCCACAGGCAATTCACCTCAGTTCTTTGTGTGTTTTGTTATTATATCACGGATTGTGTTTTTCGCAAGGGGAGATTTAATGTTTCACGTGAAACATTGCGGCCTGGCTCCGGCGGCGGAAAGCAGCCGAATGTTTCACGTGAAACAAAAACCGTCCGCTTTCCCGCAGAGTTATCCGCAAATCAGGACTCCGTCCCCCAGCCGTCTAACGGCAGACGCTGCATGGCGCCGAAGACCTTGCTCTTCATATCAGGATACTGCGCAGAGAGAGTGCCAAGCAGATCTTTAATCTCCTTGCGGTGAGAGGTCTGATCCAGCGGACAGGTGGAGACCACCACCGGGAGGTTCAGCTCCCGGGCCAGATTCTCGCAGCTTCCCTCGCCCAGATAGAGGAGGGGACGAATCTGCGTAACATTGCTGCGGGACATATAGGTCACGGGCTTGAAGCAGGAGAGCCGCCCCTCAAATAAAAGGCTCATCATAAAGGTTTCTACCGCATCGTCCCAGTGATGGCCGAGAGCCAGCTTGTTAAAGCCGTTGTCGCGCACAAAATTGTTGAGCGCACCACGGCGCATTTTCGAGCAGAGGGAGCAGGGGTTCTCCTCCTGTCGGATATCAAAAACGATTTCTTTAATGTCAGTCTTCAGCAGGGTATAGTGCACGCCCAGCTCGTCGCAGAGGCTCTGCACGCCGGAGAAGTCCATGCCGGGAAAGCCCGTGTCCACCGTAAGTGCCTCCAGCTCAAAGGGGGCGGGGTAGTAGCGCTGCAGATGCCGCAGGGCGCAGAGCAGCACCAGAGAGTCTTTGCCGCCGGAAATGCCCACGCAGATGCGGTCGTCCGCCTCGATCATATGATAGTCATCCACGCAGCGGCGGACGTAGCCGGTAAACTGATTGAGATTCATATAAGTATACCCCTTTGAAAAGCGAAAAATGGTATGAAGAAAAAACGAGATAAAACGAGGAAATCGAAGAAAACAAGAGCTTGTATAGACGCAACTTGAATTTGAAGAAAAAAGGTGTTGACAGGGGAAAAGGGCTGTGGTATAAAAGAAAAGCTCTGCGAAGTATTATACCGAGAGAGCGCTGAATAGGCAAGATAATTTATAATATGGAGGCAAATTCCCATGTCTACGACCATGCTCAGAACTGAGGATGTCCAGCGTAAGTGGTACGTCCTCGATGCAGCCGGCAAGCCCCTGGGCAAGACCGCTGCTCTGGCTGCGGATCTGCTCCGCGGCAAGCTCAAGCCCGAGTACACCCCCCACGTTGATTGCGGCGATTTCGTGATCATCATCAATGCCAAGGACGCCGTCCTCACCGGCAAGAAGCTCCAGCAGAAGTTCTACCGCACCCACTCCGGCTACGCCGGCGGCCTCAAGGAGACCCGTTACGACCGTCTGATGGCTACCAGACCCGAGCTGGCCATGGAGCTGGCTGTCAAGGGTATGCTGGCCAAAAACCCCACCCAGAAGTGGCAGCTCCGCCGTCTGAAGATCTACGCCGGCGCCGAGCACAAGAACGCCGCTCAGAAGCCCCAGAACTGGGCTGAATAATTAAAGGAGGAACAGAAGAATGGCTATTTATCAGGCAAAGCGCGCCTACGCTTACGGCACCGGCCGCAGAAAGTCCTCCACCGCTCGCGTCCACGTGATCCCCAACGGCACCGGTGTTATCACCATCAACGGCCGTGAGATGGACGACTACTTCGGTCTCGACACCCTCAAGCTCATCGTTCGTCAGCCCCTGGTCACCACCGGTCTGGTGGAGAAGGTTGACGTGGAGTGCAATGTCGCCGGCGGCGGCATCGCCGGCCAGGCCGGTGCCATCCGTCACGGCATCGCCCGCGCCCTGCTCAAGCTCGATGAGAACTATCGTCATGACCTGAAGGTCGCCGGTTACCTGACCCGCGATCCTCGTATGAAGGAGCGTAAGAAGTACGGTCTCAAGGCCGCCCGTCGCGCCCCCCAGTTCTCCAAGCGCTGATTTTCAAAGCTTATGCAAAAATCCCCGGAACCGCTCGGCTCCGGGGATTTTTCTGCTGGCAGAGGGTGAATGCGAAAGATATACAGCAAAGCTCCTGTCATTGCGAACAAGTCCGCGCCTTGGTACGGCAAGCCGCATCCCCCGTCCCCTGTAGGGCTCGGCCTCCCGGACGAGCCGCAGAGAAGGCGGATTGTCGCGTCGCCTTGCTCCTCGCAATCGAGATGAAGGGATTCACCACGATGAACGAAAGCCCTATGGCTCCCTCTGATGAGGGAGCTGTCGAGCGCAGCGAGACTGAGGGAGAGACCGTCTACGCTGCAGCTCAAAAGATTCTCTCTCCCTCAGCCCCAGTTTGCGAACTGAGGCAGCTCCCTCATCAGAGGGAGCCAAGAAGGGGACTTTCACAGCAATAACAGGCTATTTACTCCGATCCGTCCCTCTTTTTAAAAACGAGAAATTTACTGAGAAAATAGTTCCCCAGAAAAACGACTACGGTTTTTACGAACCAGGTCAGATAGACATCAATCCCCAGAAGGGTGCCCAGAAGCTGGGTCAGCCCCCAGTCAAGGAAGAGTGTCACCAGGCGGGAGCCCACAAAGCCGCAGAGCTCGGAGAAAATGCGCGGATTCCGGCTCTGAAAAACGAACCTGCGATTGGCGGGGTAGGCAAAGGCCACACCCGCAACCCAGTCAACCGCGGAGAGAATGGTATTCTGCAGAAAGTCGGGCTTCAGAGTGCCTTGAAAAAAGAGCTGATTAAAGCCGAACCGGGCTGCCGCCGACACCAGCGTTGTGAGACAGCCCACGATGAAATAAACGACAAACTCCCTGTGCTCGGAGATATAAGTTCTGATTTTTTCTGCCATATTCTCACGCTTTCAGTTTTGTTACAGTTTCAGGAAATAGAATAAATGAATATAAAAAGTTTGTACCCGGTGATTTTTATCCCGATCAGATTCCCGTAGGGCTCGGATTCGGAAGATGAAAGTTATTATATATTGAACCTGCCATAAAAGCAAGGGAGAAAGTTGTCGGGATGAGCTGACTGCCGTATTACTTTTTTCTCGTGACTTTGCAGGGAATATATGTTATGATGAAAGCAGAGCAAACGAAAAGGGATGGAGTTCATGATAGATTTTCACTCGCATATTCTTCCGGAGCTGGATGACGGTTCAGAGAGCGTAGAAATGAGCCTTGCCATGCTGCGCGAGGCGCGGCGGCAGGGAATCACCACCATTTTTGCAACGCCTCACTTCTATGCCGATGAAACCAATCCCAGAGGCTTTCTGCGGCAGCGGGAGGAATCGTACAATATACTGAAATCCGCCATGGATCAGTATCCGCAGAAATATCCGGATATTCAGCTGGGTGCGGAAGTTCTCTTCTTCCCCGGGATGTCCGTGGCCGAGGAGCTGCAGGAGCTGAGAATGGGGAAAACAAGGCTGCTTCTCATCGAGCCGCCCATGATGCCCTGGACAAATGCCATGCTCGATGAAATCGAGCAGACCGGAATAAATCTGAGATGCATCCCGGTACTGGCACACGTGGACCGTTATATGGCCTATCTTCAGGACGAAACGCTGATGGATCAGCTGCGGGGAAGGCGAATGCTCGTGCAGTTCAACGCAGGGGCCTTTCTGGACCGGGCAAGACGGAGCTCTGCCCTTGGCTATCTCGCCGCCAATCGCATCCAGTTTCTCGGCTCCGACTGCCACAATGTGGACAGCCGACCCCAGAATCTGGCTCACGCCGCGAGAGTGATTGAAGAAGCGGGCTTTGCAGGCAGTCTGGAACGCCTGGAGCGCCATGTGGAGGAGCTGCTGGACTATTATCGGGAATAAAAAACGAGGCTGTAAAAAAAGCCTGTCATTGCGAGGAGCGTAGCGACGTGGCAATCCGTTTTTCTTTCGGAATTCTGCAATCATGCAGGAAAAGAAGCGGATTGCCACACCAGTCTGCGGACTGGTTCGCAATGACAGGGAGTATTTTTACAGCCTCGTAATTTTTACATGGCTCCGTCTCTGCGAAAGAGCACGACAATGGTTTTCAGCAGAATCCTGATGTCCATACCTATGGACCACTCGTTGATGTATTTGGTATCGAGGGCGACAACCTCCTCGAAATCGGTGATCTTGCTGCGGCCGCTGACCTGCCACATACCGGTAATGCCGGGTTTGATGGCCAGTCGCGCCCGGTGATGGGGGGCGTATTTCTCCCACTCATCCAGCGTGGGCGGGCGGGTACCCACCAGACTCATATCGCCCTTGAGCACATTGAAAAACTGGGGAAACTCATCAAGAGAAGTGACCCTGATAAAGTTGCCGATACCGGTTTTCTCTGTGCCGTCAGGGAGAATCTCGTTGCCGATGATGCGGGGATCGAAGTCCATCTTAAACATCAGCCCGTCGCTGACGCGGTTGGCGGCGAGAAATTCCTTTTTGCGCTCCTCCGCATCCGGATACATGGAGCGGAACTTATAGAGATTGAAAATTTTGCCGTTTCTGCCCACCCGCTTCTGCTTGAAGAAAATGGGCCCGGGTGACTTGAGCTTAATAAGCGGCCCGAGAATCAGCGTGAGAATCAAGGTAACGAAACAGCCCACCAGAGCGCCCAGAATGTCTACCGCGCGCTTAAGAACCACATCGGAGATCCTGGCCTCGTTCATGCAGGAGGTCATCACATCAAAGCCGCCGAGGGTTTCCACAAAGTGCTTCTGACTGAGCATTTCCCTGGGCTTGAAGACCACCGTGTGAATGGTAACGCCGGCCTCCGACAGCTCCGTAAGGATATTGCGGAAAAAGGCATCCTGATTCTGGCTGACGACCAGAACATCGTCAACCCAGCTATGGCAGACATAGTCGGTGAGATCGTCAATCTCGCAGACCACACTGTGTCCGTGGAACTCCACCACAGGCGAAGGCGCATCCATAATGCAGAAGCCGCAGATTCGGAAAGGATAAACGCCGAGGCGACCGATGTTTTCCTCAACCTCTCCAAGGCTGGCCTGATCGGTAACGATCAGCAGGGAGCGGGGAGAGGCATAAGCCCGCTTGACATAGACCGATCTTTTCCAGAGTATCCGACACAGGTAGTCAACAGAAAGATAGAAAACAGCCCACAGAAAACCGCCGAGCCAGGGAAAGGACACAATCCGACCCAGAGAGAAAAGATAAATGATGCCCAGTGCAAAAACAGGCAGATTCTGCTTGAAAAGAGCAGAGAACTCCAGATAGTAGCCGCGGAACTGGAAGTCGGCATAGGAGGAGAGCAGCATAGCACTGAGGGCATTGGAAAGCGCCATCACCATCAGCAGTCCGCTGAGCTCCGCAAGCTCAAACTTGTCCACCGCAAAGCCGCCGTGCTGATAGGCCAGAAGGGAGGTCAGGCACAGACACAGCAAATCGATAAGGAAAATATCGATGCGCACAATTCTGTTGTTTATATTGTGTGTGTACAAGGTTTATTTCCTTTCTCTTAAAAGGAGAAATGGGGGCAGAGCTTATTTGTGGCCGTAATAGCCGTAAGACCCATAAGAGTTATACTGATACTGGTATTTTTTCCCTGCGCCGGAGGTAGAGCCGTTCACAACCACACCCAGAATCTTGATATTGGCAAACTCAATCTGGCTGATGCAGTTTTCGAATTGCTTGCGGGGGATTTTATTCTCTCTGACCACCACGATCAGACCGTCGGTGTGCTTACCGACCACAACGGCGTCGATAACCGCTGAAACAGGCGGCAGGTCGATGAGAATATACTCGTAAGCCTTAATCAGCATATTCAGCAGCGAGGTGAAGCGGCGGGAGGAGAGCAGCTCGCTGGCGTTTTCAAAGTAGCCCTTGCCGCAGATCAGATCAAAGCCCGCCTTGCCGGTGGAATCCTGATAGCGCTGGATGGCTGAGGAGATATCGTCATTATCGGTGAGCAGATCGCCCAGACCGATCTCGGAGGTAAGCTCCAGCTTATCGGCGATGGAGGGGCGGCGCAGGTCAGAGTCGACGACCAGAACCTTGTTTCCCAGCTCGGCAAAGGAATAAGCCAGATTGATGATGGTGGAGCTCTTGCCCTCGCCGGCCTGAGAGCTGGTTACGCCGATAATCTTGCAGGCATCCGTCTTGGGAAGAACGAGAGTGGTATTGGTTCTGAGCTTCTTCATGGCCTCCCGTGCGGCAAAGGTCATGTTCTCGCAGAAGTAGCCGGGAACGGGTGTGGTTTCTTTAGGCATGGTTTATTTTCCCCCCTTCTTTTTCCCGGTTTTCGTTGTGCTCTGTCCGGGGCCGTAATAGCTTGAGTAATAATCGTAAGCGCCCTTTTTCTCCGGCATACTCATATCGGGAATCACCGCGAGAATGTGCAGGCGGGGGTAAGCCTCTGTAATGTCATCGGCAGAACGGAGTATATCCAGCCGGGCATCGCCAACCAGGGAAAGAAGCGCCACCACCGCGCAGGCAAGCATACCGGCAAGAACCGTAGAAATCACAACAACCTTGGTGTAGCTGGGAGAGGACCTTTTAGCAGGGATAATGGCATAGTCAACAATACGCACAGAGGTACCGTCAACGGTCTCCGAGATACGCTCCGGCAGAATCCTGGCAATGGAATTGGCAATCAGCTCGGCCTCCTGAGGGCTGGAGCTGGTGACCGTTACCTCAAAGGCGGCGGTGTTGGAAACGCCTTCGGCCTTGACAATGCCCCCTTTCATCTCCTGATAATCGTAGTCAACTCCCGTGTCGGCAATCACCGACTCCAGCGTGGTGCGGGAAAAGAGAAGATAGATATATGTATCCACCAGAGAATTGGACGCCTGTAATTCCGAGGAAGAGATGGAGAAGCTTGTGGCGCCAAAGGTAAAGGAGCTGTTATTAACATACATGGACGCCACAGCCTCATACTTGGGCGTAACAAACAGCCTTGTATAGGTAAATGCGGCCGCACCGCTGAGCAGCGCTATAAGGACAATGACCAGCGCATTATTCCACAGAACTCTGAAAAGACTTGCAAAATCAATCCGAAGAACCTCTTCATCGCGTTTATTTGACATCTTGTTTCCCCTATCCGAGCCGACTGAGCCGGCTCACAGAATTACCAGTTTTTCATGATGTTGACAAAATAGTCCGGATTATCCTTCAGCAGATTCTTCCGAACCTCTTCAATGCCGAGCTCATCGGTGATCTCCCGGAGATAGCCCATTTTCTCCATTCGGTCATAGACGAGCTTACCAATCAGCGTATAGGCCTTGGCGCTCAGTCCCGCATCGCCGTTGGAGCTGCGCAGGCTGGGCGGAACAATCTCATGGGAAGCGGAATACTCATCATCGTCCGTAATGTTCAGCTGGGCGTCTGCCATACCGTCAGAGCAGAGGTATTTGCGGACGTTTATGTAGTGATCACCGAAGGCCTGGATCATGACGTTATCGAGGGAGCTGGTGTCCTTCCAGCCGTTTCTGTAGCAAAGACCCAGAACCAGATAGCAGTCGGTACAATTGGTCTGACGGGCCAGCAGCGTCTTGATCTGCTCCACCAGCTCAGTGGAATTATCGTAGCCGCCGTAGGTGCCGATCCAGACAATGTGGAAATAATCCTTGTACATATCCGATGCAGCGGTAATGATGGGGGTTTTGGCTGCCACGGAAACCGCGCTTCCGGCTTCGCTGCGGGTGAAGTAGTAGTGCATTCTGTGACCGGAGCCGTGGGTGGCATCGGTTTCGAGGGTGATGGTGCCTGCAATGCCGTCAATGCTGACATCATTCACGCCGCCGTTGCCGCCCTTGAGGGGGGTAACATCCTCGCCGTTTTGGCTGATGATCCGGATCTCCACCGGTTCGGTTTCGGCGGGAATGGTCACGCCCTTTTCCAGCACGAAGGGAACCACGCCGCTGCGACCCAGAACGGTGTTGGTGTCTTCATCGATCACGCCCATGTTCACCACGGGAATGCTGACGGTATAGGACTCCCAGTCCAGGCGGGAATACTCCGACGCATTCTTGATGGTGGAGCGGAAGTCATAAATGTCGCAGATATAGGTATCGAGGCAGCGCTGGAGAATCAGGGGGTAGGAAACGCTGCCGGAGGAGCCTGCGGTAAGGGTATCGCCCCAGCAGACGATGCCGGGCAGATACTGCGCCACGGTGTCCAGATCCTTCCGGTACTCTGCTTCGATCTCCTCCACCGCGGACTGTCTGGCAAGGGTCTGACTATCCTGCTGCTTGAGATATTCTTCTTTGAGCAGCGCCTCCTCCTGTTTGGTCTTTTTCCGGGTGAAGACCATGGCGATGAGCAAGCTCAGGGCAACCAGCAGACACAGTCCGGCCAGAATGCGGTTTCTGTTTTTGTAAGCGTTTTTTTCTTCCTGCCACATAATAAAACTCCGTTTTTACTCTCTCTGGAAAAATCTCAAAAATCGATTCGTGTGCACACTTTATTGTAGCAAATCTTCCGCAGAAGTTCAACGCTTTTTTTAGAATAATTTTGAACCGGGTCGAAGAAAAATCGGGGTTTTTGCAGTTGATATCTTTCCCGGAAAATGATAAAATGTAAAAGATATTGAAAAAAGTTCAAAGGGATTTTTTTATTCATTTTTATTTCAGATATAACCGCAAGGAGAGTCATCATGGTCGAAGGTCTGGTAACGGTCGTACTGCCGATTTATAAGGTGGAAAAATATCTGGATCGTTGCATCGAGAGCGTTGTCGCACAAAGCTACGAGAAGCTGGAGATCATCCTTGTGGATGACGGCTCCCCCGACTCCTGCGGCGAGATCTGCGACGGCTGGGCGCAGCGGGATCCGCGCATCCGGGTAATCCACAAGCAGAACGCCGGACTGGGCATGGCCCGCAACACCGGTATCGACAACGCCCGGGGCGAGTATATTCTCTTTTTCGACAGCGATGACTATGTAGAGCGGGATACTGTGGAGGTTCTTTACAATACCGCCACAGCTACAGGGGCAGAGCTGGTGCTCTTCGGCTACAGCAAGGTATCCCGGGAGGGACAGATCACGGAAACGCAGGTTCCGAGTACGGAAAAAGCTCTGTACTGCGGCAGGGAGGTTCGGGAGATTGTTCTGCCCGCGCTCTTCGGCCCCCACCCCGAAACGGGGAAATCCTACGGTCTGCTTACCAGTGCCTGCACCTGTATGTATGCTGCGGAGCTGCTCCGCAAAAGCGGCTGGCACTTTGTCTCCGAGCGGGAATATCTCTCTGAGGACGCTTTTTCTCTCCTTACGCTTTATGCGAATGTGGAAAGCGTAGCCGTTGTGCCCAGAGCATTTTATCATTACTGTGTCAACGACAGCTCCCTTTCCCACAGCTTTCGCAGTGACAGACTGTCCTCTAATCTATTCCTGTATAAAGAGAGCATAGCGCTCTGCGACAAAAATGCCTATCCGCAAGCGGTAAAAACACAAGTGGCCTATTTTGTTCTTTCCAATCTCATCGGCGGTATGAAGTCCTTTGTCTGCGCCGAGCTGCCTCTCTCTGAGCGCTATGGGTATATCCGGGAGATCGTCCGCTCTCCCGGATTTCAAAAGATTTTAGAGGAAGCCAATAAAAAAGGTGATTCGCCGATGAGAAAAATTCTGCTTGCCGCCGCGAAGATGAGACTCTCCCCCCTGGTCTACGCTCTTGTGGCACTGAAGAGGAAAACGGAATGATAACGCTTCAGAAAAAAAGCTTTGGCACCGCTCTCATTTTTGCAGAGCTGATCTATGTGCTGTTCTTCAATATTCTGCGGGATTATCTCGGACTCCCTTCCGCCATATCCTACGGAATTGACATCCTGAATCTGCTGGTCTGCTGTTTTCTGCTGATCTATGGGGATAGTGCGAATACCCTGCGCCGTCTCCGTCTGAGGGGTGTGGTTGCTGCCGCAGGGCTGCTGGCGTTTGCAGCATGGCTCACTGCGCTGCTGAACCTTGTTCCCCCGCAGCTTGTGCTCTGGAGCAGCAGAAACAGTTTGCGCTTTCTACCCTTCTTTTTTGCGCTGATCGTATTCTGGGAGGAAGACACCGCCGACAGACTCGTGCGTCTGCTTCTCCGGCTGCAGATTCCGAATCTGATCATCGGATGCATCGAGTTCTTTTTTCTCCATAAGGAGAGAGATAATGTGGGGGGTATTTTCGGCACTGCCATCGGCTGCAACGGTTATCTGTTTGCCTATCTCTGCATTGTCACCATTCTGATGGTGGAGCAATATCTGCATAATAACGCCAGCTTCTTCCTTATGGGCGCAAGCTGCTTTGCTTCCATGTTGCTCTCCGCCATGGCAGAGCTGAAGGTCTCCTATGTAGTAATCCCGCTGATCGTCATCGGTGCCTTTCTGGTGAATCGCCCCACGCTCAGAGCATTTTCTCTTGCTCTGGTTTTTTCCGCCGGTCTGATCCTGTCCATATACCTGTTACTGCTGTTTTTCCCCAGCTGGTCTGATTCTTTTTCCAGCGTCAAGGTATTCCTCGGCATGGGTAGAGCCGCAGGCGGCGGCTACAATATTTCCCGTCTGGGTGCTTTCTCTGAGATTAATCAGCTCTGGTTCCGCAATTCACTCTTCAAAAACATTTTCGGGCTTGGCTTCGGAAACTGCGAATACAGCTCCTTTTCCGCTCTCACCAGCGATTTTTATCTGAAATACGGATCCTACCACTACTGCTGGTTCTCCCATCAGATGTGGTTTTTGCAGACGGGTTATCTGGGCATCACCTGCTACGGCATCTTCCTGCTGAGCGAGTTCTTCTGGATTACGCGCATGAAGCGCCGCTTCGGAGATAAGGACGGTGTGGGTTCCTTCGGTCAGATCCTGTGCGGTGTGATCCTCGTCAATTTTGTGTATAACTCTTCTCTGATCACAGAAATCGGTTATCTGCTCTACGCTGCACTGGCACTGCCCTTTGTATACTATAAAAAATATCTTCCGGAAATACAGCGCCGTGAGAGCAGCAGGACTTTTAACCCCACGCCAACGGAAAGCCGAAACATCCGCTCTGATACCGTTGCGGAAGCGGACAATATTTCCTGGAAACTCTGATGGCCGCTGTCGGTATAAGCCGCAGGAAAAACCGCATCAGAGAGGAGTTCAGCCTATGTCAGATAAACTGAAAATCGCCATGTTCGGCCACAAGCGCATCCCCTCCCGGGAGGGCGGTGTGGAGATCGTGGTGGCGGAGCTGGCCACGGGTATGGCCGCAAGAGGTCACAGCGTTGTGTGCTATAACCGCAGGGGGCACAATGTGGCAGGCGCCGAATTTGACGGCGAAAGGCTCTCGGAGTACCGGGGCGTGGCGCTCAAAGAGGTTCTTACCCTTGATGCCAAAGGGCTTGCGGCTGTCAGCTCCTCCTTCTTTGCCTCCCTCCGAGCGGCCTTCGGAGGCTATGATGTGGTTCATATCCACGCGGAGGGTCCCGCGTTCCTCTGCGCTCTGCCGAAGCTCTTTGGGAAAAAGGTCATCGTTACCGTTCACGGGCTGGATCATCAGCGGGCCAAATGGGGCCGCTTTGCCTCGGCGTATATTCTGGCCGGGGAGAAAAATGCCGTCCGCTTTGCAGATAGCATCATTGTCCTCTCGGAAGGGGTGCAGCGCTATTTCAAAGAGAAATACGGCCGGGATACGGTCTATATTCCCAACGGCGTAAGAGCGCCTGAAATCCTCGCGCCCCGGCTCATCCGTGAGAAATACGGTCTGGAGAAGGACGGCTATATTCTCTATCTGGGCAGACTGGTGCCCGAAAAGGGCATCCACTACCTTATCGAAGCCTACGGGAAGGTCAATACCGACAAAAGGCTGGTGATCGCCGGCGGCGGCAGTGATACCGACAGCTATGCCGCGGAGCTTCGCTCTCTTGCAGCCGGGGATGAGCGCATCCTCTTCACAGGCTTTGTGCAGGGGCAGCTTTTAGGCGAGCTCTACAGCAACGCCTATATTTACACCCTGCCCTCCGATCTGGAGGGTATGCCCCTGAGCCTGCTGGAGGCCATGAGCTACGGCAACTGCTGCCTCACCTCTGATATTGCCGAGTGCGCTGAGGTGACTGGGGAGAAGGCCCTGCAGTTCCGCAAGGGCGACACGGAAGAGCTTCGTGCGATGCTGCAAAGACTCTGCGACGATCCTGCGCAGGTGGAGGGTTATAAGCGGGACGCAGCCGGGTATATCTGCGGAAAATTCAACTGGGACGATGTGGTAGAAAGGACGCTGGAGCTGTACCGATGAAGATTCTGATAATCAATAAATTTCTCTACCCCAATGGTGGGTCGGAGACCTATATTTTCAAACTGGGCAACTATCTGCGCTGCATGGGTCATCAGGTGGAATACTTCGGCATGGAGCACGAAGGGCGCTGCGTGGGTAACCGGGTCAATGCCTATACCTCCGAGATGGATTTCCACGGGGGTTCCATACTCTCCAAGCTGAGCTATCCCATCAGAACCATCTACAGTAGGGAAGCCCGCGCGAAGCTCCGGCAGGTGCTGGAGGATTTTCAGCCGGATGTGTGCCACCTGAATAACTTCAATTACCAGCTCACGCCCTCTGTGATCCCGGCAATCTGCAAATGGCGGGAGGAAAACCACAGAAGCTGCCGCATCGTCTACACTGCCCACGACCCTCAGCTTGTCTGTCCCAACCATATGTGCAAGAATCCCAACAGCGGCGAAAACTGCGAAAAATGTCTGGACGGCAGCTTTCTCAACTGCTTCAAAGGCAAATGCATCCACGGCTCTGCGGCTAAATCGGCCATCGGCAGCGCAGAGGCGTATTTTTGGCAGCGCAAGGGAGTTTATCGCAATATCGACACGATCATCTGCTGCTCCGAATTTCTTCAGGGAAAGCTGGATCGCAATCCTGTCCTTGCGGAAAAGACAATTGCCCTCCACAACTTCGTTGAGCAGCCGGAGTGGAAAAGCGTCAGAAAGAAGAATTACATTCTTTATTTCGGACGCTTTTCAGAAGAAAAGGGCATACGCACCCTGCTGCAGGTTTGCCGGGAGCTGCCGGATATCTCCTTCGTCTTTGCCGGGAACGGCCCCCTGGAGGCAGAGGTCAACGCCGTGCCCAATGTTCGGAATGTGGGCTTTCAGAGCGGCGAGGCCCTGGAAACCCTGATCCGGGAAGCCCGGTTTTCGGTATATCCCTCCGAGTGCTACGAGAACTGCCCCTTCTCCGTGATGGAATCCCAGATGTACGGCACACCGGTATTAGGCGCGGATATCGGCGGCATTCCGGAGCTGATCCGCCCCGGTGAGACCGGCGACTTATTCGAGAGCGGAAATAAGGAAGCCCTGAAGGCAAAGATTGCAGAAATGGGCAGCAAAGCCGCGGAATACAGCGAAAACTGCCGGGACATCCGCTTTGACACCATTGACAGGTACTATGAGAAACTGATGAAGATCTATTGCGCGGACTGACTATGCCGAAAACTCTCACCGTTATCACGCCCGCCTATAACAGGGCTCCAAACCTGAAGGACTTATACGGTTCTCTGCTCGTCCAGACCTGCCACGAGTTTGAATGGCTGATTGTGGACGACAGCAGCACGGATAACACTGAAGAAGTGGTTGCTGCCCTGAGACGCGAAAGCAGCTTCCCCATCCGGTATCTCAAAAAAGTAAACGGCGGAAAGCACACCGCCCTGAATCTGGGGATCCGCGTATTCAGACACCGCTGACCTTTATCGTCGATTCCGACGACACTCTGACCGATGATGCCATACAGACCGTATTGGAATATTATGGAAAATATAAAGATTCCGATATTTGCGGCTTCTCATTTTTAAGGAGATACCCTGACGGAAGAATTAACGGGAAACCGTTTACCCCGGATGAAAAGCTCGCAACTTTTATTGAGTGCAGAATCAATGGACACGATACGAACGCCAATAAAGCCGATGTCTTTTTTACTTCCTGTCTCAGAGAGTTCCCCTTCCCGGAATTTGAGGGGAGCGTTTCCTCGGTGAGGATGTTGTGTGGGTTCAGATGGCCAGAAAATACAGAATGGTGCACATCAACAAAGCCATATACATCGGTGAATATCTTGAAAACGGACTGATGAAAAGCCGAAGGAAGAACAATATAAAGTCACCCAAAGGCTGTATGACCCGGGCAAACGGATACCTGTATTCGGATATCAATCTGAAGTTCCGAACGAAATGCGCCCTTCAGTATATGATCTACGGCTGGTTTGCCGGCAGAAGCACCGCTCAGCTCATCAAAGATGCCAATCAGAAATGGCTGGTTTGCCTCTGTACTATTCCTGCGAGAGTAATTTACACAAAATGGAAATTCGATTTCAGGGGGATTCAATAAAGTGGTTATGGAACGGAAACTCAACGGCACTGTCATTGTCACCTATCGCTGCAACGCCCGCTGCACCATGTGCAACCGCTACAAGGCTCCCTCGAAGAGCGAGGAGGAGCTCACCCTTGAAACCATCCGCAAGCTGCCGCCCATGTACTTCACCAACATCACCGGAGGCGAGCCTTTTATCCGCACCGACCTGAAGGATATCGTCCGGGAGCTGTATAAGAAGAGTGACCGCATTGTCATCTCCACCAACGGCTTTTTCACCGAGCGCATTGTGGAGCTGGCAAAGGAATTTCCCCAGGTGGGCATCCGCATCTCCATTGAGGGTCTGGAGGACACCAACAACGCCATCCGCGGACTGGAAAACGGCTATCAGCGGGGCTATCAGACCCTGAAGACTCTGCGGGAGATGGGCATGAAGGATGTGGGCTTCGGCATGACCGTGCAGGATAAGAACGCCCCCGATCTGGTGCCCCTCTATCGGATTTCCGATGAAATGGGTATGGAGTTCGCCACCGCCTCCCTCCATAACAGCTTCTATTTTGTGGAAGCAAAGAACATCATCCACGACCGTCCCATGGTAGCAAAGCATTTTGAGGATTTGGTAAACGAGCTTCTGCGCAGCCGCAGCCCGAAGAAGTGGTTCCGCGCCTACTTCAACCACGGTCTGATCAACTACATCTACGGCCAGAAGCGTCTGTTGCCCTGCGATATGAGCTTTGATACCTTCTTCATCGACCCCTACGGCGATGTGATGCCCTGCAACGGCACCAAGGAGAAGGAAGTCATGGGCAATCTGAATACCCAGAGCTGGGACGAGCTGTGGAACAGCAAGGAAGCCGAACAGGTACGCGCAAAGGTGCGCTGCTGCGATCGGGACTGCTGGATGATCGGCTCTGTGTCCCCGGCCATGCACAAGTATATCTGGAAGCCGGCCTGGTGGGTCTTTACCCACAAGCTCAGAAGCATTTTCGGCGGACGCTACTCCATGTATGAGAACAAAATTGTCCGGGATTACCGGGACGGCAGGGTCAGCAAGGAGGAGCTGGACGCGTGCAGCACCTGCGATATGAACTGCGTGATCGACAACGGTCTCAGCGAGCAGAGCAAGACCCAGCTGGTGGACAGAAGCGGTGAGGAAATCGTAGACGCGGACATCGCCGCTCAGGAGAGAATATAAATAACAGCCCGCACCTTTTCGGTGCGGGCTGCTGCTGTATGTGGGGGATAGGAGCTTAGCCGTTGATGATGGTGATGCGGCCCTGGCCCCAGATGTCGGCGTAGTCTTCGCCAACGCTGCCGTTGAGCTTCTCAACGATGTAGTTGATGAGGACCTGGTTGTCGATCATGACGCAGTCAAGGAGGAAGTTGTTGTCCTTGAACATACCGTAGCCGTCGCCGCCGGACTTGAGCTTGAAGTTGTGGGAGGCGAGGGTGTAGGTCTTCTCCAGATCGATGGGCTCGCCGCCGATCATGATGTCCTTCACGCGGCGCTCGCCGGCGACCTCCACGAAGGAGGAGTTCTCATCGAGAACCACGGTGGACTCCACGCTCATATCGATGGTGAAGGTCATGCCGGAGACCTGCAGGAAGCCGCCGAACTCGCCGGGCAGAGACTTGGCGGAGAGCTCGAGAGCGTCAGCCAGCTCCTGACCGGTGACCTCGACCATGCACATCTCGTTGCCGAAGGGGTGCACGGTGATAATCTGACCGTAGGTGATGTCGCCGGCGGGGATGTCGGCACGGATGCCGCCGCCGTTGACAACGGCCACATCAGCGCCGGACATGGCACGGTAGGCATCGGCGCAGAGATCGCCCAGGTTGGTCTCCTGAGAACGGATCACGCGGTCGCCGGTCTCGGGGTTCTTGGTGATGAGGTCCACATCGGTGTGGGCCACAACGGTGTTGAGGAGCTCTTCAAACTCGGCGTTGATCTCGTCGACCTTGTCGGCAACAGCCTTGTTGTCGATGAGCTTGGAGCTGAAGGAGCCGTCGGCGTTGAGGGTCAGGCAGCCCAGAGCGGCCAGCTTGGTGCCGGTGGAGGTAAGGAGGACTTCCTTGCCCTCAGCGTTCTTGACCTTGTCGCCTTCGATGGTGGAGTGGGAGTGACCGTCGAGAACCACATCAATACCGGTGGTGGCGGTGATGATCTCGGTGGACATCCAGGGGGAGGACTCGGTGTCGATGCCCAGGTGAGCCAGGGCGATCACATAGTCAACGCCCTCGGCACGGACAGCGTCAACAGCGCTCTGCACGGCAGCAGCGAGCTTCTCGCCGGTGGTGTCCTGGCAGAAGGAGTAGATGTACTCGCCGGCTTCGTTCTGGAAGTTGCTGGGGTTGGACTTGGTAACGGTCTCGGGCGTGGAGATGCCCACGAAGCCGAGCTTCACACCGTTGACCTCGATGACGGCGTAGGGCTCGAGAACGGCCTTGCCCTCAGCGTCGACGAAGTTGCAGGAGAGATACTGGGCGTTGGCGCGCTCCACATTGGAAAGGAACTTTTCCATGCCGTAGTCGAACTCATGGTTGCCGGGGATGGCCAGAGCGTAGCCGACCTCGTTCATGATGTCGATGATGTACTCGCCCTTGGACAGGGTGCCGATGGTGCCGCCCTGGGAATGGTCACCGCAGTCGACCAGCAGAACGGTCTTGCCGGCGGCCTCCAGGCCGTTCTTGACAGCGGCGACGCCCTCGTAGCCGAGGCCTTCTTCCACGCCGCAGTGGATGTCGTTGGTGTAGAGGATCACGATGTCGTCATTGACGGCAGCAGGGGCAGTCTCGGTCTTGGTCTCGGCAGTCTGAGTCTCGGCAGCCTTGGTCTCGGTCTTGGTGCCGCCGCAGGCGCAGAGGGAGAGAACCATGCACAGAGCGAGGAGCAGTGCGAAGGTACGCTTCATGTTTGTCTTTCCTCCAAAAAATTTGTTTCTTAGACCCCGTCAGGAGCCGATTGAATCATATCACGCAAATTTGCAACAAACAAGAGCCTTTTGAACTTTTTTCAGCTTTTCCTTGCGAAGAATGGGAAGATGGGGTAAAATATGAAAGAGGAAGGCACCTCTTCCGCCGCTGCGGCGGCATCTTCCCCAAAGGGGAAGGCAAGGGAGACTTTATTTCCCCCGTAGGGCTCGGCCTCCGGACGAGCCGCGTGGGACAGGAGCAATGTCCGTTTTATCCGGGCAAAGCAGGACTCGCAGGCTTTCGGCATGGCCGGGAGACCGTGCCTCCCAACAATACAAAAAGGAATCGAACACAATGGCCAAGCTTTATTTCAAATACGGAGCCATGGGCTCCAGCAAAACCGCCCAGGCGCTCATCACCAGATTCAATTACGAGGAACGGGGCATGAAGGTCTGGCTCATCAAGCCCGCTCTGGACGACCGGGACGGCGTGGCCACCCTGCGCTCCCGGGTGGGTCTCAGCGCAGAGGCAACCGTCATCGCCGCCGGGGACGATGTGGCGCAGCGCTGGCGGGCCATGGGCAAAACGGACGTGATCATCGCCGACGAGGCTCAGTTCTTCACCCCCGAGCAGATCGATCAGCTCCGCACTCTGGTGGACGAGGACGACATTCCCGTGCTCTGCTTCGGTCTGCGCACCGACTTCCGCACAAAGCTCTTCCCCGGCTCGGCGCGGCTCATGGAGCTCTCCGATTCCATCACCGAGATCAAGACCATCTGCGACTGCGGCGCCAAGGCCACGGTCAACGCCCGCATCTTCGATGGCAAGGTGGTCACCGAGGGTGCTCAGGTCATGCTGGGCGGCAACGACAGCTACCTGGCCATGTGCCACCGCTGCTGGAAAAAGCGCATCGCAAGGGAAGCTCAGGCGTAAGAGACGCGGCTCGTCCGGGAGGCCGAGCCCTGTGAGGGGAACGGAAGGCAAGAAGACGGCTTTCATCAACACTATATAAGGAGAAGGACTATGGTCGAATTTACCATGACGCTGGCGGGCGTTGCCATCCACGCCACCGTAAACTACGAGTACACCCGCGATTTCTGCAAGGACTACATCACCGACGACGAGCCCGAAATCTACATCACCGTCACGGAAAAGGACATTCAGGACGAGGATCGCTGGAATCTGGAGGCCGAGGCCAAAAAGCACATCCCGCCCCGGAACTACACCATCGAGTATCTGGAGGTTCTGAATCTGGGCCGCCAGTGCATGATTAAGCTCTGGCCCTACAGAATCTGCCTGTTCCACTCCGCCGCCATCGCCTTCCGGGGGGAGGTCTATCTCTTCTCCGCCAGCTCCGGCGTGGGCAAGTCCTTCCATATTAATAAGTGGCTGCGGCTCTTCCCCGGCAGCTATGTGCTCAACGGCGATAAGCCCCTGCTGCGCTTCACCGAGGAGGGCATCAGCGTAAACGGCTGTCCCTGGCAGGGCAAGGAGTGTCTGGGCGTCAACGAGACGCTGCCCCTCAAGGCCGTGTGTATGCTGGGACGCAACGCCAAAAATGTGATCCAACGCGTCACCGTGGACGAGGCCATTGACGATATCATGAAGCAGACCAACCATACCATCGCCGCCACCCGCGCCGAGGAGGAGGCGCTCATCCGGGGGCTGGAGGCCGTGAAGGTCTACCGGCTGGGCTGCAACATGGACGACGAGGCCGCCTATGTGAGCTACTGGGCCATGGTGGACGACGACTGAGCCTTGCCCTCCCCTTTGGGGAGGGTGCCGCGCAGCGGCGGGAGAGGTCTTCCCTCGAAAAAACTCAAATTGTAACCGTTTCCTCTCTTGCATTCTGCGGCATTCGTGATATACTCACTATATGTGTCCACGGATAAATCCGGGACAAATTTTAAGGAGGAAAAATACACAAATGAAGAAGATCATTGCTCTTCTGCTCTCCCTGTGCATGGTTCTTTCCCTGTGCGCCTGCGGCAGCACCAAGGAAGAGACCAAGACCGAGGAACCCGCTGCTGAGGCTCCCGCCGAAGAAACTCCCGCCGAGGAAGCTCCCGCTGAGGAGCCCGTCGAGGAGCCCGCTGAGATGGCTGTTGCCATGATCACCGACTACGGCGACATCACCGACCAGTCCTTCAACCAGACCACCTACGAAGCCTGCAAGGAATACTGCGAGGCCAACGGCATCAACTTCAAGTACTACAAGCCCGCTTCCGACTCTGACGACGACCGTATCGCCATGATCGAGATGGCCATCGACGAGGACTTCAACGTTGTCGTTATGCCCGGCTACGCTTTCGCTCCCGCCATCAAGGCCACTGCTGAAGAGTACCCCGAGGTCACCTTCATCGCCCTTGACGTGTCCGAGTACGACCTCGGCTACGAGGGTGCCATCCCCGCCAACCTCTACTCCGCTGTTTACCAGGAAGAGCTCTGCGGCTACATGGCCGGCTACGCTGCCGTGAAGCTCGGCTACGAGAAGCTCGGCTTCCTGGGCGGCATGGCTGTTCCCGCTGTTGTCCGCTACGGCTTCGGCTTCGTGCAGGGCGCTGACGCTGCTGCCAAGGAGCTCGACAAGACCGTTGAGATGAACTACGCCTACGGCAACCAGTTCTTCGGCGACGCTGACATCACCGCTGCCATGGATACCTGGTACGAGGCCGGCACGCAGGTCGTGTTCGCCTGCGGCGGCGGCATCTACTCCTCCGCTGCCGAGGCTGCTGCCAAGGTCAACGGCAAGGTCATCGGCGTTGACGTGGACCAGAGCTTCAACATCGACGCTGCTTACGGCGAAGGCATGACCGTCACTTCCGCTATGAAGGGTCTTGCTGCCACCGTGAAGACTCTCCTCACCGCTGTTCAGAGCGGCACCTTCCAGGGCGGCCAGGTTGCCACTCTGGGTCTCGTGTCCGAGAACCCCGAAGAGAACTACGTTCAGATCCCCATGACCACTCAGTTTGCTGAGGGCTTCACCGCTGATGACTACGCCGCTCTCGTGGCTTCCATGTTCAAGGGTGAGATCACTGTGGACAACGGCATCGAGACCATGCCCGCCACCACCAACTGCACCGTCACTGATCTGGGCAACCTGAAGTAATTCAGCTTACCCGCAACATAAAAAATCGCTCCGGTTTTCCGGAGCGATTTTTTTATGGGTTTTGCGCTGCAAAGCCTTCTCTTTTTGAAAGGAGAAGGTGGGGCTGTAAAAAAAGCCTGTCATTGCTGTGAAAGTGCTACTAGACCCTTTCTTGGCTCCCTCAGATGAGGGAGCTGGCTCGCGCAGCGAGACTGAGGGAGGGATCGTCTATGAAACAGCTCAAAAGAACCTCTCTCCCTCAGCCCCAGTGAGCGCACTGGGGCAGCTCCCTCGCAGAGGGAGCCTTGAATGGGACTTTCAGGCAGCCCTTGCGTATGGCGTTGGAATTACTCCTCCACCACCGTGACAACTTCCTTGCCGGCGGGGGTACCGGGGATTTCGTAGAGGGCGTTGCCCTTGAGGTACTTCTTGTAGAAGGTGCCCTTCACATCGCTCTGCTTAAACTGCTCCCACAGTCTGGCGGGCACATTGCAGAAGGCCACATCCCTGCCGTCAATAGTCAGGATCAGATGGCCGCTCTCATAGTAGCGGGCAGCCTCAATGAAGGCGGAGTCGGAGGTGTCGCATTCCTCCGCAGCGCCGTAGGGATACACATGGAGCTTGCCGTCGCTGCCCATGCCGTCACCGCTGAGGAGGGTGGAATACTTGTCCAGCACAGACTGATAGTTCTCGAAGAGGCTCTGGATGGTGAAGCCCTTGAAGGCATCGGTATATTCGATGGTCACATCCTCAGACCAGGTGCTGAGCTTGTCGGTGAAGTCCTCGTTGGCCACGGTGTTGCCCACGGTAACGGCATTGTAGGAGCTGTCATACTCCACAACATTGTCCTTTTCCACGGGCAGACCCATGAGCAGGTGGTAGCCGTAGGAGGTCTCCACCACCTCGCTGAGCTGGTAGTCTTCCAGCGCGAAGGCGGCATCCTCAAACTCCTGCACCATGCTGCCGGAGGTGAACACATAGCCGTCAGGGTACATCATCAGGCCGCTGTCCTCGCTGTAGATGCTCATCCTGTCGTCAAAGGCGGCCTCGCGCTCTGCATCGTCCTCGATGGCCAGAAGCTCGGTGCGGATGTCCTCCAGCTGCTGCTTCTTCTCGGCCTTGTCCTCCTCGGTGAGGGTCTCGTCGTTGGTCATCAGGAGGATGTGCTTGGCGCGGACATAGCCGTTATCCTCCACCCACCGGGCGACCATCTCATCGCTCAGATCGGCGTAGTCCTCGCCGTAGGCGTGCTCGAAGGCATCCTGCATCTGGTTGTTGGTAGTGTAGAAGTACTTCAGGGAGTTTTTGGTGTAGCCGGAGGCCTTCACATCCTGCATCAGCGTTGCTTCACTGCCATAGGCGTCCACAAGCTGATCCCAGTAGGCGGCAAAGTCGGCTTCCAGCTCCTCCGCGCTGAGAGTGGAGTGCTCGGCGCCGGCCGTCAGGCTGCGGACATACTCCTCCACATTCTCCAGCAGGGCTCTGTCCATGGTCAGACCGTCGCCCACATCGGCGCTGTAGTCGGTGGGCAGAGCGCCGTAGTAGAGGAAGTTGGTAAGATTGCTCTCGATGTAGTAGTAGAACACACTCCAGGGGATTTCGGTGCTGTTGGCCTTGAGAACCACGGCGTCCGGGTCATACTTCTCAGCCAGGGCAGAGAGCAGAATCTGGCCCTGCTCGGCATCCAGAATGGTACTCTCGGTTTCGGCGGCAGTCGCAGCGACAGCCGTCTGGGTCTCGGCAGCACTGCAGGCGCAGAGACTCAGCATGAGCACGGCGCACAGCAGCAGGGATAGGGCTTTTTTCATGGGTTTGTTTCTCCTTATGTTAAAAATTTTGAATTTATTCTCGGCTCCCTCAGATGAGGGAGCTGGCTCGCGCAGCGAGACTGAGGGAGGGATCGTCTACGAAACAGCTCAAAAGATTCTCTCTCCCTCAGCCCCAGTGTACGCACTGGGGCAGCTCCCTCGCAGAGGGAGCCTTCTTCTCTCGGCTCCCTCAGATGAGGGAGATGTGTTTCACCGGCTCTCTCCCCAGGCGCTCACAAACTGCTCGGCGCAGTCCAGAACGCTCTGGTTGGGGAGGATTCTGATATTCAGCGCGGGAACCTTGCCCGCGTCCACCTTCAGGCGGTTTTTCATCTCCGGTCTTGCGTAGAGGGTGCTGACCCGCTCCATGGAAAAGTCCGGGATGATGAAGCGCAGCACGCCGCCCTTCTGGGAGATGTCCGTAATGCCCAGGGGCGCGGCCTGCGAGCGGAGAAGCGCCACACGGATGAGCGTCAGCACACTTGCCGGGGGCTCCCCGAAGCGGTCGATGAGCTCATCGGTCATATCGTCGGCATCGGATTGATTGCGGATGAGGGCGATGCGGCGGTAGATATCCATGCGCTGCTCGGCGGAGGGCACATAGACCTCCGGGATGAAGGCGGACACGGTCAGGTCGGCGGAGCACTCGGCGCGCTTTTCCGCTACCTCGCCCTTCTCCTCGGCCACGGCCTCGTTGAGGAGCTTGAGATAGAGATCATAGCCCACATCGATGAGGTGACCGGACTGCTCCGCGCCTAAGATATTGCCCGCGCCGCGAATCTCCAGATCCCGCATGGCGATCTGGAAGCCGGCGTTGAACTCCGCAAACTCCCGGATGGCGCTCAGGCGCTTCTCGGCAATCTCGGTGATAACCTTGTCCTTCCGGTAGGTCAGATAGGCGCTGGCCCGGCGGCTGGAGCGTCCCACACGGCCTCGAATCTGGTGGAGCTGAGCCAGACCCAGACGGTCGGCATCCTCGATGATGAGGGTGTTTACATTGGGAATGTCAATGCCCGTTTCGATGATGGTGGTGCAGACCAGAATCTGCACGCGCCCCTCCACCATATCGTCCATGACGGAGGAGAGCTGCTCCTCGCTCATTTTGCCGTGAGCCACGCCCACGCTGGCCCCGTCCAGCATTTTGGAGATGCGCAGGGCGGTCTGCTCGATGTTCTCCACCCGGTTGTGGAGATAGTAGACCTGTCCGCCGCGCATGAGCTCCCGGCGCATGGCATCGCAGAGGGTGGGCCAGTCGTGCTCCATCACATAGGTGCGCACGGCCTGCCGTCCCTGGGGCGGCTCCTCCAGACCGGAGAGCTGCCGTATGCCCGAGAGTGCCATGTTCAGCGTCCGGGGTATGGGCGTGGCGGAAAGGGTCAGCACATCCACGCCCTTGGTGATTTCCTTGAGCTTTTCCTTGTGAGCCACGCCGAAGCGCTGCTCCTCGTCCACAATGACCAGACCTAAGTCCCTGAACTTCACATCCTTGCTCAATAGCCGGTGGGTGCCGATGAGCAGGTCGGTCTTGCCGCTGCGCACATCCTCCAGCGCCTTTTTCATCTGGTTGCCGGTGCGGAAGCGGCTCATGACATCTATGTGGATGGGGAAGCCGAAAAAGCGCTGAGAGGCCGTCTGGTAGTGCTGACGGGCCAGCACCGTGGTGGGACAGAGGAGACAGGCCTGCTTATTGTCCATGATGCACTTCATCACAGCCCGCAGCGCCACCTCGGTCTTGCCGTAGCCCACATCGCCGCAGAGGAGACGATCCATGGGGGTGGGTGCCTCCATGTCCTTCTTAATCTCCTCGATGGCCCTGAGCTGGTCGTCGGTCTCGGTATAGCCGAAGGCATCCTCGAACTCCTTCTGCCAGGGGGTGTCCGGGGAGAAGGGGTGACCCTTGGCCTTTTCCCGCGCGGCGTAGAGCTTTAAGAGCTCCCCGGCCAGCTCCTTTACGGCAGCCTTGGTGCGGGATTTGGTCTTCTGCCACTCGCCGCCGCCCATTTTGTTGAGCTTCACGCTCTCGGCATCGGCGGCACCGATGTACTTGCTCACTAAATCCAGCGCCGTGGCGGGCACATAGAGGGCATCGGAGCCTGCGTATTTAATTTTGATATAGTCCTTCTGCACCCCGTCCACGGGAATCTTGAAGATGCCCGCAAAGCGGCCTATGCCGTGGTGCTCGTGGACAACCAGATCGCCCACAGTGAGATCGGCGCAGGAGCCCAGACGCTCCCGATCGGAGACGGCCTTGCGCTTTTTCTTCCGCTGCACACGCTCGGCGGCCAGTTGGGCATCGGTGAGGATGGCCAGCCTCGCATCGGGCAGCTCAATGCCGGAGGACAGGGAGCCCACCGCCACGCTGACACGCCCTGCGGGAGCTAAGGCGTTGCCGGGGAAGCCCCGGAGGGGATGCATCCCGGCCTCCTCTAAGATATTGGCCATGACCTCCACCCGGCGCTCGTCGCCGCAGAGGAGGGTCACGGAGTAGTTCATGGCCAGAAAGCGCTGCACATCCTCCAGAGCGGTCTCCACGCTGCCGCCGTAGCTGGGCAGCTGCCGCGCCTCGGCATTGAGCAGGGCGCGGGGGTTGAGGGTGTAGCGTCCGGCGGTGAAGGCATCTGCCATGACCACGCCGAAGGGGCGCAGCCGGCGGCAGAGCTCCGTCCAGGGGAGCATATAGTCGTTGGCCGTCAGCACGGGGATGCCGGCGGTGGTGAGAATTTTACAGTCGTCGGTGAGCTGGCTCAGATTCTCCTCGGCGTGCTCCCGGCAGCGGGCAGGGGAGTCCATGAAGACAACGGTGTCGGCGGGGAGATAGTCTACGGCGGTGGCATAGTCCTCGAAGACATAGGGCAGGTAGCGGTCGCACCAGGGCAGGGCTATGCCCTGAGCGCAGCGCTCCGCGTCCTGCCGGAGGATGCGCTCCGCCTCGTCGCCGGTCTTGCGTCTTGCGGCGTGGGAGGCGGCAGCGGAAAGGGCCTTGCCAAGTCCTCCCGGGCCCAGGGGGTGCAGTCCGGGCAGCACCTCGGCGGCCGGGAGCACCCGGAAGCTCTCCACGCTCTCGCTGCGGCGCTGGGTGTCAATGTCGAACAGACCCATGGAGTCGGGCTCGTCCCCCCAGTATTCAATGCGCAGGGGGCGGCTCTCGCCGGGGGAGAAGATGTCTAAGATCGCGCCGCGCCGGGCGTACTGGCCGCTGCCCTCCACCATATCGCAGCGGGTATAGCCGCAGCGGAGAAGTCTGTCCTCCAGTTCCTCGGGGCCGGGGCCGTTCATGTCCACGGTAAAGGCCGTCTCCCGCAGTACAGCGGGCGGCAGGGTGCGCAGCTGGAGCGCACCGGCGGTGGCAAGGACGATGGGAGCCTCGCCCCGGGTGAGCTTATCCAGAATCTGCAGCCGCGCCTGTTCCCCCTGCCGGGAAACGGTGTCGGCGCTGCGGAGGGTCAGGTCCCGGTTGGGGAGGGTGAAGATTTCCTCGCCGGTGACGGCGCGGAGGTCGATGCGCAGGTGCTCGGCGGCGCTCTCGTCGCTGCAGACCACCAGCAGGGGCCGATTCAGCTTCCGGTGAAGGGCAGAGGCTAAAACAGCCCTCAGCGCCGGGGAGGTCCCGGAAATGAGGGCAGGCAAAAGACCCTCCTCAATCTGCCCGGGGAGGGTAGAGAGGGAGGGTGCGTTCCATATGGCATTTAAGATCGGTTCCATAGGCGTTAGGATACACCTTTCGGAAGGGATTTGCAAGGGGAATGTATGGCTGCTGTGACTCAATGTAACCCCGTAGGGCACGGCCTCCCGGCCGTGCCGTGTGGGTCAGGGACTATGTCTGTTTTATCCGGACAAAGCAGGAGTCTCAGGCTTGCGGCACGGCCGGGAGGCCGTGCCCTACATCGACCGTTCTGCGATTGCCGGCACCAAGTCCTTTTTGCACAAATATTTTTTCCTTACCACCAGCTGCCGCCGCCGAAGACATAGCCGCCGTAGGGGTTTTGCTGCTGCTGGGGCGTCTGCTCTGCGGTGGGGTCGGCGGTGCTGGGCTGCTTCTCGTCAAAGGTGATGGTCACGGTCATGGTATTGCCGTTGCGGAAGAGAGTGATCACCGCGTCCTGACCGGCCTTGTAGTTCTTCAGCACGCTCTGGAGATCGGACACGCTCTTTACCTCATAGGAATCCACGGCGGTGATGATGTCGCCCATCTGCAGACCCGCCTTCTCGGCGCAGGAGCCGCTGACTACGGCGTAGACATAGGCACCCTCCACCATATTGTAATACTGGGCGGCGGCGGCGCTGACGGACTTGGTGGACACGCCCATATAGGCCTTGCCCCGGACATAGCCGTTGGTGATAAGGTCGTTGGCAATGGCGATGGCATCGTTGATGGGAATGGCGAAGCCCAGACCCTCAATGCCCATCTCCTCATAGGTATCGGAGTATTTGGCGGTGACCACGCCGATGATCTTGCCCTCGGTGTCGTAGACAGGGCCGCCGGAGTTGCCGGAGTTTACGGCCGCATCAATCTGGAACATATTGATGGCGCCATCGGCCACGCCGGTGTCGATTTCCCGGTCCATGGCGGAGATCATGCCCTTGGTCATGGTATAGTCCAGCTCGCCCAGGGGGTTGCCCACGGCGAAAACCGTTTCGCCCACGCGGATGTCGCTGCTGTCGCCTAAGGTGGCGGCGGAGAGACCCGCGGCATCGATTTTCAGCACGGCGATATCGCTGTCGTCACCCTCGTAGCCCACGACGGTGGCGGGGTAGCTCTCGCCGTTGTAGAGCATGACCGTCAGGGGATAGGTGCCGTCTACGGCATACTCCACCACGTGATAGTTGGTTAGAATGTAGCCGTCACTGCTGACGATAAAGCCCGTGCCGGTGACGGTGCCGGACTGGACGCCGTAATAGGTATTGTAGCTCACAGAGGTGGAAATGCCCACCACCTGCTGGCAGGCCAGATCGTAAATCTCGGTGGCGGCCAGCTCCTCTTCCTTATCCCGGTCGGAGAAGAGGCGGGAGTTTTCCTCACCCTTATCCGCAGGGGCGGGAGCAATTGCCTCCATGGGCGGAAGCTCCGTCTCCTCCGTCTGCGGTGCCGGGCTTTCCTTCTGTGTGCCGATGCTTGCGGCGGAGGAACGGCCCAGACCGCCCAGCAGCAGTCCGCCCATGAGCGTTCCCAGCAGTACGCAGACCAGACACAGCGCCACTATGGCGCCGGTGCTCATGCCGCGCTTACGCTTTTCCATTTCCTTCTGGGCATTGCTTTCCTTCTCGCGCTCGCTGCGCTCCCAGCGCTCCAGATTTTCCTTCATCTCCGGCTGGGTGTAGCTGTAGGATCGGGGCGTTTTGGGCACATCGTCGGCGCGGATATAGTCGGCATCGGAGAAGGGCGCCTCTCCCCGGCGGTAGCGGTACTCGCCGGATACGGGGCTGTCGGTGACGGTTTCATCGCTTGCGGGGGCAGCCTCCTCGCGGGGATGGGACTCGCCGGATACGGGAGTGTCGCAGGGGCTGTCGGTGACGGTTTCATCGGGCACAGGGGGAGCTTCCTCCTCGTGGGGCCGGTTGTCGTTATATTCGTCCAAAGCACATCGTCCTTTCGTGTTCCGTTGATCTGATGTGGGTATGATAACCTGTGAAGATGAAAATTACATGAACAAAAATTGAAAAATTTACGGTTTTTTTCACTGTGGCGAACTTTGACGATTTTTGTCAAAACTCTTGATTTTTTGTTTCTTTTCGGGTAAAATATACGGACAATTCATCGGAGAGGAATGCTGCAGCCATGAGAGACATCGGCATCAGCCAATATATGGAATTTTCCCCGGAGGTGCTGACGGCACTGCGGGCGGGCACGCCGGTGGTGGCCTTTGAAACCGGGTTCTACTGCCGCATCCCCTACGATCGGAATCTCCGCACCCTGCAGGAGACCGAGCGGCTCATCTGGGCGGCTCACTGCGTCCCCGCTCCGCTGGCAGTTATCAACGGCCGCTTTAAGGCCGGGCTGAACGCCGCGGAAAAGCAGGCGCTGATGGAAAAGCGCATCACCGCAGAGCGGGGCGAGCTGCCCGGGCTCATCGCCAGACGGAGCAGCGGCTGCTGCTCACCCTCGGCGGCGCTGGCCGTGGCAAAGCTGGCGGGCATCGTGCCGGTGATTCTGCCGGGGATGAAGGATTCCCTGCCGGAGATGGACACGCTCTCGCTCTATGACCGCATGGTCTTTACCCCCCGGCTCAGCGAAGAGGTAGAAAGCCTGCTGAAGCTCAGGAGCATTGCCCTTGTCAGCGGCGATGCGGATGCACTGAGCGAGGCATGGCTCAGCGCTCAGGCTCTCCGCTCCCCGGAGGCCGTGGTCTATGACGACACGGCGAGCTGGGTGGAGCTCTGCGAGATCGCCTGCGCCACCGCGCTGGAAATCCGGAAGAAGGAACAGTACAGAATGCAATAATAAGGTCCATGGAGGCTGCCTCGCAGGAGCGAGGCAGCCTCTTTTTTGCCGCCGTTGGTGAGTAAACGGCTCGTCCGGAGGCCGAGCCCTACGGGGGTGAGTCAGGGAACCTGTCCCCGTGACTCATGATGATTACAATTGCTTACATTATTATATATATTACTTGAAATCTTCCGGCTGATGTGGTATAATGCGCTATTATTGTGACGAAGTATCCCCATGGAGAAAAAGGAGGGGAAAAAGTGAATTCCCTGCAGGAAATTTGGGAGGCTGTGCTCTCCCTGATGGCTCAGGATATGAGCTCCACAGCCATCCAGACCTGGTTCGGCGACTGCCAGCCGGTGGAGTTTGAAAACGGTCGGCTGGTGCTGCATACGCCGTCCGACTTTAAGAAAAATCTGATTATGGAGCGTTTTGCCGACAATGTGCGCAGGGCTCTGCGGGAGCTGTTTGCCGGCGATATTCAGCTGATGGTGCTGGCCGGTGACGAGATTGCCACCTATCGGGAAATGAAGCCCGACGATCCCTTCGGCGTGGTGGTGGGGGACTACACCTTTGAAAATTTTGTAGTAGGCTCCTCCAACCGTTTCGCCCACGCCGCGGCCCAGGCGGTCAGCAAGAACCCCGGAAGCGTGTATAACCCCCTGCTCATCTACGGCAACTCCGGTCTGGGCAAGACCCATCTGCTGCTGGCCATCGGCCAGTACATCCACCAGACCTCGCCCCATAAGCACATCACCTATATTAAAGGCGATGCCTTCACCAACGAGATGGTGCAGGCCCTGGGCAACGGCGCCATGGACGCCTTCCGGGACAAGTACCGCACCAGTGACCTGCTGCTGATGGACGATATTCAGTTCATCGCCGGCAAGAAGCAGACCCAGGAGGAATTCTTTCACACCTTCAACGCCCTCTATGAGTCCGGCAAGCAGATCGTTCTGACCTCCGACCGGCCGCCCATGGAGATGAAGATACTGGAGGATCGTCTCCGCACCCGGCTGGAGGGCGGTCTCATGGCGGATGTGGAACCCCCCGATCTGGAAACCCGCATGGCCATCGTGAAGAACAAGGCCAAGATTCTGGGTCTGGTCATGCCCGACAATGTGGCCGAGTACATCTCCGAGAATATCACCACCGATGTCCGGAAGCTGGAGGGAGTGGTGAAGAAGCTCACCGCCTACAAGGAGATACTGAAGGCCGAGATCAACGTGGAATCCGCCAAGCGCGCCATTGCGGATGTGACCCGCAGCGGCCCCTTTGTGCCCACGCCGGAGATCATCATTGAGGAGTGTGCCCGCTACTACGGTATGCAGACCGATGCCATCCGGGGGCAGGGTCGAGGCAAGGATCTGGCCTCCGTCCGGCAGATTGCCATGTATCTCTGCCGCAACCTGACGAATATGCCCCTGCAGGACATCGGCAAGGAGTTCAGCGGCCGTAACCATTCCACCGTCATCTCCTCCATCCGCAAGGTTGAGGACATGATGCGCGCCGGCACCGAGATGAACAATATCGTCCGCGATATTACCGCGAATATAACATCAAGAGGCTAAAGATTTCGTTTTGACACTTCGTTCGAAAACTTCGTTTTCAAACGAGAAGATACTCGCATTTCATCGCGGCGGCTGCGCCGCCTTGGTCGATGCGAGGGCGCGCCAATAGTGCGCGCCTCAGGGTATCTTCCATCGAGCGGAGCCCGACGGAAGATGATTTGAATTTATTCGCGCCTGCGGGCGCGAACTCTGCGAGGCTTTTTTGCGCGGAAAGTTTTCAACTTTTGATTGTTGAAAAGTCTGTTGATAATGTTGAAAAACGGGCGTCATCTTTTTTCCGACAGGATGTGTGGAAAAAGCACTGACTTTTCCACAGAATTTTCGACAGCGCAAAGTCTGTGTTTTCAAGGGCTTTCCCGGCTTTTCAACATTTTTCCGCTATACTACTGTTAATTCTGAGAAATAGCTATCTATCTTCTATATGCGCGTCTTTTTTCACGAAGAGGCGGCAAGGAAAACGGAGGGACGAATATGAAATTCCAATGCGAGAAGTACGTGCTGGACGCGGCGGTTTCCACCGCCTCCCGTGCGGCGGCGGCCAAGAGCCCCGTTACGGCGCTGGAGGGTCTGCTGCTGGAGGCCAGCGTGGAGGGCGGCGTACGCATCACCGGCTACGATCTGAAAAAGGGCATCTACACCGACATCCCCGCCGATGTGAGCAAAGCCGGCAGCGTGGTGCTGGCCGCGAAAATCTTCGGCGAGATCGTCCGCAAGCTCCCCGACGGCATTGTCACCGTGGTTTCCGACGACAATAACAAGACCCACATCAACTGCGGCAAGGCCGATTACGATATCATGGGCAGCGATGCCATGGACTACCCAGAGCTGCCCGACATGGATGAGCACACCGTTGACATTATCGCCAGGCAGGATGTGCTGGGCCGCATGATCCGCGAAACCAACTTTGCCGTCTCCGATAACGAGTCCCGCCCCATCTATACCGGCGAGCTTATGGAGTGCGCCGAGGGCCGGCTGACCATGGTGGCGCTGGACGGCTACCGTCTGGCTCTGCGCCGGGAAGCTGTGGAGAGCTGCAGCGCCGAGAGCGTCAGCGTGATTGTCCCCGGCAGCGCCCTTTCCGATGTGGAAAAGCTCTGCACCAGCGAGGACGGCAGCGTGCGTATGTCCGTCGGCATCAGGCACGTGTGCTTCCGGCTCAACGATACCACCCTCATCTCCCGGAAGCTGGAGGGTGAGTTCCTGAACTATAAAAAGACCGTGCCCACGGAGTTTGCCCTCCGGCTGAAGGCGGCGCGTACCGATCTCATCCGCTGCGCCGACCGCGTGAGCCTCATCATCGATGACCGCACCAAGAACCCCCTGCGCTGCCAGTTCGGCAACGGCAACCTGAACATCACCTCCGCCACGCCTCTGGGCCGCGCCGAGGATAACTGCCTCATCGAGGGCGACGGCAAGGACACCGTGGTGGGCTTCAATAACAGCTATCTGCTGCAGGCGCTGAAGGCCGCCCCCGCTGACCGCCTTCTCATCAACATCAACAACGGCAACAGCCCCTGCGTACTGCAGAGCGAGGACGAGAACGACAGCTTCGTGTATATGATCCTGCCTGTCCGTCTCCGCGCCGGCGAGTAATGCGCGTTCTCAGACTCTCCACCGAGGGCTTCCGTATGCTTGCGCCTGCCTCCATCGAGCTGGGCAGCGGCGTGAATGTGATCTGCGGCGAAAACGCCCAGGGTAAGACCACACTGTTAGAGGCCGTGTATCTGCTGACCCTGAACCGAAGCTTCCGGGCGAGAACCGATAAGGAGCTCATCGCCTTCGGAGCCGAGCGGGCGTTTATCGACGCCGATGTGGAGGCAGGGGGACGGCAGCAGCGCATAGAGCTCTGCTATGAGCGGGGCAGGCGCCGCAGCGTGAAGGTCAATAAGGTGAAAAAGAGCGCCGCCGAGCTCTCCGATACCCTCAAGGCCGTGCTTTTCTGCCCGGAAGACTTACAGCTATTGCGGGAGGGCGCTGCGGAGCGCCGCCGGATGATGGACAATGCCATCTCCCAACTGCGCCCCGGCTACCGGAAGCTGCTGAGCAGCTACAATACCATATACGAGAATAAATGCGCCATCCTCAAAAACTGGCGGGAGGATGCCTCCCTTTTAGAGGTGCTGGACGAGTTCAACGAAGGACTCTGCCGCTACTCCGCCCGCATCTGCCGCTACCGGGCCGCCTTCGTCAGGAGGCTGGAGGAGTACGCCGCGCCCATCCAGCGGGAATTTTCCGGCGAGCGGGAAGCGCTGACGCTTGGGTACAAGACCGTCAGCACCGTCACCGATCCTATGGCAGAGGAAGTGGCCATCTATGAGCAGATTGCCCTGCGGCAGAGTGAGCTGCGGCGAGCGGAGCTGGAGAGCGGCCAGTGTCTGGTGGGCATCCACAAGGACGACATGGAGGTGGAGCTCAACGGTCTCAGCGCCAGAAGCTATGCCTCGCAGGGGCAGACCCGGACGGCGGCGCTGTCGCTGAAGCTGGCCGAGCGGGAGCTGTTCACTGCAGAAACCGGCGAGCAGCCGGTGCTGCTGCTGGACGATGTGCTCTCGGAGCTGGATCAGCGGCGGCAGGAGTTCGTCCTCAACCACATCCGCGACGGGCAGATTCTCATCACCTGCTGCGATGAGAGCAGCGTGGCGCGTCTCAGCGGCGGGCAGGTTTTCAGGCTGGAGGGAGGACGGGTGCTGTAAAGCGGCACTAAGGCGAGAAAGGTATTATACAGTATGCTCTATCTGCATCTGGGCGGCGATACGGTGGTACGTACGGAGGACATCGTGGGAATCTTTGATCTGGACAATACCACCTCCTCTCTGCACACCCGCAGACTGCTGGCACGGGCTCAGAAGTCCGATGCCGTGGTGGCCGCCACCGATGATATTCCCCGCAGTGTGGTGCTCTGCTCGGAGGAGGGGAAGGAAAGGGTCTACCTCTCCCTGCTCAGCACCGCCGCTCTGCAAAGACGACTGGACGAGGAAGCGTGGAGATAGCGCATCGTACCATGAGTGTCTCTTCAGGGAAAAAGGCTCCCTCTGTGAGGGAGCTGCCCCAGTGCGCACACTGGGGCTGAGGGAGAGAGCGTAAAGGGAAAGCGGTCAAAAGACCAATCCCTCCCTCAGTCTCGCTTCGTGAGCCAGCTCCCTCATCTGAGGGAGCCCAAAAGGAGAAATAATATGGAAGCAGTGCACTACAGCCTTCGCCTTACCGGCAGCAGCTTTTTTGATCTGGTGATGCTGGAGCGGGCGAAGGAATTCGAGAATAAATATCCCGGGCTCTGTGTGGAGCGGGACAGCGAAGCAATTACCATCAGCGGAATGCTGACCGCCGAGGACGCTCTGCGGTTCTGGCAGGAAGTGGAATAAGGAGTTATCATGTCTGAAATCGAAACCAAGGTGCAGGAAAATTACGACGCCAGTAAAATTCAGGTACTGGAGGGGCTGGAGGCCGTGCGTATGCGGCCCGGTATGTATATCGGCTCCACCAGCTCCAGCGGTCTCCACCATCTGGTCTATGAGATCGTGGACAACGCCATCGACGAGGCGCTGGCCGGCTACTGCGACCGCATCTGCGTGACTATTGAGCCCGGCGATGTGATCCGCGTGCTGGACAACGGCCGCGGCATCCCCGTGGACATCCAGCCTCAGACCGGCAAGCCGGCTCTGGAGGTGGTCTACACCGTGCTCCATGCCGGCGGCAAGTTCGGCAACGGCGGCTACAAGGTCTCCGGCGGTCTTCACGGCGTGGGTGCCAGCGTGGTCAACGCCCTCAGCGAGTGGACGGAGGTTCGCGTTCATAAAGGGGGCAAAATCTACCAGATGCGCTTCTCACGGGGTCATGTGACCCAGGAGATGACCGTCGTGGGTGAGACCACCCATACCGGCACCGAGGTTCGCTTCAAGCCCGACCCCGAGATGTTCGAGGACACGGTTTATAACTACAATACTCTCTTTACCCGTATGCGCGAGCAGGCCTTTCTGAATGCGGGACTGCGCATCTCCACCGAGGACCTCCGTGGGGAGGAGCGGGTTTATGACGAGATGTGCTACGAGGGCGGCATCCGGGAGTTTGTGGAGCTGCTCAATAAGAACAAGGCCAGCGTTTCCGGCGCGCCCATCTATATGGAGGGCAGCAGGGACGGCTCCACCGCCGAGGTGGCCATCCAGTGGAATGACGGCTACAACGAGCTGCTGGTCTCCTTTGCCAACAACATCCACACCCCTGAGGGCGGTATGCACGAGACCGGCTTCAAGACCGCGCTCACCTATGTGCTCAACGCCTACGGAAAAGAGAAAAAGCTCCTCAAGGACGAGGACAATATCTCCGGCGACGATGTCCGCGAGGGCATTACCGCTGTCATCTCCGTAAAGCTGGAGAACCCCCAGTTCGAGGGTCAGACCAAGGCCAAGCTGGGCAACAGCGAAATCCGCACACTGGTGGACAGCGTGGTGAAGGATAAGCTGATGCTCTTCCTTGAGGAAAACCCCGCCGTGGGCAAGGCTGTTATTGAAAAGGCGTTGATGGCCTCCAAAGCCAGAGAGGCTGCCCGCAAGGCCCGGGAAAAGGTACGCCGCAAGACCGGACTGGAGAGCGGCCAGATGCCCGACAAGCTGCAGGACTGCAACGAGCGGGACCCGGCGCTCTGCGAAATCTACATCGTCGAAGGCGACAGCGCCGCCGGCTCCGCCATTCAGGGCCGCGACAGCCGCTTCCAGGCGATTCTGGCCATGTGGGGCAAGATGCTCAATGTGGAGAAGGCACGCACCGACAAGATCGTGGGCAACGACAAGCTCTATCCGCTGATTCTCGCTCTGGGCTCCGGCATCGGCGAGGACTTCAATATGGAGAAGCTCCGCTACCACAAGATTATCATCATGGCCGATGCCGATGTGGACGGCTCCCATATCCGGACGCTGATGCTCACCTTCTTCTTCCGCTATATGCGTCCGCTCATCGAAAACGGCTTTGTCTACTCCGCCGTGCCGCCCCTCTATAAGCTCACTCGGGGCAAGACCACCCGCGTGGCCTACAGCGATGAGGAGCGCGACGCCATCTCCCAGAGTATGCGCGCCGACAATCCCAATGCGAAGGTTGATATCTCCCGCTTCAAGGGTCTTGGCGAGATGGACCCCGAGGAGCTGTGGGAGACCACCATGGACCCCGAAAAGCGTACCCTCCGCCGCATCACGCTGGACGATGCCGTGAGAGCCGATCAGGTCTTCACCGTCCTCATGGGCGAGGAAGTCGAGCCCCGGCGGGAGTGGATCGAGAGCAACGCGAAGTATGTGGTGAATCTGGATATATAAGCGCTTCGCGCTTCGTCGGCTGCGGGGCAGCCGACGAGGGGATGCGCCCTGACTGCGCGCACTCGCTGCGCTCGCACACTGGCAGGGCGAGAAGAATTTTTGCGGGGGCAAAGCTCCCGCGAAAATGGATTTGATTTTATTTCCGCCACTGCGGCGGCGGAAACTCTGCGAGGCTCTTTCCGGCAACAACACAGGAAGTCGAGCCCCGGCGCGAGTGGATCGAGAGCAACGCGAAGTACGTGGTGAATCTTGATATCTGAGCATAACGGGAAGCAGTCAAAAAAATCCCTCCCTCAGTCTCGCTTCGCGAGCCAGCTCCCTCATCTGAGGGAGCCGAGAGAAAAAAGGCTCCCTCTGTGAGGGAGCTGCCCCAGTGCGCACACTGGGGCTGAGGGAGAGAGAAAGCCATTCCCCATCTGAGGGAGCTGAAAGGAGCTGCGAGGCTCTTTTCAGCAACAACACAGGAGGTCAAACCATTGGCACATAACAGAGATTACAAGCCCGAGGATATAGCCTTCCCCGAGCAGCATATAACCGAGTCGGAGCTGGTCAGCGAGATGCAGAACAGCTACATCGACTACGCCATGTCCGTCATCGTAGGTCGTGCTCTGCCCGATGTGCGCGACGGTCTCAAGCCCGTGCACCGGCGCATTCTCTACGCCATGTACGAGGACAACCTCACCGCCGACAAGCCCTACCGCAAGTGCGCCACCGCCGTGGGCGATGTGCTGGGTCGCTATCATCCCCACGGAGATGCCAGCGTTTACGATGCACTGGTGCGTATGGCGCAGGATTTCTCCATGCGCTACCCTCTG
Source organism: Clostridiales bacterium UBA1728 (assembly GCA_002315975.1). Classification (GTDB taxonomy): domain Bacteria; phylum Bacillota; class Clostridia; order Oscillospirales; family Oscillospiraceae; genus Apopatocola. The sequence continues at coordinate 45,864 of DCIK01000025.1, forward strand.
GTGGACGGTCACGGCAACTTCGGCTCCGTGGACGGCGATCCCCCTGCGGCCTACCGTTATACCGAGGCCCGTATGGCTAAGCTCTCCAACGAAATGCTCCGGGACATCGACAAGGAGACCGTGGATTTCCTGCCCAACTTCGATGAGACCCGCAAGGAGCCTCAGGTGCTGCCCAGCCGCTTCCCCAATCTGCTGGTCAATGGCTCCAGCGGCATCGCCGTGGGCATGGCCACCAACATCCCGCCCCACAACCTGCGGGAGGTTATCGGCGCCACCATCTGCCTCATGGACAACCCGGAGGCCACGCTGGACGAGCTCATGGAGCACGTGAAGGGCCCCGACTTCCCCACCAAGGGCATTATTATGGGGCGCAGCGGCATCCGCGCCGCCTACGCCACCGGCAGAGGGCATATCACCGTCCGCGCCAAGGCGGATTTTGAGGAGTACGGCAAGGATCACCGCACCCGTATCATCGTCCATGAGCTGCCCTATCAGGTCAACAAGCGCCAGCTCATCAAGGCCATGGCCGAGCAGGTCAAGGACAAGCGGCTGGAGGAAATCTCCGATCTGCGCGACGAGTCCGACCGCAACGGTATGCGCGTGGTCATTGAGCTCAAGCGCGATGCCAATGCGCAGGTGGTGCTCAATAAGCTCTTTGCCCAGACCCAGATGCAGACCACCTTTGCCGTGAATATGCTGGCGCTGGTCAACGGTCAGACCCAGCCGAAAATCCTCTCGCTGAAGCACATCCTGCAGGAGTATTTGAGCTTTCAGGAGGAAATCGTCAGACGGCGCACCGAGTACGAGCTGAAAAAAGCCCGGGAGCGCGCCCATCTTTTGGAGGGTCTGCTCATCGCTCAGGACAATATCGACGAGGTCGTGCACATCATCCGCTCCTCCTACGACAATGCCCGGGAGCGGCTCATGGAGCGCTTCGGTCTCGACGAGGTGCAGGCGCAGGCTATCTGCGATATGCGTCTGATCCAGCTGCAGGGTCTCAACCGCGAGAAGCTGCAGGCGGAGTATGACGAGCTGGAGAAGAAAATCGCCTGGTATCTGGAGGTTCTTGCCGACGGGAACAAGGTCAGGGCCATCCTCCGGGAGGAGCTGCAGGCCATCGCGGACAAGTACGGCGATGAGCGCCGCACTGAGATTCAGGACATCGAGGACGAGATCGACATCGAAGACCTCATCGAAGAGGAGGAATGCGTCTACACCCTCAGCCACAACGGCTATATCAAGCGTACCCCTGCTGCCGAGTACAAGGCCCAGGGGCGCGGCGGCAAGGGCGTTCGCGGCATGGCCACCCGGGATGAGGACTTTGTGGAGACTGTGTTTACCGGCTCCACCCATGATTATATCCTCTTCTTCACCTCTCAGGGTCGCTGCTACCGGAAGAAGGGCTATACCATCCCCGAGGCGGGACGCAGCGCCAAGGGCACCAATATCGTCAACATTCTGCAGGTGGACCCCGACGAGAAGGTCAACTTCATGCTCCATATCCGCGATCTCAGTCAGGAGGGCGTGTATCTGTTCTTCTCCACCCTCATGGGCACGGTCAAGCGCATTGAGCTGGAGGCCATCAAAAATATCCGCACCTCCGGCATCCGGGTGCTGGGTCTGGACGAGGGCGACGAGCTCATCAACGTGAGCCTCACCCACGGCAATGACCGGGTACTCATGCTTACCCACGAGGGCATGAGCATCTGCTTTGAGGAGAATGATGTCCGCGTTATGGGCCGCACCGCCGTGGGCGTCCGGGGCATCCGGCTCCGCCAGGGCGACTTTGTGGTGGATGCCGAGTGCATCGAGTCTGACGGTCAGCTCCTGACCATCACCGAGAACGGCTACGGCAAGCGTACCGACATAGGCGAGTATACCGTGCAGGGCCGCGGCGGCTACGGCAACAAGGGCTATGCCGTCACGGACAAGACCGGCAAAGTCTGCGCCGCCCGCTTCGTCACCGGGAACGAGGATGTGATCCTCATCGCCGAGGACGGCACCACCATCCGCTTCGCTGCCGACGCCGTCAGCTGCTACAGCCGCGTCACCCAGGGCGTTCGGATCATGAAGCCCGCCGAAGGCGTGAGAGTGCTGAGCATGGCGACCACCGCGAAGGAAGAGACGGAGGAGTAAGCGAAAAAAGGCTCCCTCATCTGAGGGAGCCAAGAGAAAAAGGCTCCCTCTGCGAGGGAGCTGCCCCAGTGCGCACACTGGGGCTGAGGGAGAGAGCGCAAAGGGAAAGCAGTCAAAAGACCAATCCCTCCCTCAGTCTCGCTTCGCGAGCCAGCTCCCTCATCTGAGGGAGCCGAAAAGGAGAGAAAACGTGAAGGAGTACAATCACGGAAATATACAATATGCAAAGCAGCTCCGTAAAAATATGACTCCTTGGGAGCGAAAGCTATGGTATGATTTTCTCAGAACCTATCCTGTACGTTTTCAAAGGCAGAAGTGTATTGACAACTACATTGTGGATTTTTACTGCGCTTCTGCAAGGCTGGCAATTGAGCTGGACGGCGGCGGGCATTATGAAGAACAGAAAATAGCTGAAGACGAAGCGCGTACAAAGGTTCTTACGCAATACGGAATTACCGTCCTTCGCTTCAGCAACCTTGATATCGATCAGCATTTTCCGGAGGTATGCGATGCAATCCGCCTCCGGTTGAAAGGAAACACCATGAAATCCGTAATCCTGTATACCGACGGAGCCTGCTCCGGGAACCCCGGGCCGGGGGGCTGGGCGGCCATCCTTCGCTACGGCAGCGCTGAAAAGGTGCTCTCCGGCGGCGAGGAGAATACCACCAACAACCGCATGGAGCTGCTGGGCGTCATTGCGGGGCTTGAATGTCTTAAAGAGAGCTGCTCTGTGGCGCTCTACTCCGACTCCCAGTACATCTGCAATGCCCTGAATAACGGCTGGCTTCGGGACTGGAAGAAGCGCGGCTGGAAGCGTCGGGACGGCGAGGTGAAAAATCTGGAGCTCTGGCAGCGGCTGGACGCTCTTTTGCAGCAGCACAGCGTGGAGGCCCACTGGGTCAAGGGTCACGCCGAGAACGAGTATAATAACCGCTGCGATGCCCTTGCTGTGGCCGAACGGGAAAAATTTGCTTGAAATCCCTGCAAAACCTGCTTATAATAAACCATCAAAAGAAAATCGGGTAGTGTCATTCCGAACCGGTGACCGATGTCACCGGTGTGGGAATCCGCAGCCCCCGTCTCTTTTACGGGGGGAACCGCAATTCCTTTATTCAGGGAACGGATTGCCACAACCAGTCTGCGGACTGGTTTCGCAATGACAAGGCTACCTCATATTAATAAAGAGGTGTAAAACTATGATGCGCACACATACCAGTGAAATCTGGGCCGCACCCGAAAAGTTCGGCGGCCAAACCATCACGCTGGGCGGCTGGGCCCGTACCATCCGCGACATGAAGAATTTCGGCTTCATCGAGCTCAATGACGGCAGCTCCTTCAAGGGCGTGCAGATCGTTCTCGAAAAGGAGAAGCTGAATAATTACGATGAGCTGGTGCATCAGAATGTGGGCGCTGCCTTTATCGTCACCGGCGAGCTGGTGCTGACCCCTGAGGCCAAGCAGCCCTTTGAGCTCAAGGCCGCCAAGGTGGAAATCGAGGGTGTGTCCACTCCCGATTACCCCCTGCAGAAAAAGCGCCACTCTCTGGAGTTCCTGCGCACGGTGCAGCATCTGCGCCCCCGCACCAATATGTTCTCCGCCTTCTTCCGCATCCGCTCCGTGGCCGGTCAGGCCATCCACGAGTTTTTCCAGGAGCGCGGCTTCGTCTACATCAACACCCCCCTCATCACCGGCTCCGACTGTGAGGGTGCCGGCGAGATGTTCCGGGTGACCACGCTGGATCTCAACAACCTGCCCCTGAAGGAAGACGGCACTGTGGACGACAGCAAGGACTTCTTCGGCAAGGCCACCAACCTGACTGTCTCCGGCCAGCTCAACGCCGAGAACTTCGCCATGGCCTTCGGCGATGTTTACACCTTCGGTCCCACCTTCCGCGCCGAGAACTCCAACACCGCCCGCCATGCGGCCGAGTTCTGGATGATCGAGCCCGAAATGGCCTTCTGCGATCTGGAGGGTGATCTGGAGTGCATGGAAGCCATGGTCAAGTACATCATCAGGCGCACCCTCGAGCGCTGCCCCCAGGAGATCGAGTTCTGCAACTCCTTCATCGATAAGGGTCTTAAGGAGCGTCTGGAGCACGTGATGAACAGCGACTTCGGCCGCGTCACCTATACCGAGGCTGTGGAGCTGCTCAAGAAGAGCGGCAAACAGTTTGAGTACCCCGTGGAGTGGGGCATCGACCTGCAGAGCGAGCACGAACGCTACCTCACCGAGGAAATCTTTAAGAAGCCCCTCTTCGTCACCGACTACCCCAAGGACATCAAGGCCTTCTATATGCGCATGAACGACGACGGCAAGACCGTTGCCGCCGCCGACTGCCTGGTTCCCGGCATCGGCGAGCTCATCGGCGGCAGCCAGCGCGAGGAGCGTCTGGATATGCTTACCCAGCGCATGGCTGAGCTGGGTCTGAAGGAGGAGGACTACTGGTGGTATCTGGACCTGCGCCGCTACGGCTCCTGCCGTCACGCCGGCTTCGGTCTGGGCTTTGAGCGCATGGTCATGTACCTGACCGGTGCCTCCAACATCCGCGATGTGGAGCTCCACCCCAGAACCGTGGGCAACGCAGAATTCTAAAAGCTTCGTTTCCGATGGCTGCGCCAGCGAAAACGAGATACTCGCGCCAAGAGGGCACAGCCTTGGCTGTGTCTCAGGGTAGGGGCTGTAAAAATACTCCCTGTCATTGCGAACCATGCCGCAGCATGGTGTGGCAATCCGTTTCTTTTCCTGCATTTTTGCAGAATTCCGAAAGAAATACGGATTGCCACGTCGCTACGCTCTTCGCAATGACAGGCTTTTTTACAACCCCTCATTTTATCGGTCGCCGAAAGGCGACCTTTTGCTTTTCCCGATCGCCCAGCACAGCGGCACCACGCCGAAAACCAGCACTGCATTGACCCTCGGCACAAAGCTCTCCGTCACTCGCAGCAGGCTGTAGGAGCTGTCTGCGCAGAGAACCGCACAGAGAAGCGCCAGAGCCATACACACCCCGGCGCGAACCCACATCTTCTCCCGCCACAGACCCAGTCGCCGGAGATTCCCCTCACAGATGCGCAGCAGAAGCGCCGCGAGGATAAAGTCCGCGCTGAGCCATTGCGCCACCAGCGCCGCCTCCACACGCTCCAAAAATCCCGGCAGCTTCATATTCCGCAGCAGCACGAAAAAGGGGTAGTACAGCTCGCCCGTCAGCTCCACCCCGAACACCCCCACCGTGGAGATGCACAGCAGCGCAATCAGCGCCGTAAAGCTCAATATGGGCAGCAGCAGCCCCCACCATCGGGGCTGCTCTTCCGTTTGTCCCTCCAAAAAACCGCCGAACACCGCCACGCACAGAGTGTCTGCCACCGGGAAAATGCCCCGCAGCAGTCCCGGCAGGCTGCCCTTCTCCGGCTTCACCAGTGAAATATCCGTCTGCGGCAGCACCAAGAGGGGCAGCAGCAGGAAAAACAGCAGCAGAAAGGGCTCCGCCACCTGACCCAGCCGTCCCAGCTGCCGCAGGGAGCCGGACTGCGCCACCAGCACCATGGCTGCCAGCACCCCCACAAATACCCACACGCTGTGCCGGGGATACACCGTGGTCACAAAGCGGTCGGCGCCGCTGCGCAGCACGAAGCCCAGATAGAAAATGAGCCAGAGGGTAATGAGCCCTGTGAGCAGGCCGCCCAGCCGCTTTCCGAAGCTGAACTCCAGCGCTGCGGCCAGATCGCGCTCCCGCAGCAGATCGCAGTACAGCGCCCCCATGGCCAGCAGCGGAGGCAGCGCCAGCAGGGCGGACACCCACGCACCGCTGCCACCGCTGCGCACCATGGCTGTGGGCATCTGCCGGATGATGGGGGAGAGGAGCGCAATGCTCATGAGGGTGATGAGCTGGCTTCGCTGCAGGGGCCTGTTCATGGCGCATCACTCCTTGTCAGGTCATAGCCCCGCTTCAGCCGGGCTGAGTAGGCGGGAACGCTGCGGTCTGCGCCCAGAAAGCGGATGGCCTCCTCAGTGACGGCAGTCAGGTACGCCGCCACCGCAGCGTCCAGCTCCTCTGCACTGGCTTCGCCCTCCAGCTCCCGCAGGGAGTAGGGGCAGAGGCTCCCCCTTACCTTCGTGGTCTCCACGGCGGCATAGCCATTCGAAAGGGGCACTGTCAGTCGGACAAAGTCCAGTCCCTCATAGAGCAGCGTAATGCCCACGGCGGCCTCTGCGCTACTATATATAATACCGTCACCGCCCATCAGGGCGTAGCCCGTCAGCGCCTCTCCGTCGGTGGCGGGGCAGAGCGCATAGCCCTCCTCCCGCAGAAAGCGGTCACATTCCAAAAGCGTGTAGATGTGGCACACGCCGCTCTCCTCTGCGCTCCGCTCCAGAGAACGGAGCAGCCCGCCTACCTCTTTATCCTGATCCGTGACCAGCTCTTCGGCCTTGCCCCGGAAGCAGAACAGAGGCAGCGCCATCCGCAGCTCCGGGGCGCGCTCAAAGCGGTCCAGCAGTCCGGACAGGGCAGGGGCGGCATCCTCGCCCAGCACCACATAGCGGGTGTGGGCGTAGAACAGCTCCTGCCCCTCGGCCTTGGCCTCCAGCGCGATCATCGCTTTCTCTAAGCTTTCCCCGGAGGCGGAGAGCTGCAGCCCCGGCAGCTCGTCCGTGCCCTCTCCCGTGGAGACGGACAGAGTGTAGCCGCCGTCGGCGTAGTCTACCCCCAGCGTCTCCACACTCCGCAGCCGCGCCGTATCCCGCACCCGACAGCCGGAGAGGAGGAGCAGGAAAATAAGCGGAAAAAAGCGGTTCATGATGTCTTTACCCCCTTTTTATATGGCTCGTCCGGGAGGCCGAGCCCTACGAAGCGAATCAGAGAATATCCGGGTTACTTCGCTTTCCTCAGCGGCAAGCGCAAAAACGTGGATCGATACCGCCGCTTTCCGTCACAGAGAGGATACAGATAGGCCACACCCCGGTTCTCCATGCCGCAGAGCCGCCACAGCAGCAGTAAAAACCCCGCCATAAGCCCGTAGAGCCCCAGACAGAGCGCACACCATACAAAGATAAACCGCCACAGGCGCACCGCCGCGTCCAGAGTCCGATCCGGCAGCGTGAAGCCCGCGATGCCGGCGAGAGCCACCACGATGACCGCAATGGGACTCACCACCCTTGCATCCACCGCCGACTGCCCCACGATCAGACTGCCGATGATGCTCACGCTGCTGCCGGCCCCCTCCGGCAGCCGGTAGCCTGCCTCCTGCAAAAGCGCGAAGGCTCCCAGCATACCCAGTATCTCCGCTGCCGTAGTGAAGGGCACCTGCTGCTTGGCGGTGATGATGCTCTGCAAAAGCTCAAAGGGCAGCATCTCCTGATGGTAGAGCGCCACCGCCAGATAGAGTCCCGGCAGCAGCAGCGAGAGAAGCAGCGCCGCCCAGCGGAGCAGCAGCAGCACGGAGGCCGTAACTGCGTGCTGGGAGCGATCCTCCGCCACCCGCAGCAGCTCCGGCAGCGTGCAGGGGGTAAGCAGTCCCAGCGGAATCCCGTCTATAAGGATGCCCACCCGCCCCTCCAGCAGACCCCTCGCCATGCGGTCAGGACGCTCGGTGGCGTGAATCTGCGGAAAAGCGCCACGGGGGCAGGGGGCCAGCAGCGCCTCAATGTCACCGATGGAGGTTACGGAGGCGATGGAAGCGGAGGAGAGGGTGTTGTATAGCTCTTGTGCGTAGGCTGCGCAGTTTTTATCCGCAAGATAAGCGATGCCGATTTTGGTGCGGTTCCGGGTCCCCACGCTCAGCTCCCGGAGCTTCAGCGAGGACGTGCGCAGATGCCGGCGCAGCAGGGCGCTGTTGCTGCGGTATACCTCCGTGAAGGAATCCCGCGGGCCCAGCAGAGAGCGCTCCAGCGTGGGTTCATCGATGCTCCGCTTGTCCCCGGAACGGGTGTCGTAGGAGAGCGCAGAGCAAGGGAAGAGCAGCACGCAGCGCCCCTGCAGCAGATCCTCCGTAAGCTCCTCTGTGGTGGAACGCTTCTCCAGCCCGCTGCACCACACAGCACCGGAGAGGAGAAGGGAGTAGAGCTCTTCTACGCACACGGGGGAAAGCCCGGCGAGAGGCCGTACCACCAGATCGGCCACATCGCTGCCTGAGGAAAGCCCCTCCAGACGGCAAAGGGGAACCGTCACGCTGCCCACCCTGAGCCACTGACATACGAAGTCATCACAGCGGGAAAAGCTGCGGCGAAGAGCGATCAGGAGCGGCGAAAAAAACTTTTCCGGATTGGGAAAATATCTCTTGCATTTTTCATGGGAGGCGGGTATAATACGCCTCACTGAGGATGAAATGTTACGCATATTGTGTAGGATATCCGAGCATAGCCACAATATGTAGTAGCGAAAGATTATTTCAAGAAAATTGAAAAAAATCGAAAAAAGTGCTTGACAAAGTAGGAACTCGGTGATATTATTAACAAGCTCTCACGGAGAGCCCTGCGA
>DCIK01000005.1:0-32912 GCA_002315975.1 Clostridiales bacterium UBA1728
GGCTTAGCCGGGGGATATTTACTTGAAAAAGGAGACAGTATGGAAAAATTCACAGCCTTCGACAAGCTCTCGAAGAAAAAGCAGCGGGAGCTGAACCGGCAGAAACGCGGCAGCTGGAACGGTCTGAACCCCGTAACCCGAAAGCCGGACAAGCCCAACGCCTATAAGCGCAGCAAGGCACGAGCGTGGAGAGATGAGCTTCCACCGCTTGTGCCTTTTGCTTTGTCGAGGATTGTCGAATGAATAACAATGCAGTAACCATAAATCGTCTTTTTTAGCTTGATTGTAACCGGATTTTCATGATATTTTTTTATCAGTAAGAAATGAAGGGGAGAAAAGCGATGAATAAGGGCTTGCGCGTCCTGCTGGCGGATCTGAACGACCATCTCTACCCGGCTCTTGCGGAGGCGGTGGAGGCTGCGGGAAATATGAATCTGCTGGGACTGAGCACCTCGGGGCGGGAGACCCTGCGGCTTTGCCGGGAGCTGCAGCCGGATGTGCTGGTGCTGGAGCTGGTACTGCCGGAGCTGGACGGCCTTGCGGTGCTGCGGGAGCTGAAGAGCTGGGAGCAGCGCCCTCTGGTCATGGTTCTCACGGGCTTTACCACCGCGCTGGCGGTGAATATGGCCATGGAGGCCGGGGCGGCCTTCTTTCTCAGCAAGCCCTGCCCGCCGCAGCTCATTGCGGAGCGCATCCTCGGCGTTGCCTCCCTCTGTCCGGCAGAGAAGAAGAGGGCAGAAAGTCCTGCTGTACAGAAGTCTCCGGATACGGCGGATGTCTCCGAGCTGCTGCGGGAGCTGGGCGTATCGGCGCGGCTGAAGGGCTATACCTACCTGCGGGAGGCCATCCTCCTGACCCTGCAGGAGGGCAGGGAAATGAAGCTGGTGACCAAGTGTCTCTATCCGGCGGTGGCCAAGTGCTACGCCACCACGGCCTCGCGGGTGGAGCGTTCCATCCGCCATGCGGTGGAGCTGAGCTGGGAGCGGGGCGATCCGGAGCTGAGACACCTTTGCTTCGGAAACTCCGTTTCCCTCAGGGGTCGACCCACCAACAGCCAGTATATCGCCGCTCTGGCAGAGTATCTCCGCATGGAGCAGCGCAGAGGGGTTATGTGAAGGAAGGGGCTGTAAAAAAGCCTGTCATTGCGAGCCGCAATGCGGCGTGGCAATCCGTTTTCTTTTGAATAACTGCAAATTATGCAGAAAAGAGACGGATTGCCACACCAGTCTGCGGACTGGTTCGCAATGACCGGGAGTATTTTTACAGCCCCTTCTCATTTTTCCACATACTCCTTCAGATACAATATCGCCTGCCTGTAGCCCTCCAGACCCAGACCCATGAAGGTTTTGATGCAGGCCATGCCCGCATAGGAGAGCTGCCGGAAGGCTTCGCGCTGGGACACATCGGAGATATGCACCTCCACCGCAGGAATGGCTACGGCCTTGAGCGCGTCTAAAATCGCAATGCTGGTGTGGGTATATGCGGCGGGATTGATGACGATTCCGTCGATTTTTCCGTATGAATCCTGAATTATGTCAACGATTGCGCCCTCGTGGTTGGACTGGAAGAGCTCTGCCTCCACCCCGATGCTCTCGCAGGTTTCGGTGCAGAGCCGGAGCAGGGCGGCATAGTCCTCTTTTCCGTAGATGTCCGGCTCCCGGATGCCCAGCATATTGATATTGGGCCCGTTGATGATGAGAAATTTCACGGCAATACCTCCAGTATGGCGCGGAGCAGCTCGTCCTCGCTGCCCGCGTTTTCCACGCTTGCGTCCGCAAAGCGCTCATAGGCTGCCCTGCGTTTTTCGTAAAGTGCCTCTACCCCCGTGGACGCTGACAGGGGACGGCCGTCTGTGGAGAGGGCATCCAGCGCCCGCCGGATGCAGACGATCACGCCGTTCTGGTGGAGCAGGGGATAGTTCTCCTCCACGGTGACGCAGCCGCCGCCGGTGGCGATGACGGTGCCGCTCTGCCTGCCCAGCTCCCGGAGGGCGGCTGTCTCCCTTTTGCGGAAGCCCGCTTCCCCCTCGTCATCGAAGATTTCGGGGATGCTCATGCCGGCCTCCCGCTCGATGAAGGCATCGCAGTCCGCAAAGGGACGGCCCAGCCTTTCGGCCAGGAGCCTGCCCGCCGTGGTTTTGCCGCAGCCGGGCATACCGATGAGGATGATGTTCTCCGTCTCGCCGCGGATAAGGCCTTCGATCCTCTCCGCTTCGGCGGGGTTGACGGCCTTCCCGGTGAAGAGCTCCGAGGCGCGGATAGCCTGCTGCACCAGCATCGTGAGCCCGCCCGCATGGGGGATGCCCAGTGCCTCGGCCTCCAGCAGAAATGCTGTCCGGGAGGGGTTGTAGACCACATCCAGAACCCCATCGCAGCGAGGGAAGTCCCGAAGACATACGGGCGCTGTGCCGTTTTCCGGGTACATCCCCAGCGGGGTGGCGTTCACAAGGAGCTGTGCGTCGGCGTGGCGGTGGAGATTGGTATAGTTGTCCTCTCCGCTGCGGGAGACGGTGACGATCTCCCCGGCACCCAGAGCTGTCAGCACCGCCCGGACGGTGACGGAAGCACCGCCGGAGCCGAAAATCAGCGCCTTTTTCCCCGCCACGGCTATGCCGCTCTTTTCAATCATCTTTCGAAAGCCGAAGGCATCGGTGTTGTCCCCGTAGAGACTGCCGTCAGGGCGGCGGAGAAGGGTATTTACGCTGCCGATGCGCTGCGCCTCCTCGCTGAGCTCGGCGCAGTAGGGGATCACGGTCTTCTTGTAGGGGATGGTCACATTCAGCGCGTGGAACTCGCCGCCGGTGAGAAAGCCGGGGAGCTCGTCGGGGGACTTCTCGTAGAGTCTGTATTCGTAGTCGCCCAGCTCGGCGTGGATGCGCGGAGAGTAGCTGTGACCCAGCTTCTCGCCCAATAGGCCGCATTTCAGCATTCCTTCTCCTCCAGAAGCCGGTTCTGATAGCCCTTGCTCAGCTCGAAGAGAAGACGGTAGAGCTGCTCTACATCCTCGGCGAACTCCGGGGAAACCTGCCGCGCCACAGCCGCCAGCTTCTGCCCCTCCCTTTTGGGGTCGGTGACGGCCAGACCGTTGGCGGCTTTGCAGGCGGCGATCCGCGCCGAAAGCTCCATGCGACGCTGGAACAGGGAGACCAGCCCCCTGTCGATTTCGTCCATCTCTATGCGCAGTTCGTTTAAGTCCATGGCTCCTCCTTTTTTCTCTCTAAGAGAGCGTCCAGCAGCACGATGGCGGTGGCCGCCTCCATGCAGGGCAGGGCTCTGGGCACGATACAGGGGTCGTGCCGTCCCGTAATGGTCAGGTCTGTGTTCGCATTTGAAATTATGTCAACCGATTGCTGAGTCTTCCCGATGGAGGGCGTGGGCTTCACAGCCACCCGGAAGACAAGGGGCATACCGTCGGAAATGCCGCCGAGAATGCCGCCGCTGCGGTTGGAGGCTGTGATCACTTCGCCGCCGTCCATGCGGAAGGGATCGTTGTTCTCACTGCCTCTGAGACGGGAGCCCTCGAAGCCGCTGCCGAACTCAATGCCCTTCACGGCGGGGATGGCGAAGACGGTCTGGGCTATGCGTCCCTCCAACCCCTCAAAGAGCGGGCCGCCTAAGCCTCCGGGTACGCCGGCGGCGCAGACCTCGATGATGCCGCCCACGCTGTCGCCCTCGGCTTTGGCCTGCAGGATCCGCTGCTCCAGTGCCTCGGCGCTGCCGCTGATGCCGCCGATTTCCACCGCGCGGGAGCTGACGGCGATGCCCCTTTGGGCCAAAAGCTGCAAGCACAGCCCGCCCACGATGCAGAGGGGAGCGGTCATGCGCCCGGAGAAGCTGCCGCCGCCCCGGTAGTCCTGAAAGCCCCGGTATTTGAGCTCGGCGGTGTAGTCCGCGTGGCCGGGTCGGGGGACATTTTGACTCTTTTGAGAACCGTCCCCATTTGTGTCATAATCCGAGGAGCGGGCATCCGTGTTGCGGATGAGCGCCGTCACCGGACCGCCGCAGACGCGGCCGTCAAAGAGGCCGGAGACGAACTCCGGCAGATCCGCCTCCTTCCGGCTGCTGCTCAGGGGACTGTTCCCCGGCGCACGGCGGGAGAGAAAGGCGCGAAGAGCCTCCATGTCAGGCTGAAAGCCCACGGGCAGACCCTCTATGGTCACGCCGATGGCGCTGCCGTGGCTCTCGCCGAAAATCGTAAAGCTGAGATTCCCGGAAAAACTGCTTTTCATCTTTCCAACTCCAATTGCTGTAGTGCTTCCCAGAAGCCGGGGAAGGATTTATCGGTGCAGAGTGCATCCTTCACGGTGACGCTCTCCCGGCACAGCGATGCGGCCACGGCGGCGGCCATGGCGATGCGATGATCGTGAAAGCTCTCCACGCTGCCGCCCCGAAGGGCTCTGCCCCCGCGGATAGAAAGCGCGTCACTGCGCTCCTCCACCTCCGCGCCCAGAGCCGTCAGCAGGGCTGCGGTGGCGGACAGTCTGTCCGACTCCTTGCTGCGGAGCCGTCCGGCGTTTTCGATGCGGGTCTCGCCCTCTGCCGCAGCGGCTATCACGGCCAGCACGGGCACCAGATCGGGAATCTGTGCCGCGTCGATGACCATGCCTCGCAGTGTCCCCCGGCGCACGGTGACGCACTCGCCTGCCTCGCTCACCTCCGCGCCGAAGGCACGAAGGAGGGAGAGGATCGCTCTGTCCCCCTGAAGGCTGTTCTGCGGGATGTTCGTCACGCTCACGCCCCGCTCACTCAAAGCACCCATGGCAAGGAAAAACGCGGCATTGGAGCAGTCACCCTCCACCCGACAGCGGGACGGGAGGCTGTAGCGCTGATTGCCGGGGATGGCATAGACCCAGCCATCCTTTTCAAAGCGGATGCCGGACTGCAAAAGGGCATCCTCGGTCATGGCGATGTAGGGCGCGGATTCCACCTTGTCCATGACTGTGAGACGGCTCTCTCCCTCAGGGAGCGGCAGGGCGTAGAGCAGCCCCGTGATGTACTGGGAGGACACCGCACCGGTGATAGAGTAGTCTCCCGCCCTGAGCTGCCCCCGAAGGAAGAGCGAGGAGCCCTCCCGCCGCAGTTCTGCCCCATGGGCACAGAGAAGAGCGTCCAGTGGCGCAAGAGGCCGCTCCGGCAGACGACCCTCCATGCGGAATTCCGCCTCCGCACCCAGCGCAGCGCACAGGGGCAGAAGGAAGCGCAGGGTGGAGCCGCTCTCTCCGCAGGGGAGAATAATTCGATTATGGTAAACTAAATTATGTATACTATTTTGGAAAGTCGCTGTGGTTCCGAATATCTCCACCTCTGCGCCCAGCGCCTGCAGACAATGAAGGGTGGCGGAAATATCCTCGGAAAGAGTGCCGAAGTCCACGCTGCATTCCCCCTCGCTGAGGGCGGCGCAGAGCAGCAGCCGGTGGCCGTGGGACTTGGAGGCAGGAGCGGCAGCGGTTCCGCTGCGCGCACCGGGCAAAACGGTCATATCCATGTCAGTTCAGATAGTCCTCCAGCGCGGCAAAGGGTACGCTTCTGCGCTCGCAGTGGCCGATGGAGCGGGGAAGTATGAGCGTGATATTCTCGCCGCTGCGCTTTTTGTCTGCCTCCACGGCGGCAAGGAGGGCGGCCCGGTCATACTCGCAGTCGGTGGGCAGCCCCAGCCTTTCCAGCAGTCTCAGCAGTCGGCTGAGATCGCCCGCGGAAAAAAGCCCCTGACGATTTGCGCCCCGGGCGATCATGGCCATACCGATGGCCACGGCGATGCCGTGGGGGATGCTGTAGTCACTGCATTTCTCCACCGCATGACCGAAGCTGTGACCCAGATTGAGTAACTGCCGCTCCCCTCGGTCGAGCTCGTCCCGCTGCACGATGCCCTTTTTGAGCTCCACACAGCGCTCGATGATGGCCGAGTGGCAGGGATTCTGCCCCTGCTCCAAGGCGGCAAAGAGGGCAACATCCTTCAAAAGCGCATACTTTACCACCTCGCCCAGCCCGCTGAGAAGCTGTTCCCGGGGCAGGGTGGAGAGGGTATCGGTGTCGGCAAAAACCGCCAGGGGCTGATAAAAAGCGCCTAACTGATTCTTCCCGCCGGGAAGATTCAGCGCCGTTTTCCCGCCCACAGAGGAGTCCACCATGGCAAGCAGCGTGGTGGGGAGCTGCACATAGTCCACGCCCCGCAGGTAGGTGGCGGCGGCGAAGCCGCAGAGGTCGCCGGTGACACCGCCGCCCAGAGCCAGCAGCAGGTCGCTGCGCTCTATGCGGTGGTCGCAGAGAAAGTTCATTAAATCCTCATAGACGCCGATGGTCTTGGCGTCCTCCCCGTCGCAGTGGAGGAAGTGCAGCACGGAAAAGCCGCTGCTGATGAGCGCCCTCTCCACGCTTTCGCCATAGAGCCGCCAGACCTTAGGCCCGGAGACAATGACCACGCCGCAGCCCCTGCGGAGGGCGGAGAGCCGCCCGCCCAGCTCCGGGAAAAGGCCGCTGCCGAGATGGATTTTATAGGGCCGGGAGGCGGCCACGGTAATCTCGCTCATGGTGCCACCGCCTGCCGTACACGCTCGATGCGGGGCGCAAGCGCGGAAAACGCCTCGCAGGAGAGAGCCTGCGCCCCGTCGCTGAGGGCGTGGAGCGGGTCGTTGTGCACCTCGATGAGCAGCCCGTCCGCCCCGGCGGCCGCGGCCGCAAGCGCCACGGAGGGCACTAAAGATGCCTTCCCGGTGGCGTGGCTGGGGTCTGCCACCACGGGCAGATGGCTCAGCTCCTTCAGCAGAGGGACGGCGGACAGGTCGAAGCAGTTGCGGGTATAGTCGTCAAAGCTTCGGATGCCCCGCTCGCAGAGGATTACATTGGGATTCCCGGCGGAGAGAATGTATTCGGCGCTCAGCAGCAGCTCCCGGACGGTGGCGGACATCCCGCGCTTGAGCAGGATGGGCTTCATGGTGGCGGCAGCCTCCCGGAGAAGGTCATAGTTCTGCATATTGCGTGCGCCGATCTGCAGAATGTCAATATCGTCAAAAAGCTCCAGCTCCCGTACACCCATGACCTCGCTGCACAGGGGCAGCCCGGTTTCGCGCTTGGCCAGCGACAGCAGCCGCAGACCCTCCTCCCGGAGACCCCCAAAGGCATAGGGCGAGGTGCGGGGCTTATAGGCACCGCCCCGGAGGAGCGTTGCCCCGGCGGCCTTCACGCTCCTTGCTATGGCGAGAAGCTGCTCCTCGCTCTCCACGGAGCAGGGCCCCGCGCAGAGAAGAAAGGCACCGCCGCCCACAGAGGCAGAGCCCATGTGCACCACGCTGTCCTCTTGCTGATGGGAGCGGGAGGCATAGCGGTAGGGCTCCTGCTCGCCCACCACGCTCGCCACGGCGGCAAAGCGGGTGAGCACGGCGGAATCTATGGAAAGGGGACCGTTGACCACCACGCTGCCCTGCCGCAGGGTGTAATCCGCCTTTTCGGAATCGAGAAAGCGCAGCAGCGGAGAGGAATCAAAGCCCGATCTGAGAGTAATGATCATTTTTCTGTCCTGCCTTGGAACACAATTATTCATCAAACAGTATACAACGCCTTTTGGGAAATGTACAGGCTTTGTTTGTCCTCAAAAGCGAAAAAACGCCATAATTATATAGGTATCGACGAAAAATTACGAAAACCCCCTTGACAAAAGCACATATATCGTGCCAATATTTTAGGAAATATAAACTGATTAGCTGGGAGAGCACTGCCATGGAAACCATCACCTCGCGCAAAAACGCCCTCATTCGCCACTTTCGCTCTCTCGGAGAGGAGCGGAGCTACCGCCGCAAAAGCGGGGAGTATCTCTGCGATGGGCTCAAGCAGCTGCGGGAGGCACTGGACAATGGCGTGGACATCAGCCATGTGCTCTGCACTGCCGCCACCGCCGGCGAAATCCCCCCGGGGCTGAGCGCAAGTCTGGTGGACGAGGAGCTGCTGCGCTATGTCTCCCCGCTGGAAAACAGCCCCGGCCCGGTGTTCAGCGTGAGGATGAACGCCGCCGCTCTTCCGGAAAAGCCGGAGCGGGTGCTGGTGCTGGAGAATGTGCAGGATCCGGGCAATGTGGGTACGGTGCTGCGTACCGCTGCCGCCTTCGGCATTGAGCTGGTGGTGCTCTGCGGCGAGTGCGCCGACCCCTATAACCCCAAGACCGTCCGCTCCACCATGGGCGCCATGTTCCGCCAGCGCTTTGTGTCCATGAGCCGTCAGGAGCTGACGGCAAAGCTGCGGGAATGGGCGCTGCCCCTCTACGGCGCTGCCCTCAGCAGCAGGGCAAAAGACATTGGCGAATTTAACCTGTCCCGCTGCGCCGTGGCCGTGGGCAACGAGGGGCACGGCCTCAGCAGGGAATTTTTGGCGGAGTGCGCCGGGGAGCTGATCATCCCCATGGCGCCCGACAGCGAATCGCTGAACGCTGCCGTTGCGGCAAGCGTGATCATGTGGGAGATGAGCAGACAGAGCAGGGGGTGAGCGCGTGGCAGCACTGAAATACTGGGTATGGCTCTCCTCCATGAAGGGACTCAGCGCCCGGGGTGCCAAGGCGGTCATCGATGCCCTTGGGGGGCCGCTGGAGGTATATTTCGCCTCCAGGGAGACCTATGATACCATAGAGGGTCTCAGCGAAAAGGACAAAGCGCTGCTTTCCGACAAAAGCACGGCCAATGCCAGTCGAATCCTGGCGGAGTGCCGGGATAGGGGCATTCGCATTCTCACCGCCCGCGATGCCGACTATCCCCAGCGGCTGAACCAGCTCTACGATGCGCCTCAGGTGCTCTATGTCCGGGGGCATATGCCCGCCGTGGACGAGGCACCGACCATCGCCATCGTGGGAACCCGCAGTGCCAGTCCCTACGGGGAGAAGGTATCTGCCGATCTGGGCTATGCCCTCGGCAAGGCCGGAGCCATTGTGGTCACGGGTATGGCCAAGGGCAACGATGCCGCCGCAGCCCGGGGTGCCCTGATGGCCGGGGGCAGCGTCATCGGCATATTGGGTACGCCCATCAATGTGGACTACCCCGCGGAGAGCGCAGCACTCATTCGGGATGTGGCCGCCGTGGGCTGCATACTCAGCGAGTATCCGCCCGGAAAGGGGCCGGCCAACTTTCCCCGGCGCAACCGCATTCTCAGCGGCCTGTGCAACGGCGTGTGCGTCACGGAAGCGCCCGAAAAAAGCGGTGCTCTCATCACCGCCTCCTATGCCTTGGAGCAGGGGCGCGACATCTTCGCCGTCCCCGGCAACATCGACAGTCCCAACAGCGCCGGCTGCAATACCCTTTTGAAGGAGGGCGCAAGGCTGGTGTGCTCCGGGGAGGACATTTTAGAGGAGTATGCTTCCCTCTACAGCCTGAAGCTGCCGGCGGAAAAGAGCGAGCGTCCCTACGAGCTGCAAAAATCAGCGGTTGACAAGGAGCGGACAATCGCTTATATTGACGGGGAAAAAGAACCGGAGCCGACACCGGAGCCCATTCCGGAGCCGGAACCCCCGAAAAAATCCGTGGAGGATCTCTTCGGCGGCACCACCCTCGACCAGCAGACCATCCTGCGCCTGCTCTGGGAAGGGGAGAAGCAGGCCGACGAGCTTATCGCCGCCACGGGCTTCTCTGCCGCCAAAACCATGGCGGAGCTGACGCTGTTAAGCATCCGCGGTCTGGTAATCTCCAGACCCGGCAAACGATATGTGTTGAAGAATAAGTGAGGACTTATGGCAGCAAAAAACGATCTGGTCATTGTGGAGTCTCCCGCAAAGGCCAAGACTATTGAGAAATATCTGGGCAGCGGCTACAAGGTTGTTGCCAGCATGGGCCATCTCCGTGACCTGCCCAAGAGCAAGCTGGGCGTGGACATTGAAAACGGCTTTGAGCCCAACTATATCCCCGTGCCCGGTCGGGAGGATGTGATCGACGATCTGAAGAAGCGTGCCAAGGCCGCCAGGACCGTCTATCTGGCCACCGACCCTGACCGCGAGGGTGAAGCCATCTCCTGGCACCTGATGGAGCTGCTGGAGCTGGACCCCAAAAAAGCGCGGCGGGTCACCTTTAACGAGATTACCAAGACCGTGGTGCTCTCCTCCATCGCCGCCCCCCGGGACATTGACCAGAATCTGGTGGATGCCCAGCAGGCACGCCGCATTCTCGACCGCATTGTGGGCTACAAGCTCTCGCCCCTGCTCTGGAAGAAGATGAAGCGGGGTCTCTCCGCAGGCCGCGTCCAGTCCGCCGCATTGCGGCTGGTGCTGGATCGGGAGCGGGAAATCCGTGCCTTCACCCCCGAGGAATACTGGCATCTGGACGCAAAGCTCTCCCGCAGCGATTCCGAGACCACCATGTCCGTCCGCTACTACGGCGACGGCGAGAAAAAGCGGGAGCTCCACAGCGAGGAGGAGGTCAACGCCGTCTGCGCGGATGTGGAGAACGCCCCCTGGACGGTGCACTCCGTCAAGCGCGGAGAGCGCCAGCGGAGCCCCTCGCCGCCCTTCATCACTTCTACTCTCCAGCAGGAGGCCAGCCGCCGGCTGAATATGCCTCCCCGCCGCACCATGAGCGTGGCCCAGCAGCTCTACGAGGGCGTGGACATTGAGGGACGCGGCACGGTGGGTCTTATCACCTATATGCGTACCGACTCCCTCCGTCTCTCCGAGGATGCTCTGGCCGCTGCGGCCGGCTATATCCGGGAGCGCTACGGCGAGGCCTACTATCCCGGCAAGCCCCGCACCTTCAAGACCAAGGCCGGGGCCCAGGACGCCCACGAGGCCATTCGTCCCAGCGATGTGCGCCTCTCTCCCGAGGTGGTGCGGAAAGACTTAACTGCCGAGCAGTATCGGCTCTACCGGCTCATCTGGGGTCGTTTTACCGCCTGCCAGATGTCCAACGCCGTCTACGATAATGTGGCGGTGGATGCGGAATGCGCCAGGCACCACTTCCGCGCCAGCTACAGCGAGCTTAAGTTCCCCGGCTATACCGCCGTTTACGAGGAAAAGAGCGACGAGGAGGACGAGGAGGTTCAGAAGAAGCCCCTGCCCAATCTGCAGGAGGGCGAGAGCCTGAGACTGCGGAAGCTGGAGCGGGAGCAGCAGTTCACCACGCCCCCCGCCCGCTTCACCGAGGCCACCCTCATCCGTGCCATGGAGGAAAAGGGCATAGGCCGCCCCTCCACCTACGCGCCCACCATCTCCAACATCACCGGCAAGGAGTATGTGGCCAAGGAAGGGAAATATCTCAAAATCACCTCTCTGGGCGAGACCATCACCGACAAGTTCATGGAGAGCTACTTCCCCGACATTGTGGATCTGAAGTTCACCGCCCACATGGAGGAGCGGCTGGACAAGGTGGAGGAGGGCGAGCTCCCCTGGAAGCAGGTGCTGGAGGACTTCTACGACGGCTTTGATTCCGAGCTTACCAAGGCCGAGGCCTCGCTGGAGGGAGCCCACATCAAGGTGCCCGACGAGGTCACGGAGGAAGTCTGCGATCTCTGCGGCAGAAAGCTGGTGGTCAAGTCCGGCCGCTTTGGCCGCTTCCTAGCCTGCCCCGGCTTCCCGGAGTGCAGCTTTACCAAGCCCATCGTGGTGGAGATGCCCGGCAAGTGCCCCAAGTGCGGCAGCCGCATCCTCAAGCGCACCTCCAAGAAGGGCTACACCTACTATGCCTGCGAGAAGGTCAGCGGCAAGGAGGAGCAGAGCTGCGACTTCATGACCTGGGACGTGCCCGTGAAGGAAAACTGCCCCGAGTGCGGCAAGACCCTCTTCAAGCTCTCCGGCAAGGGCAGCCGCAAGAGCTTCTGCATCAATGACCAGTGCTCCAACTTCCTGCCCGAGGACAAGCGCGGCTACCGCAAAAAGCCCGCTGCCGCCGCAGAGGAGAGCGGCGAGACTGCCGAGACTGCCGAGCAGAGCGCCGAGGAGACCAAGTCTGTCGCCAGGCCCGGCAGAACTGCGAAAACCACCAAGACTACAAAGACCACCAAGTCTGCAAATACCACCAAGACCGCCAAAACCGCAAAAACCGCCAAGGCTGCGGCGGAGGAAAATACAGAGACCCCCAAGCGGGGCAGAAAGCCGAAGGTGAAGGATGCATAAAGTAACCGTTGTGGGTGCCGGTCTGGCCGGCAGCGAGGCGGCGTGGCAGCTGGCCATCCGCGGCATTGACGTGACCATTATCGAGATGCGTCCGGGCAAAAGCTCCCCGGTGCACGTCTCTCCCTATTTTGCCGAGCTGGTCTGCTCCAACTCCCTGCGCAGCGACGAGCTCACCAACGCCGTGGGTCTGCTGAAGGAGGAGCTGCGGCGCACCGGCAGTCTCATCATGCGCTGCGCCGATGAGCACCGGGTTGCCGCCGGCGGTGCGCTGGCGGTAGACCGCGAGGGCTTTGCCATGGCCGTTACTGAGGCGCTGCGCTCTCATCCCAATGTCCATGTGATCGAGCAGGAGTGCACCGACTTCCCTGAGGGAGAGGTTATCATCGCCTCCGGCCCCCTCACCAGCGATACCCTGGCCGATAAAATCGCTTTCCGCACCGGCGGCGACGGGCTGCACTTCTTCGATGCGGTGGCGCCCATCGTCACGCTGGAGAGCGTGGATCAGGACAGCGCCTTCTTCGCCTCCCGCTATGATAAGGGCACGGCGGATTATGTAAACTGCCCCATGACCGAGGAGGAGTATACCGCCTTCTGGAAGGAGCTTATTTCCGCCCGGGAGGCCAATGTCCACGGCTTTGAGGACAGCGGCGTTTTCGAGGGCTGTATGCCCGTGGAGGTCATGGCTCGCCGGGGCATCGACACATTGCGCTACGGCCCCATGAAGCCCGTGGGACTGAAGGACCCCCGCAGCGGCGAGGAGCCCTATGCGGTGGTGCAGCTCCGGCAGGACAATGCCGACGGAACGCTCTACAATTTAGTGGGCTTCCAGACCCATCTGGCCTTTGGCGAGCAGAAGCGGGTGTTCTCCATGATCCCCGCTCTGAAGAATGCCGAGTTTGTCCGCTACGGTGTGATGCACCGCAATACCTACATCAATTCCCCCGGCGTGCTGGATCGCTACTACCGGCTCATCGGCGAGGAGCGCATTTCCTTTGCCGGCCAGATGACCGGTGTGGAGGGCTATGTGGAGTCCTGCGCCTCCGGTATGCTGGTGGGTCTGGAGACCGCCGCACGGCTGCTGGGCATGGAACCCATAAACTTCCCCCAGGAGACCGCCATCGGTGCGCTGGGTCTCTATGTGAGCCGGGGCAGCGTGGGCGACTTCCAGCCCATGAACATCAACTTCGGCATCATCACGCCTCTGGACTATCGGGTCAAGGGCAAGCGCAACAAGAATGCGGAGATTTCCCGCCGCTCCCTTGAACTCATTGATGAGATGGTGAAAGGAGAGGTCTGGTCATGCGTATCCTGATTGATGCCATGGGCGGCGACAATGCGCCCGAAGCCATCGTGAAGGGTGCGGTGCTGGCCTCTAAGGAATACAACGCCGAGCTGATCCTTGTGGGCAGGGAGGAGAAGATCAACGCCCTCCTCAAGGCCGAGGGCTGCCCCATCGGCGGCAGAGTCTCCGTGGTCAACGCGGAGGAGGAGATCACCATGGAGGATGATCCCGCCACCGCCGTGCGGAGGAAGAAGGATTCCTCCATGAGCGTGATGCTCAATATGCTCTCCCGGGGGGAGGGCGATGCGGCCATCTCCGCCGGCAGCAGCGGCGCTCTTCTCAGCGGCGCCACGCTGATCGCACGCCGGATTCCCGGTGTCCGCCGGGCCTGCTTTGCCCCTGTGATTCCCAACGGGAAGAACGGGGTGCTGCTTGTAGACAGCGGTGCCAACTGCGAGTGCACCGGCGAATACCTGCTGCAGTTTGCCTATCTGGGTCATATCTATGCCCGCGAGATTCTCGGCATAGCCTCTCCCCGGGTGGGGCTTCTGAACATCGGCACCGAGGACAGCAAGGGCGGCGAGCTGCAGAAGTCCGCCTTTGCGCTGCTGCGTGCCGAGCACGAGGCGGGCAGACTGAACTTTGTGGGCAATGTGGAGAGCAGCCAGTTCTTCGGCGATGTCTGCGATGTGCTGGTGGCCGACGGCTTCAGCGGCAATGTGCTGCTCAAGGGCATTGAGGGCACCGCAAAGTTCCTCATGTCCAAGCTCAAGGAGACCTTTACCAAGAGCGGCAAGAACAAGCTGGCCGCCCTGATGATCATGAACGATATGTCCGAGCTCAAAAAGCTGCTGGACTCCTCCGAGGCGGGCGGAACGCCGATTTTGGGACTTCGCAAAAATGTCATCAAAATCCACGGCTCCAGCGATGAGCGCGCGGTGGTGTCCGCTGTCCGGCAGGCCATCCGCTGCACGGAAAGCAATGTGGTGGGCTGCGTGGAAAGAAACATTCAATATATGCGCATGAAAAATACGCAGGAAGAATAAAGGAGACAAAAACATGGTACTGGAAAAAATTCTGGATATGGTGGCCGAGCAGTTCCTGCTGGATCGCAACGAGATTTCTGCCGACACCGCTTTCGTGGCCGATCTGGGCGCCGACTCTCTGGATGTGGTGGAGCTGACCATGGCACTGGAGGAGGAGTTCTCCCTGCCTGATACCCCCGAGGACGCTCTCGCCGATATCGTCACCATCGGCGATCTGGCCAACTATGTGACCAGGGCCATGGAGTAAGATGACCGCTCTGGAAGAAAAAATCGGCTATTGCTTCCGGGATTCCCAGCTGCTTCGCACGGCGCTGACCCACTCCTCCTTTGCCAACGAGAGCAACGGTGCCGCGGTCTGCAACGAGCGGCTGGAGTTTCTGGGCGACAGCGTTCTGGGCTTCACCGTGGCCGATGCCCTCTATCGGCGCTACGGGAATATGCCCGAGGGACGCATGACCCGGCTGCGCAGCGAGCTGGTCTGCGAGCAGTCGCTGCATCAGGTGGCTGTGTCGTTGGAGCTGGGACGCTTTATCCGGCTGGGCAAGGGCATGGATCACAACGGTGGCCGGGAGCGCCCCTCCATATTGGCAGATGCCGTGGAGGCGCTCATTGCCGCCATCTATATGGATGGCGGCTACGCCGAGGCAAAAAAGTTCATCGACGAGAGGCTGCTCTTCCAACTGGGAGAGAAGGAGCCTCTCTACTTCAGCGATGCCAAAACCGCCCTGCAGGAGCTGGTACAGCAGCAGAGCGGGCAGATTCTCAGCTATGAGCTGCTCTCCGAGTCCGGCCCCGACCACCTGAAAACCTTCAGCGTGGAGGTGCTGCTCAACGGTAAGGCCATCGGCACCGGCATCGGTCACTCCAAGAAGGAGGCCGAGCAGGCCGCCGCCGCAGTGGCGCTCAAGGAAATGAGCGCTGAGCAATCGGGATGAAGGGTTTCGACACATTGCACATAAAGATCAGTGGCTCCCTCTGTGAGGGAGCTGCCCCAGTGTGCACACTGGGGCTGAGGGAGAGAGATTCTTTTGAGCTGCAGCGTAGACGATCCCTCCCTCAGTCTCGCTGCGCGAGCCAGCTCCCTCATCTGAGGGAGCCAAGAAGGGGTCTGACACCACCCTCACCGCAATAAAGCCGTTATGAAATCACAACATCGGATTCTCCCTCTTTTCATACCCCATCTGGGCTGCCCGAACCAGTGCGTGTTCTGCAATCAGAAGCGCATTTCCGGCAGCCTTTTTCCCGTTTCCGGGGAGGATGTCCGCAGGGCGCTGGAGGCGCTGGGCGAGGAGAAGAGCTACGAGCTGGCCTTCTACGGTGGCAGCTTTACCGCCATCCCCATGGAAGAGCAGCGGGCTCTGCTGGAGGCCGTGCAGCCCTTCCGTGCTGCGGGAACTGTAACGGCCATCCGCCTCTCCACCCGCCCCGATGCCATAGACGGGGAGCGGCTGGCGCTGCTCAGGGAAATGGGCGTGACCACCGTGGAGCTGGGCGCTCAGTCCATGAGCGAGGAGGTGCTGCGCCTCTCCCGCCGGGGACACACGGCCAAGGATGTGGAGAACGCCTCCCACATGGTGAAGGCGGCGGGCTTCTCGCTGGTGCTGCAGCTGATGACAGGCTTACCGGGCGATACGGCGGAGAGCAGCGTGGAGAGCGCAAAGCGCATCATCGCCCTGCACCCGGATGCCGTGCGGCTGTATCCCACGGTCATCATCCGCGATACGCCCCTTTATGAGAGCTGGTGTCGGGGGGAGTACACCGAGCACACGGTGGAGGACGCGGTGGAGCTCTGCGCGCGTCTGCTGCCCCTCTTTGAGGCGGCCAACATCCCCGTGATCCGGCTGGGGCTGAATCCCACCGAGGAGCTCTCCGGTGGTCAGGCCGTGGCCGGGGCTTACCACCCGGCACTGGGGGAGCTGGTGCAGAGCCGTCTGCGCCGCAGGGAATGCGAGGAGCTCCTGCACGGCGCAGAGCCCGGGAGCGAGGTGACGGTTTTTGTTCCTCGTAGACTGGTGTCCCAGTACATCGGGCAGAAAAGGGTCAATGTGGCCTACCTGCAGAATAAATTTGCTCTGCGGGCGCTGACTTTTCGACCCCATTCGGAAGAAAATATCCGGATAGAGATTGCAAAAAAAATAAATATGGTGTAGAATAACCTGTCTGACCTTTATCATTTCATCGAGGTATCAATTTCGTGTATTTAAAAGCATTGGAGCTGCAAGGCTTCAAATCATTCCCGGAAAAAACCCGCATCAGCTTTGACCGGGAGGTCACGGCCATCGTGGGCCCCAACGGCAGCGGCAAGAGCAACATCTCCGATGCCCTTCTGTGGGTCATGGGCGAGCAGCGCACCAAGGCCCTGCGCGGCGGCAAGATGGAGGATGTGATCTTCGGCGGCACCGAGAAGCGCAGTCCCATGGGCTTTGCGCAGGTTTCGCTGGTGCTGGACAACTCCAGGCGGCTTTTTGACCGGGACTGTGACGAGATCACCATCTCCCGCCGCTATTACCGCAGCGGCGAGAGCGAATATTCCATCAACAGAGAAACCGTCCGTCTCCGCGATGTGACGGAGCTGCTGATGGACACGGGTCTGGGCCGTGACGGCTATTCCATCATCGGTCAGGGCCGCATTGCGGAGATCGTCTCCGCCAAGTCCACCGACCGCCGCGAAATATTCGAGGAGGCGGCGGGCATCTCCCGCTTCCGCTACCGCAAGGAGGAATCTGAGCGGCGGCTGGCGCGGACGGAGGAGAACCTTGTGCGCATCGGCGACAAGATCTCCGAGCTGGAGCTGCAGGTCGAACCCCTTCGGCAGCAGTCTGAGCTGGCAAAGAAATATCTTCTGCTCCGCGATGAGCTGCGCGTGAAGGAAATCTCCCTGTGGATGGAGAATCTGGACAGACTTCACGACCAGAGCGAAGTTCTCCGCAGCGATTATGCCGAGGCCGTAAGCCTCCGGGATCAGGCCAGAGCGGCGCTGGATGCCCTCTATGCCGCCGCCGAGGAGCTCTCCGAGACCATGCACAGCTGCGAGCTGCAGATGGAGGAGCTTCGTACCCGTCAGCGGGAGGAGGAGGCCGGCGCTGCCCAGTTGGAGAGCGAGAGCGCCGTACTGCGCACCAACATCCAAAACAGCGATGCCGCCGTGGAGCGGCTGGAAAGGGAGCTCAGCGAGCTCTCCGGCCGTGCCGACTCCCTCAATGCGCAGATTGAAGAGCACAGGAGCCGTCTGGAGGCCATCGCATCCGAGCTTATTGATCTCGCCCTTCGGGAGCGGGAGCTGAAGCGGGAGAGCGAGCAGACCGAAAGCGGTCTCAGCGAACACAACAGCATCCTCTCCGCCCTTGTGCTGGAGGAGAGCGAGTATAAGAGCAGCATCACCGAGAGCCGCAGCGCCGAGAGCGTCCTGCAGGAGACTCTGGCGGGCTACGGCGAGCGCCGCGGCAGCCTTGCCGATGAGATAGCAGCTGCCGGCGAAAACCGGGAGAGGTGCGCCGCGAAGCTTGCGGAGGCAAAGAAGACACTGACTGAGGCGCAGAATCTCGTCACCAAAACCGCCAATATGGTCAGCGGACGCTCCATGCTGCTGCAAAAGCGCGAAGCCGCCTTTCAGGAGCTGGTGGAGCGCAAGGAGAGCCTTACCGCCGAGCTGCGGGGCATGGACTCCCGCCTCTCCCTGCTGCAGGAGCTGGAAAAGGAATATGAGGGCTTTAACAAGGCCGTCAAGACCGTCATGCGCGAGGCGGAGCGCAGTACCCTCCGGGGTGTTCACGGCCCTGTGGCGCGGCTCATCCGCACCGAGGAGCGCTACGCCGTGGCGGTGGAGATCGCTCTGGGCGCAGCGGCGCAGAATATCATCGTAGATACCCAGCGCGACGGCAGAAACGCCATCGAGCTTCTCAAGCGCCGAGAGGGCGGCCGCGCAACCTTCCTGCCGCTGGATACCATCCGTCCCTCCTCTCTCAGCCGTCCTCCCCGGGAGGATGCGGGCTTCGTGGCCATGGCAGCGGAGCTGGTGGAGTGCGACGGGCAATACCGGGATGTGGTCAGCAGCCTTTTGGGTCGGGTGGTCATCACCGAGACGCTGGAGGATGCCGTCCGCATCGGCAACAAAAACAATAACACCCTGCGCATCGTCTCTCTGGACGGGCAGCAGGTGAATGTGGGCGGCTCCATGACCGGCGGCAGCGTGGGCAAGAGCACAGGCATCCTTTCCCGCGCCAACGAGCTCAAGGAGCTGACGGCGAAACGCGCCGAGGCCGCTGCCGAGCTGGAGCAGGTCATGATCGACGGCAAGGAGGCCCAGCGCAAGCGGGAGGCTCTTCGGCAGGAACTGGAGGCAGCCCGGGAGGAAAACAGCGATGCCCGCGCCGCCGTGAGCCGCGCCGAGGGTGCGCTGGCTCAGAGCGAGCTGCTGACCTCTGCCGCCGAAAGCGCCGAGGAGGCTCTGCGTAAGGAGCAGAGCAGTCTCGACGAGCGGGAGCGGGACTGCCGCAGCCGCATTGAGACGCTGCTGGCAAAATGCGCCGAGGCGGAGACTTCTTTGCACTCTGTGCAGGAAAAGATCGAGCGGGAGAGCAGCTCTGCCTCCGAGGTGGAGCAGGCGAGGCGCGCCATCGAGGAAAAACGCAGCTATCTCCGGGAGCGAAACGCCGCCCTGGAGAGCGAGAAAAACTCCGTGACTGCCGCCTGCGAGCAGCTCATCGTCCTCCGGGAGGATATGGAGGGTCAGTCCGGCGGCAGCCGCACTGCGCTGAAGCTGGCCCGGGAGCAGGGCGCGTCCCTCCGCGAGCAGCTTGCTCTCAAGGAGCGGCAGCTTGCCGAGCGCAGGGCGCACATCGAAGAGCTTGCGGGGCACCTGCGCAGCAAGACCGAGGAAAAGCTCTCCATCGAAGCCCGACGGGTCAGCCGGGACAAGGAAGCCCAGCAGAAGAACAACGAGCTTTTGGAGCGGGAGCGGGTCTGCGCCGGACTGGAGCAGAAGAAGCAGGCCGCCGAGCTGGAGGAAAAGACCATTGTGGACAAGCTCTGGGACAGCTATGAGCTTTCCCGCAGCGCTGCCCAGACCCTCCGTCAGCCGCTGGAGAGCTACTCCAAGGCGCAGAAGCAGGTCAGCGAGCTCCGCCGCAGCATGAACGCATTGGGCAACCCCAATCTGGGTGCCATCGAAGAATACCAGCGCGTCAGCGAGCGCTATACCTTCCTCTCCGAGCAGCGAGCGGATGTGGAAAAGTCCAAGGCCGAGATCGAAGGCATCATCCGGGACATCACCGAAAATATGGAGAAAATCTTTAAGGAGCGCTTCGCCGAAATCGACACGGCTTTCCGCGCCACCTTCTTAGAGCTCTTCGGCGGCGGCAAGGCTGCCCTCTCGCTGGAGGATGAGAACAATGTGCTGGAGTGCGGCATCGAAATCCGCATTCAGCCTCCCGGAAAGGCACTGAGCAACATCAGCCTCCTCTCCGGCGGCGAAAAGGCCTTTGTGGCCATCGCTCTGTATTTCGCCATCATGAAGGTGCGTCCCACGCCCTTCTGCGTCATGGACGAGATCGAGTCTGCGCTGGACGAGGCCAATGTGGCCATCTTCGCCGACTATCTCCGCCGCATGAGCGATGAGACCCAGTTTATCGTCATTACCCACCGCCGGGGCTCCATGGAGGGCGCCGACGAGCTCTTCGGCGTGACCATGCAGGAAAAGGGCGTAAGCACCGTGCTGCAGATGGACATGACGGAGGCCATGAAGAGCATTTCAAACTGAAGGCAAAACGCGGTTTTGCCTTCAGTTTGAGGAAATACTCGCCTTTATCGCGGCGGCGCTGCCGCCTTGGTCGAGGCGAGGACGGCAGCAATAGCTGCCGTCTCAGGGTATTTTCAACAGGGCAGAGCTCTGTTGAAAATGATTTCAGTTCTTTTGCGCCGGGGGCGCAAACTCTGCGAGGCTATACGATTCAGGATACATCTCCGAAGGAGGACATAGAATGGGCTTTTTTGACAAGATCAAGAGCGGCCTTGCCAAGACCAAGCAGAATATGAGCGCCAGCTGGAACTCCATGATCGCCGACTTTACCGGCGAGAACGAGGAGTTCTTCGACGAGCTGGAGGAAACCCTTATCATGGCCGATGCCGGTGTGGATAACGCCGAGCATATGGTGCGCAAGCTGCGTATTGCCGTCAGCGATCAGGGCATCCGCGGCAGCGAGGGCGTGAAAAGCGCCATGGTCGACATTCTCAGCGAGACCATTGACGGCGACCCTGCGCTCCATCTGGACACCGTGCCCTCCGTGATTTTAGTAGTGGGTGTCAACGGTGTGGGCAAGACCACCACCATCGGCAAGCTGGCCTGCTCCATGACGGCAGAGGGCAAAAAGGTGCTGCTGGCCGCTGCCGATACCTTCCGTGCCGCCGCCGCCGAGCAGCTCACCATCTGGGCCGAGCGCGCCGGCTGCAGCATTGTCCGTCACAGCGAGGGCAGCGACCCTGCCGCCGTGGTCTTCGATGCGCTCAGTGCCGCCAAGGCCAGAGGCAGCGAGGTGGTCATTGTGGATACCGCCGGACGGCTGCACAATAAACAGAATCTCATGAACGAGCTGACCAAAATCCGCCGGGTCATTGACCGGGAATGCCCCAACAGCAGCATCGAGAGCCTTATGGTGCTGGATGCCACCACCGGCCAGAACGGTCTGCAGCAGGCCAAGCAGTTTTCCGATGCCGCCGGCATCACCGGCATTGTGCTCACCAAGCTGGACGGCACCGCCAAGGGCGGCGTGGTTTTTGCCATCCGCAGCGAGCTGGGTGTGCCCGTGAAGTATATCGGCGTGGGCGAGGGACAGGATGATCTGATGCCCTTTAACGCCCGGGAGTTTGTGGAGGCGCTGCTGGAATGAAAATGGTTCTCTCCTCCGATAACGCCGGAAAGCTCCGGGAGTTTCGGGATATCTTTGCCGGCAGCGGCATTGAGCTTTTAAGCAAAAAGGACTGCGGCTGCACTGTGGAGGTGGAGGAGACCGGCTCCACCTACGAGGAAAACGCCTATCTGAAGGCCTACACGGTCATGAAGGCCACGGGTCTGCCCGCTCTGGCTGACGACAGCGGCCTCTGCGTGGACTTTCTGGACGGGGCGCCGGGGCTCAACTCCGCCCGCTTCACCGGCAGCCATTCCGACAGCGATGATGACAGGATTGCCCTGCTCCTGAAGCTCATGGGCGATACCGAGGAGCGCAGCGCTTACTTTGCCTGCGCCCTCTGCTGCTGCCTCCCCGACGGTACAGTGCTTCGGGGTTACGGCGAGTGCCGGGGCAGCATTGCCCGAGAAAAGCACGGCACTGACGGCTTTGGCTTTGATCCCGTCTTCTGTCCTGAGGGTCAGGGCGGCGAGACCATGGCCACGCTGGGCGAGAAAGCAAAAAATGCCATTTCCCACAGGGGAAAGGCAGTGAAGAATTTTAAGGCGGAATGGGAGAAATACATTCATGATCAACAGTAAACAGCGTGCTCTGCTCCGTTCCCTTGCAGCCACGGAGGAGACCGTTATCACCATCGGCAAGGGCGGCATCACCGACAGCGTGGTGGACAGCGTACTGGAAGCCCTTACAGCCCGGGAGCTGGTAAAGGGCAAGGTGCTGGAGACCTCTCTGCTGACGGCCCGGGAGGCCTGCGAGGAGCTCTGTGAGCGCTGCAAGGCCGACGGCGTACAGGCCATCGGCAACAAGTTTGTGCTCTACAAGCGCAACGAGAAGAAGCCCCGCATCGACATTAAGGTGAGCAAGTGAGAACGCTTCTCTACGGCGGCAGCTTCAATCCGCCCCATCTGGGTCATATGGACGCCGTCCGCGCCGCTCTCGCTCAGGGCTGGGCGGATCGGGTAATCGTCATGCCCACAGCGGCATCACCCCATAAGCCCCTGCCGCTGCTTTCGCCTTCGGCGGAGGAGCGGTATGCGCTCTGCGTTCTGGCCTTTGCCGGGATGGATGGCGTGGAGGTTTCCAATCTGGAGCTGAAGCGCGGCGGCGTGAGCTACACCTCTGACACGGTGGATACCCTGCAAAAGCTCTGCTTCGAGGATGAAATTGGCCTCCTGCTGGGAACGGATATGTTCCTGACGCTGGAGCACTGGCACGAATACGAGGAGCTCTTTGCCGAGACCCATATTCTGGTGCTGCCCCGGGAGGAGAACGAGCTTCCTTTGCTCCGGGAGAAGAGCGCCGAGTATATGGCTCGCTATCACTGGAGCATTCAGGTGGTGGACAAGCCTCCGCTGCCCCTGTCCTCTACGGAGGTTCGCAGGGCTCTGCCGGAGCGCAAGGGCAGGGAAATACTCAGCGAAGCCGTATATGCCGAAATCATCCGCCGCCGCTATTACGGGGCGAAGCCCGATCTGAGCTGGCTTCGGGAGCAGGGCTATGCCATGCTCAAGCCCAGGCGCATCCCCCATGTGCAAGGCTGCGAGGAGCTGGCTGTGGCCATGGCGGAGCGCTGGGGCGTGGACAGAGGTCGCGCCGCCGAGGCCGCCATCCTCCACGACTGCACCAAAAAGCTCGGCGCGGAGGAGCAACTGGAAATCTGCACGCGCTTCGGCATTGAGCCGGACGAAACGGAAAAGGCCAATGAGCAGCTGCTCCACTCCAAAAGCGGCGCCTGTATCGCAAAGGAGCGTTTTGGCGTGGATGAGGGTATTGCCTCCGCCATTTTCTGGCATACTACAGGCAAAGCGGATATGTCCGTACTGGAGAAAATTCTCTACCTTGCCGATGCAGCCGAACCCAACCGGGATTACCCGGGCGTGGAAAAGCTGCGGAGGCTCTGCATGGAGGACTTGGACGCAGCCATGGTCTTAGGACTGCGGATGAGTCTGGACACCGTAAAAAAACGGGGACAGAAAACCCACGATATGAGCCGGAAGGCTCTGGAGTTCCTTTTACAAAAGGAAGAAAGCAAGCTATGAACACAGGAAAAAACAGCGAAAATCCCAAGGATAAAAAGCAGAATCAGCCGCTGAAGACGGAAAAGAGCAAAAGCGGCTCCAAGCGGAAAAAGAAGACCCGCCGTCTGCTGGTTCTGACCATCATCCTCTCAGCGCTGGCGCTGCTCTGCGTCATGGGCGTGGCCGCCATCATGATCTGGACTGATGCTCCCGAGGTGGAGAATGCCGGACTCAGTGAACAGGGCGAGGAGAATACCCCCAAGCCCGGTGATGTACTCACCACGCCGGAGCCTACGCAGGAGCCCGAAGAGACCCCCGAGCCTACACCCACGCCCACCACGGGTCGCCGTGAGGGCGTTTACACCGTGCTGGTGGTGGGACAGGATGTGGCCGGCATGAACACCGACACCATTATGGTCGGTATGCTCGACACCGTGGAGCACAAGCTCAATGTGGTGAGCATCCCCCGGGATACGCTGGCCAATGTGACCTGGAGCGTGAAGAAGATCAACTCCATCTATGGCGCCACCGGCACCGAAGAGGGACTGGTGGAGGGCATCAGCGAGTTCATCGGCTATAAGGTCGACAGCTATGTGGTGGTGAACATCTACGCCTTTGAGCAGATTGTGGATGCCATCGGCGGCATCGACTTCGATGTGCCCGTGCACATGAGCTGGGGCGATCCCACCATAGGCCGCAGCTACGACATCCCCGCCGGGCAGCAGCATCTCAACGGCTATAACGCTTTGGGTGTGGTGCGCTTCCGCCACAATACCGACGGCACCGGCTATCCCAACGGCGATCTGGGCCGGGTGGAGACCCAGCAGAAGTTCGCTGTTACCCTGGCCAGACAGATGCTCTCTCTGGGCAATATCCCCAATCTCTCCAAGGTCATCAATATCGTGGTGGACAATATGAAGACCAATCTCAGCTCCGGCAACCTGGCCTATTACGCTCAGGAGTTTCTGAAGCTGAAGAGCGAGGACATTACCTTCTCCACCATGCCCTATGAGCCTGTGTATATCAAGGGCGGCAGCTATGTGAGCTGCCAGCTGGGGCCCTGGATTCAGATGCTCAACGAGAAGCTGAACCCCTACTATCAGGACATCACCGAGGAGAATCTGGACATCCTCACCTATATCAACGGAAGCTTCTATTCCACCTCCGGCGTGCTGGCGGGCGGATACGATTCCTTCTACGATTACACCGCATTAACAGGCTGACAGCCGAAAGGAAGATAGATATGCTTACACCCTATGAGATCGCACAGAAGGCTGTTCAGGCTCTGGACAGCAAGAAGGCAAGGGACATCACCGTTCTCAAAACCGAGAAGGTCACCTCCCTTGCGGACTATTTCATCATCGCCACCGCCTCTTCCTCTACCCACGGCAAGACTCTGGTGGAGGAAACCGAGAAGCTCCTCACCGAAGCCGGTGAGCCGCCTCTGCGCCGGGAGGGCTACCGCAGCGGCAGCTGGGTGCTGCTGGACTTCGGCTGCGTGGTGGTGCACGTGTTCCTCGATGAGGCACGGAAATTCTATAATCTGGAGCGTCTGTGGAGCGATGCCGTTGCCGTGGATGCCAACACTATGATAGAGGGAGAAAAAGAGTAAATGAAGTACGATTTTGCAGCCATTGAGAAGAAATGGCAGGGCTACTGGGACGAACATAAGACCTACGCAGCCACAAACGGCGGCGATAAGCCCAAGTTTTTCGGTCTCATCGAGTTCCCCTATCCCTCCGGCGACGGTCTGCACGTGGGTCATCCCCGTCCCTACACCGCCATTGATATCGTGTCCCGTAAGCGCCGTATGCAGGGCTACAATGTGCTCTATCCCATGGGCTTCGATGCCTTCGGCCTGCCCACGGAGCGCTATGCCATCCAGCACCATATGCGCCCCGAGCTGGTTACCAGGAAGAATGTGGCCCGCTTCACCGAGCAGCTTAAGATGCTGGGCTACAGCTTCGACTGGGATCGCTGCATTGTCACCACCGACCCCGACTACTACAAGTGGACCCAGTGGATTTTCCTGCAGATGTTCAAGAAGGGTCTGGCCTACAAGACCAGCATCCCCGTGAACTGGTGCACCGACTGCAAGATCGTTCTGGCCAACGAGGAGGTCGTCAACGGCGTGTGTGAGCGCTGCGGCGGCCCCGTTATCAAGAAGGAAAAGTCCCAGTGGATGCTGGGCATCACCAAGTACGCCCAGCGTCTGCTGGACGATCTGGACGATCTGGACTATATTGAGCGCGTCAAGACCCAGCAGCGTAACTGGATCGGCCGCTCCACCGGCGCCGAGGTGGACTTCACTACCACCAGCGGCGATAAGCTCACCGTTTTCACCACCCGCTGCGACACCCTCTTCGGCGTGACCTACATGGTCATGTCCCCCGAGCACGCCATGCTGGGCGAGTGGATGGA
Organism: Clostridiales bacterium UBA1728; assembly: GCA_002315975.1. GTDB lineage: Bacteria > Bacillota > Clostridia > Oscillospirales > Oscillospiraceae > Apopatocola. Next base: position 25,742 of record DCIK01000005.1, read on the forward strand.
GAAGGGTCTCATTCAGAATGTGGAGGCCGTGAAGGAGTATCAGGCCGCCGCCGCCCGCAAGAGCGATTTTGAGCGCACCGAGCTGGAGAGCAAGCAAAAGACCGGCGTAAAGCTGGAGGGCGTCCGCGCTGTGAACCCCGTCACCGGCGGCGAGATTCCCATCTTCCTCTCCGACTATGTTCTGGCCACCTACGGCACCGGCGCCATCATGGCCGTGCCCGGCCACGACCAGCGCGACTGGGACTTTGCCAAAACCTTCAACCTGCCCATCATTGAGGTGGTGCAGGGCGGCAATGTGGAGGAGTGCGCCTTCACAGACTGCGCCACCGGCGTGCTGGTGAACTCCGGCTTCCTGGACGGTCTGCAGGTGGAGGAGGCCAAGGCCACCATGATCAGGTGGCTGGAGGACAAGGGCATTGGACACGAGAAGGTCAACTTCAAGCTCCGCGACTGGGTCTTCTCCCGTCAGCGCTACTGGGGCGAGCCCATCCCCATCATCCACTGCGACAAGTGCGGCTGGGTGCCCATGGACGAGAAGGACCTGCCTCTGCTGCTGCCCGATGTGGAGAGCTACGAGCCCACCGACACCGGCGAGAGCCCTCTGGCTGCCATCCGCGACTGGGTGGAGTGCACCTGCCCCCAGTGCGGCGGAAAGGCCGAGCACGAGACCGACACTATGCCCAACTGGGCCGGCTCCAGCTGGTACTTCCTGCGCTACATGGATCCCAAGAACGATCAGGCTCTCGTGGGCAAGGATGCCATTCAGTACTGGAACCGGGTGGACTGGTACAACGGCGGCATGGAGCACACCACGCTCCACCTGCTCTATTCCCGCTTCTGGCACAAGTTCCTCTACGATATCGGCGTGGTTCCCACCAAGGAACCCTATGCCAAGCGCACCAGCCACGGCATGATTCTGGGTCAGAACCCCCACAACTTTGCCAATCTGCCCGCCGAGGAGCAGGCCGCCCTCATCGCCGAGTACGGCGACGAGAAGGGTGCCCGCAAACACCTCCGGGAGCGCTACGGCGACATGGCCGATCAGCAGATTGTGAAGATGTCCAAGTCTCTGGGCAATGTGGTCAATCCCGACGATGTGGTCAAGGCCTACGGCGCTGATACGCTGCGCACCTATATCATGTTCCTTGGCGACTTCGAGAAGGCCGCTCCCTGGCAGGACGATGCCGTCAAGGGCTGCAAGCGCTTCCTTGACCGCGTGTGGAACCTCTGCGAGGTCAAGCGCGAGGGCGACGAGCTCTCCAAGGCCAACGAGAAGGAAATCCACAAGACCATCAGCAAGGTCAGCTCCGATATTGAGGAGATGAAGTTCAATACCGCCATTGCTGCCCTCATGGGTCTGGTGAATAAGTTCTACCAGAGCGAGCCCAGCCGCGGCGATGTGAAGGTACTGCTCGCACTGCTGAGCCCCTTTGCCCCTCACCTCTGCGAAGAGCTCTGGGAGATTCAGGGCTTTGAGGGTCTGTGCTCCACCTCCCAGTGGCCCGAGCACGACGAGAGCAAGACTGTCGATGCCGAGAAGACTCTGGCCGTGCAGGTCAACGGCAAGCTCCGCGGCACCGTCACGGTGGCTGCCGGCTGCACCCAGGAGGTGGCTCTGGAGGCCGCCAAGGCCGACAAGAAGGTTGCCGGCTATCTGGAGAATGCCGAGATTGTGAAGATTATCTTCGTGCAGGATAAGCTCATCAATATCATTGTCAAGCCCGGAAAGTAACAGATACCTGACTTGGCTCCCCTGTTGCGAAGCAATGGGTACAGGCGGTAGTGAATGACACGCCGGGGGCGTGTCAGAGCCGCCGTGTGACCGAGCCGTAGCGAGAAAGCTGTCGCAAAGCGACTGAGGGGGTAACAGCATGGACATACGCTATGCAGACGAACACATCGTAGTCTGCATCAAGCCGGAAAATGTGCTCTCCACCGACGAAGAGGGAGGCCTGCCCGGCCTCCTCTGCGCGGAGCTGGGCGGCGAAATCCGCACGGTGCACCGGCTGGACCGGATGGTCAGCGGGCTGATGGTGCTCTGCCGCAGCAAGGCTGCCGCCACGGCGCTGACAAGGCAGATTATGGACAAAAGCTTTCACAAGGCTTATCTGGCCGTGGTTCACGGAGAGATGGAGCAGCCCTCGGGCAGCTACCGCGACCTCATGCTCCGGGACAAGCGGGAGTGCAAGAGCTATGTGACCGATACCCCCGGTAAGGGCGTGCAGGAGGCGCTGCTGGATTATCGCTGCCTTGCCTCCGACGGGGAGAAGAGCCTTGTGCGCATCCTTCTCCACACGGGGCGTACCCATCAGATCCGCTGCCAGTTTGCCCACCACGGTCACAGTCTCTACGGGGAGAAAAAATATGATCCCCAAGGGGATAGCTGCTCTCTGGCGCTCTTTTCCGCGGAGCTGGGCTTCACTCATCCGCTGACGGGGGAGTACCTGCGTTTTGAGGCCGCACCCCCGGCGCAATACCCCTGGAACAGCTTTCAAAATCTATAAAAGAGGAGATAGAAAATGGACATTCATCAGGTCAGAAAAATTTACGGTATGCTTGCCGTTGTCGCTCTTTTTATGGTAGGCGGAGCCCCCATGATCGGCAGAATGACCTCCAAGACCGTATTCTGGTATATGATCTGCGGCGGCATCGCCATGGCTCTGCTGGCCGTGTTTTACGCCTGGAAGAAGTATCGCTGCCCCTACTGCGGCGAGATTCTCCGCGCCCGCGAGCCCATGCCCGACTTCTGCCCCAACTGCGGTGCCAGACTGAAGTAAGGCTATGTAAAAGGCTTCCGAGTTGAGCAAATCAACCCGGAAGCCTTGTCGTTACTTATGAAGCAAAATGAAGTCGGGCTACGCCCTAATGAAGACGGTGCTTCGCACCTGATGAAGTGAAGCCGCCCGTATATCATCCCTTCATTTCTTCATTAGCGAAGCGTCTTCATTCCCTCATCAGCCCGCAAGGGCGGCTTCATTCAAAAATCCCACATTTGTCAGGTAGACAAATGCGGGATTTTTGTTGGTGCCGGTGGTGGGACTCGAACCCACACGGTGTTGTCACCTCGGGATTTTAAGTCCCGTGCGTCTACCATTCCGCCACACCGGCATGGAAGTAGTTTATCACTAAAAGACTGTCATGTCAAGGCGTTTCCGCGCATACACTTCCTTGAAAGGGGAGAGGTGCATGGAACAGGAACAACGGCAGTCAGCCGGGAAAATTCAGAACATCATTCTGGAAAATCGCGGGAAGCTCAGCGTTTCGGGAGTGGAGGAGGTGCTCCATTTTGACGAGGGAACCGTGATCCTCCGCACGGCGCTGGGCGAGCTCAGCGTCCACGGGGAAAAGCTGCGGGTGGAGAGTCTGCAGGTGGAGAACGGGGAGCTGAGCGTCACCGGGCGGATCGGCGCTCTCAGCTACGCCGAGGAAAGCGTGGGGCTGTGGGAGAGACTTTTCGGCTGATGAAAAGAGTATTGGCAGAGGAGCTTCGTTTCATCGTCATTTCCATAGGAGCGGGTGCGCTGCTCTTGCTGCTCTACGATGTGCAGCACACCCTGCGCTCTCCGCTGGCGAAGTGGCTGCGCAAGCTCTGGGATCTGCTCTTTGTCCTCAGCGCCGCGGTGTGGCTCTTTGGCCTGTGCCTCAGGCTGCAGGGAGAGGTGCGTCTGAGCTTTTTCGCATTTCTGGGGGCGGGCTGTGTTGCTTACGCGTTGGTATTTCGACGATGGGCGGGCAGGGTACTGGGCTGTGTGGCAAAATGGGAAGCGGGTACGCTGGAGCGTGGGAGAAATTTATGGAAAAAAATTCTATTTTCTGCAAAAAAATGCTTTGCAAAGTACGCAAAATCGTTTACAATAAAGCGGCAGGTGAGAGAGGATGAGCAGGGCACTTCAGCGCTTCGCTCTTCTCAGCTTGCTGACGCTCACAGCGTTCGGACTACATACGCTGCGGAGCGTGTGGGCCGAAACCGAGAGCGCGGCGCTCCGGCTGCAAAGGCTCCGGGAGCAGAATGCCGTGCAGGCGGAGAGTAACGCGCAGCTATCCCGGCGCGTGGAGCTGCGGGGCAGTCAGACTGAGCTTGAAAGGACAGGGCGGGAACAGCTGTTTCTGGTCTATCCCGATGAGAAGATATTTATTCAAACAGGGAATTGAGGAGAGAGAATGGAGTTTATCGTGGGAACGATCCTGGAGGGGAAGGTAAGCGGGATCACCAAATACGGCGCTTTCGTGTCCTTTTCCGGCGGCGGCAGCGGACTGGTGCACATTTCCGAGATAGCCAACAGCTATGTGAACGATGTGCACGACTTCCTGACCGTGGGGCAGGAGGTCAAAGTAAAGGTTCTGAGCGTAACACCCGAGGGGAAGGTCAACCTGTCCATTAAGCAGACCCTGCCCCAGGAGGAGAAGCCTCCCTTACGAAAGCCCTCTCCCAGACCCCAGCCGCCTCGGGAGAGCCCGGATCAGACGAAGAGGCCGATACCCGAATATCTGAGCAGCGATCAGGGCGCTGTCCACGGCCCCAGCGGAGATGCCAGCTTTGAAGAAAAGCTGAAGCTCTTTATGAAGGATTCCGACAGCAAGGTGAACGGCAACAAGCTCTATGCCGAGCGCAAGAGCAACAACCGCCGCAGAAAATAAGCAAAAGGACGCAGATTCATTTCTGCGTCCTTTTCGTATGTCCTCCCCTTTGGGGAGGGGGCCCTGCAGGGGCGGGAGAGGGCTTACAGTGCGATCACAACAATCTTTCCGTCCTTCACGCTGAGGCCGATTTCGGCGGCGGCGCTCTGACGGTGGTCGATGAGCTCGGTGGCGATGGCGTCCTCCACGTCCTTCTCGATGACGCGCTGGAGGTTGCGGGCGCCGTAGGTGAGAGAATAGCCCTTCTCTACAAGATAGTCGATGAGCGCCTCGTCCCAGCGGAGGCTCATGCCCCGCTCGGCCATGGCGGTCTTCAGCTGCTCGAGCATCAGGGCGGCGATGCCCCGGCAGTTCTCCTCAGTGAGCTTGTGGAAGCAGATGATCTCGTCAACGCGGTTGATGAACTCGGGGCGCAGGAACTCGTTGAGGGCTTTCACGGCCTTCTCCCTGTCCTGCTCATCCATGCTCTGATTAAAGCCCACGCTGCCGGTCTTTTTGTCGCTGCCGGCGTTGGAGGTCATGACAATGACGGTGTTTTCAAAGTTTACGCTGCGGCCCTGGGCATCGGTGATGCGGCCCTCATCGAGAATCTGGAGGAGGATGTTCAGCACATCCGGGTGTGCCTTTTCGATTTCGTCAAAGAGCACCACGCTGTAGGGCTTGCGGCGGATCTTCTCGGTGAGCTGTCCGGCCTCGTCATAGCCCACATAGCCCGGGGGAGAGCCGATGATGCGGCTGACGCTGAACTTTTCCATGAACTCGCTCATGTCCAGCCGGATAAGGGATTCGGGGCTGTTGAAGAGCTGGGCGGCAAGCTGCTTGACCAGCTCGGTCTTGCCCACGCCGGTGGAGCCCACAAAGATGAAGCTCACGGGTTTGCGCTTGAGCTGCAGACCGGCGCGGTTGCGCTTGATGGCGGCGCAGACCGCGTCCACGGCTTCGTCCTGGCCGATGATGTGCTCCCTGAGCCGTTCGGCAAGGCCGGAGAGCTGCTTATACTCATCGGCGCGGATATTGGAGGCGGGAATCTTCGTCCACATCTCGATGATGTGCGCCAGATTGTCGGCGGTGAGCTCGGGAGTGCCCTGAGACTGCAGCCGGGTCAGCTCGTCGCTGAGCTGCAGATCGCGGCTGCGCAGAACGGCCAGACGCTCGTAGTTCCGCTCGTCCTCCTTCTCATCGGAGAGGAGGAGCTCCCGCTCCTTGTCGAGGTCGGCCCGCTCCTTTTTAATCTCCTCCATACGGTTGATGCTGCTGTTGTGCAGGTTCACATCGCTGGCGGCCTCGTCGATGAGGTCAATGGCCTTGTCAGGCAGGAAGCGGTCGGTGATGTAGCGCTCGGAGAGCACCACGGCCAGACGGCACATCTCATCGCTGATGCGAACGCCGTGGAAGTCCTCGTAGTATTTGCGGATGCCCTTGATAATCTCGGTACTGTCATCAATGGAAGGCTCGTTGACGGTGACGGCCTGGAAGCGGCGCTCCAGAGCGGCATCCTTTTCAATGTGCTTGCGGTACTCGGTGAAGGTGGTGGCACCGATGACCTGAATCTCGCCCCGGGACAGGGCGGGCTTGAGGATGTTGGCGGCGTTCATGCTGCCCTCGGCATCGCCGGCACCCACCAGATTGTGCACCTCGTCAATGACAAGGATGATGTTTCCTGCCTTGCGGATGTCCTCGATAAGACCCTTCATGCGGCTCTCAAACTGACCGCGGAACTGAGTTCCGGCCACCAGCGCGGTCAGGTCGAGGAGGTAGACCTCCTTGCCCTGCAGCTTCTGGGGCACATCGCCGTTGGCGATCTTCTGGGCCAGACCCTCGGCGATGGCGGTTTTGCCCACGCCGGGCTCGCCGATGAGACAGGGATTGTTCTTCTGTCGGCGGTTGAGAATCTGGATCACCCGCTCCAGCTCGGTGCTGCGGCCGATCATCCGATCCAGCTTGCCCTCCCGGGCACGGCCGGTGAGAGAGATGCAGTAGGCATCCAGAAACTTCTGCTTGCTCTTCTTCTCACCCTCCTTGGCAGGAGCGGTGGGACGGGGAACATCGGCCTCGGGAGGCCGCTCCCCGGAGGGATTCTGGTTGCCGAAAAGACGGTTGAGGAAGGGGAAGGTGGCGGTTTTCCCCTCGTCGTCGGTGTCGCTGGCATCATTTTCGATGTCCATGAGACCCTCGTCACCGCCGCCGGTGATGTTGCGCATCACGTCCATCATTTCGCCGGAGAGACCGTCCAGATCGTCATCACTGATGCCCATCTTGGAGATCATGTCGTCAATGGGCTTGATGTGGAGCTCTCTGGCGCACTTCAGGCAGAGTCCCTCCTGGGTGGAGCCGCCGTTTTCAATGCGGTTAATGAAAACCACGGCCATATTCTTGTTGCAACGGGAGCATAATGTAGGCTGCATAGCTGCCTCCTGTCTATAGAGATGTGGTGGTTGTCAGTTCAGATGCAGATAGTCAATTGTAAAAGTGCTCACCGGACTAATTCCGTTGGCCTCGCAGAGTTTGCGAGCCGCAGCTCGCAAAATAATTC
>DCIK01000005.1:32963-44966 GCA_002315975.1 Clostridiales bacterium UBA1728
ACTCTATTGGTGCGCCCTCGCATCGTCGTCGTCACAAGCTTCGTATCGCTCGCCCCATCCTGTCAGGATAGGGCTCGTTCACTCCGCTGCTCCTCCTCTCCCATTGTGTGCTCGCACACAATGGGACCCGGCAGAGCCGCCGCGATCAATGCGAGTGTCTTTTCTCGATTGTAAAACGTAGTTTTACAATCGACTATCAGATGCCGAGGAAGGGGGCGAGGGGATCCAGCTGCATGAGCAGGGAGGGCAGGAAACTGCCCACCAGCTTTTCATGGGGGATGAGTACGCCTGTGAACTTCAGCACCCAGGCGAAGAGGGCGCAGAAGAAAAACCCCTGCAGGATGCCGGTGACCATGCCACCCAGATCGTTGAGCATATCCCCACCGGGAATCTTAAACACCAGATTGGGGAGATTCCCCAGAACGGTGAGAAAAATCAGAATCAGAATGAAAAAGAGCAGAAAAGCGCCGATATAGGAGAGCGTGGAGCAGAGAATCTCCACCATGGCATCGGGGACGCTCATGCTCTGGGCCGCAGCGTAAGTAACGGCCTTCTTAGCCATGGCCTCGGCAGTCTTGCCGTAAATGCCCATGTGCTCATAGGTGCTGCGGCAGAACTCCTGTGCCTGGGAGGGGTTGGCGGAGAGGTAGTCCGCCACGGACAGAGAACCGGTGGCAGCACCGGCGATCCCGAATTCCTCCCGGACCTTCTGGTTGATATTGGTCTCCAGATAGCCGCTGGCGAAGGGACGCAGGGCATCGTTGACCTCATAGGCGTAGGTGTCGGCAAGGAGGTCTGCGGCGTAAAGGGAGATGATGATCACCAGCAGACTGCCGATGCCCAGTACCAGCCCCTTCTTATAGCCGTTCCACACGCACAGCAGGATCACGGCCAGCATAATCAGGTTGAGGATCAGTTTCATAATCAGAGTTCCTCCGGGAATTATCGTTCTTAGTAGCGGAAGCGGATCAGCTCGGCTCCGCTCTTTCCCAGCAGGAGAGCTTCACTTTCTCCCGCCAGCAGGCAGCGAGTGGAATTGGCCACACGCTGATAGGATATGTCGTTGCTGAAGTCCTCATGATAGAGGGTCAGCTCGTTGGGATAGAGAACAAGAATCTGCCGCCCCAGCACGGAAAGGGAATATACATCCTGCGTTACCGTCAGCTCTCCCACCAGCTCGCCCTTGCTGCTGTAGCTGCGCAGAACGCCCTCGCTGCCGGTATGATCCCGGTGCAGCAGCAAAAGAGCGCAGCGGCCGGTGAGACAGTAGTCCGCAAGCACCATGCTATCCAGCTCCACGGTGGAGAGAAGCTTACCGCTGCTGTCGGCGAGGAAAAGCTCATCCTCGGTCAGAACGGCCAGCGTGCCGTCCTGCAGAAAGTCGAAATCCAGAATCAGCTGCTCGCCAAGCTCCATACAGCACAGCTCCTTTTCGGAGTTCAGCGAGTAGAAGCGCAGGGTACTGCCGGCGGAGCTCACGCAGTTTACCACCAGATGCGCGTCCGGCGAGACTCTGGCACTGATGGGATAGCCGGAGATGCCGCAGTCCAAAGTAAAAAGAGGGGAGAAGGCGGAGTTATAAACCCTGACCCGCCCGCGGTACTCGGGATAATCGCTCACAACGGTGAGATACCCGCCCTTGGACGCATCGGCAAAGCGAATGGGGTATTCAGCGGGGCAGAGGATGCTCTCAGCCTCCCGGGAGATCACGCACATGGCCGTGCCGCCCACATCGTAAAACACCGCGAGCTCCTCCGAAGCGCTGACAGCCGGCTCATCCATGGCAAAGCTCTCGGCGGCCAGAGCATTGCCCTCCTCGTCGATGAGCTGAGCGCCCACGGAGGAGGCCACCGCCAGTCTGTCACCGGCCATGGCGAAGCTCTCACCGGTGAAGAGATAGCTGGTCACCACACGCTCTTCCTCCTTCAGCCCGGTAAGCTCCAGCAGCCGGGAGAAAAAGCCGCTGCCGTAGACGCTGTGCACCACAATTGCCAGCACGGAAAACGCCAACGTGACCAGAACGGCTATGCGCAGGGGGAGATTTGCTTTTTTCGTTTCGCTAGTCATGGCATATCCTTTGCAAGCTCGGTGAAATTATAGCAGTCAGATAGCGGAAATTCATGTCAGCTTTGTGAATTTGCAAACGACACGATCTTCCAATACTCATAGAGAGGGTCGCTTGTAGGGCTCGACCTCCCGGACGAGCCGCCGCAAGGTTACAGCACCCGTGTCCGCTCCAGAATCGGTACGCCGTTCTCATCGGCGGTGCCCATGAGGATACCGGCGCTGCCCTCGTACCAGACCCGGTTCATGTACAGACCGCCGGGGGGCATGGTGGGCCCGGTGAGACGGCGGTCGCCCAGCTCCAGAAGCCGGGGAATGTCGTCGGGGTTCAGCTTGCCGTAGCTGGCAAAGACCAGCGTACCCACGATGGCGCGTACCATATTATAAAGGAAGCCGTTGGCGCAGATGCGGACGGTGATGAGCTCGCCTTCCTTGCTTGCCTCGCACCAGTACACCGTGCGGACGGTGGTGCGGGTGTCGGTACCCACGCTGCGCACGGCGGCAAAGTCGTGGGTGCCCTCAAAGGCGGCAGCAGCGCGGCTCATGCTCTCGATGCTGAGCCGCTGAGGATAGAAGCAGACCCGATGCTCCAAAAAAGGGTCGGGAATGCGGCTGTTGTGAATTTTGTAGATGTATTCCTTCTGGATACAGGAAGAGATGGCATTAAAGCCCTCGTCCACCTCACAGCAGGCTTTTACGGCAATATCACCGGGAAGTCGGGCATTGACGGCCAGCGGCACCTTTTCCACCGGAATTTTACAGTCGGTACGGAAGTTGGCGCAGTAGTGCATGGCGTGAACGCCCGCGTCGGTGCGCCCGCAGCCGGTGAGCTTCACCCGGTGGCCGCAGACCAGCGAAAGTGCCTCCTCCATGGTCTCCTGCACGGTGACCTCGGTCTTCTGGGTCTGCCAGCCATGATAAGCGCTGCCCTCATAGCTCAGGTGCAGAGCGAGATTTCTCATATACCCAGCACCCGCAGGGCGATGACCGCCGCCAGAAGAGCCAGGAAGAGCAGGATGCAGAGCCAGTCGCGGCTTTCCATCTTCAGCTCCTTCATGCGGGTGCGGCCGCTGCCGCCGTGGTAGCAGCGGCACTCCATGGCCGTGGCCAGCTCGTCGGCCCGGCGGAAGGCGGATACGAACAGCGGCACCAGCACGGGCAGCAGCGCCTTGGCGCGCTGGAAGAGGCTGCCGGTTTCAAAGTCGGCACCGCGGGCCTTCTGGGCAGACATGATTTTGTCGGTCTCCTCCATGAGGGTGGGGATAAAGCGGAGGGCGATGCTCATCATCATGCTCAGCTCGTGGACGGGAACCCGGAGCTTTTTCAGGGGGTTCATGAGCATCTCCAGACCGTCGGTGATGGAGAGGGGAGAGGTGGTCAGCGTCAGCAGGAAGCTGCCGCAGATGAGCATGACGATGCGGCTGACCATCTGCGCAGAGCGGATCACGCCCTGCCGGGTGATGTTGAAGATCCAGAATTTCACCAGCGTGTCGCCGGTGGTGTAGAAGAGGTTCAGCAGACCCGTGAGGATGATGATAAAGAGCAGGGGCTTCATGCCCTTGAGAAGCTGCTTCACCGTGGTCTTGGAGAGGATCACGGCCATGGCCAGCGTGGCATAGGAGAGCAGCACACCGCAGACGGTATTGGCGGTGAAAATTTCGGCGATATAGAGCGTTACGCAAAGGAGCTTGGTGCGGGGGTCCAGCCGGTGAACGATGGTGTCGCCGGGGAAGTACTGACCCAGAGTGATATCCTTCAGCATCCCTCAATCCCTCCCTTCACGGCCATAACGGCATCCACCAGTTCCTCCGTGGTGGAGATACCGTCGGGAATGGGGAGACCCCAGCGCTTGAGCATATACCCCACAATGGTGGAGTCGGGAATGTCCAGACCCATCTCCCGCAGCTCCTCCACATGGGCAAAGACCTCGTCGGGGGTGCCGTCCAGCGCAATTCTGCCGCTGCGCACCACCACGACCCGCTCGGCGATGGCGGCAGCGGTGTTCATGTCGTGGGAGATGAGGATGACTGTGGCGCCGGTCTCCTGCTTGTAGCGTTTCACATTTTCCAGTATGTCCTGACAGCCGGCGGGATCAAGACCCGCCGTGGGCTCGTCGAGGATGAGCACACCGGGCTCCATGGCCAGAATACCGGCAATGGCCACCCTGCGCTTCTGTCCGCCGGAAAGGTCCAGGGGGGAGAGCTCAAAAAGCTCCTCGCTGACGCCGGCAAAGTCGGCACCGATGCGGATATGCTCCTCCAGCTCCTCGCCCTTCAGACCCATGTTGCCGGGGCCGAAGCCGATGTCCCTGCGGACGGTCTCCTCAAAGAGCTGGTACTCAGGGTACTGCATCACCAGTCCCACCTGAAAGCGGGTATCCCGAAGAGCCTGCTTGGAGCGGTGGATGTCCTGCCCGTCCAGCAGCACTCTGCCCTCGGTGGGCTTGAGAAGACCGTTGAGATGCTGCACCAGGGTGGACTTGCCGGAGCCGGTATGCCCCAGCAGGACGATGAGCTGCCCTGCGGGAATAGTCAGGTTAATGTGATCCAGCGCCACCTTTTCAAAGGGCGTGCCCTGACTGTATACATGGGTGAGATTTTCAAGACGGATTTCACTCATCGAACGCGCCCTCCAATACGTGCAGAGCCACAGCAACCACTGCGGCGCAGCTTTCGGCCTCCAGCGCGTTGATGGGAACATCCAGACCGCGCTTTCGGAACTGATAGAGGATATCCACGGTTTCGGGTACATCCAGATCCATGGCGCGGAGCTCCTCCACCCGGGAGAAAACTTCCGAGGGAGTGCCGTCCATGCGGATTTCCCCGTCAGACATGACAATGAGCCGATCGCAGTGGATGCACTCGCTCATATGATGGGTGATGAGAATCACGGTTACGCCCTGCCTGCGCAGCTCCTCAATGCAGTTGATGACCTCGTGGCGACCCTGAGGGTCCAGCATGGCGGTGGGCTCGTCCAGCACGATCACCTCCGGCTGCATGGCCAGCACGCCGGCAATGGCAATGCGCTGCTTCTGGCCGCCGGAAAGAAGGTGGGGGGCGTGGGTGCGATACTCGTACATTTCCACCTGTTTGAGAGCCGCGTCCACCCGGCGGCGGATTTCGGAGCTCTCCACGCCCAGGTTTTCGGGCGCAAAGGCCACATCGTCCTCCACGACGCTGGCGACGATCTGGTTGTCGGGGTTCTGAAACACCATGCCCACGGTGCGGCGAATGTCTAAAAGCCGGCTCTCGTCGGCGGTGTCCATGCCCTTCACGAGAACTCTGCCCTCACTGGGCAGGAGAATGGAGTTGAGATGCTTGGCGAGGGTGGATTTTCCGGATCCGTTATGTCCCAGTATGGCGGTAAAGCTGCCCTTTTCGAACGAAGTGCTGATGTTCTTCAGGCTGTCTTCCTTATTGCCGGGATAACGAAAGCGGAGGTTTTCGATTTTGATAATGGGTTCCATATAGTATTTCCTTATTTTTAATTGATGCAGGTGCTACCCGTCTGACGGTGCAGCCCCGATCAAAGAATAAACAGCAAAAAGTCTCGCAGAGTTCACGCCAGAGGCGTGAAATAATTCCAATCACTTTTCAGCGAGCTTCGCCCGCTGAAAAATACCCTGAGGCACGCTCTATTGGCGTGCCCTCGCATCGACCAAGGAGGCGAAGCCTCCGCGATAAATGCGAGTAAGGCTCGTTTGTGGCGACGCAGTCGCCGCAAACGAAATTAGTGTTCCCAGCGGCAGGTTGCGCCGCAGGGGAGCGCCATGCCCGTGGCGGTAACGGGAAGTCCCAGCTCCTGGGCATCGGCATGGCCGCCGAACCTTTCGGAAAGGATAGACTCGGCGATATAGCGCACCGTGGAGGGCGCGAGTCCGGTGGTGTAGCTGTTGATCATCACAAACAGAGGATTATCGCTGAGCACCTGGGAGCAGAGCTGCACAAAGCCCCAGAGATTATCCTCCAGCCGCCAGATTTCACCCTTGGGCCCGCGTCCGTAGCTGGGCGGGTCCATGATAATGGCATCGTAGCGGCGGCCCCGGCGAATCTCACGCTCCACAAACTTGCTGCAATCATCCACAATCCAGCGGACGCTCCTGTCGGCCACGGCGGATGCAGCAGCGTTGTCCTTGCCCCAGTCCACCATACCCTTGGCGGCGTCCACATGGCAGACGCTGGCGCCGGCATGGAGCGCGGCCACGGTGGCGGCACCGGTGTAGGCAAAGAGGTTCAGCACCGAGACAGGACGGCCTGCGTCCCTGATCTTCTCCGCAGCCCAGTCCCAGTTGGCGGCCTGCTCGGGGAAAATACCCGTGTGCTTAAAGTTCATGGGCTTTACATGGAAGGTGAGATCCCGGTAATGAATATCCCAGGCTTCCGGCAGGCGGCTCTTTTCCCAGCTGCCGCCGCCGCTGGAGGAACGCTCATAGCGTCCGTCGGGATTTTTCCAGCCGCTGTGGCGGCGAGGGGTGTCCCAGATGACCTGAGGATCGGGGCGCACCAGTATTTTATCTCCCCAGCGCTCCAGCCGTTCGCCGCGGGAGGCATCCAGCAATTCGTATTCTTTCCAGCAATCGGCTATCCACATGAGAGAATACACCTCCTTATCCGAAGCAGTATACCATATTTAACGAAAAACGCAAGACTTTTGCCTCTTTTTCTATGGCCTGAACGGATTTTCAGACGGAATGGTTTACATAATTTTTACACGAAAAAAACCTTGCATATTTCCGAAAAAGGAATTATAATAGCAAAGTGCAATTTTATGTCGAATCCTGGAGGACATCTTTATGGCAACAGGAAGAAAAGGAAAATTCTTCTCCGGCAAGAGCGGTCGCAGGGACTGGGAAGAGCCGGAAGAGGATGAATATGAAGACGAGCCCGACGAAGATGAAGAGGAAGACGAAGAGTCTGAGCGCCGCCCCGGTCTGCTGGCGTCCGCCAAAAAGCGCTTTCTGACTCGCCGGAATGACGAGGACGATGACGAAGACGATGAGGACGATGAGCCTGCCCGCTCCCGCAAGGGTCTGAGTCTGCCCGGTTTCCTTTCCCGTAAGAAAGCTGAGAGCCGCGATTACGACTTCGACTACGACGATCTCACCGAGGACGAGTCTGAGGACGAGCCCTATTTCAAGGATTTTTCTCCCGTCGCGTATGCAGAGGAGGGGACGCCGGAGGAGGATGTACTGCTGATCCATGCGGATGAAGCTGCTCCTTCCGAAGCGGAGCCGGTATACGAGGAGAGGGTTGAAGGCGAATTCTACTTCGATGAGCCCGCCCCTGCCGAGGAGTATCCCGAAGAGGTCGTTCCCGAAGCCGAAGATACCTACGATCCCTTTGCCGCCCTCTCCCAGCGCGCCGCTAACCCCGAAGCCGGGGGCGAGGGCGAAGATGCGCAGGAAGAAGCTTACGAAGAGGCTTACGAGGAAGCTTACGAGGAAGCTTACGAGGAAGAGCCGTACGAGGAAGAGGCTTGCGATTCCGAGGAATATTCGGACGAGGAATACGAAGAATACGAGGACGAGTATACCGATTCTGAGGACGAAGAATACGCCGAAGAAACCGATGACGAGTCCTACGATGACTTTGACGAGCCTGTCGAAAAGAAGAGCAGCAAGCGCAGCGGCAAAAAATCCTCCGGCGGCCTCAGCGGACTGCTGATGCCCATGCTGGCCATCATCGCTCTTTGCGCCGTAGGTGCCATTGCCTTTGCCGTGATCACGCTGCTGGGCTCCCCCGAATATGAGAGCGCGGCCAAGAGCACCAAGACTGTCGAGGAGACCGCCGCACCCGTGGAAGAGCCTGTTGTCACGGATGAGCCCACGGCTGCGGAGCTTCAGGCTCAGGGACTGGCCACATCCGTCCCCGGCGTCGAGGAAAGCTCCGTAAAGGCCAAGCGGGATTCCGAAGGCCGCGTGGTGCCCGATGTGGGCGGCTCGGTGGTTCCGACCCGGAGCGTGAAGCTCAGCAACGACGACTTTGAAGGCAGCGCCATGATCGGCAACTCCTTTGTGGAGGGCATGAACCTCTGGAGCGAGATTGATACCCTCAAGTACATCTGCGCCGACGGCGTTTCTCTGGACAACATGATCGGCAACTACCTCTATTATGTGACCGTCCAGAACTATGATTCCATCTACCTCTGCCTGGGTCTCAACGAGATTGGCTGGCCCATCGATACCTTCATCAGCAAGTATGAACGGGTCATCGACTATATTCGCAGCGACGGCACCTCCAAAACGAAGAACGCCACTATCTATATTGTGTCTGTGATGCCGGTGGAAGAGATTATGGAGACCGTGCCCGGCGAGAGCGGCAGCACCATCTCCAAGGCCACCATTCTGGAATTCAACGAGCGGCTGAAGACCATGTGTCAGGAAAAGGGCTGCTGGTATCTGGACATTTACTCCGCTCTGGTGGACGAGACCGGCTACCTGCCCGACTCCATAGCCGCGGACGACCATATCCACTTTGAGAAGACCGGCTACCGGATCTGGACCGATTATATGCGCAACCACTATGTGGACGAAAAGCTTTTAGGAGAATAACAGCGTGAAAAAGATTCTTCTGTTGATACTGTCTCTTGCTCTGCTCCTGTCCCTGAGCGCCTGCGGCGGGGAGAAGGAAAGCAGCAAGGAGCTGGACGCGGCGGCTCTCTGCGAGAGCCTGCTCAAGAGCAGCGCCTTCTCCGTCAGTCTGGAGGAGCTGCCCGCCACCAAGGCCTCCGCCTTCTACAATGTGGAGAAGGACAGCATGGCCGAGGCCATGCTCTACCATGCCTCCGGAACCTCCAAGGAGCAGATTGTGCTCATAAAGGCCACGGACGAGACTGCCGCCGGCACCATGGTCGGCGTTCTCCAGAGCCTTGTGAACGAGTGGATCGAGGCTGATCGGGACTATGCGCCCGAGGAAGTGCCCAAGCTGGAAAAGGCTGTTCTGCGCCAGAGCGGCTGCTGGGTGGTGCTGGTGGTCGCCAACGATCCCGACGCCGCAGCCAAGCTGGTGGGCGAGTACATATGAATGATTTCCCCGACTGCCGTACAGAAATGTGCGGCAGTTTTTTCTTGTCCTGACCGCAGTCTATGACGGCCTTCTCCCTTGCCATCGGCTATACTGGGGGCAATACATGGGGACGGGGGGACAGCAATGGTTACAGAGGAGAAAACAAAGGGAAAAGCAGCTCTGCGGGGACTGCTGGAGGGAGGAGCGGGCCTGATGCTTGCCTGTGCCCAGCCGCTGGGACTGTGCGCTCCCTTCGGCATAGCCCTGTGCAGCGGAGCGGGAAGCGATGCGGGCGGCCTCTGCTGCCTCTTCGGCACCATGCTGGGCTATCTGCTGAGCCGGGGCATAGACGGGGGACTGCGTTACTGCGCCGCCAGTCTGCTGGCCTTTTCCGCGGCCTTTATCTTTCGGGATACCCCTGCCGTGGAGCGGAAATGGTTCCTCCCCTCTGCCACGGCGGTCATTACGCTGCTCTGCGGTGTGCTGAGCTTCTTTGAGGGGAAGAGCCCTCTCCGTACGGCGCTCTGCCTGCTGACGGAGCTGGCACTTTCCGCCGTGGGCAGCCATCTCTTTGCCCTTCTGAGAAAAAGCGAGGCTGCGCTCACGGAGAGCGAGAGCAGAGCCCGCTCCTTCGGCTGGCTGCTGCTGTATGCGGGCGGCATCATGGCGCTGTGCAGACTTACTTTCTTCGGGGGCTTCACGCCGGGGCACATCCCCGCAGTCCTCACGGTGCTGCTTTTCGCACAGGCGGGCGGCAGCGTAAAGGGCTGTGTGGCCGGGGTGATCATGGGGCTTTGTACGCTCAGGCCGGCGGAGCTCTCCCTGAGCTGCGCTCTGGGCGGTCTGATGGCGGGACTGGCACCTGAGGAGAAAAGAGCTCCCACGGCGCTGCTGTTTTCACTGGGTTTCCTCGCGCCGCTGCTTCCGGCATGGACAGGGGAGCTGTGGACGCTATCAGAGCTCGCGCTGGCGCTGCTGGGCTTTTTCTGCCTGCCGAAAAAGCTCCTGCGGAAGCTCACGGAGCGACTCAGCCCCCGGATGGCCGAAGGCAGCGAAGAGCTGCGGCGAAGCTATGCCGCGCTGCACATCGCCGAGCTGGCCGGAACTCTGGGAGAGCTCTACGAGAGCGTAAGCAGGCAGACCCAAAGACCGGAGGAGGACGATATTGCCACGGTCTATGACCGGGCAGCGGAGTGCGTCTGCGCCACCTGTCTGCGCAAGGAGCTCTGCTGGCACACGGAGTATCTGCATATGCTGTCGCTGCTCAACGATGCCACGGAGCTGGTGCGCCGCCGGGGGAAGCTCAGTCTGCAGGAGCTGCCGGAGCGCTTTCGGGAGAGCTGCGTCCACCCGGAGGCCTTCTTGCAGGCGGTAAACGGCGAGCTGCGGGCGGTGAGCTACCGCCGTCAGCTGCGGGCGCGGCTGGAGGAGAACCGCACGGCGGCCTACGGGCTCTTCCGCATCCTCTCCCGGGTGCTGGAGGAGCAGTCCCGCAGTCAGGAGGAGGGGCAGAAGGATACTGCCCTGGAGCAGCGCCTGAGCCGCTTTCTCCACGCCAACGGCATGGACTGCAGGGTGTCTGCTTTTCGGGACAGCAACGGTCGACTTCGCATTTTGCTGGAGGGGGAAAATATCAGCTTGCTCCGGGAGCGGGAGGCGTACACGGAGGAGCTGTCCCGCGCTGCAGGGCTGCCTCTGAGCCGCACAGGCGGGGAGAGGGACAGCCTGAGACGCATGGAGCTCAGCGAGAGCGAAGCGCTGCAGGCTACGGTGGCCATAGCCGCTGCGAAAAAACAGGGCGAGAGCGTATCCGGCGACCGGGGCACCTGGTTTCGTACGGAGAGAGGACAGCTCTGCCTCCTCCTCTCCGACGGCATGGGCAGCGGCGAGGAGGCGGCGCGGGAGGCGGTGGCCACGGTTCGTGCGCTGGAGGAGCTTCTCCGCAGCGGCGTGGCAGCGGAGGAGGCGCTGGAGCTGGTCAACGGTCTAATGCTGCTGAAAAACGGCGACAGCTGGGCCTATGCCACGGTGGATCTGGTAACGGTGGACCTTTTCAGCGGCGAATGCCTTTTTTATAAGTACGGCGCTGCGCCCTCCTATGTCCGCTGCGGCGGGGAGGTGAAGCGGGTTCGGGGTGTGGCTCTGGCGGCGGGAATCCTCTCCGGCGAGAATGAAAAAAGGGAGCTGCCCTCCGCGAAGCTCCGAAGCGGCGATATCCTTCTTGTATGCAGCGACGGGGTGGCCTCGGAGCAGAGTGACGGATGGCTTCGGCAGCGCTTAGCCGCTTTTGCGGGAGCAGAGCCGAAGCAGCTGGCGCGAGAGCTGCTGGACGAGGCCACGCAGCAATACGGACGCTGCGATGATATGACGGTGCTCGCCCTGCGTCTGGATGCGAGGGAGGCGTGATGGGGAACGCTGTAGGCCGCCACGAGAGCGGAAATATCCGCATTTCTCCCTTCGGAAGGAATAGAAAACCCCGCTTCCGGGTATCCTTGGAAAAGAAAAGGAATTCCATGGAAGCGAGGGGCGAGCTTATGGTCAAGGGTGTAGCCAAACGGATCATCGTGGTGAAAAACCCCGATCAGCGATATTTTGAGCAGGCAATCTTCATCCTCCGCAGCGACTGCGCGGGTGTCAGCGAAAAGGAGGTACTCCGGCAGGCCAGACGGGCTGCCCACGAGTATCTCCGCCGGGGCGAGAACCGGGTGGAAAACCCGCTGCCCCACCTCCGGGGCCTCCTCTGCGGTCTGCTGGGCGCTGCCCTCACCGCCGGTGCCTGGTTCGCGGTGCAGATTTTCTGAAAGTTCGCAGGGGTCTCGGCTCCCCTGAAAGGGGAGCTGTCAGCGAAGCTGACTGAGGGGTCTTGTCGGATACACATATTTGTCAAGGGAAGACCCCTCCACCGCTTCGCGGTCCCCCTCCCCTTTCAGGGGAG
>DCIK01000005.1:44995-120811 GCA_002315975.1 Clostridiales bacterium UBA1728
GGGGGAGAAGCGCACAGTCCCCCTCTCGCTGCGGCTCTGACACGCCCCGGCGTGTCAGTCACTACCGGCTGACCCCTTTCGGGGAAGGCAAGAGAATGAATAAAAAAAGAGGCTGTGTGAATCGGCGAAAGCACATATTCGTGCAAATCGCAGGAATCACACAGCCCCTTTTGTATAAAGAGATATCAGTAGTTCTTGTAGTAGTTTCTCACGTAGTCGTAGTAGAAGTCCTTGCAGATGTTGGCGCGCTCGATGGTAGCGGGATCGGTGGGGTTGCCGCTGATGCGGGCGCCCCAGATGAAGCTGCCGCCGGGGCAGAAGGTGTCGGCGAAGTCGAGAAGCTTGTCCTTCAGCTCGGGAATGGGAATGGTGTTGTCAACGCCTTCCCAGCCGCCGTTGATGACCAGCTTGCCGGTGTACTTCTTCTTGATGGACTTGAGATCGTTGGTGGTCTGCGCGGGGCCCCAGCCCTGAATACCCATTTCGATCCAGTCGGGAATGAAGTCTTCGCAGCGGCCGCAGTCGTGACGGTCGATGACCATGTTGTTTTCCTTGGCGATATCGATGTGCTTCTGCTGCAGGGGACGGTAGAACTCTCTGTACATATCGGGGGAGAAGAACGGATAGTCCAGAGCAGCATCGTCGTCCATCAGACCCAGGCACTCGGGGTGGAGGTAGTAGATCTGCTTCTTGAGAACCTCGATATAGAACTCGCTGACATAGGCAAGCATATCCTTGAGGGCTTCGGGCTCCTCGTACATGGCCATCATGGTGGCTTCAAAGCCCATGAAGGACACGGCAGTCAGCCAGTAGTCACCGCCGCCCACGCGGAGAACCTTGTTCTCGCGGTCGAAGTTCTTGGTCTGATCCATGTAGTACTTTTCCCAGTTGCGGTCAGACACGTCGGGCTTCTTGATGTACTTTTCCCACTGGGTGATGTCGGGGAGAATGTACTTGCCGGGGGCGGGCATGGCACCCATGCCCATGGTGGGGCAGCCAACATACTCAACACCGAAAGAGGTGATGATGCTGCCTTCGGGAGCGGACTGGGGAGTCAGCAGCTCTTCGGCAACGATGTTGGAGTAGGGCTCGTAGGCAGCAGAGGGAACGAATTCGGGAATTTCGCCGCGCATGAGGCGCAGATAGTTTTCTTTGCCGGTCAGTGCCATAGTGTAATCCTCCTAGGCGATATAAAATTGATTCGTATATCATTATAGCTTTTTTGCATTAAAACGCAATACGACATTTTGTGGAAATCAAACGGACGAATTCCGTCATTATGACGAAAAAGAGCGGCAGCAAAAGCTGCCGCTCCGGAGAGAGAACTCAGTGGTTCTTGTAGTAGTCCTTCACGTAGTCGTAGTAGAAGTCCTTGATCGCCTGGTTGCGCTCGATGACTCTGGGATCCTTCATGTCACCGGCAAAGCGGGCAGCCCAGAGGAAGCCACCGCCGGGAGCGAGGGTATCGGTGTACGCAGCGAGCTTGTCCTTGAGCTCATTGATGGGCATATCCAGGGGCATAATGGCGTCCCAGCCGCCGTTGATGGCGATCTTGTTGCCGTACTTGGCCTTGATGCCCTTGATGTCGTTGGAGGTCTGGGCGGGGCCCCAGCTCTGAATGCCGAGATCGAGCCAGTCGGGAATGAAGTCTTCGCAGCGGCCGCAGTCGTGGCGGTCGATGACCATGTTGTTCTCCTTGGCAAGATCAGTGTGGGTCTTGTGGAGGGGCTTGAAGAACTCCTTGTACATGGTGGGGGAGAAGAACGGGTAGTCAAGGGCGGCATCGTCGTCCATGATGCCCAGAACGTCGGGGTGGAGATAATAGATCTGCTTCTTGAGGACTTCCAGATAGAACTCGTTCACATAGGCGAGCATATCCTTAAGAGCCTCAGGCTCCTCGTGCATGGCGATCATGGTATTTTCAAAGCCCATGAAGGACACGGCGGTCAGCCAGTAGTCACCGCCGCCCACGCGCAGAACGTTCTTCTCGCGGTCGAAGTTCTTGGCCTGGTCCATGTAGTACTTTTCCCAGTTGCGGTCGGAGAGGTCGGGCTTCTTGATGTACTTGTCCCACTGGGTGACGTCGGGGCAGAGAATCTTACCGGGAGTGGGCATGGCGCCGTAGTTATTCTCGGGGGAGCCGACATATTCCACACCGAGGGCTGTAACGATGGGGCCGTTGGGAGCGGAGACGGGAGTCAGCAGTTCCTCGGAAACGCCCTGAGAATAGGGCTCATAGCTTGAGGGAACGAATTCGGGAATCTCGCCGTGCATAAGGCGCAGATAGTTTTCTTTCGCGCTGAGTGCCATTAGATGATCCTCCTGTTGTTATGAATTTTACAAGTACATATTATAGCTTTTTTGCATAAAACGCAATACGACATATTGCGAAAAAATACAGGGCTGAATGTGGCGTTTTGACAGAAAATAGGGAATGATACTTGACAAGCATAATACAAGGATTTAGAATTACAATAACGCATAACAAATCACGAATAGCAGGAGGAAGACAGACATGACCAAAAAGGAAAACTATCTGCTCACCGCCCGGGGCGGGAAGGGCGAGTACATCCCCAGCTTTATGGGCGACCTGAACGGCTTCAACCTCCCCTTTATGGCCTCTCCCGCAGGGGAGGTCGATATGTACGGCGTACTCTGGACGGGCAACGAGGCGGGGCATATGCCCGATGACCGCTTCCACGCCATGACGGACATTGCCCAGTGGCGGGATACGATTCATTTCCCTGTGCTCGCCGAGCTGGACTGGGAGGGCATGAAGGAAGCGTTCCTGCAGCGTGCCGATCCCGACAAGGCCACCAGCGCCCGTATTCCCACCAGCCTTTTTCTGGCGCCCATGAACATGATGGGCTGGGTGGAGGGCCTCTGCGCCATCTATGAGAACCCCGAGGAGCTGGAGGCGTTCATCTCCTACATGACCGACTATGCCATCGAGACCATCTCCTACTTAGATAAGTACATAAAGCCCGATGTGTACTCCACCGGCGATGACATTGCCAACGCCACCGGCCCCTTCATCTCCCCGGAAATCTGGGAGGGGCTTTACAGACCCTATTTCAAAAGGATCGTGGACGCCATTCACGCCGTGGGCGGGCTGGCGGAGTTCCACAACTGCGGCCGCTGCTCCTGGCTCATTGACGAGTGCATCGACATCGGCTGCGACATCCTCCAGCTCCCGGAGCCTGACGAGGAGCTGCTCCGCGCCAAGGAGAAGTACGGCTCCCGGCTGGTCATCACCGGCGGCTGGGATCGCCACGGGGAGGGCTCCCCTCCGGGTGCCAGTGAGGAGGCGGTGCGCCGCAGCGTCCACACGGCGGTGGATACCTGGGGCAAGGACGGCGGCCTGATTTTCTGGGACGGCGGCATCGTGGGCAGAAGCGAAGACAGCATGAACAAAATGCGCTGGGTAAACGACGAATTTGAGAAAATTCGTTATTACTGATTCCATTGCAAAAATCCGTTTTGCAATCGAGAAAAGACACTCGCATTTATCGAAGCTTTGCCGGGATCCATTGTGTGCAGGCACACAATGGGAGAGGAGGAGCAGCGGAGTGAACGAGCCCTATCCTGAAAGGATGGGGCGAGCGATACGAAGCTTGTGACGACGACAACGCGGCGGCTACCTCTTCACCACCGACTGCTCTCTGGGCAACTGCCCCAAGGAGAACATCGAGGCCGTCCTCAAGGCCGTGGACAAGTACGGCAAGTACTGATAACCCTACCCCTTTGTAGGGCTCGGCCTCCCGGACGAGCCGCAGGAGACATAGCAAAGTCTCAAAAAGGAGAGAAGGCCTTGTGCTTTCTCTCCTTTTCTGCTATGCTGTTACCAATACAAAGCAAGGAGGAAATGGCTATGGTCATTTACTTTTCAGGAACCGGCAACAGCCGCTATGCGGCGAAGAAAATTGCATCAGCCTGTGAGGATACCCTGCTGAATCTGACGGAGGTCTTCCGCGGGGAAGCCCGTGCCGAGACGGCGGGAGAGAGTAGGCTGGTGTTCGTCACGCCTACCTATGCCTGGCGGATTCCGAAATCGGTTGCCCGGTGGATCGAAGAAACGCCGCTGCCCGGGGGCGTGCCCACATGGTTCGTCATGACCTGCGGCAGTGAAATCGGTAATGCCGACCGATACAACAGGGAGCTTTGCGAGAAGAAGGGACTGCGTTACATGGGCACAACGCAGATCGTCATGCCGGAGAACTATATCACCATGTTCAAAGCTCCCACCCAGTCCGAGGCCATGCGCATCATCGAGCGCGCCGAGCCCTTTATCCGCAAGGCAGGCGAGGCCATCGCCAGGGGCAGCGCCTTCCCCGCAAAGAAGGCCGGACTGCTGGATAAGGCCTACAGCGGCGTGGTGAATCAGGTTTTCTACCCTCTCTCCGTCAACGACAAAGCCTATTTCGCCAAGGACAGCTGCAACGGCTGCGGCAAGTGCGCGAAGCTCTGTCCACTCTCAAACATCGCATTGGAAAATGGCAAGCCCCGGTGGCTGGGCAACTGCACCCAGTGCATGGCCTGTATCTGTGCCTGTCCCCGGGAGGCCATTGAATACGGGAAAAAGACCGTGGGCAAGCGGCGCTATTACCTGAAGTGACGATAGAGATTTGCATTTTCTCCCGGACTGTGGTATACTGCCCCCATTCTATCTTTAAACTATGAGGTATTCATGAGGAAACGAAAAGGGGCGCTTGTACTTCTGCTTGCGATTTTGCTGGCGGTGCTGCTCTGCCTTGACCAGAGAATCCTTGTCACAGACAGCTATACCGTCGCCGTGCGCGATCTGCCGGAGAGCTTCGAGGGCTACAGGATCGTCCAGCTCTCCGATCTTCACGGGGCAGAGTTCGGAGAGAACAACGCCGGGCTGGTGGAAAAGGTCGCGGAGCAGCAGCCGGATCTTATCGTTCTCACCGGCGATTTCGTCTGTGAGGAAGGGGACGAGAAGAGCTTTGCCGCGCTGCTTCCCCAACTGCGGGCAATAGCGCCCTGCTATTTCGTCAGCGGCAATCACGAGTGGTCCTCCCACATGATGCGGGAAACAGAGCGGATTTTAGAGGAAAACGACACGGTCTATCTCAATAACCGCTATGTTTTTCTGGAGCGAGACGGGCAAAAGCTCTGTCTCTGCGGTGCAGAGGACCTCAACGGTTACGCGGATATGCTCAAGCCCGCAGAGCTGATGGAGCAGCTCCACGATCGGGAAGGAGATATCCCGGTTATCCTCCTGTACCACAGGAATACTCTCCCCGAAAAACTGCCGGAGCTGGATGTGGACCTGATCCTCTGCGGTCATAGCCACGGGGGTATTATCCGGCTTCCCTTCATCGGCGGCATTCTGGGCACTGACCGAAAGCCCTTCCCCGTCTACGATGCGGGCGTTTTTGAGCTGGAGAATTATACTATGGTGGTTTCTCGGGGGCTGGGCAATATCCACCACATCCCGCGCATTCTGAACTTCCCGGAAATTGTGGTGGTGGAGCTGGAAAAAGCGGCATAGTTTCCCGCTGCACCACATAGACTGTATGCAGTTGTTAAAAAACCGGGGAGGTGCATACGGTATGGAGCGGGATATTGACGATCTCATTTACGGCGACGAAGGCGGCAGAGACAGCGAACGATAAAAACTTCAATTCTTTTTGCTGATAGAGAAGAAAAGTCTTGACAAAAGGAAAAAGTCTGTTATAATGCACACATAAACATTCTTTAAGGAGAAGCACCTCTATGAAGAAGATGAGCCGCATGATGATGGAAATGTGCATGTCCATGTGCATGTGCATGCGTCAGCGCGCCCATTGTTCCGATGTGCTTCCCGAATAACTCAGCTGTACCGCCAAGGCGGATGAAAACGGTAACTGAGAGGGGCCTCATCGGAGGCCTCTCTTTTTTATGTGAGACGCAAAAAACAAAAAATAAATTGAAAGAGGAGAAACTGTCATGAAGAAAACCCTGTCCCTGATCCTTGCCATCGTTCTGGCCCTGGGCTGCCTGCTCTCTCTGAGCGGCTGCGGCAAAACCGAGAAGCTCACCATCGGCGTTCCCAACGACACCA
This sequence comes from Clostridiales bacterium UBA1728, assembly GCA_002315975.1. Classification (GTDB taxonomy): domain Bacteria; phylum Bacillota; class Clostridia; order Oscillospirales; family Oscillospiraceae; genus Apopatocola. The sequence goes on from DCIK01000005.1 coordinate 51,063, forward strand.
CCAACGAAGCCCGCGCTCTTCTGCTCCTTGAGGCCAACGGCATCATCAAGCTGAAGGAAGGCGTCGGCATCACCGCCACCATCATGGACATCGCCGAGAACCCCAAGAACATCGAGTTCAAGGAAGTCGAAGCTGCCCAGCTGCCCAACGTGCTGCAGGATGTTGACTATGCCATCATCAACGCCAACTACGCCATCGACGCCGGCATCGACCCCGTGACCAAGTCCCTCCTGATCGAAGGCTCTGCCTCCGCTTACGGCAACATCCTCTGCGTGAAGGAAGGCAATGAGGAGGAGCCCTGGGCTCTGGCTCTGAAGGCCGCCATCCAGTCTCAGCAGGTTGCCGACTTCATCGAGAAGACCTACGCCGGCGCTGTGCTGGGCATCGTGGAGAACCCCACCGACGGCTATGACCCCAACGTTGACTACGCCGCTCTGGCCGGCACCACCATCTCCGTGGCCGCCACTCCCGCCCCCCACGCCGAGGTTCTGGCTGTCTGCAAGGAAATCCTTGCTGCCAAGGACATCACCCTTGAGATCATTGAGTTCACCGATTATGTCCAGCCCAACAACGTGGTGGAGTCCGGCGAGGTCAATGCCAACTACTTCCAGCACATCCCCTATCTGGACGACTTCAACGCCCAGAACGGCACTCACATCGTCTCCATCGCCGCTGTCCACGTGGAGCCCATGGGTCTCTACGGCGGCAAGCAGGCCAACCTTGACGCTCTGAAGTAAGATAAGCTGCTCCCTCGGCTCCCCTGTTGCAAAGCAATGGGGGAGCTCTCGAGCGCAGCGAGGCTGAGGGGGAAGCCCTCCGCAGGGGCAAACATTGCGAGATACGCTTATTTGTAGCCCTTGGCTATCCGGACGATAAGGAAAAAATCCTCCGGGCAGCCAAGGCCTACACTCACCATTTTGAAGGGAACAGTCAACTGGTATGATAGAGATTAAGAACCTGAGCAAAACCTTTCAGGGCTCCTCCGGTCAGGTTGAGGCACTGAAAAATGTAAACATCACCATCCCCGACGGGGATATTTTCGGCATCATCGGCATGAGCGGCGCCGGCAAGAGCACGCTGGTGCGCTGCATCAATATGCTGGAGCGTCCCACCGAGGGACAGGTGCTCATCGACGGGCAGGACATCGGCGCTCTCAGCGAAACCGAGCTTCGGCAGGTTCGCAAGGATGTGACCATGATCTTCCAGGGCTTTAACCTGCTGATGCAGCGCACGGTCCTGAAAAATGTGTGCTTCCCTATGGAGCTGGTGGGCAAAAAGGGTCCCGCTGCCAGGGAACGCGCCATGGAGCTCTTAAAGATCGTGGGTCTTGAGAGCAAGGCCGATGCCTATCCCGCCCAGCTCTCCGGCGGCCAGCAGCAGCGGGTGGCCATTGCCCGCGCCCTTGCCACCGATCCCAAGGTGCTCCTCTGCGATGAGGCCACCTCTGCCCTTGACCCCAACACCACCCACTCCATTCTGGAGCTTATCCGGGACATTAACGAGAATATGGGCATCACCGTCATCATCATCACCCACCAGATGTCCGTGGTGGAGGACGTGTGCCGCCATGTGGCCATCCTCGACGGCGGCGAGGTGGTGGAGCAGGGCAATGTCAGCGAGGTCTTTGCCCGTCCTCAGTCTGCGGCTGCCCGCCGTCTGGTGTTCCCCGAGGGCGAGAGCGGTACGGTCATCGCCGGCAATCCCGACGAGAAACTTATCCGCGTGGTCTTCAACGGCGCAAACGCAACCCAGACACCCCTCATCGCCACCATGGCCATGGAGAAGGGCATTGCGGCCAATATCTGCTATGCCTCCACCCGCAATATCGGCGAGCGCACCTTCGGCTCCATGCTGCTGGGCATTCCCGGCGGTGACGAGAAGGTAAAGGAGGCCATCTCCTATTTGCAGGAGCTGCCCGATGTGCTGGCAGAGGAGGTAAGTGTCAATGCTTGAAAAGATTTTTGCCGCCGAAGCGGTGGCCGAGGCTCTGGAGATTTTCAAAAACGAGTTTCCCCTTGCCGTGTGGGAGACCTTCTATGTGACCATTCTGGCCACGCTCTTTGCCTGCATTTTAGGTCTGCCCCTGGGCATCCTGCTGGTGGCCGGGGACAAGAACGGCGTTCTGCCCCTGCCCGCATGGCTCTATAACACCATCGGCGTTATCGTGAACCTGTTGCGAAGCGTGCCCTTCCTGATTCTGATGATCATGGTCTTCCCCCTGACCCGCCTGATCATTGGCACCACCGTGGGCACCACCGCCTCCATTGTACCGCTGACCATTGCGGCCTTCCCGTTTATCGCCCGTCTGGTGGAAACCAGCCTCCGGGAGGTGGACCCCAATATCCTTGAGGCTGCCCAGTCCATGGGCTGCACCCCCATGCAGATTATCTGCAAGGTCATGCTCCCCGAGAGCGTGCCCAGCCTGATCTCCAACCTGACCATCGCCATTACCACCATTCTGGGCTATTCCGCCATGTCCGGCATCATTGGCGGCGGCGGTCTGGGCAAGATCGCCATCAACTACGGCTACTACCGCTACCGCTATCTGGTCATGCTCATGGCTGTGGTTCTGCTGATCCTTATGGTGCAGATATTCCAGACCGTCGGCACAGCTATCGCTGTGAAGAACGACAAGCGTCTGAAGCATTGAGCAAGCGCTGTCCCGGCGCGAAAGCTATCGGCCTCTGTGCAGGGCACGGAAGGCAACAGAAAAGTTGAGATTAAATAAGTCACACGATGCACAAAGTAGCTGACTTCTCTCGGCTCCCCCGTTGCAAAGCAATGGGGGAGCTGTCGCGAAGCGACTGAGGGGGTAAGCCTATTGATTCCCCCCTCTCCCCAGTGTACGCACTGGGGACCTCCCCCATCGGCTACGCCGACAGGGGAGGCAAGAGGATTGTGCGAAACAATGGGGCTGTGAGAAGCGGTAAAAGCACGCATTTGATCAGATAGCTACTTTTCAGACTGACCGATAACATTTGATTGAAAAAATCCCCGCCCTGCCGAAAGGCAGAGCGGGGATTTGTCAGTTATTATACTTGCTCATGGCCCGTTCCACGCCTTCTCTGACCATGCACTCGATGCAGTCGGCGGCACGCTCGGCGGCAGAGGCGAAGGCCTCGGCGTCCTCGTTGCGCATCACGCCCAGCACCCAGTCGGCCATGGCGTAGTCGGGATGGGGCGGAGCGCCCACACCCAGACGGAGACGGGGGAACTGTTCAGTGCCCAGCTGGGCGATGATACTGCGCAGACCGTTGTGACCCCCTGCGGAGCCGGAGGGGCGCAGCCGCATCCGTCCGGGCACGAGAGACACCTCATCGCTGACCACTAAAATATGGTCGGCGGGAACCTTGTAAAAATCGGCCATGGGGCGTACGGATTCGCCGGAGAGATTCATATAGGTCTGGGGCTTCATCAGCAGTACGCTCTGTCCGTTCAGCGTAACTTTGGCGGTGAGTGCCCGATTCTTCAGGCGGTTCACGCTGACGCCCAGTCGCTTTTCCAGCACATCGCAGACCATAAAGCCCGCGTTATGCCGGGTACCGCTATACTGCAGACCGGGATTACCCAGAAATACGATGATCCAGCTTACGCCGCCCTGAGAGGAGAAGAGAGTCATCAGGGGAACAGGTGGAAGATGGACTGCTCGTCGTGGATGCACTGAATGGCAGTGGCGAACATATCGGCGAGGGTGACATACTCGATCTTTTTGCTGCTCTCGGTCTTGGAGCCGGGCATGGAGTCGGTGAAGAGAATCTTCTGGATGCAGCTGTTGTTAAGGTTTTCGTAAGCCTTGCCGGAGAGAACACCGTGGGAGGCGCAGGCGTAGACCTCCTTGGCATGACCGATCTTCATAAGAGCCTCGGCGGCGTGGCAGAGGGAGCCGGCGGTGTCGACCATATCGTCCAGCAGAATGCAGGTCTTGCCCTCCACATCGCCGATAAGGTTCATGACCTCGCTCTGGTTGGCCACCTCGCGGCGCTTGTCCACGATGGCAAGGTTCACATCCAGCTTCATGGCGAAGGCGCGGGCGCGGGCCACGCTGCCCACGTCGGGGGAGACGACCATCACATTGGGGTTGCTCATGCCGAACTTGTTGAGGTAGTAGTTGACGAAAAGCGGGGAGCCGCGCATATTGTCCACGGGAATGTCAAAGAAGCCCTGAATCTGGTCAGCGTGCAGATCCATGGTCAGAACGCGGTCAGCACCGGCTTCGGTGATCAGGTTGGCAACCAGCTTGGCGGAGATGGGATCGCGGCTCTTGGCCTTACGATCCTGACGGGCGTAGCCGAAGTAGGGGATAACGGCGGTGATACGGGCAGCGCTGGCGCGGCGAACAGCATCGATCATCACCAGAAGCTCCATGAGGTTGTCGTTGACGGGGCGGCAGGTGGACTGGATGATGAACACATCGGCGCCGCGAACGGGCTCGTAGATAGAGACGGAGCACTCGCCGTCGGCGAAATGCTTGATCTCAGCCTTGATGGGCGTCACGCCCAGCTTGGCGCTGATGGCCTGAGCCAGCTCAGGAACGGCACTGCCGTAGAGAACCTTCAGATTGCTACTCACTTTTTTGCTACCTTTCTGCTTTCTTTTCTCGTTTTCTCTTTTTGTGTATAGGTCTAACTATACAATTCCCGTCTATACTATAGCACATATTCCCAAAAAGAAAAGAGGTAAAACGAAAATAATCTCCTTTACAAGCAAGAAAAAATTGGTTATAATATCCGTCATAATGCAGTTGCTATGCGCTGAAATGACTGATTATAAAGGAACCGTGATACCATGCTGGAATTTGAAGAATACAAAATCAAGCTCAATAACCTCAAGCCCACCCTCGAGCAGCTGGGCGTGGCCCTGAAGCTGGACGAGGCCAGACGGGAGGCCGCCGGTCTGGAGGCCGAGAGCGCTCAGCCCGAATTCTGGAACGATGTGCAGAAGTCCCAGAAGGTGCAGCAGCGGCTCAAGCAGCTCCAGAGCAAGATCGAGGGCTACCAGAAGCTCTGCTCGGCCTGGGACGACCTCTACACCCTCTGCGAGATGGCGCTGGAGGAGGACGACGAGTCCATGCTGGAGGAGCTTGTCAGCGACTTTGCCGCCTTTACCGACAAGCTGGAGTCCACCCGCCTCTCCACCCTGCTCACCGGCGAGTATGATGCCAATAACTGCATCCTGACGCTCCACCCCGGTGCCGGCGGCACCGAAGCCCAGGACTGGGCGCAGATGCTCTACCGTATGTACACCCGCTGGACCGAGCGTCACGGCTACAAATACACCCTCATGGACTGGCAGGACGGCGACGAGGCCGGCATCAAGTCCGCCACCATCAAGATCGAGGGCGAGAACGCCTACGGATTTTTGAAGAGCGAGAACGGCGTGCACCGTCTGGTGCGCATCTCCCCCTTCGATGCCTCCGGCCGCCGTCAGACCAGCTTCACCGCCGTGGAGGTTATGCCCGAGATCACCGACGACAACACCATAGAGCTCCGGGAGGACGACTACGAGATGCAGGTCTACCGCTCCTCCGGTGCCGGCGGTCAGAAGGTCAACAAGACCAGCTCCGCCGTCCGCCTCATCCACAAGGCCACGGGCATTGTGGTCTCCTCTCAGGTGGAGCGTTCCCACTTCCAGAACTTAGAGAACTGCAAGGAAATGCTCCGTGCCAAGCTGGCCGAGATCAAGGAGCGGGAGCATCTGGAAAAGGTCAGCGACATCAAGGGCGTGCAGATGAAGATCGACTTCGGTTCCGCCATCCGCTCCTATGTGTTCATGCCCTATACCCTCGCTAAGGATGCCCGCACCGCCCATGAAAACAGCAACATTCAGGCCGTCATGGACGGCGACATTGACGGGTTCATCAATGCGTATCTGGCCATGAAGGCGGAGAAATAATACTTTTTTCCGAAAAGGGACTGTATAAAAGTCCCTGTCATTGCGAACCAGTCCGCAGACTGGTGTGGCAATCCGTCTCTTTTCTGCGATTTTGCAGTATCTAAGGACAAAACGGATTGCCACGTCGCTTCGCTCCTCGCAATGACAGGCTTTTCACGCAGTCCCTTTTCCTTGTTTTTTCCAAAGAGCGGTGCTATACTCAGAACAGTAAATCATCAACAAAGGAGCACATCATATATGAGCGAAAAAATTCTCAAACGCAGCGAGGTTTCCGTGGAGGATACCTGGGACCTGAGTCAGATCTATGCCACGGATGAGCTGTGGCAGCAGGCACTGGAGGAGCTGAAGGGCTATATTCCCCGGCTGGAGAGCTTCAGCGGTCACCTTTGCGAGAGCGCGGAGACGCTGCTGGCGTTTTTCAGGCTCAACGATGAGCTCTCCGTCCGCGCAGCCATGGTCTATGGCTACGCCAACTGCTCCAGCGATGTGGACACCGCCGTGGGCTGCTACCAGAACATGAAGGGTCAGGCCATGGGCGTGCTGGTGAAGCTCCAGTCGGCCTCCGCCTTTTCTTCCCCGGAAATTCTCGCCCTCAGCGACGGGCAGATGGAGCAGTTCTTCCGTGACGCTCCCGAGCTGGAGACCTACCGCCGCCCCATCTATCTCATCCGCCGCCAGAAGGAGCATACCCTCTCCGCTGCCGAGGAGCGTCTGCTGTCTATGGCCGGGGAGATGATGCAGTCCCCCGACGAGATCGGCGGTATCTTCCGGGATGCCAGTCTCAGCTACCCCGCTGCCGTGGATGCCGAGGGCAATACCCACCCCCTCACCGCCGGTACGCTGGTGATGCTGCAGATGGAGAACGATCGCGTCCTCCGCAGGAGCGCATTTGAGCAGTTCTACGGGGTCATGGAGCAGTACAAGGCCACCTGCGCCGCCCTGCTGAACGCCCAGTTCAAGGCTCTGCGCTTTGAGAGCGAGGCGCGGAATTACGCCGGTACTCTGGAGGCAGCCCTGAACGCCAACGAAGTGCCCGTAGAGGTTTACCATAATCTGATTTCTGCCGTCCACGAGAATTTCGAGCCCATGTACCGCTATGTCCGCCTGCGCCGTAAGCTTTTAGGTGTGGACGAGCTGCATATGTACGATGTCTATGCACCGCTGGTGCCGGACTGCTCCGTGAAATACTCCTTTGAGGAGGCCAAGGCCACGGTGCTGGAGGCGCTGAGTGTGCTGGGCGAGGACTATGTGGCGCTTTTGAAGCAGGGCTTCGAGAACCGCTGGATCGATGTGTACGAGAACGAGGGCAAGCGCGGCGGCGCCTATTCCACAGATGTGTCCCGCCCGCACCCTTATGTGCTGCTGAACTACAAGGGAATGCTGGACGATGTGTTCACCCTCGCCCACGAGATGGGTCACGCCCTCCACAGCTACCACTCCACGAAAAACCAGCCGGTCTGCACAAGCGACTATGTGATCTTCGTGGCGGAGGTGGCCTCCACCTGCAACGAGGTGCTGCTGATGCGCCACCTGCTGCAAAAGACCACGGACAAGAAGGAACGGGCATATCTCATCAACCACTTCCTTGACTCCTTCAAGGGCACGGTCTATCGCCAGACCATGTTCGCCGAGTTTGAGCGCTTCATGGGCGAGCGGACGGACGCGGGCGAGACCCTCACCGACGAGGTACTCTGCGAGAAGTATTGGGAGCTCAATAAGCTCTACTTCGGCCCCGATATGGTCTCCGACAGGGAGATTTCTCTGGAGTGGGCGCGGATTCCCCATTTCTTCTACGATTACTATGTGTTCCAGTACGCCACGGGCTTCTCCGCTGCCGTGGCCATCGCCGAGCGCATCCTCAACGAGGGCGAGAGCGCCGTGGCGGACTATAAGCGCTTCCTTTCCGGCGGCTGCAGCGCCGACCCCATCAGTCTGCTGAAGCTGGCCGGCGTGGACATGAGCACCCCCGATCCGGTCAACGCCGCCTTAAAGCTCTTCGCCGAGCTGGTGGAGGAGCTGGAAGAGCTGAACAGCTAAGCTGTTAGTGTATAAACGGTTCTGATCCCCCCCCGTAGGGCTCGGCCTCCGGACGAGCCGCCGCAGCTTCCGTCCCTTGCCTTCTCCTTATAGTCGATTGTAAAACTGCGTTTTACAATCGAGAAAAGACACTCGCATTTATCGCGGCGGCTCTGCCGCCTTGGTCGATGCGAGGGCACGCCAATATAGCGCGCCTAAGGGTATTTTCAGACGGGTAAAGCTCGCCTGAAAATGATTGAATTCTTTTGCGAGCTGGGGCTTGCAAACTCTGCGAGGCTAACGAAATCAATCTGGTGAACACTTTTACAATGGACTACTCTTCCTTACGAAAGGAGAAGGCTTGGGAGGCGGCACTACAGCTCTCTCTCTTTATCTCAGAATTCCCTCAGCTTCGCCTCCAGTGCCGCGTAGAACTGCCCCAGATGGGCACCGTCCACAAGGGCGTGGTTCACCAGAACGGACAGGGGGAGGACAGTGCGGAGAGAGGGGAGTACCCGTCCCTCCTCATCTCTCATCGGCCTGTATTCCTCCCGATACTTCCCGATGGTCAGATTGGGCACGGAGAAGGCGGAGGACATATGGGGCAGAGACAGGGCGGAGTAGCTTAACCATGGAATAGAGGAGACGAAGAACAGGGAATCCTTGTCCTCCTCATCGGTCAGACGCGCTTCCTGCTCGGCAACACGCTGGGCGGCCTGAGCCTCCTGCAGATAGCGATCAAAGGGGAGGGATGTATCCGCAACACAGTAGCGGAAGGTTCCGTCTGCTGCGGCCACGGTATAGCTGCAGCGGCAGGAGTCATATTCCACGATGCCGCCGCTGCGAATCCGCTGTCGGAAAGCGGGCACGGCATTGGCGGCCTGACCCATGCAGTACTGGAAGCTCAGAAAGAAGGGCAGACCTTTTGCTCTCCGCTTCTCGTTCCACTCGGTAATATCCACATCCTGCGTCAGATTCATTATGGGATTTTCCATGGTGAGGAAGTATGCAAAATGATCCCGGCGGGGAAAGGTATTCAGGTCGATCCAATGATAGCTCATAGCATATCCTTTCAAAAACTCCCCGGCTGCGGCGCAGTCGGGGAGATGTATTTTTTCAGTTGGCTTTTTTTGCGTTGATCCTGCGGTGGACGGCTTTCCAGATCTCGCTGGCGGGGATGAGGGTGGCGGCCAGACCAAGAGCGATGCAGAACTCACCCAGACTTACGGCGGTGAAGCCGAAGAGCTCGCAGAGGAAGGGAATACCGATCACGCCCACGGTGAGCATCACGGTCAGACCCAGAGAGCCCCAGAGCCACAGATTCTGCTTCTTCAGAGAGAAGAGGGAACGGGTCAGGGAGCGGTTGCAGAAGGCCTGGAACATCTCGGCAAAGTTGCAGGTCAGGAAGGCCATGGTCATGCCGTCGGCGCTCTGAACAATGCTCCAGCTGCCGGTTTCGATGCGGTCGCCCAGCAGGTAGGAGAAGAATACCAGCGCACCGATGAACAGACCCTGCAGCAGAATAACGATGGCACCGCTGCCGCCGAAGAGACTTTCGTCAGCGGAGCGGGGCTTGCGGAGCATAACGCCCTCCTCGGCCTCCTCCATGCCCAGAGCCAGACCGGGCGCAGAGTCGGTAACCATGTTGATCCACAGCAGGTGGGCGGCGGAGAGAATATTGAAGCCCATGAGAGAGGCGGTGAACACGGCCACAATCTCGCCTAAGTTGGTGATGAGCTGGAACTGCACCACCTTGGTGATGTTGTCGTAAATCTTACGGCCTTCCTCCACGGCGTTGACGATGGTGGCAAAGTTGTCGTCCGCCAGCACCATGTCGCAGACGCTCTTGGTGACGGCGGTGCCGGTGATGCCCATGCCGATGCCGATGTCGGCGGCCTTGATGGAGGGCGCATCGTTCACGCCGTCGCCGGTCATGGCCACGACCTTGCCCTTAGTCTGCCAGGCGCGGACGATACGGGTCTTGTGCTCGGGCTGGACACGGGCGTAGACGGAGTAGTTCTCAATGACACGGTCGAGCTCTTCGTCGCTCATATCCTCCAGCATGGCACCCTCGATGGCCTGAGAGGCGTCAGTGATGATGCCCAGGTCTCTGGCGATGGCCACGGCGGTGTCGATATGGTCGCCGGTGATCATAATGGGACGGATGCCGGCACCACGGCACTCCCTGATGGCATCGTAAACCTCAGGGCGGCAGGGGTCGATCATGCCCGTGAAGCCGATGAACACCAGCTCGCGCTCCAGATTCTCCGGCTCGGTATTTTCAGGCAGAGCATCATAGACGCGGAAGGAAGCACCCAGCACCCGGAGAGCCCGGTCGGCAAACTCCTTGCAGCCGACAAGCACCTTTTCCCTGTACTCCTCCGTCATGGGCTCCACCTTGCCGTTGTTCCAATAACCCACACAGCGCTCTAAAAGAATCTCGGTGGCACCCTTGGTGTACTGCACGATTCTGCCGTCCTCGTTGTGGATGGTAGACATCATCTTGCGGCCGGAATCGAAGGGAGCCTCACCGATGCGGGGATACTTCTCGTCCAGCTCGTCCTTGTAGAGCCGCAGATCGTGGGCGTGGTTCACCAGAGCGGCCTCAGTGGGCTCGCCGTCGGCCTCGTGCATACCCCGGCAGCGCTTGGCATCGTTGCAGAGCGCCATGGCCTTGGCCAGCAGCAGGGGATCATCGGTAAGGGTGTCCACCACGGTCATGCGGTTCTGGGTCAGGGTACCGGTCTTGTCGGAGCAGATGATCTGGGTGCAGCCCAGAGTCTCCACGGCGGTGAGACGGCGGATGAGTGCCTGCCGCTTGCTCATGGCAGTCACGCCGATGGACATGATAATGGTGGTCACGGCGGGCAGACCCTCGGGGATGGCTGCCACGGCCAGAGCCACAGCGATGATAAAGGTATCGAGAACGGTGGAGAACACATTGCCGCTGGTCTCGGCCATAAACACGTTGCGGACGATGCCCACGGCGAAGTCCACGATGCAGATGACGATAACCAGCTTGGTGAGCATCACACTCAGCTCGGAGAGCTTCTTGTTGAGGGGAGTCTCCTCCTGCTGCGCCTGGGTCAGAGCGTCGGCAATCTTGCCCATCTCGGTGTCCATGCCGGTGGCAACCACCACGGCGCTGCCCCGGCCAAAGACCACGGTGGAGCCGGAGTAGATCATGTTCACACGGTCGCCCAGAGGAATATCCTTGTCGGCCTTTTCGAGCATCAGCAGCTCCATGCTCTTGGTGACGGGAACACTCTCGCCGGTGAGGGCGGCCTCCTCCACTTTCATGGAGTAGCTATCTATAATCCGGCAGTCGGCGGGCACGGCGTCGCCGGCCTCGAGGATGACCACATCGCCCACCACCAGCTCTTCGCTCTTGACCACCACGGTCTTCCCGTCCCGGAGGACGCGGCTGGTGGCGGCGGTCATCTGCATCAGGGCTTCAATGGCCTGCTCGGCCTTGCTCTCCTGCACCATGCTCATGACAGTGTTGATGAGCACCACGAAGAGGATGATGAACAGATCCGCATAGCTCTCGTGAGCGTTGAAGGCGATATTCTGATAAACGGTGGTGGCGGTGGATATGGCAGCTGCACCCAGCAGCAGATAGATCATGGGATCGTTGAGGGCGCCGAGAAAGCGCTGGAGCATACTGACCTTTTCGGGCTCGGCCAGCTTATTGCGCCCGTTTTTTTCCAGTCGCGCCGCAGCCTCCTGAGAGGAGAGACCCTCGCGGCTACTCTGCACCTCCTGCAGAACGGTTTCCTTGTCCTCGCAATAAAATTTCAAAGTGAGGCCTCCTTGCTGTTTCTTTTGTGTTCGGTTTCCCTATGATATAGGAGAGAAGGAAAAAATGCAACTAAAAGATTTCCATCAGCATTTTGTCCGTATTTCCTGCAAGTATACCAGAAAACCGGGCTTTTCGCAAGAAAAAACTGCGGATTTTCTGCCGGAAAGAACAAAAAATGAGCGGAGAAACCCGCAGGTCAGAATGCATAAAAAACCGTCCTATCCTGCGGAGAAAACCACAGAAAACGGAGAGAAAAGCAGCAAAAACCGCTTCTCTCTCCGTGATTTTGCATAAAATCGCCCTCTTCTTCCTGCTTAGCTCAACAGGGACTTCAGCTGCATGGTCAGATAGCCCCGGGCATCGGCATACTTCTCGTTGGAGAAGGGGTAGGCGGCGTTGGAGACCACATGAATCTGTTCCTCCGCGCTCTCCCCGTTGGTCATCAGCAGAACGCTCTCATAAAGCACGGAGCCCCAGACGATGTGGTAGCTGCTGGTGATGATGGCCAGAGAGCGCACCTGCGGCTGCTCCCGCTGCAGAATATCATAGCTGTACAGGGCATTTTCCATGGTGGTCGTGGAACGGTTTTCTATGAGAAGACGGCTTTCGTCCAGGCCGTGCTCCAGCATCCAATCGGCCATGAGACCGGCCTCGGTCACATCAGGGTTATTGGCTGCGGTGCCGCCGCCGGTGCAGAGCACACAGGCGTTGGGATACTGACCGGCGCATTGAAGTGCCACCTGCAGCCGCCCGATCAGCTCATCCTGCATGGTGCCGTCGGCATTGAGCTCAAAGCCCAGAATGACCAGGCATAGACTGTCGTCTCCGGGCAGGTTCTCGGGCAGGGCGTTTTCGTTGATGGTGGCCTTGTCGGCACTTTTCCAGAAGTCAAGAATCTGCGTCCAGAGCTGAGCTTTATTTTCATCCCTTGTCTTCAGCTCCGTGAACAGCTTTTCCAGAGACGCATCGGGCGTGGCGGAGTAGGTGTCGATAATCTCGGTGATAATGGTTTTGGTGTCCCTCGGCTGAGCTTTGCCGCAGCCGCAGCAGAGCACGAGCGCAAGGATGAGAAGAAAGGGCAGAACTTTTTTCATGGGTTGTCCTCCGGTTTTTTATGATACGGCAGCGCAGCATTCATTCGTTTCAGTTTATCAGATACATCAGCTGCATTTGCAGAATGGCCCTGTCATTGGGGTAGTTTTCATTAAAGAAGGGATAGGCGGCGTTGGAGATTACATGAATCTGTTCCGCTTCGCTTTCTCCGCTTGTCATCAGCAGGATGCTCTCATAGAGCACGGAGCCGCGGATCACATGATAGCTGCTGGAAATAATGGCGAGAGAGTGAATCTGCGGCTGATCCCGCTGCAGAAGCTGATAGCTCAAAAAGGCGTTCTCCATGGTGTTGGTGGCACTGCTTTCTATCAGCAGACGGCTTTCCGCCAGACCGTGCTCTGTCAGCCACGCGGCCATCTGTCCGGCCTCGGTGGCGTCGGGATTGTCCTTCGCCGTGGCACCGCCGGTGCAGAGCACATAGGCGTTGGGGTACTGTTCGGCGCAGCGGAGAGCTACCTCCAGCCGCCCGATCAGCTCATCCTGCATGGTGCCGTCCTCGTTGAGCTGATAGCCCAGAATCACCAGACAGAGACTGTTATCCTCGGGCAGACCCTCGGGCAGCTCATTTTCATAAACAGGGCTGTTGTCACAGCTCTTCCAGAAATCCATGATCCCCTGCCAGAGGGCAGCCTTCTCGCTGTCTGCGGCTTCCAGTTCCCGGAAAAGCCGCTTCAGCTTGCGCTGGGAGCTTTCGGGCTGCTCGCCATAGGTGGTAATGATCTCCTCCAGAATAAGCTTTGATTCCCTCGGCTCGGCTTTTCCGCAGCCGCAGCAGAGCACAAGCGCAAGAATCAGAAGAAAGGGCAGAACTTTTTTCATGGGTTGTCCTCCGAAATGTATTTCTTGATACTTACATTATACAACTATTATAGCTGAAAAGGCAAGAAAAAACGACATTTCTTACGGGAGAAATGTCGTTTTTCCGTATACAATTCGTTATACTATGCGTTTGCCGCAGACGAAGTTGGTTTTGTAGGTTCCGCTCAGATTCTCAACGCGAACCACGGAGCCGGTGTTGGGCGCATGGATAAACTGATTGTTGCCCACATAGATGCCCACGTGCCAGACATAGGAGGAATTGCCGAAGCAGATAATGTCGCCGGGTGCCAGCTGCTCAAAGCTGACCGCCGTGCCGGAGCTGGTATATATGTTCTGGGCGACCCGCTGGATGCTGTAGCCCCGGAGCTGATAGACATAGTAGCACAGACCCGAGCAGTCAAAGCCGGAGGGCGAGGTGCCGCCCCAGACATAGGGCACACCTAAAAACTGCATGGCCGTGTCCACAATGGCCTGACCGCCGGTGGAGTTTACAGGCCTGAGCGTAGGCGCGGGGGTCGCGGCGGGTGTGGCCGTGGCAGCGGGCGTGGCGGCAGTGCCGGAGGCGGGGGTGATGTCCCGGTCCATGGTCACATAGTTGCCGTTCACATAGCCAACGGTGCCGTCGCAGTTGACCTTGGCCCAGACGCCGGACACGGAATCCACGTAAATGCGGGTGCCGTCCCGGAAGGAGCCGAGAATATCACCGCCGGGGGTGGCGCGGAAGCGCACCATATCACCCTTAATGGTGGCATTGGACGCACCGGAGGGCGTGATGATGGTATCCTCGCTGCTCTGCACCACGGGGGTAAGGGTGGGAGCGGGCGTGGCTGTACCGGGAATCTCCTCCACGGGGGTCAGCGTGGGGGCAGGGGAGGGCGTAGCCTCCGGCGTCAGCGTGGGGGCGGGGGTGGCAGCCGCAGTCTGGGGGCTTACGCCGGCAGCGGCGTCCGCAATGGCGGCAGCGGCCTCGGAGGAGTCGGAGTTGATGATGTAGTTGCTGTCCATGTAGCCCACAACGCCGTTGTAGTTTACCTTGAACCAGCTGCTGTCCTCAGTGGCAATACCGATTACAGTGAGGGTGGCACCCCGCTGGGCAGTACCCAGCAGACTGTAGCCCACACCGGCACCGCTGCGCAGATTCAGGGAGGAGGCGGTTACAACGCCTTCACAGCTGCTGCGGGCGGAAACGGGCAGCACAAGCACCGACGCGGACAAAGCCAACGCCAGAAGCAGGGAGCTTCTCTTTTTCTCTTTATTCATGGGTTATTCCTCACAGGGGGGAAGAGCGGAAATATTACTTGGCGGACAGGGCACGCTCCAGCCAGATGCTGGCCACATCCATGGCGGCATAGAGGCTTTCCTTTTCGGTGCGCTTGGTCACGCGGTCCCGGCTCTTCACATTGGGGTCGGTAAGCTGCAGCTGGACGGAAACGCGGCTGGCGGCCTTGATCTCATCCTCGGGCTTACCGTTCTCCAGGGGGTTCACGTTCTTGGTCTCCAGAATCTGGAGCATGATGATGTACTTGTCTTCCATGCTGCCATAGTAAAGGATATTGTCCTTGCGGCGCAGGGGACGACCCTTATATTCGAGTATCTTCTTTTCGTTTGCCATAACTTTCACCTCATATTAGTTACCATAATGTAACACGATGCTCAGAGTATGTCAAGCCCCCGGGGGCAAAATGCCTGAAAAAGGGAGTAAATGGAAGCCGTTATACTTCCGTGAAAACTGAAAAACGGAATGGCTGAATACAGCCATTCCACAGATTGCCAAAAGGATATCAGCAAAACAGGATCAGATTTTCTTTGGCCTCGCAGAGTTCGCACCCGCAGGTACGAAGAAATATATATCATCTTACAGCGGGCTTTGCCCGCTGTAAGATACTCTGAGGCGCTCACAATGGAAGCTTTTCCCGTCCGAAATCGGAGATTTCGGACGAAGCCATTAATCCTTCACGGTTTCGATCAGACCCTTGGCGAGACCGGCCACGGAGGCGATTTCGGAGGGGATGATGATCTTGGTGGCCTTACCGTCAGCAGCGGCGGCAAAGGCTTCCAGAGAACGGAGCTGGATGACGGACTGGGTAGGGGCAGACTCGTTCATGATGCGGATGCCCTCGGCGGTGGCCTTCTGGACGGTGAGAATGGCCTCAGCCTCGCCCTGAGCCTCCAGAATCTGCTGCTGCTTCTTGGCATCGGCCCGGAGAATGGCGGATTCCTTCTCGCCCTCGGCCTCCAGAATGGCGGCGCGCTTTTTGCCCTCGGCCTGCAGGATGGCCTCGCGGCGTTCGCGCTCGGCCTTCATCTGCTTCTCCATGGCGTTCTGGATTTCCTTGGGGGGCAGAATGTTCTTCAGCTCCACGCGGTTGACCTTGATGCCCCAGGGGTCGGTGGCTTCGTCGAGAATGGAGCGCATCTTGGTGTTGATGACATCGCGGCTGGTCAGGCACTGATCCAGCTCCAGATCGCCGATGATGTTACGCAGGGTTGTGGCGGAGAGATTCTCGATGGCCACCAGAGGCTGCTCGATGCCGTAGGTGAAGAGCTTGGGATCGGTGATCTGGAAATAGACCACGGTGTCGATCTGCATGGTGACGTTATCCTTGGTGATAACGGGCTGGGGCGGGAAGTCGGCCACCTGCTCCTTGAGGGAAACGGTCTTGGCCACGCGCTCGATGAAGGGAATCTTGAAGTGCAGACCCACACCCCAGGTGGCGGAATAGGCGCCCAGCCTCTCCACGACCATGGCCTTGGCCTGCTGCACGATGCGGATGTTTCTCACCAGCACGAAGATGATTAGCGCGATGAGAATGGCGAAATAGAGTAATCCTTCCATTTTCTTTCCTCCTGAATTATTTGTCTCCGGAGACGGCTGTCTCCCGAACACTTTCCACAATGAGCTTTACGCCGCGAATCTCGCGGGCGATGACGATGCTGCCCTTTTCGATGGGCTCACCGCTGAGGGAGCGGGCTGTCCAGAGACGGCCATCCAGCTTAACCTCGCCGGTGGAGCGGAGATTGTCGATGGTCTCGGTGACCATGCCGCAGCGACCGATGGAGCGGTCGGCATTGGTGGGCTGCCGGCGGGAATTGACATACTTTTTCGCAAGGGGACGGGTGGCCACCAGCGAAAGCAGCGACACGCCCAGAAACCACACGGTCTGCAGCCACATGGGCCCTTTGAGCCAGGCGCAGAGCAGCGCGGCCAGAGAGCCGAAGGCAAACCAGACGGAGGTAAGTCCCACGGTCAGCGCCTCTACGCCCAGAAAGACCGCCAGCGCACAGAGCCAGAAAAGAACCAGAGTATTCATGCGTTTTGCCACCTCCTTGAGGAACGAGGCTATCGTACCACATTTGCGCCGCCTCTTCAATATGATTCTATGTAAATAATCTGTAAAGCTGCAAAAAGGGGCTTTACTTTTACACTTTAATGATGTACAATGACTAAAACAAATAAACAGAATGACGAGGTGGAGTATGAACAAGCATATTCGCAAGCCCAGAAATGTGGACATGTATAAGGCCATCCTTACCTTGAAGGATACCGACGAGCTCATGAAATTCTTCGACGATCTCTGCACCGTTACCGAGCTGCAGGCCATGGAGCAGCGTTATCAGGTGGCTGTGCTGCTGGACAAGGGTCTTATCTATAACGATATTCTGGAGCAGACAGGTGCCTCCAGCGCCACGATCTCCCGGGTCAACCGCTCCCTGCAGTACGGCGCTGACGGCTACGGCATTGCCTTTGCCCGCCTGAAGGAGCTGGGCGAGAGCGAGGAAGAGAAATGAGCGCCTATAACGCTCTGGCGCAGGACTATGATGCCCTTACCGAGGACATCCCATACGAGGCTCTGGCAGACTGGTATCAGGCGGCTCTGACCCGAAAGGGCGGGGCCGTCTCCACGCTTCTGGATTTAGGCTGCGGCACGGGTACGCTGACCCTGCTGATGGCCCGGCGGGGCTTTGAACTCATCGGCACCGACGCCTCCGCCGAAATGCTCTCCCGCTTCCAGCAGAAGCTCTACGATCTGCCCAAGGGGACGGTGCGCCCGCTGCTGCTCTGTCAGCGCAGCGAGGAGCTGGACCTCTACGGCACCGTGGACGGGGCCTACTGCTCCTTAGACGGCATGAACTATCTCCCCGGCGAGCTGCTTGGGGAGGTTTTTCGGCGGCTGCATCTCTTCATCGCCCCGGGCGGCATTCTGGCCTTCGACTTCTTCAGCGAGGAGCGCATGAAGGGGCTGGACGGCCAGTGCTTTGTGGACGAGAAGGACGGTCTGCTCTGTCTCTGGCGCGCCTCCTATGAAAGCGGTGTTCTCCGCTACGGCATGGACATCTTCACCGAGGGGGAGGACGGTCTCTGGGAGCGGGAGCAGGAGGAGCATACGGAATTTTTCCACAGCCCGGAAACCCTCTCTGCGCTTTTGCGGGAGAACGGCTTCGGCAATATTGAAATTGATGGAGACGGCCCCCAGCATGAGCTGGGGCGGCTGTTCCTCACAGCGGAAAGGATATGAAATACGATGGGTGAAATACTCCGTGCGGTGTCCGATGCGGACGATGTAAAGATTTCCGTGGTAACGGCCCGGGATGCGGTGGAGCGTGCCCGCCTGATCCACGGCCTTCAGCCTGTGGGTACAGCGGCACTGGGCAGAACCCTCTGCGGCGCGTCCATGCTGGGCGAGGTTATGAAGGAAGAGCGGGCGGCGGTTTCCGTCCGCATCAACGGCGGCGGCCCTCTGGGCACGGTGCTGGCCATCTCCGACAGTGAGGGCAATGTCCGGGGCTATGTGGAAAACCCCGAGGTGGACCTGCCCATCCGGCAGAGCGACGGCAAGCTGGATGTGGGTGCCGCCGTGGGGCGGGACGGTCTTCTGACCGTCAGCCGCGATATCGGCCTTAAGGAGCCCTATACCGGCTCCACGGAACTCCGTAGCGGCGAGATCGGCGAGGATCTGGCTGCCTACCTCACCGAGAGCGAGCAGCTGGGCGCGGCCTGCGGTCTGGGCGTGCTGGTGGATACGGACTGCAGCGTGAAGGCTGCCGGCGGCTTCATCGTGCAGCTGATGCCCTTCGCCCCCGAGGAGACGGTGCGGCAGCTGGAGGACAACATCTTCATGATGGACCAGCTCACCACCATTTTAGATGAGGACGACATCGAGGAGGTCATCCGGCAGGTACTCAAGGACATCCCCTGGCACATGGTGGAGCGGCACCCCATGGAGTACCGCTGCGACTGCAGCCGGGAGCGGGTCACCAGAGCACTGCTGAGTCTCTCCGACGACGATCTCAACGAGCTCACCGCCGACGGTGCCCCCATCGAGGTAAGCTGCCGCTTCTGCGATGCGGTGTATAGGATTACCGCGGAGGAGATACTGAAAATGGCGGAGGAATAAGTCTCCCTGCAAAGAAGATCTCCTCTCGGCTCCCCTGTTGCGAAGCAATGGGGGAGCTGTCGCGAAGCGACTGAGGGGGAGAGTCTATCGGTTCCCCCTCTCCCCAGTGTGCGCACTGGGGACCTCCCCCTCGGCTTCGCCGACAGGGGCGGCAAGGGGACTGTACGCAACAAAAGGGCTGTGTGAATCAGCGAAAGCACACAATTGTGTTAATCGCTTCTTTTCATACAGCCCTTTTTTTAGTTCCTCACAATCACCAGCATCCCCATAAAGCTATTATCATAGATAATCTTCATGGCATCGATGGGGGTATTCACGCAGCCGTGGGAGCCGGTTTCCTTGTAGATGTCGCCGCCGTACTCATCCCGCCAGTCGGAGTCGTGGATGCCGATGCCGCCGTCAAAGGGCATCCAGTAGTCCACGTGGTCGTTCCAGGTGGGGCCGGTGAGCACCGTGTCGGTGACCATGCCGTAAATCTGGAAGATGCCCAGCCGGGTGATGTTGTTGGTGAGCACATCGCCGGTGACCACGGGCGCTTCCACTAAAAGCTGACCGTCATGGTAGAACCAGATGTACTGGTTGTCGAGACTGACCTCCAGACAGTTGTTCACATCTCCGTGCCAGCCGTAGGCGGACTGGAGCCACCAGGTATAGTCGTAGCTGGTACTGAGCTGCCCCTGGTGCTGCTCCAGCGCCGCGCAGAGCTGGGCATCCAGCGTGGCGCGATCCAGCTTATAGCCCGTATCGTTGGGCTTCAGGTACAGAAATTCCCGGGTTGCGGCGCAGCGGCCATACTTGGCCATGGTGCCGTCCACGCCCAGCTCATCGCAGATGCTGTCCATCCGCGCTGTGACCCGCGTGGGCTCCACCCGAACCTCGGCACCGGGGGTCAGACAGTCTTCGTTGAGCATGGCAAAAATATCGGCAAAGCTCAGTGTGTACTCAATATTGTCCACAAAGCGGATGGAAATCTGCGAGCCGGTGTAGGCCTCCACGGCGGCCTTCTGGGCGAGAGCGGCCTCATCGGCCTCGCTGCCGATGCGCTCATAGGCGTGGGGCACAGTCACCTGCCAGATGCTGCCGAAGCTGTTGTTCTGCCCCAGAAAGCCGCATACGGCCTCGGTGCAGGCGGCGGCATCGTAGAGATTGCCGTGGGTGGGCTCGGTGAAGTACAGAGCGTTTTCATCGGCGCAGAGAACGGCATCCAGCGGCTCGTCGGCTATGTAGCCTACAGGGAAGAGAGCCGCATTCACCGCTGCGGCCACGGCCTCTTCGGACACGGCGAAGAGGGATCCGCCGCTGACAGCGGTCTGGAGATTGGCGGCGTAGTCCTGCTGTCCCACCAGCGTGGTCAGAGGCAGGGTGAAGAGGGTGTTGCCGTCCTCATCGGAGACGGAGAGAGTCTGCGCCTCGGTGAGCCCCCTGAGCATATTGGCGGCCTCGTCATACTCCATGCCGCCCAGATCAACGCCGGCCACCACGGTGCCCTTGCGGACGCGGCTGCTGATGATGTTATAGCCGTAGCTCACCACGCCGATGAGCGCGGCAATGCAGAGAACGAGCAGGATCCAAAGCAGCGCGTTGGATCGGGTCTTTCCCTGAGAGCTCTTCTTTGTTCCGTCCACATGGAAGTCTGCGTTTTTGGGGTCCTTGCTCCGCAGCTCTTCGATGCGCTTGCCGGTTTTATCCATGTTCAGCCCTCCTGATGCATGAAGGAATAGTCCACGTTGGAGTTGGGCCCGCTGTAGTCTCCCCTGAGCTTGGAGAGAGCGCGGGCATAGTCCTCGCTGTCCTCCTCGTAGGGGGTGGGGCAGTAGTCATTGCTGTCTTTCACCGAGGAAATGGCGCAGGGGATGAGCGTAATGCCCGCATAGGCCAGCTTTCCGTCCTCCTGCCGCTGATAGTGAAGCTGGGCAATGGCGGTGTCCTGATCGTCGGGGTTGGTGTTGCCGCCGAAGCACCAGTTGCCCATGCTGTAGAAGATCACGCCGCCGTTATACTTCTCCATGGGCTGCAGCCGATGGGGATGGGAGCCGTAGACAATGTCGGCCCCGGCGTCGATGGCCCGGTGCGCCAGCGTGGTCTGGTCGGGCGTCTGGTAGTAGCTGCCCTCCTGCCCCCAGTGGGCGGCCACGATGACCAGCTCCGCACCCTGCTCCCGGAGGGCCGCCACCGCCTCGGGCATACGCTCAAAGGCGTTGGTGTAGTAGTTAAACATACTGTACACGCCGATAACCACGCCGCTCTGGGTGGTATACAGGCTCCCCTCGCCGTCACCGCTGTGGCCTATGCCCCGCGCATCCAGCAGCGAGCAGGTATCGCCGTAGAGCGCCTGCCCGTAGTCCAGGGCATGGTTATTGGCGGTGGTCACATACTCCACTCTGCCCAGCGTGAGAATGTCCGCCGCCGCGGCGGGAGCGAGGAAGGAGAAGGTGCTGGCACTCCAGCCCTGTTGATCGGAGAGGGTACACTCTAAATTGGCGATGGTAAAATCATCGGCTGCGAAAATATCTGCCGTATGGGAAAAGGGATAGGCCCAGTTGCTGCCCACCACATTTTCAAAGGAGTTGCCGAAGTTCCGGATGCCCGGATAGCTGGCCAGGGTGCAGTCGCCCACCATGGATATGGTGATGACCTGCGGCGTAGGTTCAGGCGTAGGCTCGGGCGTGGGTTCAGGTGTCGGCTCAGGCGTAGGTTCTGAGGTCGGCTCTGGCGTAGGTTCCGCTGTGGGCACTGCCGTGGGCGCGGGTGTCGGAGCGGGCTCCTGCGGTGCGCTGATGATGGCATAGCCGCAGGCAAAAACTGCCGCTACAAGCAGCAGGGAAAAGAGCTTCAACAGGGTTTGCGTACTACGAGACATAAACGCAGTCATATCCTTTTTGTTTAGTCGGAATAGTATACCATGTTTTTCTCCCGGTATCAAGGGAAAAGTGACAAAATGGAAACAAAATATGGGGATGTGTCAAAAGTAGTGATTTGCACAAATATGTGCTTTCACTGCTTCACACATCCCCATTGCTGCGCATAGCTCCCTCGCCTTCCCTGTCGGCGCGGCCGATGAGGGAGGTTCCCAGCGGCTCAGGCGGCCTCTCTTGCGCTACGCGCAATTCACCTTCTGCGCAGACTGGGGAGAGGGGAAATCGATAAGTTGCCCCCTCAGCCGCTTCGCGGCAGCTCCCCCATTCCCTACGGGAACAGGGGAGCCAAGAGTATGCTGTTTATTGTGCACTTTGTGCGATTTTTTTCTAACTTATTAAACCGCGTCAGCGTCGGCCGCCGCCGCCGCCGGAGTGACCGCCGCCGCCGTGACCCATGCCGCCGCCACCGGAGCGACCGCCGCCACCGAAGCCGCCGGAGCGACCGCCGCCGCTGCCACCGAAGCCGCCGGGGCGACTGCCGCCGCCACCGCCACCGCGATAGCCGCCGCCGAAGCCGCCGCCTCTGGGGGGCCTGCGGTTGTTGTTCAGGAGCCTGTTAAAGACAAACAGGTTCAGAAGTCCGCCGCCGCCACCGCGACCGCCGCTGTTGAGCAGCAGGAAGATGATGAGCAGCAGAATAATGCTGCCGAATCGGCTGCTGCGCTGAGGCGAAGAGCCGTAGCTCCCGGAGGCAGAGGTATAGCTGCTGCCTGTATTGGTGCCGGAGGAGGAAACGGTGCTGACGGAGGACACATTGTAGTGCTTGAGATACCAGTTACCCAGCGCGTCCACAAGCGCCTCTACGGCATCGTCATAGCTGCCCTTGTCGTATTTGTCCCAGAAATACTGGTCCAGATAGTCGTCGGCTGCGTTGCTGCCGAAGGAGCCCAGAATGCCGGCACCCACTGCCAGCCAGCCCTTGTTCTCCTTGGTGGCGAAAAGGAGGAGCATACCGTTATTCTCCGTGGAGGAGCCCACGCCCCAATCATTCATGAGGGTATAAGCGTATTCGTCGGCGTAGAGCCCGTCCATGTACTCCACGGATACCACCACGATCTGAGCACCCTTGCACTGGCTTTCCAGCTGGGCATTGAGCGTGATGATCTTCTGCTCCAGCTCGTCAGACAGCACACCCGCATCATCGCAGACATAAAAGCTGCTGCTCTGCTGCACCACGGCAAAGACCTGCAGGGGCAGGACAAGGGCAAAAAGCAAAGCAAAGAGAAACGCAAATCTTTTTTTCATCGAATATCCTTTTGTTTTTGTTAAAGTGAAGAAACCTGAACCTGCTTCAATAAATGGATTAGCTCTTTAGAACCTATGACCCCGTAGGGCACGGCCTCCCGGCCGTGCCGTGTGGGACAAGCACTATGTCCGCTCTATCCGGACAGAGAAACAATCGCAGGCTTTCGGCACGGCCGGGAGGCCGTGCCCTACACTGGCTTTTCTACGATAGCAGCCGCTAAGTCCAAACTGTTTCTCATTCTCACAAACACGATTAATCATGCAAATTTCTGCGGCAGTTCGTCTTCTATGAGAGGGAGAAGGAGACGCACATGGGGAGCCTCCAGAAGCTGAGCGAACTCCCGCTGCGCCTGGTGGTAATCGGCCTGCTCCATGAGCCGCTGGGCGTTGGTCATGTTGCTGTAGTAGCGCTGTGCCCACTGGCTGTCCTCGCTGCTGAGTCCGGCCTTTTCTGCGGCGCTCATGGCCTCGGCGGCGGCAGTGTTCAGCTCCTCGTTGAGGGTGAAGAGCCGCTCCGCCCTGTCCATGTCCATGTCTGTGTCATAGAGGGCGTTATAGGCGCTGCGCAGCCGAGCGCAGACATCGGAGAGGGAGCTGTAGCGGCTCAGCACACTCCAGAGCTGAGAGGCGTTGGAGCAGCGCTCCGCTAACTTTTCCGCAATGCCGTATTTGGCCGCCCAGACCTGCTCCAGCGCATCCTCCTGCCTGTCGAGATTGCGCTCGATGTTCCACGCGGTGCTGCCTATGACCAGCAATAGGGCGCAGAGGAGGGCAACGGCGCGATTTTCAAGGATTTTCACGGTTGATCAGCCTTTCATCTCCAGCAGCTTCTGCTTCAGCTCGGCCTCCATCTGACCCAGCTCCTGCTCGGCCTGGGCTCTGCGGACGCGACCCTCATCCTGAATCTGGCGAACCTCCTCCAGCGTGTCGATGAGGTGCTGGTTGGTCTTGCGGAGAGTCTCCAGCTCCACGATGCCCTTCTCGGCCTCGCGGGCGATGGCCACGCTGCCCTGATGGAGATCGGCGGCGTTCTTTTCCAGCAGCTTGTTGGTAATATCCGTCACGGCGGAGCTGGCCTCCATGGCCTGCTTGGAGTGGTGGAGGGAGAGCGCCATAACCATCTGGCTCTTCCACAGGGGAATGGTGTTGACGATGGCGGTCTGAATCTTCTCGTTCATGACCAGATCGTTGTTCTGAATCATGCGGATCTGGGGGGACATCTGCAGGGAGATCATGCGGGTCAGCTCCAGATCGTGAATCTTCTTCTCAAAGCGGTTGATGAGCTCTGCGAAGTCGTTGGCGGCCTGGGCATCCTCAGCAAGACCGCTCTCCTGAGCTTTCCTGGTGAGCTCGGCGAG
This sequence comes from Clostridiales bacterium UBA1728, assembly GCA_002315975.1. GTDB lineage: Bacteria > Bacillota > Clostridia > Oscillospirales > Oscillospiraceae > Apopatocola. The sequence goes on from DCIK01000005.1 coordinate 75,622, forward strand.
AGTGGTGTCGCGCAGCTCCTGAATGCGGAGCTTGCCGGCGATGATATACATGGTCAGCTCTTTGAAGTAGGCCTGATTCAGCTCGAACATCTGATCCATGGTGGCAATGTCCTTGCTGAGCACCACCTGATGCTTCTGCAGCTCGCCGGTAATACGATCTACATTCACCTCGGCCTTGTCAAACTTGACCTTGGTCTCTTCGATGGTGTTCTTGGCCTTGTGGAAGAGCTTGGCCAGACCCTTGCGCTCCTCCTGCTCGTCAAACTCCAGAGTCTTCAGCTCCACCACCAGATCGGTGAGCATATCGCCCACGGGACCCATATCCTTGGTGCGAACCTTGCCCAGCGCCTGAGCGGAGAAATCGGAGATGTTCTTCTGGGCACCGGCACCGTAGGAGAGAACGAGATTCGTGTCGGTCACGTCGATCTGCTTGGAAAACTCCCGGACGGCTGCCTGCTCGGCGGGGGAGAGACGGTCAATGTCCAGCTTCTCGGCCTCGGGCTTTTCCTCTTCGGTCTTAGTGGTCAGCACAGGGGCAGCAGGAGCCTCCTGCGCAGCGGCAGCGGTGGGGTTCAGGGTGAGGGTGGGGGTGTATTCGTTCTCAGCCATTTTGTGTGGTTCCTTTCTCTTTTTCCTCTTTATCGTATTGCGCCATGAAGCTGTTCCAGTCGAGGGGATTCTTTTCACCCAGACCCTCCCGATCCAGCATACTCTTCATGCTGCGGATTTCTGCATCAATGTCCATGGCCTGGTTGCTGAAGAGAGCGTCCAGCTGCTTTTTGTAGGCTTCGATGGTGGTGTCGAGCATCTCCTCAATGCTCTGCTTGCTGCGGAGAATGGTCTCGCCGTCGATCTCGGCGGCATCCATGCGGTCATAGGCGTTGAGGAGCTTTAATGTTGTGGGCATATAGAAGTCCAGAAACTTCCGGATCTGGGGCACATCGCTCTCGTCGTCCCTGGCGTCCTGAATGATCTTATCGGATACGGACATCAGCTCGTTGATCTTTGCGCGGACGGCAGGATTCCTGATGGAGCCGTAGAGCCGCCCCATCTCGCTCATGGCCTTCTTGCCGTCGGCAATTACGGCCTCCACCGCAGGGGAGTAGCGCTCCTCATTTTCAGTCTGCACCGGGACTGCGGGTATATCCGCAGCGGGCTCCGCAGTCTTCTCCCTGCGCTTCACGGCCACGGCGGTGGCCGCCGCAGCGGACAGACCCAGACCGATGAGCAGGGCGCTGAACTTCAGCAGGGGAACAAACAGGGAATACCCCACATAAAAAAGGGCAAACACCCAGATCGGACGTATGCCTTTTCGCTTTTTTGGCTGTTGCAAGGGGATGTCCTCCTCATTTCTCTATTTAGTCGATTGTAAAACTCCGTTTTACAATCGAGGATTTCTCGCGCTCCATCGCGGCGGCAAAGCCGCCTTGGTCGGCGCGAGGGCGCACCAATAGTGTGCGCCTCAGGGTATTTTCAATCGGGCGAAGCCCAATTGAAAATGATTGAATCCTTTTACGAGGCTAACGAGACAGAACTGGTGAGCACTTTTACAATCGACTATATTTATTCAATATTGTGAATTATAGCCCGAATGACCGGAAGCGTCAAGAGCGTTTTGCCCGAATTCACAATGCTGTCACAAATGGAGGAGCAGCCCCAGGCCGTATGCCGTCAGTCCGCTTAAAAAGCCCTGAAAAAGCTTTGCCGCCAGCCGCTTTCCGCTCCGCAGTCCCGCCGCAGAGCTCAGAGCGGCGCTCTGAAAGTGGACGCAGAGTCCGCCCCAGCTCAGGGCGAAGGAGGCGATACCCAGACTGACGGGCGAGAGGGGCAGAGGGCGCAGCAGACCCACGCTGCCGCTGAGCTCGAAAATGCTCCACAGCAGCGTCCGGCATACCCCCGGCTCCAGCCCTGTGAGCCGCATCAGCGGCAGCGTCAGGGCGGTGAAAAGCCCTGCATCGTCCGCAACAAAGAGCAGGGAAGCAAAGAAAATCACAAAGGCACCCACATTCAGCAGCGAGGCCATGGCGGCCTTTACGCTCTCGGAGAGAGCCTTAGAGAAGCTGACTTCCGTGCTCTGCTTCGGCAGCTCCGAAGTCTGCGTGGATGGGTTCTTTCGCCGAAACAGCAGCCCCACGCAGAGCGCGGAGAGCAGCTGAAGAGCATAGAGCAGCAGCCCCAGCGAAGCGCTGCCCAGTGCACCGCTGCCCAGAGCGGCCACGGCAAAGGCGGGGCCCGTGTTGTCACAGAAGCTCAGGGCGGACTCCGCATCCTCCTTTGAGATGCGTCCGCTTTCATAGAGCTGTGCGACACAGGATGCCCCCAGCGGGTAGCCGCCCAGCAGTCCGGCAAGAAGCGCCGAGGCCACTGCACCGCTCTGGGAGAAGCAGCCCATGAGCTTTCCGCAGGGGCGCTCCAGCGCTTCGGCCAGACCCAGACGGTTGAGCAGTCCCGCCAGAGCGAAGCAGGGCAGCAGAGAGGGCAGCAAAAGCTCCAGCATGAGCGTAAGCCCCCACGCCGCGCCCTCTCTGGCAGCGGGAGCTCTCCACACCAGCAGGGCAAAGGCCGAGAGTGCGGCGGATAATAGCAGTCGTTTTTTCCTCATGGCACCACTCTATGCCCACCGGGTGCTGAACTTGACCGGCAGCTCATAAAATCATGGGGAGGTGATGAAGATGAAGGTGCCGGTTTCGGCTGCGGCGCTGGGAGAGAGCCTGGGTCTGCCCCCGGGCAGCGTACAGCTTACGCTCTGGGGACGCAGACAGCTTCTGGCCCGGGAACACCGGGGACTGCTGGGCTACAGCGACCGGGAGGTAGTGATTTCCGCAAAGGACGGCCGCGTCCGGATTCTGGGCAGCGGACTGAGCATAGCGGCCATGGATGCCGGGAGCATCGTGATCCGCGGCGAGATCAGCGGGGTGGAGTATGCGTAATTGGCTCCGCTCCCTCGTGGAGGCGGAGGTCTGCGACAGCGCTGCCTTTCTGAATCTCTGCCGGCGGGAGGGCATCCCTCTGGCCGATACGGAGAGCAGAGACGGCTGCCGTCTGCGCTTCTCCGCTCCGCCCTCCGCTTTGGTGAAGCTGAAGACCCTTGCCCAACGCTGCGGCGGCAGTCTGCGCGTTCTCCGCAGTGGGATAGGGGAGCGACTGCGGGGGAAGACCCGGCGCCACGGCGCGATCCTGCTTGCTGCCGCCTTGATGGGGCTGCTGCTCCTGTGCTCTTCCCTCTTCCTCTGGGAGATCGAGCCGGGCGGCTGCCCCGACACGGCGGCGCTCTGGCGGATACTGGCCGCTCTGGACAGGGCGGGACTGCGCAGGGGCGCTTTCATTCCCACCCTCTCCACGGAGCTGCTTTGTTCGGAGGCGCTGGGGGAGCTGCCGGAGCTGGAGAGCCTCACGGTAAACCTCCGGGGCAGCCGTGCCTATGTGGAGGCGCGAGGGCGCAGCGAGGAGCCGGAGATCGCCTTGGAAAAGGGAGAGAGCGTGATCGTCGCAGACCGTCAGGCACTGCTCACCGATGTCCGCGTTCTTGCCGGAACGGCAGCGGTGAACCGGGGCATGGCCGTGGAAGCGGGGGATGTGCTGGTGCTGCCCTCGTCCACCGCGGAGCGGGCCAGAGGAGAAATTACCGGCCTTTGCCGGCTGGAAAAGACCGTAATTCTGCCTCAAAGCGTTGCAGCACTCTCCCATACCGGGAAAACGCGGACAATCTGGGGGCTTCAGTGGGGAAAAAGATGCATTTTTCTGCAAACTGACAGTAGCATTTCCCCTACGGTTTGTGGTAAAATATATTCTGCTTCTTCCTCTGCTCTTCCCTTGGGGCTCTGCCGCCTCACGCTGGAGGAAAGGGAGAGCACCGAGCCGGTGTCGGGGACACTCTGCGAAGTCCGTTACGCCGAGGCGCTGCTGGAGAAAATGCTGGCGCAGGAGCTGGGAAAAGAGGGTGAGCTGCTCACAGCCGCCGTCAACCGCAGCGGAAACAGCGTAAGCCTCCGCTGCGAGTGCAGCCTGCCCATAGGCGTGGAGAGAAGCGCGGAGTAAGAGAAAGCCCTAAGGCTCCCTCTGTGAGGGAGCTGCCCCAGTGCGTACACTGGGGCTGAGGGAGAGAGAATCTTTTGAGCTGTATCGTAGATTGTCCCTCCCTCAGTCTCGCTGCGCGAGCCAGCTCCCTCATCTGAGGGAGCCAAGACGGGGGTTTGCGCTGATTTTTTGCTATTGCCCCAAGTAACGACTGCTTATTCCTTCCCATAAGGAGATAGATATATATGGAAAGAATCATATCCGTGGATCGGGTGGAGAGTATACTGGATGTGTTCGGCTCCTTTGACCAGAACCTGCGGCTCATCGAAAAGGAGCTGGGGGTTCGCCTGCTGGATCGGGACTCCGAAATCCACATCAGCGGCGAGGAGGAGGCCTGCGCACTGGCGGAGAAGGCCGTGGAAGGACTCCTGAGCCTCAGCGCCAAGGGCGAGAGTATCGATGAGCAGCGGGTGCGCTATATCCTCCGCATGGTCAGAGAGGGTCGGGAACAGAAAATCGGCGAGCTGGGCAGCGATGTGGTGTGCATCACCGCCAAGGGCCGTCCCGTGAAGCCCAAGACCATCGGCCAGAAGCAGTATGTGGAGGCCATCCGGAAAAATACCGTCACTTTGGGCATCGGCCCCGCCGGTACGGGCAAGACCTATCTGGCCGTGGCGGCAGCGGTGGCTGCCTTCCGGGAGAAGAGCATCAACCGCATTATCCTCACCCGTCCCGCCGTGGAGGCGGGTGAACGGCTGGGCTTCCTGCCGGGAGATTTACAGAGCAAGGTGGATCCCTATCTCCGGCCGCTCTACGATGCCCTCTTCGATATGCTGGGGCCTGAGACCTATCAGGCCTATCTGGAAAAGGGTAATATCGAGGTAGCGCCGCTGGCCTATATGCGCGGCAGAACGCTGGACGATTCCTTCATCATCCTCGACGAGGCGCAGAATACCTCACGGGAGCAGATGAAGATGTTCCTGACCCGTCTGGGCTTCAACAGCCGCATGGTTATCACCGGCGATGTGACCCAGATTGACCTGCCCGACGACAAGCCCTCCGGGCTGAAGGAGGCCATGAAGGTCTTAAAGGGCGTGGACGATATCGCCATCTGCACCCTCACCGGCGCGGACGTGGTGCGCCATGTGCTGGTGCAGCACATCATCGAGGCCTACGAAAAGTACGAAGACAAAAAGGACGAGAATAAATCCAGAATTCCCGCCCCCACCACATACAGAAGGAGACCGGGCGGAAAATGAGCCATCAGGTATATTTCACCAGAGAAAAGAAGAATTTAGGCTACAGCGATGCCTATCGCTATGTCAGGAAGGCCGTATACGCGGCGCTGGAAAACGAGAAGCAGCAGCGCGACTGCGAAATCTCCGTGACCTTCACCGATGACGAGGGCATCCACGCCATCAACTCAGAGCAGCGGAATATCGACAGCACCACCGATGTGCTGTCCTTCCCCATCGGCGAGGAGAACTACGATACCGGCTGCCTGTTTCTGGGCGATATGGTAATCTCCTTAGAGCGCTGTGCGAAGCAGGGCGAGGAGTACGGCGGCGGATTTTACCACGAGCTCCAGTACCTGACGGTGCACTCCGTACTGCATCTGCTGGGCTATGACCATCTGGATGAGGGTGTTCAGAAGGCCGAAATGCGAGCCCACGAAAAAGAAATTATGAAGAGGTTAGGCTATGATTACTAAGAATGCCATGGTTACCATCTGCGGTCGGCCCAACGTGGGCAAGTCCACGCTGACCAACTGCCTTGTGGGCGAGAAGATCGCCATCGTCAGCAACAAGCCCCAGACCACCCGCAACCGCATCACCGCCGTGGTGGAGCACGGGGAGACCCAGTTCGTCTTTATGGACACCCCCGGCTTCCACAAGCCCCGGAACCGTCTGGGCGACTATATGGTGGGCGTGGTGCGCTCCTCTGTGGCCGATGTGGACGCGGTGCTGCTGCTGGTGGAGCCTGTGGCCAAAATGGGCAAGCAGGAGGAGGAGCTCATCAGATCCTTCAGCGAGAGCGGCGTGAGCGTAATCCTCTGCATCAACAAAATCGACAGCGTGGAGCCTGCTTCCCTGCTGGAGGTTATCGCTCTCTATGCCAATGCTTTTGATTTCAAGGCCATTATCCCTATCTCCGCCAAAACCGGCGAGGGCGTGGAGGAGCTGCTGAGTGAGCTGGACAGGTATGCCCAGAGCGGCCCCGCGCTCTTCCCCGAGGGCATGGTCACCGACCAGCCCGAAAAGCAGGTGGTGGCGGAGCTCATCCGCGAAAAGCTCCTTACCTGCCTCGATCGGGAGGTTCCCCACGGCACCGCGGTGGAGATCACGAAGTTCTCCGAGCGGGACGGCAGCAACGGGGAGCCTGTCATTGATGTGGAGGCCACCATCTACTGCGAAAAATCCAGCCACAAGGGCATCATCATCGGCAAGGATGGCGCCATGCTCAAGAAGATCGGCGCTCTGGCCCGCCACGACATTGAGGAGTTCATGGGCACCCGCGTCTTTCTGCAGACCTGGGTCAAGGTCAAAGAGAACTGGCGCGATTCTCAGGCCCAGCTCCGCAACTTCGGCTTTAACGACTGATACTGAAGTCTGATAGAAAGCTTTCATCCGAAGCGGCCGATTTTCCGCCCTGCTTTGTCAAGGTTTTGCCAATACAGAAAGTATTGCCTGCGACATCTTCCTCACAGGACAAAAAATCTGCTCGCTTCTCTGTTAAACCTTCTTATCAGATATCAGTACGACCATTTTTTCCCGCCCATACCCCGCCTTTAAGCGGGCATACTCTCCCCATGGACAAGGATATCTTATGGGAGCTCTTCCGCGACACGGGAGACATTACGGCCTTTCTGCTCTACAGAAGGGCAAAGAGCGGGGAGAAGGACGGGGCATAAGCTCTGTCCGCTCCCGTCAGGACTATTTACATAATTCGGTAGACATAACATGTATAAAACCCTGCGCGGCCTTGTGCTGCGGGAAGTGAAATACAAGGAGTCCAGCAAGATGCTCACGGTGCTCACCGAGGAGGGAAAGCTCTCCTGCGAGGGGCGGGGAGCCATGCGCAAGGGTTCCAAAATTGCGGGCGCGGCCCAGCAGCTCACATGGAGCGAGCTGACGCTTTTCGAGAACCGCGGACGCTATACCCTCACGGAGGCTTCGGTACTGGAAGACTTCTCCGCACTGCGGGAGGACTTTTCGGACTTTGCGCTGGGGGTCTACTTCGCCGAGCTTTTAGAGGCGGTCAGCGATGAGGAGTACCCCAACCCCGCTCTGCTGACGCTGGGGCTGAACGCGCTCTATGCCCTCTCGCGGAAGCTCTACGGCGCGGAGCATATCAAGGCCTGCTTTGAGCTGCGCCTTTGCTCTCTGGCGGGCTTTGCCCCGGAGCTGACGGCCTGCGCCGTCTGTGGGGAGCAGAACATTGAGCGTCCCCGGCTGAATCTCCGGGGAGGCGTGCTGCACTGCGCCGAGTGTGCCTGTGAGGGGCGAAGCGTCCAGCTCTGTGCCGCCTCTCTGGCTGCCATGCGCCATGTGGTTCATGCGGACGCCAAGAAAATGTATTCCTTCACGCTGGACGAGCCCTCCACTGCCCGTTTCCATTATGCCGCCGAGGAGTTCACATTATGTCAACTTGACCGGGGCTTCGGCACGCTGCAATACTGGAAGAGTTTGCAGATATAGGCTTCCCCTTTGGGGAAGCTGGCACGGCGAAGCCGTGACTGAAGAGGTAGGCTTCCCCTTTGGGGAAGCTGGCACGGCGAAGCCGTGACTGAAGAGGTTCCCAGTACCTCTCCTGCCGCTGTAGCGGCACCCTCCCCAAAGGGGAGGGCAAGTGGATTTTCCCTTTCTGAAAGGATTCTGATATGACATTATTCGAAAAATCCTGCATCACGCTGGAGCTGCCGCGGGTGCTGGAGATGCTCTCTGCCATGGCCTCCTCCGAGGCGGCCAAGGACAACTGCCTGCGCCTGAGCCCTGCCACAGAGCGGGGCGAGGTGGAGCGCCGGCTGGAGGAGACCGATGCCGCCAAAAAGCTTTTGGCCTACAAGGGCAGCCCCTCCTTCACCCATCTGAAGGATGTGCGCGGCGCTGCTGCCCGGGCGGACATGGGCGGCCTCCTGAACACCCGGGAGCTGCTGGATATTGCGGCGCTGCTGTCGACTGCCCGCAGTGTGCGCTCCTACGGCCTCTCCGCTGAGGAGCACAGCTGCATTGACCATCTCTTTGCCACGCTGCAGGTCAACCGTTTTTTAGAGGAGAAAATTACCACCTCCATTCTCTCCGAGGATGAGATTGCCGATAACGCCTCCCCCGAGCTGGCGGATATCCGCCGGAAAATCCGCGCTGCCTCCGCCCGGGTGCGGGATGCGCTGCAGAAGATCATCTCCTCCCCCTCCATGCAGAAGATGCTGCAGGACAGCATTATTACCACCCGCTCCGACCGCTTTGTGGTACCTGTGAAGAGCGAGTACAAGGGCAGCGTACCCGGTCTGGTGCACGATGTGTCTGCCAGTGGTGCCACCTTGTTTGTGGAGCCCATGGCCGCAGTGAAGGCCAACAACGAAATCCGGGAGCTGAAGGCAAAGGAAAAGGCGGAGATCGAGCGCATCCTCTTCGAGCTCAGCGCCGAATGTGCCGCCCACCGGGAGGACATCGACACTGACTGCGCCGTGCTCATCACCTTAGACGGCATCTTCGCCCGGGGCAGACTCAGCGATGCCATGGACGGCTGCTCTCCGCTGCTATCCGATAGGGAGATTCACCTGCGCCGTGCACGGCACCCGCTGCTGCCCAAGGATACCGCCGTGCCCATCGATGTGGAGCTGGGCAACGGCTACGACTCGCTGATTATCACCGGCCCCAACACCGGCGGCAAGACCGTTACCCTCAAGACCATCGGTCTCTTAATCCTCATGACCCAGTGCGGTCTCCACATCCCCGTGGGCGAGGGGAGCAGCTTGCCGGTGCTGGAAAATGTGCTGGCGGACATCGGCGATGAGCAGAGCATTGAGCAGTCTTTGTCCACCTTCTCTGCCCATATGCGCACCATCGTGCAGATTTTAGAGGACTGCGGGGAGCGCAGCCTCCTCCTCTTCGATGAGCTGGGCGCGGGCACCGACCCCACCGAGGGCGCGGCGCTGGCCATCGCCATATTGGAAAAGAGCCGCTCGCTGGGCAGTCTCATTGCCGCCACCACCCATTACAGCGAGCTGAAGGTCTACGCCACCAACACCGCCGGGGTCATGAATGCCTCCTGCGAGTTCGATGTGGAGACTCTGCGCCCCACCTATCGGCTTCTGCTGGGCATACCCGGCAAGTCCAACGCCTTCGCCATCTCCCGCCGTCTTGGACTGGGAGAGGACATCATCGAGGATGCGCAGACACGGGTGGGCGTGTCCTCCGCGAAGTTTGAAGAGACCATCGAAAAGCTGGAGCAGGCCCGCCGCCTGCTGGATCAGGACAGAATGGAGGAGGCCAGACTTCGCCGGGCCGCCGAGGAGGAGGCCAAAAAGTCTGCCCGCCTCCGCGCTGAGCTGGAGGTCAGGCTGGACAAGGCTCAGGAGAAGGCCAAGCGCGAGGCCGAGCGCATCCTTGCCGATGCCCGGCAGGTGGCGGAGACCACCTTTCAGGAGCTCAGCCGCATCAAGGAAGAGAGCGTCAGCGGCGGCGACCATAAGAAGAATAACGAAGCCCGCGCCGAAGTGCTGCGCCAGCTCAACGAGGCCAGAAGCAGCCTCCGCAGCGTCCGGGAGGCGGAGGAAAACCGCGTCTCCTCCCGGGCTGTAAAGGTGGGCGATGTGGTGGAGGTCAAGGCCATGGGCGGCGCCCGCGCCACCGTGGAGGAGATCAGCGCCGACAGGGTGCTCAAGCTCCGCAGCGGCATCCTGAGCCTGACGGCTAAAGAGGATGAGGTCATCCTGCTGGACAATGTGAAGCCCCAGCGCCCCGCCGTTTCCTCCGGCATGAAGGTGGCGCTTCGCACCGAGTCCACCTCCTCCGAGCTGGACATCCGGGGCATGGAGACCATCGAGGCCATTCCCGTGGTGGAGCGCTATATCGATGCCAGCGTCCAGGCAGGGCTGGAGAGCGTCCGCATTATCCACGGCAAGGGCACCGGAGCCCTCCGCACTGCCGTGCAGCAGTGCCTGAAAAAAATGAAGCAGGTCAAGAGCTATCGTCTGGGTCGCTACGGCGAGGGCGAAACCGGCGTGACCGTGGTGGAATTGAAGTAAGCGCCGCTCTTAGAATACGAAGAGGCTGTATATTCATCCAAAAAAACCGGAAAGCTGTTGACGCTACAGGGAAATTATGTTATCCTATAGCTGCATATACGGACAGTACATAATCATTTTCAAAATACTTAACAGAATGGAGCGGCGAGTATGGTTAGCAAAGAAGTCGTCATCAACAATCAGGTTGGACTGCACGCCCGTCCGGCAACCTTCTTCATTCAGAAGGCCAACGAATTCAAGTGCAGCATTTGGGTCGAGAAGGACGAGCGCCGTGTGAACGCCAAGTCCCTGCTGGGTGTCCTCTCTCTGGGCATCGTCAAGGGCACCGCCGTCAACATCATTGCCGACGGCAGCGATGAGGAAGAGGCCATCTCCACCCTTATGACTCTGGTCGATTCCGATTTTTCCGAGTAATTTCCCACAACGAGTAAGCAAGGGCGTGTTCCTCCTGTGAGCACGCCCTTCTTTTCTGCAAAAAGGAGCGTCCCCTATGGCAAACCACCTTCCCGAGCTGCGGGAGAAGGCCAATCGCCTGCCCCTGCTGCCGGGTGTCTATATCATGCTGGATGAGCAGAGCGAGGTCATCTATGTGGGCAAGGCCAAGAAGCTCAAAAACCGGGTGAGCAGCTACTTCCACGGGGAGCATCTGCCCAAGGTGGCGGCCATGGTGTCCCATGTGGCGGACTTCCATGTGATCATTGCCGAGAGCGAGTTTGAGGCACTGGTGCTGGAAAACTCCCTCATCAAGCTCCACAAGCCCCACTATAACATTCTCCTGAAGGATGATAAGGGCTATCCCTTCATCCGTCTGGATCAGAAAAGCCTTTATCCCCGCATGAGCCTCACCAACCGCGCCGCCGACGACGGAGCCCGCTACTTCGGCCCCTTCGGCTCCCGGGGACAGAGCAACGCCATCATCGATGCCGTCAGCAAGGCGCTGGGCCTGCCCGACTGCTCCCGGCAGTTTCCCCGAGACATCGGCAAGGGACGGCCCTGCCTCCAGTACCAGCTGGGAGCCTGCCGGGGCTGGTGCCGGGGGGAGCCCTCCCAATTGGAATATTCTCTGGCCATCGCCCAGCTTACCCTCATTTTAGAGGGGCGCAGCAGCGAGGTGGGGGAGAGCATCAGAGCCGAAATGGAGCAGGCCTCCGAGGAGCTCAGATTCGAGGACGCTGCCAGACTCCGGGATCGCTACCGCGCCGTGTCCACGCTGGAAAACCGCCAGCGGGTCATCGCTGCAGCCCACAGCGATACCGATGCCATCGCCCTGGAGCGGGGAGCCAAGGCCTGCTTCGCCGTCCTCCACTACACCGAGGGCGACCTGACAGGCAAGGACTACTCCCTCTTTCCCGATCCCATGGAGGACAACGCCGAGGCGCTGTCGGAGCTGCTGCGCCAATATTATGTAAACCGAAATCCCATGCCCTTCATTATCCTGCTGCCCTTCGAGATTGAGGACAGCGAGGACATAGCCCGCTTCCTCACGGAGCAGGCGGGGCATAAGGTGAGTGTAGAAATTCCCCAGCGGGGGGACAAGGCCGCCTTTGTGGAGAAGGCCCGGGTCAATGCCCGGGAGGAAATCCTCCGTGCCACCACCCAGGAGGAGCGGCACTCCAACACCGCGGAGTGGCTGCAAAAGGCGCTGGGACTTCCGGAGCTGCCTCACCGGATGGAGGCCTATGACATTTCCAACACCGGCGACAGTGATATTGTCTCCTCCATGGTGGTCTATGTGGACGGTAAGCCGAAAAAGAGCGAGTACCGCCGGTTTAAGATGAAGACCGTGGAGCATCAGGACGACTACGGCTCCATGCAGGAGACCATCACCCGCCGCTTCACCCACTATCTGGAGGGCGACGGCAAATTTGCCGAAAAGCCCGACCTGCTCCTCATCGACGGCGGCGCAGAGCACGCAGGAGCTGCGGAGAGTGCATTGAGCGCATTGGGGCTCAGCTTCCCGGTCTTCGGCATGGTCAAGGACGACCGGCACCGAACCCGGGCGCTCATCAATTCGCAGAGTCACGAGATCGGCATCCAGAGCAATCCCGCCGCCTTTGCCCTCATTGGCCGGATTCAGGAGGAGGTTCACCGCTTCGCCATCGAGTACCACCGGAAGCTCCGGGACAGCGTGGGAGCCTCTACGCTGGAGAAAATCGAGGGCGTGGGCGAAAAACGCCGTCAGGCTCTCATGAAGGCCTTCGGCAGCATCAAAAACATCAAAGCCGCAGAGCTCTCCGAGCTGGAGAATGTGGTCAACAGGCCCACGGCGCTGGCGGTTTATAACTACTTTCATCAGGAGGAAGCACAGTCATGCGAGTAATTACCGGTACTGCCCGGGGCAGAAAGCTCCGGGAGCCTGCCAATATGGATATCCGCCCCACCACCGATCAGGTGAAGGAGGCTCTTTTCAACATCGTCCAGTGGGATCTGGAGGGTCGCAGGGTGCTCGACCTCTTCTCCGGCACCGGTCAGCTGGGCATCGAGGCTCTGTCCCGGGGCGCTGCCTCCTGCCTCTTTTTAGACGAGAGCAAGCAGGCAGTTGACATAATCAAGGAAAATGTGGAGCGCTGCGGCTTCACCAATGCCAGGATTCTCCGCACCGACTCTCTGGGCTATCTTCGCAGCGGAGAGAAGTTTGATATGATCTTCATCGATCCTCCCTACGGCAAAGGGCTGGAGCAAAGGGCTGTGGAGCTGATAGAAGAATTTGACATTCTCTCTCCGGGTGGTATAATGACCGTAGAGACCCGCCGTGAAACCCCGTCCCCCGTCATCCGTGAGGGCTACGGCACGGCAAAGGAATATTGCTACGGCAAAATCAAGCTCACTGTGATCACAAGAGGAGTAGAGACATGAAAACAGCCATTTTAGCCGGCAGCTACGACCCCATTACCAACGGTCATCTGGACATCATTCACCGGGCCGCCAAGCTCTTCGACAAGGTCGTAGTGGTGGTGGTCTTCAATACCGCCAAGCACTCCCTTTTTACCGTGGAGGAGCGTATGGAGCTCATCCGCACCGTCACCACCGACATCCCCGGCGTGGAGATTTCCTGCTGGGACAAGCTGCTGGTGGACTTTGCCGTGAAGTACGAGAATCCCGTCATTGTCCGCGGTCTGCGGAGCATCACGGACTTTGAGTACGAGTTCCAGATGGAGATGTTCAACAAGCACCTGAGACGGGATGTGGAGACCGTCTTCCTGGCCTCCAGCGAGAAGTACACCTACCTCTCCTCCAGCGCCGTCAAGGAGCTGGCCTACTACGGCTCCGATCTGAGCGAGTACGTGCCTGCCCCCATCCGGCAGATTGTTGCCGAGCGGGGACTGGGGCCCAATCAGTAAAAAGGAAATACAACAATTACCAATAAAACTGCGGCCATATGGCTGCAGTTTTATTTCTTGTTACCGAAAATGCCTTGAAGTAATCCGCGCTTTCGGCTACACTACCCATGTTAATGTGTGCAAAGGAGATTTTTTCATGGCTATGGAAAGCAGCGCTCTTGAGATTATTGAAGGGCTTTATAAAATGGTGGCAGAGGCCTGGGGTGTGCCCATCGGCAACGAAAAGTGCATTGTGGAGCGGGAAGTGGTTCTGAGTATGCTCGACGAGCTGAAGGCCTGCCTGCCCGTGGAGATCGCCGAGGCTCGCCGTCTGGTCAGCAGCCGCACCGAGTATATGAACTCCGCCAAGAAGGAGGCCGAGGCTCTCCGCCAGCAGGCTGAGGAGCAGGCTCGCGCCATTCTCGATAAGCAGGTTATCATGCAGGAGGCCAGACGCCGCAGCGAGGAGATGCTTGCCTCCGCCGAAACGCGCAGCCGTGAGCTCCGCAGAGTGGCCAGCGAATATGTGGACGATGCCCTTCGCCGCACCGAGGAGGCCATGGCCGATGCGCTGGGCAATGTCCGCGCCACCCGTGCCCGCTTCGTCACCCTCACCGGCGGCACCATGCCCGTGGAGAGCGAGCCCGCGGAGGAAGCTCCCGTTGAAGAGGCCAGGCCCACTCCCACCTTTGTGGAGATTGTCCCCGACGTGGAGGAATAAGCCCGGCACCCTCCTCTTTCCGGAATCCTTGCTTTAGCCTCGCAGAGTTTGCGAGCCGCAGCTCGCAAAAAAATCAAATCATTTTTATGTAAGGAGTATTGCCGTGAAAATCATTGCAGTGTATCTGAGCACCAGAAAGGGAAGCGTATCCGGAAGAATTCTCGATGAGCTGACTGCCGGCGCAGAGGAAGCCGGTGCCACCGTCAGCCGCTACAGAATCGGCGATGGCATCCTGGGCTGCCGCGGCTGTGGCAGCTGCGTGAAGGCCGGCAAGTGCGTGGTTCAGGACCCGCTCACTCCCTACTGGGACGACCTGCAGGACGCAGATCTGGTCATTGTCGGTGCTTCCAACTATATGGGCAACGTGATGGGTCAGGCCTGGTCGTTCATGAACCGCCATTTCTGCCTGGCGGATACCTCTAAGGGTCGCGAGAACCGCGTGATCCGTATTCCCGCCGGAAAGCGCATTATGGGCGTATTTGCCCAGGGCGCTCCCAACAAGGATATCTACCGCGAGGTCTACCGTAAGTATCTGAAGATTTTCAGCGCCTACGGTCTCAGTGCCGAGGAGCCCATCGTGGTCAACGCCGCCGATCTCACCGAGGAGCGGCTGGCAGGCTGTCGCGCCGAAGGACGCGCCTGGGTGGAGCAGGCCTGACGCATTTGCGCATTTTTCTACAAAGCGAGGCCCCTTTTCTTGTACTATTCGCTGAAAAAAGTGAATACAGATTTGACATTTTGTGCCGGAAAGAAGTTATGTCTACTTTCCGGCACAATCTGTTTATTTTCTCGCTTCTCTCAGCGGAAGCTGAAAATTTTTGGGAGAAAATTTCCCTTGCAATTTCATTTTTTCCTCTTTATAATAAGAACCACGTGGTGAGAAGTGGGGGAAAGTGTACGTTTTTCCCACGCTTTTTCAGCCCGGACCCACAGCGCAGCGGGAGAGGAGGGACAGCCCCATGACAGGAGAATATGAGCACAGCATAGATGCCAAGGGTCGTCTGTTCATACCCGTGCGGCTGCGCAGTGAGCTGGGCGAGGTGTTCTATGTAACGGTCTCCATGGAGAAGTGCCTGAGCGCCTACTCTCAGGAGAGCTGGGATGCCTTCACCCGTAAGTGCGATGCCATGCCCTATGTGAAGCAGAGGAAAATGCGGCCTCTTTTTGCCCTTGCCGCCCGCTGCGAGGTGGACGGACAGGGACGGATTCTGCTGCCCCAGAACCTGCGGAGCTTTGCGGGACTGGAGAAGGATGTGGCCGTCATCGGCTGCAACAACCACGCGGAGATCTGGGATCTTCGGCGCTGGCAGGAGATCAACACCGAGGAGCTGACCCCGGAGAATATTGCCGCTGTTATGGAGGAGCTGGATTTCTGATGCCGAAGCATATCAGCGTCCTGTTGGACGAATGTATCGAAAATCTGAATATCGACCCCAGCGGTATCTATGTGGACGGCACTCTGGGTCTCGGCGGTCACTCGCTGGAAATCGCCGGGCGCCTGAGCACCGGGCGGCTCATCGGCATTGACCGTGACGAGACCGCCATTGAGCGCAGCGCGGAGCGGCTTCATGACTATATGGATCGCATCACCCTCGTACACGGAAACTTCCGGGAGCTGGGTGACATTCTCGACCGGCTGGGCATCGACAGGGTAAACGGTATGCTCTTTGATCTGGGCGTGTCCTCTCCGCAGCTGGATGAGGCGGAGCGGGGCTTTTCCTATATGGCGGACGCGCCGCTGGATATGCGCATGGATCGCTCTCAGGGCCAGTCGGCAGGGGAGCTGGTGAACCATGCGGATGCAAACACCCTCAAGCGTATCCTCTGGGACTACGGCGAGGAGCGCTACGCCCCCCAGATTGCCAACGCCATCGTCCACCAGCGGGAGAAAAAGCCCATCGAGACCACGCTGGAGCTGGTGGACATCATCAGGAGCGCCATGCCAGCCGCCGCTCTGCGGGAAAAGCAGCACCCCGCCAAGCGCAGCTTTCAGGCCCTTCGCATCGCCGTTAACGACGAGCTGGAGGCCGAGCGTGAGATGCTGGACACCGCCATGGAGCGTCTTGCTCCCGGCGGAAGACTCTGCGTAATCACCTTTCATTCTCTCGAAGATAAGATTGCCAAAGCGGCCATCCGTTCCCGGGAGAACGGCTGTACCTGTCCCCGGGATTTCCCGGTTTGCAAGTGCGGCTTTGTACAGACCGTTCGCTCCGTCCATCGCAAGCCCATCACGGCGAGCAAGGAGGAGCTGGACTATAATCCCCGCAGCCGCAGTGCGAAGCTCCGTGTAGCGGAAAGGCTCTGAATGAACAGACGCTGCCGCCTTGTCTTCACCCTGCTCTTAACTCTTTCGGCCTTTTTCTGGACTCTGAGCCTCCGAAAGCGTGTGGAAAACCTGAGCATCTGCCAAAGCATATTGGAAGAAGAGAAAGAGTATCGGGAACTGAAGGACGAGGAGCAGCGGCTTTATGCACAGCTGTACCGCCCCGTAGAGCTATGCGATAAGGAAGCAGCGGCGCTGGCACTGGGCATGGATAAGCCCCGCTGGGAGCAGCTTGTCTGCGCAGAGAGTGTCCTGCCCGATCGGGTCACGGTGCTGCAGCCGAGTCCCGGCTTACGGGAAAAGATTCGCGAGCTTTTCTCCCTTCCCTGAGCATTTTCTCCGCTTCCCGCTCGTATACTTCCGGTAAGAACTTCTGCATGGGAGGAACCGGAAATGGGAAACGGAGAGCGGGGGAGCAGCCCAAGGCTGCCCAATCGAATGATGCTGCGCCGCGCACTGTTCTTGCTGAGCGTGTGCGGCATAGTTGCCTTTATTATCATCGCCCTGCGCCTTTTTGATCTGCAGGTAAGCAAGCACGAGCAGTACGAAACGGCGGCGCTGGAGCAGCAGATGCGCAGCACCACCCTCAACGCTTCCCGGGGAACCATCACCGATCGCAAGGGCAATGTGCTGGCCGTATCCACCACCGCGTGGAGCATTTACCTCTGCCCCGAGGAGCTGGAGCGCTACGGCGAGGACAGCGAGCTTATCGCCACCGGCCTTGCAGAGCTTCTGGACATGGACGCCGACAAGCTCCGCAGTCTCTGCAGTGACAAAAGCAGTTGGTACAAGACCGTTCTGCGCCGCGCAGACTACGAGACCACCGAAAAGGTGCGGGCCTTCAAAAACGAGCACGGTCTCCGCTCGATCAAAATCGAGACCGACAATAAACGGGTTTATCCCTATTCCTCTCTGGCCTCCCATGTCATCGGCTTTGTGGGCGCGGACAATACGGGGCTTGCCGGGGTGGAATACAGCTATAACGAAGTTCTCACCGGTCAAAACGGCAGCGTCAGCCGCCTGAAAAATTCGGCCGGCAGCGATATGCTCTTTACCTCCTGGGAGGAGGTGAAGGAGCCCCGGAACGGCGCGGAGCTGAAGCTTACGCTGGATGTTACCCTCCAGTATTATCTGGAAAAGCAGCTCAGGCAGGCTGTGGAGGACTACAGCATCCGCAACGGTGCGGCCGCCATCGCCGTGAATCCCAAAACCGGCGGCATTCTGGCCATGGCGTCGCTGGGAAACTTTGATCTGAACAACTATGCCCTCGTCCCCGACGAGATCAGCGAGCTGGCCGCCCAAAGCGAGGACGGTCAGGCAATCATCGAAAGCGCCCGCCAGCGCCAGTGGCGCAACAAGGCGGTGTCCGATACCTACGAGCCCGGCTCCACCTTCAAGATTCTCACTCTGGCCATGGCGCTGGAGGAGGGCATCGTCAGCGAAAGCAGCAGCTTTTACTGCGGCGGCAGCATGAATGTGCTGGGTCGCGGCAAGCCCCTTAAGTGCTGGAAGACCGCCGGCCACGGCTCCCAGACGCTTACACAGGCGGCTGAGCACTCCTGCAACGTGGCCTTTGCCACCATCGGTCTGCGGCTGGGAGAGGAAACCTTCTACCGCTACTGCGAAGCCTTCGGCTTCTTTCAAAGCAGCGAGGACGAGACCCGTCAGCTCAGCGGCAAGACCGGCATCGCCCTCCCCGGCGAGAGCGGCAGCATCTGGTGGAGTCGCAGGGTCTTCTGCAACAGCGAAAATCTGTCGCAGCTGGCGGCAGCCTCCTTTGGTCAGACCTTCAACATTACCCCCATCCAGCTCTGCATGGCGGTGTCCGCCTGCTGCAACGGGGGTTATCTCATGGAGCCGAGACTGGTGGAGAGCATCACCTACCCGGACGGCAGCACGGAGACCGTGGAGCCGAAGGTACTGCGGCAGGTCATCTCCGAGAGCACCAGCAAGAAGCTCAATACCATTTTGGAACAGGTGGTCTCTGATAAAAAGGAGGGTACCGGCAAAAACGCCTCGGTGGTGGGCTACCGCATTGCCGGGAAAACCGGAACCAGCGAAAAGGTGGCCCAGAACATGGTCAGCGGTGAGAAGGAATACATCGTCTCCTTCATCGGCTACGCCCCCGCCGACGACCCCGAAATCTTAGTGCTTGTACTGCTGGACGATCCCTCCCCGGACTCCGGCATCTACATATCCGGTGGTCAGATGGCCGCCCCCGTGGTGGGCGCATTTCTGTCTGAGGCGCTGCCCGCCATGGGGATCCTGCCCAGCTATTCCCCGGAGGAACAGGCCGCTCTGGACCGGGAGGTGCCCAATCTCGTCGGCATGGATGTGAGCGCTGCCGCCAATTCTCTGCAGGAGGCGGGACTGAGCTACAAGGCCACGGGCAGCGGCAGCATCGTCACCGCCCAGCTTCCCGCGGCAGGTACCACCATTGCCGGCGGCAGCAGCGTCCTGCTCTATCTGGACGCTTCCCCCGCAGAGCGCAGCACCACCGTGCCGGAGCTCTCCGGTCTCAGCTACCGGGAGGCAAGAGAAACGCTGGCGGCTCAGGGACTGTTCATCTCCGCCGATAATACCTCCCTTGCCCGGGAGGACAGCGTAACTGTCCGTTCCCAGAGTCTGCGCCCCGGCAGCGCCCTGGATTGGGGCGGCGTGGTTCGGGTGACGCTGGCCGATGCGGATGCGGGCAGTTTAGGAAAATACTGAATGGGAGAAAAAGCCATGAAGCTGAAAGATATATTGCAGGACATCCCCGCTCTTCTCCTGAACCTGAGTCCGGACACCGAGATCACGGGCTTCTGCACCGATTCGAGAAGGGTGCAGCCGGGCGACCTCTTTGTGGCCATCCGGGGTGAGCAGACCGATGGGCATAAATACATGGCCATGGCGGTGGAAAAGGGCGCCGCTGCCGTCCTCTGCGAGGAGGCGGAGGAGGGACTGCCCTCCGCAGTGGTGAAGGATACCCGGGAGGCCGTGCCCTTTGCGGCCAATCGCTTTTACGGCGAGCCCTCCAAAGAGCTGAAAATCGTGGGCATTACCGGCACCAACGGCAAGACCACCACAGCCTTTCTGGTCAAGCAGCTTTTGGAGCGCTGCACCGGCGAGAAGGTGGGGCTCATCGGCTCCATCGTCAACATGATCGGTCAGGAGGAAATCCACACCGAGAATACAACCCCCGAAAATGCCGAGCTCCAGCTGCTCTTCCGCCGTATGCTGGAGGCGGGCTGCCGCGTCTGCGTCATGGAGGTTTCCTCCCACGCCCTGTGCCTTCACCGGGTAGACTGCATCGACTTCGAGCTGGGCATCTTTACCAACCTTTCTCAGGATCATCTGGACTTCCATAAGGATATGGACGACTACGCTGCCGCCAAGGCGCGGCTTTTCCCCCGCTGCAAAACGGCGCTGGCCAACGGCGACGACGGCTGGACGGAAAAGGTCATGGCACTGCGCGGCGACTATCTCCGCTACGGCACGCAGGAGGGCGACGACATCCGAGCTGAACAGGTGGAGCTCTCTGCCGGCGGTGCAGCCTTCACCCTTCGGGAGGGCAGCGACAGCGCTGCTGCTTCCATTGCCCTGGCGGGCGACTATAATGTGTATAATGCCCTTGCCGCCGTGGGTGCCTGCCGCGTTCTGGGCGTGAGCCTCGGTGACTGCGCCCGGAACCTGTCCTGCTGCCACGGGGCCAAGGGGCGGCTGGAGCGCGTCCCCACCGGGGGCGATTACAGCATCTTCATCGACTATGCCGTGACCCCCGATGCTATTGAGAATGTGCTGCATACCCTGCGCAAGATTGCCCCCGGCCGGCTGGTCATGCTCTTCGGCTGCGGCGGCGACAGAGACCGCAAAAAGCGCCCCATCATGGGTCGCATCAGCGGCGAGCTGTCGGACTTCGTGATTGTCACCTCCGACAATCCCCGAACCGAAAAGCCCGAGGACATCATCGCCGAAATTCTTCCCGGCGTGGAGGAGAGCGGCTGCGAATATGTTGTCATCCCCGATCGCGTTGCCGCCATACACTACGCCATGGACCGTCACCAAAGCGGCGATGTGGTGCTCCTCTGCGGCAAGGGTCACGAGGATTACCAGATCATCGGCCACACGAAGATTCACATGGACGAGCGGGAAATCGTGGCCGGGCATTTGAAAAAAGAAAAGTAAGAGGATAGAGATATGGATACGATGAAGCTCATTCTGGCCCTGGCCATCGGCTTTCTGGTCTCCAGCGGCGTGGGTGCCTTTCTGGTGCCCCTGCTGCGGAAGATCAAGGCCGGACAGATGATCAAGGAGAACGGCCCCACCTGGCATATGTCCAAGTCCGGCACGCCCACCATGGGCGGCATCATGTTCATTGTGGCCATTGCCGCCGTATGCTTCACGGTGGGCTTCGCTCAGGTGCTGAAGGGACAGTGGGCCCATGTGTTTGTGCTGACCTTCGGTCTGGTATTCGGCGCCATCGGCTTTCTGGACGATCTGGAGAAGCTGCGCCACAAGGCCAATACGGGTCTGAGCGCCAAGGGAAAGTTCCTGCTGCAGCTCTCCGCCTCCATCTGCTTCCTCTTTTTGCTGCGCCGCTTCGGCTATCTGGAGAGCCACCTCTATGTTCCCTTCCGGAATGTGACCGTGGATGTGCCCGAGTGGTTCTTCTATCCCTTCGCTGCCTTCGTCATCGTGGGCTGCGTCAACGCCATCAACATTACCGACGGCGTGGACGGTCTGGCGGGCGGCACCTGCTCCGCCATCTTCATCGGCTTCACGGCCATTGCCTGGAGCTGGGGCAGCGAGTATCTGAATCTGGGCATCTTTTCCGCGGGCATGACCGGCGCTCTGCTGGGCTTTCTGGTCTATAACTTCAACCCCGCCAAGGTGTTCATGGGCGATACCGGCTCCCTCTTTTTAGGCGGCTGCATCAGCGGTCTGGCCTTTGCGCTGGATATGCCTCTGATTCTCCTGCCGCTGTGCATCATGCCTGTGTGGGAGACCCTCTCCGACATCATTCAGGTCTGCTACTTCAAGGCCACCCACGGCAAGCGCATTTTCAAAATGGCTCCCTTCCACCACCATCTGGAGATGGGCGGGTGGACCGGACATAAATGGACAGAGAAACAGATCTTCACTCTCTTCACGGGAATCTCGCTCATTATGGCAGTGCTGTCCGTCATGGGCTCCATGCATCGTTTTCACTGAGCGCGGCTTTTTCTCGTTTTTCCCGGAAAGGAACTCTGCTTGCAATACGGCACTGTCCGGCTCCGCAGCCCGGAGGAGGAAAAAGCTCCCCGGCAGCGCGGCCGGGGAGATACGCTGCTCACGCTTCTGACGCTGCTGCTCCTCGCCCTCGGTCTGGTTATGGTCTTTTCCGCCAGCTTCCCCTCGGCCTATTATGATCTGCAGGGGGAGACCGGCGGCAATGCAGCCTGGTACTTTCTGCGTCAGCTCTGCTACGCGGCACTGGGCGTGGGCGCCATGTTTGTCTGCTCCCGCATTCCTCTTCGCCTTTACGAAAAGCTGGCGCTGCCTTCGCTGGCGGCGGCAGTGCTCCTGCTGGCGCTGGTGCCTCTGGTGGGCGTCAAGGTCAACGGGGCGCGGCGCTGGATATCTCTGGGCATCACCACCTTTCAGCCCTCAGAGCTCGCAAAGCTGGCGGTGGTGCTGTCATTTTCTGCCCGTATGGCCGCCTTGGGCGACAGAATGTCCGGCTTTCGGGAGGGCATCCTGCCCTTTGCGCTGGTTCTGGCGCTGCTGGCGGGACTGCTGGTGCTGGAGCCCCACTTCTCCGCAACGGTGATCATCTTCGCTCTGGCGGCGGTGCTCCTCTTTGCGGGCGGCGCAAAGCTGGGCTGGTTCATCGGCGGCGGCGCACTGATGGCCGTGGGCGGCACGGTGGCCTATCTGGCCTTTCCCTATGTGCAGGACAGACTCAGCGCCTGGCGCGATCCCTTCTCCGATCTCACCGGCGACGGCTGGCAGGTGGTGCAGTCTCTCTACGCCATCGGCTCCGGCGGGCTGACGGGTCTGGGTCTGGGACGCAGCCGCCAGAAGTATCTCTATCTGCCGGAGGAGCACAACGACTTTATCTTCGCGGTAATCTGCGAGGAGCTGGGCTTTTTGGGGGCGCTGACCGTACTCCTCCTCTTTGCCCTGCTGATCATTCGCGGTTACAATATCGCCCTTCGCTCTGTGGATCGCTTCGGCTTTCTCACGGCGGTGGGCATCACCTCTCTGCTGGCCATTCAGACCCTGCTGAACATGGCGGTCTGCACCAATCTCCTGCCCTGCACGGGCATCGCCCTTCCCTTCTTCAGCTACGGGGGAACGGCTCTGCTCATCCAGATGGCGGAGATGGGCATTCTTTTGAGCGTCTCCCGGGAGATTCCCGGAAATCCTCTGTAAAGCGAGGAAGAGAAAGATGAAATTTGTCTTTACCTGCGGCGGTACGGCGGGACACATTAACCCTGCCCTGTCCGTGGCCGGACGCATCCGGGAGCTTCTGCCGGACAGCGATATCCTGTTCATCGGCGCCGAGGGGCGCATGGAGACCGAGCTGGTGCCCCGGGAGGGCTACGATATCGAGACCATCCGCATCTCCAGCCTCTCCCGCAGCATGAAGCTTGCGGGCATCAGGCATAACCTGCGGGCTGCCCGGGATCTGGCGGGCTCGCTCCCTGCGGCCAGACGCATCCTCCGGGACTTTCGCCCCGATGTGGTGGTGGGTACCGGCGGCTATGTGGGCTACCCGGTGCTGACCGAGGCGGCGCGGATGGGCATACCCACCTGCGTTCATGAGTCCAATGCCATGCCCGGTCTGACCACCCGTATGCTGGAACACAGCGTGGACACCATCATGGTGGGCTTTGAGTCAGCCCGCAATAACTACAAGCACCCCGAAAAGGTCAAGGTCACCGGCACCCCTGTCCGGCTGGAGTTCATGCGTACCGACCGGGAGGCGGCGCGGAAGGCTCTGGGCATAGACAGTGAAACGCCGTTGGTGGTCTCCGTCTGGGGCAGTCTGGGTGCCACGGAGATGAACAAGACTGTGGCCGGCACCATCGCCCTGGACATGGAGATAGGCAGCTACCGCTTCATCCACTCTGCGGGCAAGCGGGGCTACGACTCCATGACCGCCTATATGCGCGATACCCTGCATCTGAGCGGCTGGGAGGAAAAGGGCATATCCGTGGAGCCCTACCTCTTCAATATGGCGGAGCTCATGGCCGCTGCCGATATCATCCTCTGCCGCAGCGGTGCTTCTACTCTGGCCGAGCTTACCGCCATGGGCAAGCCCTGCATTCTGGTGCCCAGCCCCAATGTGGTGGCCGATCACCAGATGAAGAACGCCCGTCTTCTGGGCGATGCCGGCGGCGCTGTGGTCATCCCCGAGAGCGAGGCCACGGCGGAACGGCTCCACGAGACCATTCTGGAGCTTATCGGCGACAGGGAACGCCTGCAGCGCATGGGCGAGATCATGGAGGATATGTCCGTGGAGAACGCCACTGACGAGATTACCTCCCTTGTGCTGAGTCTGGCAGCCAAGTAACCCACAAAAGCACCCCCGCATAGTATGGCCTACATCTTGCTGTACTGGGGGAATTCTATGAGCATCTGGACCATCGAAGGCGGCAGGCCTCTGCAGGGCAGTCTGAAGCTGCAGGGCTCCAAGAACGCCGCGCTTCCCGTGCTGGCCGCCGCCGTACTGACACCCTCGCTGAGCATACTGGAGAACTGTCCGGACATCAGCGATGTGACTGCCTCCGTGGATATTCTGCGGGAGCTGGGCTGTACGGTGATCCGGGAGGGGAGTACTCTCATTGTGGACTCCCGCGGTGAGCTTTCCTGCTCCGTTTCCCGCCGACACATGGCGGCCATGCGCAGCTCCGTCCTTTTTATGGGAGCCCTCCTTGCCCGCTGCGGCGAGGTACACGCCTCTCTGCCCGGAGGCTGTGAGCTGGGCGGCAGACCCGTGGACTACCATCTCTCCGCCTTCGAGGCGCTGGGGGCAGCGGTTTCCACAGACGGCAGCGCCATCTCCTGCAGGGCACAGACTCTGCGGGGAAATGTGATTGTCTTCCCCGGCAAAAGCGTGGGAGCCACGGAAAACGCCCTGATGTGCGCCTGCGGTGCCGAGGGCGAGACCCTGCTTCTCAACGCCGCTGCCGAGCCGGAGATCATTTCCCTCTGCGATTATCTCCGCGCTCTGGGCGCTGTGATCATCGGCGACGGAACGGACAGCATCCGGGTTCTGGGCTTTGAGCCGAGGCGCTCCGTGCGCTTTCGCATTCCCGGCGACCGTATCGCCGCCGGCTCGTATCTCTGCTTTGCTGCCGCCACCCGGGGACGGGTTCGGATTGAGGACTGCCCCAACGCCGAGCTCGGCTCTGTCCTCCGCGCTCTCGATGCGCTGGGAGCCGGAATCCGGCTGGGAGAGGACAGTGTGGAGCTGGATGCAAGAGCCGGACTGGAGGGGGAAGTGACCGTGGTCACCGAGCCCTATCCGGGCTTTCCCACCGATGCCGCGCCGCTGCTGCTGGCAGTGTGCTGCTGCAACCGGGGACAGAGCTATTTTAAGGAAACCATATTCAGCGATCGGCTCCGCTATGCCCCGGCGCTGATGGCCATGGGTGCCGACATTGAGCTGCAGCGCAGCTGCGCTCTTGTCCGCGGGGTGGAGAAGCTGAAGGCTGCGACCCTGACGGGCACCGACCTGCGGGGCTCTGCGGCGCTTCTCTGCGGAGCGCTGGGAGCCGAGGGCACCAGCCGCCTGACGGATGCGGGACATCTGGAGCGGGGCTATGAGCAGCTGGAGCGCAATCTTTTGTCACTGGGCGCTCGAATAAAAAAGGAATAATCAGGAATAAACAGGAACAGTTGGATAAATCTTCGATTGAAAAACTTCGTTTTCCAATCGAGTAAGGTCACTCGCATTGATCGCGGCGGCAAAGCCGCCTTGGTCGATGCGAGGGCGCACCAATAGAGTGCGCCTCAGGGTATTTTCAAGCGGGCAGAGCCCGCATGAAAATGATTTGATTTTTTAGCGAGCTGCCGTTCGCAAACTCTGCGAGGCTAAGAAAAAGGTCGCTAAGCCATTTTTCAATCGCCAAAGGAATAATCAGGAATAAACAGGAACAGTTGGATAATAATAAGGAGAAAGCGGGGTTTTCCATGGAGGAACAGAAAAACAGACGCATACGCAAGAATGCCCTATATGCACCTTTGGCATTGGTGATCACCGGTGTGGCCGCCATTCTTTTTCTCAGCCTTTTCTTCCGCGTCTCCATTATCCAACTGCAGAACGATACCGTTTATACCGATGACGAGATTCTCGCTGCCAGCGGTCTGGAAAAGGGCGTAAACCTGCTGTTTGTCAATAACTTTACGGCGGTGTCCTCCATCTACGCCACCATGCCCTATGTGGAAACCGTCAGCATAAAGCGGGTCATGCCCAACCGCATTATCCTCTCCGTCACCGGCAGCGAGGCCGTGGCCTGCGTGAGCTTCGGCGATGACTACTGGCTCATCAATCCTCAGGGCAAGCTGCTGGAGAAGATCGATGCCCGGGACGCGGAGAACTTTATCCGCGTGGAGGGCATGGAGCCTCTGATGCCCGTGGCCGGTGAGATCATGACCGTTTCGGAAACGGATGCGGGCAAGGATGAGTATCTTTATCATATGCTCGCCCAGTTCCAGCTTCGTAACATTACCAAAAACATCGACTGGGTGGACCTTAACACCCTTACGGAGCCCGGCTTTTCCTATGAAAACCGTTATACGGTGATTCTGGGCAGCAATGAGGATCTGAGCCGCCGCCTTTCTCTGGTTCAGAGTGCCATAGCCCAGCTGGCTGACGGCGACGCCGGCACTCTGGAACTGGAGAAAAGCGAGAGCAATCTGGTCTATTTCAGCCCCAATTAACAAAAAAGTTACAGAAAGAATACTGACAAGTCAACATAATGTGGTTGAATTGCCTCCCTTTCATGGGGTAAAATACGAATACTGAAAAAATTGTAGCCCGCAAACATATATTGGGAGGAAATAATCATGGCTTTCACACTGGAATCCGGTCCGGACAATGTTGTCACTCTGAAGGTACTCGGCATTGGCGGCGCCGGCAATAATGTCGTCAACCGCATGGTTGCCAACGATACCAAGGGCGTTGAGTTTATCGCCGTAAATACTGACCGCCAGCAGCTCGCCCTTAGCGTGGCTGACGAAAAGATTCAGATCGGCGAAAAGGTAACCCACGGCCAGGGCGCCGGCTCCGACCCCGATGTGGGCAAGCGCAGCGCTGAGGAAAGCCGCAACGACCTCTCCAAGGCCATTGAAGATGCCGACATGGTGTTCATCACCGCCGGTATGGGCGGCGGCACCGGCACCGGCGCGGCTCCCGTGGTGGCTGAGATCGCCAAGGATGCCGGCGTGCTCACCGTGGGCGTTGTGACCCGTCCCTTCTCCTGGGAGGGCAAGCGCCGCGCCGAGCAGGCCCGCCGTGGCATCGAGAACCTGATGGGCAAGGTTGACTCTCTGCTCATCATCCCCAACGACCGTCTGAAGTATGCCAGCCCCGAGCGTGTGACCCTGTCCAATGCCTTTGAGATCGCCGATGACGTGCTCATCAAGGCTGTGGCCAGCATCTCCGGCCTCATCAAGAACGCCGGCTTTATCAATCTGGACTTTGCCGATGTGACCAGCGTCATGAAGGACGCCGGCCTCTCCCACATGGGTGTTGGCCGCGCTGCCGGCAAGGACAAGGCTGAGACCGCTGCCCGCATGGCCATCTCCTCTCCCCTTATGGAGACCAGCATTGAGGGCGCCCACGGCGTGCTGATCAACATCTCCGGCTCCAGCGAGATGGGTCTGGAGGATGTGGAGATCGCCGCTTCCATGGTGCAGGAGGCTGCCCACCCCGATGCCAACATCATCTTCGGCGCCACCTTCGACGACACGCTGGAGGATGAAATCGTTGTCACCGTCATTGCCACCGGCTTTGAGGACAAGTCCGCTGCCGCCTCTAAGAAGGAAGCCGCCAGGACCGCTGCCCGCCAGACCGCTCCCGTGGAAACCGATGAGGACGCCAAGCTCTTCACCGCTGCCGACGAGAAGGCTACCCCCGTTGAGGATAAGCCCATCCCCGAAGAGGAAGACCCCTTCGATACCATTTTCAAAATCTTTAACAATAAGTAAGCCCGATGCAAAGTCCCCGTCATTCCCCTCACCGTACCGTGGGGGAGTGACGGGGACTTTCCGTTCTTGGCTCCCCTGTTGCGAAGCAATGGGGGAGCTGCCGCAAAGCGGCTGAGGGGGTAAGCTTATCGACTCCCGCTCTCTCCCTGACAACCTGCGTCGGCGGTGTGCGGCAGTCGTCTATAGTCTTCTTCGGCTTGAACTTCTCCACGAACTCCTTGTATGTCTTGCTGTTCATCTGCTGTTCTCCCCAAAAATGGGTATACAAAAGGGTTGTAAAAATACTCCCTGTCATTGCGAACCAGTCCGCAGACTGGTGTGGCAATCCGTTTCCCACGGACCCCTTCTAGGGCTCGGCCTCCCGGACGAGCCGCAGAGAATACGGATTGCCACGTCGCTTCGCTCCTCGCGATCGAGATGAAGGGATTCACCACGTTTAACGAAAGCCCTATGGCTCCCTCGTCAGAGGGAGCCAAGAAGGGCTCCGGCGTTTCTTTCACAGCAATGACAGACTTTTTTACAGCCCCAATGGTTTTGTTCTGCTTTTGCCGCTTTCATCATAAGCGTATCTGTAATCTTGATTGAAGAAATGTCCTCTTGAAAAAGTTCAACAAGCGAACCGTCAACGGTCGGGCTCACAATACTGTCTTTCCCATTTTCTTTTTCGTCCGGGAAAAAATAGTCCGTCACGCTCCCGCAGAGCCTGGTTCTAAGTCGGTTTGAATAATCATGTTTTCGGAGTAATACTGTGACAAACTCATTTTCTCCCCCTCTAGGGTTAATATGGAAGCGTCAAAGAGACAGGCTCCTTGATATCCCCCGCGACTCGCTGTCAGTATTCTTTGAAATCGATGATAATGTCGCCTTCTGCTGACAGTTCCCATATTGCAAACTTGTAGAAATCAATCCATCTGTCGTCCTCCACATTCTTGCTCCATATTTTCCAGATTCGTTCAAAATCTTCTGCGTCTGCTTCCGGGATGAGCCATCCGGAAAGATCTTCTCCCTCAATCCCCTCAAGGAACAACTCTCGGCCTTCTCCGCTGTCAACAAAATAAACAAACCCCATTTCTCCGGCTTGCTTTTGTACGATCTCAAAAAAAGCTTCAAACTCTTTGTTTTCCGGCAATCTTAATCCTTTCATTCTCAACCTTTCCTTTCAGAATTGATATGAACTCTCCGTACCCATTGATTCCTACAAAACATGTATACAAAAGCCACTGTGCAGCTGCACGGTGGCTAAGGCAGGTTAATCTTCAGTAATCTCAAAAAGCTCCTGAGGAAAAAGATAGTCCTCTTCAAGCTCAGTCATAATTCTGAACCATCCTCTTTCTGCTGAAATCATATCATACTCTTTTTCTGATATAAGTGCTCTTTCATAGTATTTCGACCCGCCTTTATACTTTACCCTCATTCCAGCCACCTCTTCAGCGTTAAGGGGACAGATTCCGTGACACGCAAATGGCTCCCTCCGTGATGGAGACTTGCCCGCTTTCACAGATACATTTGTTTTATGGTACTAACCCTTCGTAGGGCTCGGCCTCCCGGACGAGCCGCCGCAGCTCCCGTCCTTGCCTTCTCCTTCCGTAAGGAGAAGGCATAGAGCGATTCCTTATTCAACGGGTCCGGGTTTTCAAACTAAAACCTTAACTTTATTCATAGGTTCGCAGAACAAACACCAGCATATTCCCGTTTCCGTCTGTCAGGGTAAAGCCGCCGTCGTTGGAAATGAGCTGATAGCGGTAGCTGATCTCCTCTCCGCCGATGCGCATGATCACGCTGGCAGCTTCTTCGTCTTTTTCCAGCAGGGCGTAGCTGCCCACCTGAGAAGACCCATCGGGGGAGAGCATGGTCACGGTTCCGTGCCCGTCAAAGAAAGCGGTGCAGCCGTTGCTGATGTAGAACTCACCCACCAGAAACTCTGTGGCGTCATGATCCTGACGGCCGCCGATCTTAACGGAAAGAGCCGCCTCAACCAGCTTCTGTTCGCTGTTTTCCGCACTGGCGGGAACGACCAGAGTGCAGCCGCTGAGCATACTCAGGCTTAGCAGTACGGCGGGAATCAGAGCTTTTTTCATGGCGAGCTCCTCCTTGTAATTATTTGTAATATATAGTATTTATTGTTGTTATTATCTCTATCTATAGTATATGCTCTGTTTACATAAAAATCAAGTTGTTTTCAGGCATTTCAGCGAAAAATCTGTCGTTAATTTTTGTGCATTATGACAACCGATTTCCCTATCCTGCGGAAACCGCCCGCGCAGAGGGAAAAACAGAAAAAGGCAAAGAAGCACTTCCATTTTGCGTTTGAATAAGGTATAATAAGTCGTTATACAGAGAAAAGGGAGAGGCGGAATGAAGCAAAAGAAATCCAATTCCATAGAAACGCTTCTGGATGAGAGGGGCAGACTGCGCCATCCGTTCTGGTCTGCGCAGGAGGAATACAGCTACAATCATGATCGCATTTCCCGCCTGCGCTCCCGGGAGTGGGAGCAGTTTCAGCTTCTGGGCGAGGGCTTTGTGTTCCGTCTGCTCTTCGGTCACTTCCGCGGCATCGGCCTTTGCCGCGCTGCCTTTACCGATCTGAAAACAGGGGAGTACAGCATCTCCGGCCCCATAAAGCTCTTTTCCGGGGATTCGTATACCCTGGACTATGAGCTTTCCCAGCCCTATCATTTTTTCCGGGATGAGGAAGACTTCTTTCTCTCGCTGGACAACGATGGGCAGTTTTACCGTCTCCGTTGCCATACATCGGAGTATAATGTGGAGCTTATGCTGCCGCTATCCGGCGATATGTTGATCAGCGCTGCGCCTTTTCAGAATCTCCGTCGATTCTTCTATGCGGGGCGAAGGGTCTTTGACGAGCTTCGCGGCGAGGTCTCTTTCCACGAAAAGTCCTATTCCCTGAGCGGTGCCTTTGCCTCATTGGAAAGCTGCCGCGCCGTGCTGCCGCTGAAGACCGCCCGGGTATTCTGCTCCGGCTGTCAGGTCATAGACGGTCACAGCCTCTCCCTTGTTTTCGGTTGGGGCTTCGGTTATACCGGTGCCGGACTGGAAAACGGCCTCTTTCTCGACGGGGAGCTCATGAAGCTCAACCGGGTTCGGGAAAAGCGCAAAGGGAGCTTTCTGACGGAAAGCCGATTCTTCTCCGAGGACGGCAGCGTGGATCTCCGCTTTACCCCTGCGCGGGATGAGCTCTTCGCCAGAGACCTGCGCCTCCTGTATTTTCGCAGTCACTGCACGGTGGGAAGCTTTTCCGGTACGGTCAATATCCGCGGCTCCGGTGAAGTAAAAATAGAAAATATGCCGGTATTATGTGAACACAGCCGTTTCTGTTTCTGAAATAATAAGTCATTCGCAACAATATTATGTAAACAATTTGGAGTGATAAAAACCATGGACGAGCGCAAAAGATGGTATAAGGATATGTGCTTCTATTCCGTCTACCTCCGCAGCTTTATGGACGGAGACAATGACGGCACCGGCGACCTCTGGGGTGTGCTGCGTAAGCTGGACTATATTGCCTCGCTCCATGTGGACGGCATCTGGCTCTCGGCTCCCTATCCCTCCATGAACACGGACATCGGCCGCGACATTACCGACTTTACGGACATTGCCCCGGAATACGGCGGCATGGAAGCCTTTACGGAGCTGCTGAACGCGGTTCATGGGCGGGGGATGAAGCTTATTCTGGACCTGCCCCTGAACTGCACCGGCAAGGAGCATCCCTGGTTTCAGGCCAGCCTCCGGGGTGAAAAGCCCTATAAGTATTACTACATCTGGCGTCCGGCAGGGGAGCGGGGGAGAGTGCCCAATAACTGGCGCAACCTCCGCAACGAGGAAGCATGGACCTGGAGCGAGGAGCGCAAGGCCTACTATCTCCACCTGCTGGGGAGAAATCAGCCGGAGCTGAATATGCGCAATCCCGCCGTACGCAACGAGATCAAGGACATTTTCCGTTTCTGGCTGGATCTGGGCGTGGACGGCTTCCGGGAGGATCAGCTCAGCTATATCTCCAAGCCCAAGGAGCTGCCCGACGGCCTGCCTCTCTGGCCCATACGCCGGGGAAGCAGCCAGTATGACCGTGGCCCGTATCTGCGCTCCTATCTGCAGGAGTTCCGCCACGATGTATTTGACCGCTTCGACTGCCTGACGGTGGGCTATATGCCCGGTATTCCCGCCAAGGCTGCCCGGGACTATGTGGATGAGCCCGATGGCGAGCTGGACATGATCCAGCACAGCGACGCCATGCGGGGCGATAATTTCTTCGGCGGGCTGTTCTATCACCGCTTCTGCCTGCTGAAGCAAAAGCATTACTGGGACAGCTGGCAGAGCACCATGGCCGATAAGGGCTGGAGCCTGCTGACGCTGGAGAGCAGCGACTACCCCCGCTCCATTTCCCGCTTCGGCTCCGAGAAGTATCGGCTTGAAAGCGGCAAGGCGCTGGCTGCGGCCTTCCTTTTCCAGCGGGGCTGCCCCGTGATCTATCAGGGGCAGGAGATCGGCATGACCAATATCCGTCTGGACTCCATCAACTTTTATCAGGACGAGGAGAGCCGCCGAATCTACCGCCAATGCCGCAAGCGTGACGACAAAAGCAAGCTGGAGCAGGTCTGGCTCCGCTCCCGCGAGTCCGCCCGCACGCCCATGCAGTGGGACGGCGGCGATCGCGCGGGCTTCTCGGAGACAGAGCCGTATTGTTATGTAAACCAAAACTCCCGCAGCGTCAATGTGGCGGAGCAGGAGAATGACCCCGGCAGTCTGCTGAACTTCTATCGGCAGGCACTGGAGCTGCGCGGAGAGCTGCCTGTGGTGCGCGGCGGCAGCTACCGGGATCTGCGGCCTCTGAGCCCCTGGTTTTATGTATATGAGCGCGCCAACCGCAGCGGTCGGCTGCTGGTGATGTGCTCCTTCTCCGATAAGGCTCGCCTGCTGGTGTGCCCCAGGGACTATGATCTCCGGCGCGGCAAGCTGCTGCTGCAGAGCAGAGGTGATGAGCTGGAGGGCAACAATGTCTATCTCCAGCCCTATGAGTGCCGGGTCTACTGGTTCCCGGGCAGCCGCAGGGCGGAGCTGGACGAGGCCAGGGCCCAGAAGAAGACCACACGCTTCAAGGCCGCGTGGCTGAAGCTGCGGGAGTATCTGCGGAGCTTTAAGGAATTCCACGATGAGGTGGAGGAAGAGAATGACGAGCTTTGATTTCTCTCCCGATCCGCTTCTGACGGCCAACATCGAGAACTCCATCCTCCGCCATGCCGCCGAAATTCTGGAGGATGAGCGTGAGGGCATCTTTGTCTATGACCGGGAAGGCGAGCTCTATATGCTCTATGCGCCTGCGGAGCTGGGAAAACGCTGGCTGCAGAAGCATGAGGACAGGCATTATGAGTGCTTGATTCTCTATGACGATGCTTTGATCACCTGGGCAGCGGAGCGCTACGGCTTTATCATTGACGAGAAGTGTGCCTCAGCGGTCTGGACGAAGGCTGAGCTGCCCCGCTTTGAGCGCCGGCTGACCCTCCGCAGGGCTCTGGAGAGCGAGTTTTCCTTCTGCCGTGAGATTTACCGCCATTCATCGGACAGCGATGTCCGTGAGGCTCTGCGCCGGGGCAATGTGCTGCTGGGCTTTCTGGACTCTACGCTGGTGGGTATGATCGGCCTCCATGCGGAGGGCAGCATGGGAATGCTGGAGGTGCTGCCGGAGTACCGCTGCTGCGGCTTCGGCACGGAGCTGGAGCTGACGATGGTCACGCTGCAGCTGGAGCGGGGGCTTATTCCCTATTCCCATGTGTATCGTTCAAATCATGCTTCGCTGGCGCTCCACGAGCATCTCGGTATGCGTGTCAGTCAGGGCAGTCTGACCTGGCTTTATTTCGACGATTAAGATTCTGCAGTTTTTCCTTGCAAAATTTCCTTTTTTTGTTAAAATGAGAAAAGTGCAAAGAAAGAAGGGTTACCCATGAACATAACGGTTATCGGCTGCGGACGCTGGGGTTCGCTCATCACCTGGTATCTGGATTCCATCGGTCACAGTCTCAGACTATACGGCAGAGCCGGCTCTGCCCATATGAAGCAGTTTCGGGAAACGCGAAGAAACGATTTTCTGGAGCTGCCCCTCTCCGTGGAGCTGACCTCCGATCTCGCTCACGCCATGGAGTGCGATACCATTGTGATCTCCGTAGACAGCCAGTCCCTCCGGGGTCTCTGCGTGGAGCTGCTGCCCTATGCGCCCAGGGGAAAGACCTTTGTGCTCTGCATGAAGGGCATTGAGGTCGATACGGGCAAGCGCCTCACTGAGATAGCGGGGGAATATCTGGGTGCGGAGAATCATGTCGCCATCTGGGTGGGACCCGGCCATGTGCAGGAGTTTTACCGGGGCGTGCCCAACTGCATGGTTATCGACTCGGAAAATGAAGAGGTAAAGCGCTGTCTGGTGGATGCATTCTCCAGCGAGCTGATCCGCTTCTATTACGGGGATGATCTGCTGGGCAACGAGATCGGCGCCGCTTCCAAGAACGTGATCGGCATCGCTGCGGGTCTGCTGGACGGCATGGATCGCTCTGCTCTCAAGGGCGCTCTCATGAGCCGCGGCACCCGGGAGATTGCCCGACTTATCAAGGCCATGGGCGGCAATGAGCTCTCGGCCTACGGCCTTTGCCATCTGGGGGATTATGAGGCCACGGTCTTCTCCCACTTCTCCCAGAACCGCCAGTTCGGCGAGAGCTTCGCCAGGGGCGAGAGCTATGCCAAGCTGGCTGAAGGCTACTACACCGTAAAGGCCCTGCGGGTGCTCTCCGAGCGCTACGCTGTGGAGCTGCCCATCTGCCACGCGGTCTACAGCATCCTCTACGAGCACGCAGACCCCGCCGAAACCATGAACGCCCTCTTCAGGCGCCGCGTTACCAACGAGCTGCATAAATAAAAAACAGAGAGCCTGTACAGTCGATGTACAGGCTCTCTTGCTTATCATACGCTCGGATGAGCGG
This sequence comes from Clostridiales bacterium UBA1728, assembly GCA_002315975.1. Taxonomy (GTDB): domain Bacteria; phylum Bacillota; class Clostridia; order Oscillospirales; family Oscillospiraceae; genus Apopatocola. The sequence continues at coordinate 110,417 of DCIK01000005.1, forward strand.
GTATTGTAGTTTATGAATTACTTCTGCAGAGGCATTTCCTTGTTGGGCGCCTGATCGGTGCTCTTGAACATGGTGTTGGTCAGGATGCCGAGAATCAGAGCGCAGGCCACGGTGGTCAGGCTGATCTTGCCGAAGGAGACGCTCAGGCCGCCGACACCGGCCACGAGGATCACGCAGACGACCATCAGGTTGCGGTTGTCGTTCAGGTCAACGCCCTGAATCATCTTCAGACCGGACACGGCGATGAAGCCGTAGAGGGTCATGCACACGCCGCCCATGACGCAGCCGGGGATGGTGGCCAGGAAGGTGGCGAAGGGGCCGAAGAAGGAGATGAGGATGGCGAGGATGGAAGTGGTCAGGATGGTCACAACGGAGGCGTTGCCGGAGACGGCGGTGGTGGCGATGGACTCGCCGTAGGTGGTGTTGGGGCAGCCGCCGAAGATGGAGCCCATGAAGGAGCCGATGCCGTCACCCAGCAGGGTGCGGTCCAGACCGGGATCCTTCAGCAGGTCAACACCCACGATGGTGGAGAGGTTCTTGTGGTCGGCCAGGTGCTCGGCGAAGACCACGAAGGCCACGGGGACATAGGCCACGAATACGGTGGCCACATAGGTGCCGTCAATGTCCTTCACGCCCTTGAGAGCGTTGACGAAGGTGAAGTCGGGAACCCACTGCATGGTATCAAAGAGACTGAAGTTGATGACGATCAGGTTGGCATTGCCGGTCCTGGTGCCGATGACCGTGAAGATCAGGGAGACGATGTAGCCGGCCACGATGCCGAGGATGAAGGGAATCAGGCGGGCCATCTTCTTGCCGAAGACGGAGAAGTACATGGTGGTGAAGAGGGTCACGAGACCGCAGATGATGCAGACATAGTTGCTGGCGCTGACGGCACCGCCGGTGAGATCGCCAATGGCATTGCCGGCCAGAGACAGACCGATGATGGCCACGGTGGGGCCGATGACCACGGGAGGCAGCAGCTTGTTGATCCACTCAACGCCGCAGAACTTCACCAGCAGGGCAAAGATCACATAGACCAGAGCGGCAAAGGCGGAACCGATGATCAGACCCATATAGCCGGCTTCCAGAGACACGGCACCGGCAAAGGCGGCACCCATGGAGCCCAGGAAGGCGAAGGAGCTGCCCAGGAACACAGGAGAGCGGAACTTGGTAAAGATGAGGTAGGTCAGAGTGCCCACGCCGGCGCCGAAGAGGGCGGCAGTCTGGGACATACCGTTGCCGATGATGGAGGGCACGGCGATGGTGGCGGCCATAATGGCGAGGAGCTGCTGGAAGGCGAAGATGATGGTCTGTCCGAACTTGGGCTTGTCTTTGATTCCGTAGGTCAGGTTCATTTTTCTCGTTACCTCTCTTTTATTTAATTGGTTTTGCTTACTTTTCATAAAGGAGTACGGCGGTCTCTCCGTCGGTCTCCTTCAGCCTTACGGCTACCACCTCGTTCGTGGAGGTGGGGATGTTCTTGCCCACAAAGTCGGGCTTGATGGGAAATTCCGCATGACCCCGGTTGATAAGGGCAAAGAGCTGAATCTTGGCGGGACGGCCCAGGGCGATAACGGCCTCCATGGCGGCGCGAGCCGTGCGGGTGGTGTAGATCACATCGTCCACCAGCACAACGGTTTTCCCCTCCACGCTGAAGGGTACCTCGCTGCCCTCCATCACCGGTACATCGGCGATCTGGGAGAGATCGTCCCGGTAGAGGGTGATGTCCAGCTTGCCGACCTCCAGACTTTTGCCCTCGATGCGGCGGATGTTTTCGGCCAGCCTTTCAGAGAGGGGCACCCCCCGGGTGCGGATTCCCAGCAGGCAGACATTCTCAATGCCGTCGTTCTTTTCGATGATCTGGTGGGCGATACGGACAAGAGAGCGCTCAACGGCGGCTTCGTCCATGATCTGCGTTTTGAAAACCATCGTGCGTCCTCCTTTCGGCATAAAAAAAGACCTTGCCGACCCTTTTTCGACAAGGCATGAACAGGGCGCAATGCTCCCCGCTTCCATCATCACGACGCCTTGTCGGCAGCTCTGTACCGACTTAAAGAGGTCTTTTCTGGAAAGTGACTATAGCAGAAACGGGGATTCCTGTCAAGAAAAACAAGTAAAAAATTTAACTTTCGCCATCTTCCATAACTTCCCGCAGCTTTTCCAAAGCTCTTTTCTCTATTCTTGACACATAAGAGCGGCTGATGCCGCTCCGCTCCGCCACATCGCGCTGGGTCAGAGGCTCATTGCCGCCCAGACCATAGCGCAAAATGAGGATTTCCCGCTCTCGCGGCTCCAGATTTTTCTCCATAAGTCCCCGGAGCGAGGCACAGAGCTCCCGGTTCTGCAGCTCCTCCTCCATGTCGGACGCATCGCAGAGGGTATCCTCCAGACTGAGACCGTCTACGTCGGCATCGCCGTCGGGGGAGTCGGAGAGCGAGATCAGCCCCGCGTTTTTCCGCTCCTGACGGAAGTACATGAGAATTTCGTTTTCGATGCAGCGGGAGACATAGGTGGCCAGCTTCACACCCTTATCCTGCCGGAAGCCGGATATCCCCTTGATGAGCCCTATGGTGCCGATGGAGATCAGATCATCCTGATCACAGCCTGCAGCGTAGTATTTTTTCACGATGTGCGCCACTAAGCGCAGATTGTGCTCGATGAGCGTATTTCTTGCCTCCGTGTCGCCCCGGGCAAAACGCGCAAGGGCTTCGGCCTCCTCTGCGGCACTGAGCGCCCGGGGAAAGCTGCCGGCAGTTTCGCTGAGCCGCAGGGTCAGAAAACCGGAATTGAGCAGTAGTAAAAAAGCGCTGGCGAGCATGACTCCACCTCCGCTTTCATCCTATTCAGCGGCGGTTTGTCCCTATTCGTGAAAAAAGCTCCCCGATTTCGGGGAGCTTAAAATAAATCAGTATCCGGCTCTGCCGCTTTTGGCGTCCAGCCAGGAGAGTATATCCTGAATGACCTCGTCCCGGTTCTCTTCGTCCCAGAGCTGGTGACGGGCTCCGGCATAGAGCTTCATGGTAACGTCCTTCATGCCGGCCTTCAGAAATGCCTTGTAGGCACGCATGACACCCTTGCCGTTTTCGCCCACGGGGTCCTTGTCGCCGCTGATAAAATAAACGGGCAGTTCCTTGGTCATGCGCTCCATATTCCGGGATTTCTCCATAAAGAGCATACCGCCCAGCATATCCCGGATAAAGCCCATGGTGGGAACCGCCTGGCAGAAGGGGTCGCTCAGGAAAGAGTCAACCCCATCGGCGCTGCGGTTCAACCAGTCGAATTCCGTCCGCGCATCGGGAAAGCCCCGCATATATTGCTTCCGAATAAAATCGAAAAAGGGCTTGCCGGAGGCCTTTGTACCCTTGAAGCGGCAGACGGCCTGAGAAGTCTTATATGCGGAGGAAAGCATCCGGGGACTCTGGTGGCTGGTTCCGCAGAGAATTACGCCGTCCAGACTGCCCCGGAAGCGGATCATGTAGGTGCGGCAGAGGATGGAGCCCATGCTGTGACCGAAAAGGTAGCAGGGGAGACCGGGGTGCTCCTGCCGGACAAGTCTGTGGAGAATGTGGAGATCCTCGACCATGGTCTCCCAGCCGCCCACATCCGCGACCCAGGCGGGCAGACCGTCAATGATGCTTTGGCCGTGACCCAGATGATCGTCGCCCACGACGATATAGCCCTTTTCGCAGAAAACGCGGGCAAAGCCGTCGTAACGGCCGATGTGACCCGAAAAGCCGTGAACAAGCTGCAGGATACCCTTGGGCTCACCCTCGGGCGTATATTTACGGTAATACACTTTGTGCTTTCCGTCGGAAGATAAAAATGAAGATTCTGTCATTCGTACCATAGCCAAATCCTCTTTTATGTGTTATAATAGGCCATTGAAATGAATTATACCTGTTTTTCGGAAAAAATGCAAGGAGTGAGAAGGGTGGAACCTCATATTATTGCTCTGGATCAGGGCACAACAAGCTCCCGGGCCATCATTTTCAATCGCGGAGGCGGCATTGTTTCCATGGCCCAGTACCCATTTGAACAGATATTTCCCCAAAGCGGCTGGGTTGAGCATGATCCCCAGGCCATCTTTGCCACGGAAAAAAAGGCTCTCGCCGAGGCGTTTTCTCTCAGCGGCCTGAAGAGGACGGATATTGCCGCCATCGGCATATCCAACCAGCGCGAGACCACCATCGTCTGGGAGCGGGCTACCGGACGCCCCATCTATAATGCCATCGTCTGGCAGTGCCGCCGGACGGCGAAGCTCTGCGAGGAGCTGGCGGAGCGGGGACTGGACGATCCTATCCGCGAAAAAACCGGTCTCCTCATCGATGCCTACTTTTCCGGCACGAAGATCGCCTGGATTCTTGATCAGGTTCCGGGAGCCAGAGAACGGGCGGAGCGGGGCGAGCTGCTCTTCGGCACCGTAGAGAGCTGGCTCATCTGGAATCTCACCGGCGGCGTTCATGTGACGGATGTCAGCAACGCCAGCCGCACCATGCTCATGAATATCCACACGCTCTCCTGGGATGAGGAGCTGTGCAGGGAGCTGCGCGTTCCCATGGCCATGCTGCCGCGCATTGTGCCCAACTCCATGGAGTACGGCCGCATTGCACCGGGCGTCCCCGGGCTGGAAGGGCTTGCCGGCGTGCCCATCTGCGGCAGCGCCGGGGATCAGCAGGCCGCCCTTCTGGGACAGGGCTGCATCCGCCCCGGCGAGAGCAAGAATACCTACGGCACCGGCTGCTTCACCATGATGAACACCGGCTCAACGATCTCCCGCAGCACCCACGGACTTCTCAGCTGCGTGGGCTGGCAGATCGGGGATAGAGTGAACTACTGCCTGGAGGGCAGTGTGTTCAACGCCGGCTCCACCATCCAGTGGCTCCGGGACGAGCTGGGACTCATCTCCAGTGCTGCCGACAGCGAGGCACTGGCTTTGTCTGTGCCGGATAACGGCGGCGTGTATCTGGTATCTGCCTTTACGGGTTTGGGCGCACCCCACTGGGATATGTACGCCCGCGGCGTTATGACCGGGCTGACTCGCGGCAGCACCAGAGCCCATATTGTCCGCGCCGCTCTGGAGGGCATAGCCTATCAGGTGCGGGATATGATCGTGGCCATGGAGCAGGACGCGGGCGCGGAAATGCCCATATTGAAGGTGGACGGCGGTGCCAGCGTGAACCGCTTCCTGATGCAGTTTCAGTCGGACATCCTGCAAAAGCCCATCGACCGCCCTGCCATGGTGGAAACCACGGCCCTGGGTGCCGCTTTTCTTGCGGGACTCGCCGTCGGCGTGTGGGACAGCATAGATGACATCACCGCGCTGCGCTCCGGCGCTGCCCTCTTCACCCCGGAGATGGACGCCGCTGCCGCGGAAAAGCTCTGCGCCGGCTGGAGCCGCGCCGTAAGCCGTTCCCTGAAGTGGGAACAGAACTGATTTTATCTGCAATATAAATTTTATATATGGAGGAACTACTATGCAGTACGTAACCATGAAGGGCACCGGCATGAAGGTGTCTAAGATGTGCCTCGGCACCATGACCTTCGGCGATCAGGCCGATAAGGAAACCAGCCGCAAGATCCTCGATTACTGCCTGGACAACGGCGTGAATTTCATCGACACTGCCGACATCTACACCCGCAGCACCAGCGAGAGCTGGCTGGGCGAATTCCTGCAGGGCAAGCGCGACGAGGTCGTTCTGGCCACCAAGGTGGGCGGCCCCTCCTGCGCCGGCAAGAACGGCTCCGGTCTGTCCCGCAAGCACATTATGGAGAGCGTTGACAAGTCCCTGCAGCGTCTGCAGAGCGACTATATCGATGTGCTCTACTGCCATTTCCCCGACTTCACCGTGCCCACCGAGGAAGTTATCTACACCATGGATGCCCTCATCCGCGCCGGCAAGATCCGCTACTACGGCATCAGCAACTTCTCTGCCTGGCTCTCCTGCGAGTATGTCCACACGGCCCGCGAGATGAATATGCCCGCCCCCGTGGTCACCGAGAGCGTTTACAACCTTATTACACGCGGTGTTGAGGACGAAATGCTGCCCTTCCTGGACAAGTATCCCATGGGCTTGACCGTGTTCAATCCTCTGGCCGGCGGCCTGCTCTCCGGCAAGCACTCCCGCACCACCGGCCCCGTGGAGGGCACCCGTATGTCCCAGAAGGGCTACAATATGCGCTACTGGAACGACCGCAACTGGGACGCCATCGAGCTGCTCACCAAGCTGGCTGAGGAGAACGGCATGAGCCTGCTGGAGCTGAGCTACCGCTGGCTGCTGGGCCGTAAGCAGGTCACCAGCATCATCACCGGCGTGAGCAAGTTTGAGCACACCGTGCAGAACCTGGCCTTCTACGACAGCGAGCCCCTGAGCGCCGAGATCGTCAAGGCCTGCGACGAAGCCTGGGATATGCTCAAGACCCACTGCTTCAGCTACCACCACTGATATAAAGGGCTGAAATTTCAGTCATTCAACGCACAACAAAGCAGTATATTCTCGGCTCCCCTGTTCCCATAGGGAATGGGGGAGCTGGCGCGAAGCGCCTGAGGGGGGCTCGGCTCCCCTGTTCCCATAGGGAATGGGGGAGCTGGCGCGAAGCGCCTGAGGGGGGGCTCGGCTCCCCTTTCAGGAGAGGCTGGATAACAAACGAAAGATGGGGCTGTGTGAATCAGCGAAAGCACACATTTGTGTAAACCGCTGTTTTTCACATAGCCCCTTTCTGCCCTCTCCGCTGAGAAAAATTTACTTGTATTTCCCCCAAACGCGGAGTATAATACAGCAGACTATTTAATAGGGGAAGTATGTATTGATGTCTGAGTTTTCAAAATATTATCATGCCGGCGCTCACGGTCATCTGGTGGGCATAGGCGGCGTTTCCATGTCCCCTCTGGCGGAGGTGCTCCGCGGGGCCGGGCTGGAGATCACCGGCTCCGATTTCAGCGAAAGCGAAAATGTGCGCCATCTGCGCTCTCTGGGCATTGAGGTCTTCAAGGGCCATCACGCCGAAAATCTGGGCGAAGAGGTAGAATTCCTTGTCCGCACGGCTGCCGTCCATGACGACAATATCGAGATCCGCACCGCCCATGAGCGGGGCATTCCCGTGTTTGAGCGCACGCAGGCCTGGGGCGAGATCATGAAGGACTACAAAAACGCCATCTGCATCTCCGGCACCCACGGGAAAACCACCACCACCTCCATGTGCACCCATATCATGATGGCCGCCGAGAAGGACCCCACCGTTATGATCGGCGGTACCCTGCCCCTGCTGAATGCCGGTCACCGGGTGGGCAAGGGCGAGAGCATCATCCTCGAGAGCTGCGAGTACTACGACTCCTTCCTCTCCTTCAATCCCACTGTGGCGGTGGTGCTGAACATCGAGGCCGATCACCTTGACTACTTCAAGGACCTGGCCGATGTGGAAAAGTCCTTCCGCGCCTTTGCCGAGAAGGTGCCCGCTGACGGTCTGGTGGTGCTCAATGCCGACGACGCCAACTCCATGGAGACCATGCGGGGGCTTGAGCGCAATGTGATCACCTTCGGTCTTGATAAGCCCGCGGATGTGACCGCGCGGAACATCCGCTTTGACGGCGAAGGCTCTACCTTTGAGCTGATCTACAGGGGCGAGCCCTTCGGTGAGTTCTCTCTGAACATCCCCGGCATCCACAATGTGAAGAACGCCCTGGCTGCCGCTGCCGCCACCATTGAGCTGGGCTGCAGCGCTGAGGCCATCCGTGAGGGTCTGGAAAACTTCCACGGCGCCGGCCGCCGCTTTGAGTTCAAGGGCAAGTTCCACGGCGCCGATGTTTACGATGATTATGCCCACCATCCCGGCGAGCTGAAGGCCCTGCTGGATGCGGTGGAGAACATGAACTACAAGCGCACCATCGTGGTATTCCAGCCCCATACCTATTCCCGCACCAGCGCCCTTTTCGATGATTTTGTGGAGCAGCTTCGCCGTCCCGACCTTTGCTGCCTCGCTGAAATCTATGCCGCCCGCGAGACCAATACCATCGGCATCTCCTCTGCGGATCTGGCTGCCAGAATCCCCAATGCTCTCTTCTTTGCCGTCAACTCCGAGCTGGAGAAGAGCCTTGCGGAAATGGCTCGGGAGGGGGATCTTATTCTTACCGTGGGCGCCGGCGATGTCTATCGCATCGGCGAGCATCTTCTGGCCATCAAGGAGTAAGGTATGAATCTTACCCTCAGAGAAGTAAAGAGCAGAGCCCGCAGTCTCATGCTCAGCCGGGTAAAGCCCGCCCCGCTTGCGGTGGCGCTGGTCTTTGCTGTCATCTCTCTTGCCCTGTCCTTTTTCCTCAACCGCACCGGCGGCAGCACCGTCTATATCGACAACGAGCGGATGCAGGAGTTTTCCGAGCAGGCCAGGGCAGGGAATATGCCCAGCTATGCGGAATTCTGCGAGGCGGTTCAGGTTGAAACGCCCAAGGAGGACTTCTTTTCCTCGGCGCTTACGGTGGCCATCCGCCTCGTGAGCATCCTCGTTTCCGCCGGTCTCAGCCTCTATGCCCTGCGCATGACCCGGGGTGAAGCGGGGGAACTGGGCAACCTGCTCGATGGCTTTTCCCAGTTCTATCGGGTAATTATGGTAAACCTGCTCCGGGCTCTGGCTGTCGGGGCGGGACTGCTCTGCTTCATCATCCCCGGCATCCGGCTCTTTTACGGCTACCGCATGGCGGTGTATCTACTCTGGGATCACCCGGACTGGACGCCGGTTCAGTGCCTGCGCTTCAGCCGCCTGATGATGAACGGACGGCGCAGAAAGCTCTTTACGCTGGATGTCAGCTTTCTCGGCTGGCTCTTTATCAGCAGTATGCCCTTCTCCCTTGCGGAGTTCTGCCTGGATCAGGGGATGTACGGCTCACTCATCAGCACTGTGTTTTTTGGTCTGGCCGTAACGGCTTTTGTGTCCCTTTATATGGAATATACGTTTGCCCTGTGGTATAATCTGTGCCTCGGACTGACAAAAGACGAAAAAGAAACCGAGGTGAAGCCCCCATGGGAGAGCTGAATTGCCCGATTATTGACTGCCATTGCCATGTATACCCCGCGAAGATCGCTTCCAAGGCCATCGCCGGTACCGACAGGTTCTATGGCTTCCGTGCCTGCGGACTGGACGGCACGGTGGAGACCCTGCTGAAGCAGAACGAAGAGGCCGGCATCACCCGCTCTCTGATCTGCTCCGTGGCCACCACGCCCAAGCAGGTTCACGCCGCCAATACCTTCCTTGCCGAGTGCGGCCGTGCCCACAGCGAGAGCATCACCGCTCTGGGCACCCTCTATCCCGGCAGCGAAGACCTCTCCGCCGATGTGGAGGAGGCTATCGCGCTGGGGCTCCCGGCTGTGAAGCTGCACCCGGACATTCAGGGCTTTAGCGTGGATGACGAGCGCTGTATGCGCATCTTTGAGCTTTGCGAGGGTCGGCTTGCGGTGCTGCTGCACACGGGGGACTACCGCTATGACTATTCAAACCCTGCGCGGCTGCTGAAGGTGCTCAGGGCCTTTCCGAAGCTGCAGTTTATCGGTGCTCACTTTGCCGGCTATACGGTCTGGGATCAGGTGGGCATACTCTACGGTCAGGAAAATCTCTGGGTGGACTGCTCCAGCGCCCTGCCTTATATGAGCGATGAGCAATTTGTGGAGCTGGTTCGCGGCTTCGGCAGCGAGCGGGTTCTCTTCGGTACCGATTACCCCATGTTTTTCCTGAAGGGAGAGGTGGAGCACTTTATGCGTCTGCCCCTGACGGACGAAGAAAAGGAGCAGATTCTCCACATCAATGCCGAAAAGCTTTTTCACTTACAGGAGCAATAAAGAAAAGCAGAGAAACCTGTTTGGCACAGCCACATAAGGAAGTTTTTATGTAGGTTACGGTGTAACCCCGATAAGGGGTTGCACCGTTTCCGCTTTTATGCGGATTGTTGAGTGTTTTTGCCGTTTCGGATTTCTTCCATAAGCTTCAGAATTTCCTGTTCGGTCGGAATATCAATGATACCCACTCCGGTAAAATAGATGTCCACCTTGACATGACAGTGACCGTCATATTTATCGTTGTTATGGACTTCTATTCTTTGAATAAGCCTATTTACAAGTTCTCGGTTTAGTTCGGTAATATCCGTGCATTTCCGTAATGTTTGAAGCAGCAAGCGGAGGTCATTCGTCTTCTGTTGCATTTCTGCAAGTTTCTTTTCATCGGCAGAAGTTTGTTCAGAAAGTGCTTTCTGTTCCGATTCGTATCCCGTTGCCATCTTGACATAGCGCTCGTCGGAAATCTTCCCGGAAATATTATCCTCATAAAGACGGGATATAATCCGATCAATTTCCTCAATACGCTTTTTGCTGTTTCGGATGGTTTGTTCCAATCTCGCAATCTCCTGCTTCTGTT
>DCIK01000039.1 GCA_002315975.1 Clostridiales bacterium UBA1728
GGGAAGATAGGTCAACGCCAACATAAAAGACGCTCGAAAGAGCGTCTTTTTTCTTTACCTTTATCACTTTGTGTGTTATACTCTATCGACGAGGAGGCGATACTATGTATGTGCCATATCTTCAGCTTTGCGCTGCGTCTCTGCTGCCTGTGATTCTTTCCGTAGTGTTTTTCAAATGTGAGCAGAACAAGCGCTTCGCTACTCTTCCTAATAAAACAAAACAGCTGATCTTTGGTGTCTCCTTCGGTCTGCTGGCCATGATCGGAACGGAGTTCGGCATTCCGCTCAACGGTGCCATCATCAACTGTCGAGATGCTTCCGTTATGTGTGCCGGTCTTCTTTTCGGCGGCCCTGCCGGTGTGATCGCAGGTCTGATCGGCGGAATGGAACGCTGGCTCTGTGTGTACTGGGGCGGCGGCACATTCACCAGAGTTGCCTGCAGTGTGTCCACCATGCTGGCCGGTGTTTATGCAGCTTCACTGAGAAAATATCTCTTTGATTATAAAAAGCCCAGTTGGGCTTTGGCAGGTCTTGTTGGTCTGGTTATGGAGGTTTTTCACCTGACCATGGTGTTCATCACGAACCTGAACGACACCGAAAGAGCCACAGAGGTTGTAAGGGTATGCAGCCTGCCTTTAATCCTGTCAAATGCCCTTTCTCTCCTGATGGCAACGCTTGTCCTATCCCTGCTTTCGGGCGATTTTTCCGCGGAAAAGGTGGCGCACCCCCGCATATCCCAGACCATTCAGCGCTGGCTTATGATCTGCGTTGTGGTGACTTTCCTGACTACCTCCGCTATGGTGAATGTTCAGCAGAACAAAATGGCAAGCAGACAGACCGAGAGTCAGCTCCGTCTCAGTCTGGAGGATGTGGAAGCTGCTATCCACGATGCGTCCGATAAGAATATTCTGGATCTGACCAAAAAAGCGCTGCTCAAGATTTATTACGGCGATCTTCAGTTTGTGGCGAAATCTGCCGATGTTGCCGAAATCAATGTCATTGACAGCAACGGCATCATCGTAAAGTCCACATATCCTGATTTTCTTGGCTATAATATGGCCGATGGTGAGCAATCAGCAGAATTCCTTCCCCTTCTGGACGGCACGGTCACCGAAATGGTGCAGGCCTACGGGCCCATCAGTTATGATTCGTCTATCAGCCGCAAGTATGCAGCCATCGTGTCCCGCTATGGCGGCTTCGTCCAGGTGGGCTTTGATTCCAGCCAATTCCAGAAATACCTCTCCACCACCATTCCCGAATGCATCCGCTATCGCCATGTGGGAACTGACGGCTTCCTCTTTGTATCCAACGAAGCGGGCGAGTTTGTCGCCGGCGCAGAGCAGTTTGGCGTAGAGAGTGTTTCGGAGCTACCTGAGCTGCAGGCCCTGCTTTCGTCCTCTGCTGCGCCCGAAACGGTTCACCGACTGAATCTCGGGAGCGATGAGTATTTCCTGATGTTTACCGACACAGAGGGCTATCGGATATTTTCCGTGATTCCTGTGGATGCCGCCATGGAAAACCGCAATGTTGTGGTGTTTGCCAATTCCTATCTGCAGATTCTCACCTTTGCCGTTCAGTTTCTCCTGATCTACATTTTGATCAAAAAGGTTGTTGTGAACAACATTCTGACGGTGAATGAGTCTCTGAGCAAAATTACCGACGGCGATCTGGATGTTACCGTGGATGTTCGGGATAATCTGGAGTTTTCAAGTCTTTCCGATGACATCAACAGCACGGTTGCAACCATGAAACGCTATATCGCCGAGGCGGCTGCGCGGATTGATGCGGAGCTGGAGTTTGCCAGAAGCATCCAGACCTCTTCGCTGCCCAATACCTTTCCACCTTTCCCCAACCATACAGAGTTTGACATTTTTGCCCTGATGGATACGGCCAAAGAAGTGGGCGGTGACTTTTACGATTTCTACCTGCTGGGTGAGGACAAGCTTTGCTTTGTGGTCGCGGATGTTTCCGGCAAGGGCATTCCCGCTTCGCTCTTTATGATGCGGGCCAAGACCGAACTCAAGCGTCTTGCGGAGACGGGTGCGGATCTTGATGCGGTGTTCTCCAAGGCCAACCGGGACCTTTGCAGCGGAAACGAGGCGGGTATGTTTGTTACCGCCTGGATGGGTATTATGGATCTGCGTACCGGTATGGTGGAGTTTGTCAACGCCGGCCATAATCCGCCCCTGATTAACTACGAAAACAGCGGCTTTGAGTATCTTCGCAGCCGCGCAGGTCTGGTGCTGGGTGGTATGCCGGACATGAAATACAGAAGAATGAGTATCCAGCTTAATAAGGGTGATATACTCTTCCTCTATACCGACGGTGTTACCGAGGCAACCAATGCCGAAAATCAGCTCTTTGGCGAGGATCGGCTCATAAGCGCACTGGATGATGCGGAATACAGCGATATGCAGAGCCTGTGCGCCTGCGCGAAAACCAGCGTGGAAGCCTTTGTGGCTTCCGCACCCCAGTTTGACGATATTACAATGTTTGCAATCCGATTTTTCGGGAGGAGTTATCCGACTATGCACTTCGACAAAGCTTCTATTGCTGACATCAGCACCGTAACCGAGTTCGTGGAAAGCGAACTGGAAAAGCTGGACTGCCCCATGAACATTTCCATGAAGCTGTCCGTAGCCATTGACGAGATTTTCAGCAACATCGTCTACTATGCCTACGAAGGGGGAAGCGGCCCTGTTACTGTGGAGGTGCGTCCGCAGGCGGAGCCTCTGGGTGTAACGCTGGTCTTTGAGGATGAGGGTGTGCCCTATAATCCGCTGGCTAAGCAAGACCCCGATGTGTCCCTCTCCGCGGACGATCGCGCCATAGGCGGTCTGGGCATCCTCATAGTCAAGAAGTTCATGGACGATGTGAGCTATGAGTATAAGAAGGGGAAGAATGTCCTGAGTCTCTATAAACAGTTCTGAATAATGGGAATTGGGGACGGTTCTCGTTTCCCAAAGTGGGAATTGAGAACCGTCCCCAATTCCCAAATGGAGGTATTTATCATGGCTAAAAGGAAAAGCATCTGCGGCGTTGACTGCGAGAAATGCCCGAATCAGCAGCTCTGCCCGGGCTGCGCCGAGACGGACGGGAGGCCCTTCGGCGGTAAATGCGTGGCGGCGGAGTGCTGCCGCTGCGGCGGAAAAACCGCATACGAGACGCTGAAGAGCGAGCTTTGTGCGGAGTTTAACGCCCTTGGCATCCCCGGTCTGCCCCGGGTCACAGAGCTCAATGAGCTGCCCGGCTCCTATGTGAATCTGGAGTACCCCCTGGGCAACGGCAGCTCCGTGAAGCTGCTGGACGACTGCCGCATCTATCTGGGCAACCAGCTCCCTGACGAGCTCCACCCCGACAGCGAGCGCTGCTTCGGCATTCTCTGCGATGAGACTATGCTCATCGTTTGTACTTACGGCAGCATGGGCGCTGAGCCCCAGCTGCTCTGCTACAGGAGACGAGACATCAAATGAAAGAAGATACCATTCATACTCTGCTCTGCCTTCTGGGCGTGGGCTTTCTGCTGACGGGACTGGGTCTGCTACTGCTGAATATGTTTTTCAAGCCGGCGGTAAACCTGCTGCCCTACGGCCTTGGCTGCGTCCTGGCGGGCAATCTGATCAACACGATTCGCAATATCCGACTGAAAAAGAACAAATGAGCGACAACACATACCGAATCTATATTGTGGAAGACGACAGAACCATAGCCTCAGAGCTGCAGCTTTTGCTGGAGCGCTGGGGCTATGTCGTCAGGACGGCGGAAAACTTTCGCTCCGTCACCGACGAGGTCAGAGCCTTCTCGCCCCAGCTGATCCTCATGGACATCGGTCTGCCCTTCTACAATGGCTACTACTGGTGCACGGAGATACGCCGCTTTTCCACGGTGCCCATCGTATTTCTCTCCTCGGCCACGGACAATATGAACATCGTCATGGCCATGGATATGGGCGGGGATGACTTTATCGCCAAGCCCTTCGATGCCGCCGTGCTCATGGCTAAGCTCCGCTCCCTGCTCCGGCGCAGCTACGACCTGCGCTCGGCTGCAGCGGAACCGGAGTACCGGGGTGCCAGCCTGAACACCGCCGACTTCTCCCTGCGCTACGGGGGAGAGCGGCTGGAGCTGAGCAGGAACGAATACCGCATCCTCCTGACCCTCATGGAGAGCAAGGGTCGCATCGTCAGCCGGGAGAAGCTCATGGAGACTCTCTGGCAGACAGACTGCTTCGTGGATGAAAACACCCTGACGGTGAATGTGAACCGCCTTCGGAAAAAGCTGGATGCCCTGGGGCTGGAGGGCTATATCACCACGAAGCACGGCGTGGGCTACGGCATCGGGGTGGAGGGATGAAGCTCTTTTCCACCTTCCTGCGGCAAAAGCGCAGAGCCATCCTCTTTTATCTGGCCTCCGGGCTGCTTCTGCTGCTGAGCTTCCTTCTCTACGGTCTGCCCCTGTCGGCGGTGGCTTATCCGCTCTGCCTCTGCGCTCTTTTAGGGCTGGTGGAGCTGCTGCGCGAATACACAGCCGTCCGGCGGCAGCACGCTCGCATGGAGGAGCTGATGACCCTCAGCTATGAGCTGCTGCAAAATCTGCCGGAGAGCCGCAGCATCGCCGAGAGTGACTATCAGAATCTCGTGCTCCGCCTCCGCCGGGAGCTGGAGACCATGGCGCGTGAGGACAGCAACCGCTATTTTGAGGCGCTGGATTACTACACCGTCTGGGCGCACCAGATCAAAACCCCCATTGCCGCCATGAAGCTCCGTTTGCAGCGGGAGGACAGCCCCCTTGCCCGGGAGCTGGGCGGTGAGCTCTTCCGGGTGGAGCAATATGCCGACATGGTTATGGCCTACCTCCGGCTGGAGGAGGGGGAGGGAGACTATGTGTTCCGGGAGCTGGAACTGGATGCGCTGCTCCGGGGCTGCATACGCCGCTTCTCCACGGAGTTTATCTCCAAGCGCCTGACTCTCAGCTATGAGCCTACGGAAAGGCGGCTGGTCAGCGATGAGAAGTGGCTCTCCTTTGTGGTGGAGCAGTTGCTCTCCAACGCCGTGAAATACACCCAGCAAGGGGGCATCAGCATCTCTCTTTCCGGCAACGAGCTATGCATTGCCGACACGGGCATGGGCATTGCGCCGGAGGATGTGCCCCGTATCTTCGACAGGGGCTACACCGGCTATAACGGCCGCAAGGACAAGCGAGCCAGCGGCATCGGCCTGTATCTCTGCAAGCGGGTCTGTGCAAAGCTGGGGATGAGTCTCCGCTGCGAGTCCACCCTTGGCGTGGGTACAAAAATGTATATCTCCCTTCCGGAAGAGAAAATGTGACAGCCCTGTAAGATATGAAGGGAAAAATGTAAGCCGCTTCGATTTTTTGAAGCGGCTTTTTCCGGTATAATGGGTCCATCCCAAATCCCGAGGAGGATATTTTATGAGTATACTGGAAGTCAGAGGACTGAAGAAAATCTATAAGACCCGTCTGGGTGGAGCCGAGGTGGAAGCGCTGAGGAATGTGAGCTTCACGGTGGAGGCAGGGGACTATCTGGCCATCATGGGCGAGAGCGGCAGCGGCAAGACCACGCTGCTGAATATCCTTGCGGCGCTGGACCGACCCACGGCGGGAACTGTGCTGCTGGACGGGCAGGACTTTTCTGCGTTGGAGGAGAGCACGGTGGCCCGCTTTCGCCGGGACAACTTAGGCTTTGTGTTTCAGGACTTTAATCTGCTGGACACCTTCACCATCGAGGATAATATCTATCTGCCGCTGGTGCTCTCCGATACGAACTATGTGCTGATGCAGGAGCGGCTGCAGCCCCTTGCCCGGCGGCTGGGCATAGAGGAGCTGCTGCGGAAATATCCCTATGAGGTCTCCGGCGGACAGAAGCAGAGGGCAGCGGTAGCGCGGGCACTGATTACGGAGCCGAAGCTGCTCCTGGCGGACGAGCCCACCGGGGCGCTGGATTCCAGAGCCTCCGATGAGCTGCTGCGCATATTCAAGGAAGTCAACCGCAGCGGCCAGACTGTTCTGATGGTGACCCACTCGGCCAGAGCTGCCAGCACAGCCTCCCGGGTGCTGTTCATCCGGGACGGTGAGGTGTTCCACCAGCTCTACCGGGGGGAGGACAGCGACGAGCGCTTCTACGGCCGCATTTCCGATACCCTGACGGCTCTGCACAAAGGCGGTGAGGGCGCATGAAGGGCGGCTTCTATTCCCGTCTGGCTCTCGACGGCATCCGCAGGAACTCGCAGCTCTACCTGCCCTATCTGATGACCTGCGCACTGATGGCGGCGGTGTATTACATCCTCCACTTTCTCTCCCATGACCCGGCGGTGCTGGCCATGCGGGGCGGCAGCTCTCTGAGCTTTACGCTGATGCTGGGGCGCTTTGTCATCGTGATTTTCTCCCTGCTCTTTCTTTTCTACACCCATTCCTTCCTGATCCGCAGAAGAAAGAAGGAGTTTGGGCTTTACAATGTGCTGGGCATGGACAAGCGGAATATCGCCCGCATCCTTCTGCGGGAAACCCTTTGGAGCTACGGTATTTCCATGACGGCGGGGCTTTTAGCCGGTGTGGCGCTGAGCAAGCTGGCGCAGCTCTTTCTTCTGCGTCTGACCCACGGGGACATCGACTACCGCTTCCGCATCGATTTCAGATATGTTGGTTCCACACTGCTCTATTTCGGGGTGATTTTCGGTCTGATTCTGCTCAATACCCTGCGACAGATCCGCTTTTCCAATCCCATCGAGCTCATGGGCAGCGAGAGCAGCGGCGAGCAGCCCCCGAAGGTTCGTTGGCTGCCGGGAGCGCTGGGCGCGGTGCTGCTCGCTCTGGCCTACTATCTGGCGGTGTCGATTCAGCAGCCGCTGGAGGCGCTGCTGTGGTTCTTTGCGGCGGTGAACATGGTCATTGTGGCCACCTACCTGCTTTTCATCGCGGGCAGTGTGGCGCTGTGCCGGATACTACAGAGAAATAAGCGCTTCTACTACAGGGCCCGGAACTATGTCTCCGTGTCCTCCATGAGCTTTCGCATGAAGCGCAACGGTGCGGGGCTGGCCTCCATCTGCATCCTGCTGACCATGGTGCTGGTGATGATTTCCTCCTCGGCCTGTCTGTACTTCGGCAAGGATCAGGCGCTGCAGTCCCGCTATCCCCGGGACATCTGCGTGCAGGCCACGGTATACGGCTACGGCCCGGAGAACGAGCGCCTCTGCGCCGAGCTGGAGGCGCTGTGCAGCGAGGAAACGGGGAATATGCCCAAGCGCGATACCCTCCGCATCTACGATGAGTATTGCATTGTGGGACTGCTCAAGGATAAGCGGGTGGAGATGAGCATCGACTCCACCACCAACCAGGCCTTTATTGACTACAGCGATGTGGTCACGCTCCACCTGGTCAGTCTGGAGGACTACAACGCCATGGGCGGCGAACGCCTGGAGCTGGGGGAGCATGAGGTACTGCTGGGCTGCTGCGGTTCGGATGCGCTGCCCGGGGTCGGGGAGAGCTTTGGCGTGGGCGACAGGGAATTTTCCGTGCAGCGCCGCATTGACGGGCAGGTGGAGGATTTTGACCGCTGCGCCTATAACAGCGTGTGCACCACGGTGGTGCTGGTACTGAAGGAGCGGGAGGAGCTGGCGAAGGAGCTGTCCCGGTACAAGGACTATAACGGGGATGATATGCTCTATCTCAACTGGCTCTATCAATTTGATACCGATGCCGACAGTGAGCGGGTGGAGGAGACGGTGCGCACCACAGCCATCCGTCTGCAGAGATATCTGAAGGAGCAGGGCAGGGACTTTCAAAGCTACTGCGACTCCGCCAACGCCCAGCGGGCGGATTTCTTCGGCACCTTCGGCGGGCTCTTCTTTATCGGCATTCTCCTGAGCGTGGTTTTCCTGCTGGCCTGTGTGCTTATGATTTACTATAAGCAGCTCTCCGAGGGCTACGAGGACAGAGGGCGCTTCGCCATCATGCGCAAGCTGGGCATGACCGGGGAGAACATCCGCGAGAGCATTAATGCCCAGATGCTGCTGGTGTTTATGCTGCCGGTGGTCTTTGCGGTGCTCCACCTCGGCTTTGCCTTCCCCATGGTGGAGAAGGTGCTGATGCTCTTCGGCGTGGCCAATACCCGGCTGTTTCTCATCACCAACATCATCGGTGTGGGCACCGTCCTGCTTTTTTATACCCTCGTCTACCGCATCACCGGAAATGCCTATTATCGCATCGTCACGGCCGGCAGCGAGGAAAACGGATAAGAAAAAAGCTGCTGATTCGTCAGCAGCTTTTTATATCCCGAAGAGAAGCCCACAGGGCACAGAGCAGCACCGGAAGTGTCCATAGCTCGGATATCCCCGGCTTAGCCAAAAGCAGGAAGACAAACAGCAGCATCCCGCAGAGCCGGTTTACCTCTGAGTGGGGCGGCAGTCCCCGTTTCCATAGTTCCCACAGCCGCAGCGCCACGAGCAGAGTAAGGGCAGCCCAGACCCAAAGGGACAGGGAGAGCTCCGGCAGAATCCGCAGCAGCGCCACCGCCACGAATACCAGATCGCCCACAGTGTCCAGCTTTGCGCCTATATCCGATTCCCAGTGATACCGCCGGGCCAGAAAGCCGTCCAGCACATCGCTTATCCCCGCCAGAAGAAACACCAGCCGAAAGGGCAGTGTAAAGGGTCTGAGGGCAAAGAGAGTCAGGGACAGCGCAATACGCAGAGCGCTGAGGATATTGGGCAGGTTGTGCATACCTCTCCCTCCTTAAGTGGGAATTGGGGACGGTTCTCGTTTCCCAAAGTGGGAATTGAGAACCGTCCCCAATTCCCACTTGCAAATGGCGCTTTCATGCTATAGAATGTGATATCACGCTTATCACAGGAGGCGAACGCCATGAAAAGCGACAAGCTCAAGCTTATTACCTCTATGGTCATCTTCGGAACCATCGGTCTGCTGCGCCGCTCCATCCCCTGTTCTTCAGCGGTGGTGGCGCTGGTGCGGGGCTTTGTGGGCGTGGCCTTCCTGCTGCTGTGGCGGCTGGCTAAGGGCAAAAGGATGAACCTGAGCGCCATTCGGAAAAAGCTGCCCCTTCTGATCCTCTCCGGTGCCCTCATCGGCTTTAACTGGGTCTGCCTCTTTGAAGCCTATGGCTATACCTCGGTCTCGGTGGCCACGGTCTGCTACTACATGGCACCGCTGTTCGTGATCCTCGCCTCGCCGCTGGTGCTCAAAGAGAAGCTTACGACAAAGAAGGGACTGTGCGTGCTCTTCGCCTTCGGGGGCATGGCGCTCTGCTCCGGCCTCGGTCAGGAAGACGGCGGCGACTGGCGGGGTGTGGCGCTGGCTCTGGCCGCCGCAGCGATGTATGCCTCCGTGATCCTGCTCAATAAGCGTACCGCAGAGATCGACGCCGAGGAGCGTACGGCGGTGCAGCTGCTCTCGGCAGCGCTGGCACTGCTGCCCTATGTGCTGCTGAAAACCGGCCTGCCCACGGCCTCCGAGCTGACGGGCAAGGTGATCCTCCTGCTGCTCTTAGCGGGCATTGTCCACACGGGCTTTGCTTATACGCTCTATTTCGGCTCACTGGGCGGCGTCAGCGCCCAGTCGGCGGCACTGCTGAGCTATATTGACCCGGTGGTGGCCATTCTCCTATCGGCACTGCTGCTCCATGAGAAAATGAGCCTCGCCACGGCCATCGGCGCGGGAACCGTCATCCTATCGGCCATTCTCTCCGAGCTGGGAGAGGATAGCAAGGCATAATGAAGCACCTCACAGCGCAGGCTGTGAGGTGCTTTTTACTGTAACGGCGTTCTCAGCCGAACATGGACAGGGGAATCAGCGTCAGGGCGCTGTGGGTGCCGCCCTCGGTGCCGACCTGAGTCAGAGCACCGTCTTTGTACTGCTCCACGGTGTCAAAGCTGTCATCGGCGCTGCTGGAGCCCTGATGGTTGAACATATCGCCGCCCATGGTGTAGAGCCGGTCACGCTCGCCGCTCATGAACACCTGAGAAACCTGACCCAACTGATCCAGCGTATCCAGCTCCAGAACAAGAGCGTTGAGATAGTCGCCGTCAGCGATGGTGCCGAGGATCAGCTCCTTGATGCCGTCGTTGTCCAGATCCATGTAGGCATAGCCCACGGTGTCGAGATTCATATCCTTGACCATGAAGTTCATGCCCTTTTCGATGAGCTCCTCCGCACTCATGCCGAAGCGGATGGCATCGGCGTAGTCGGAGAGAAGAAGCGCGTAGGCACCCTCGCTGCCCTGCAGGGTCATGGAAGCAAAGAGCGTGGAGATGGTGGCGTTATCCCAGGGATAGTGCTGGGCGGTGGCGCCGGCATCCTCCAGAACGGCGATGCCGTTGCTGGCAAGCTCCTGGAAGCCGCTCTGAAGACCCATGAGCTGGGAGGAGAAGGTCACACGATCCTCCATGCTGAGCATGGTGAGGTAAGCACGGACTTCGTTGCGCACGTCCTCAGCGCTGGGCTGGGTCTCGGTGAAGAGGTCGGCCAGCTGGGCAGCGTACTTGGCAGCGCTCAGAGAGCCGCCGGCGGTGCCGGGATGATAGTTGGCCTGAAGCTCCACAAGAACGTTCTGCAGCGCGGGACCGATGTCCGCGGTGACGGTGACTTCGGCATCGCCCTCAGCATCGCCCTGAGTGGGCACATAGAGCCGGTTGGCCAGAGCGGTGAGCGCCTCGGCACTGGTGGCCTCGGAGGTGCTCAGGCAATACTGCACGCCGGGGGCAAAGTCGTACCAGCTGATGTCACCGCTCTCGGTGGCAACGCGGACGGTGGCGTTGTTGTAGTCCACCTTGGCCTCGCTGGTCTGAACATTATCGCCGTAGTACATACCGGAGATGTCCGTCTCGGTGCCGGGGGTGGCCATGCGGTAGCTGTAGGCGTGACCCTCATAGCTGAACTTCGCCTCGGCAATGGGGAGGGTTCCGCTGTATTTGAAGAACTTCACGTTCTCGTAGTCCGCCAGAAAGCTCATGTCCAGACCCATGTCCTGCAGCAGAGAATCAACGCTGGCCTCGCTCATGGGGTTTACAACCTGAGCACCCGTCTGCTCAACGGGAGCCTCCGTGGGGGTTTCGGCAGCTTCGCCGCGCTTAGTGCAGGCGCAGAGGGACAGGCAAAGGCACAGAGCCAGCAAAAGGGAAAGATACTTTTTCATGTTTTATACTCCTTGGAGAACAGAATTCGAAAAACCTGTGACGGCGCTATTATACGATGATGTGTGGAGGAAAGCAAGGGAAATCACAGGATGTTCACCATTCTGACGCAGTTTTTTTACATTTGTTCCCCATCGTTCTCCGGAAGTCGAAGCATATATACCGGCTCCTGCCACTTCCCGCTGCCGCTGTGAAAGCCTCTGGGATTGCGCCCGTATTCTTCAAAGAGCCGAAGTGCCCGCTCGCTTTGCTCCTGCCGGGCGAGAAAGGCAGCCTCGCCTTGGAGATTGTAGCTGTTCTGATGCGCGTCATCCCCCAAAGCCGCCCATGTTGCCGGGGTCCCGGTGGGGGAGACCTTCGGGACGCTGGACGGTCTCGCCGTAGCGTCCGCTGACGGCGTTGAGGGTGAGGGTGTAGCTGTCAGAGCCCACGCTGATGGTGTAGCTCTCACCCCTGCGGAGGGAATCGCAGGAGAAGATCACGCAGTCGAAGACATTTTCCGGGGCATAGCGGAGAAGCTCGCTGCCGCTGCTGTCGCGGATCACGACCTCCGTGCCGCCGGCGTAGGCATCCTCAAAGGCATAGAGTACGCTGCACTGCTCGGAGGCATCGGAGAACATCTCCGCCATGCCCGCAAAGCCGCAGGCCACGATGCTGCCGCCGCTGATGGTGCAGTCACCGCCGTTTTCAATGCCGTAGTCCACGGCACTGTTGCCGTCGCTGGGGTCGGCGCTGATGAGGATGGTGCCGCCGCTGATGAGAATATCGCCGTTGGAGTCGAAGCCGTCGCCCTCGGCGTGAACCTTGACGCTGCCGCCGGAGACCGACAGCCGGGACATATTCACGCCGCGGCTGAGACCGTTGGCGTTGATGCCGTCGTTGGCGGCGGTTACATCAATGCTGCCGCTGCCAATGTCGATCCGCTGGGCTTCCACGCCCTCCATGCAGATGGGCACCAGCAGGGAGGCGTTCTCATAGAGTATGCTCTCGTTGGCGTGCACGGCATCGTCGCCGCTCTCGACAATAAAGCTGCCGCCGGTGATGCTGATGGTTCCGTCGCTGTGGATGCCGTCATCCCGGCAGTCCAAGGTGAAGCTGCCGCCCTCAATGGTAATGGCACTGCCGGCCTTGAGACCCTTCTGGGAGAGCGTTTCCACTTCGTTATTATAGCTGTCCAGATCGGGAGGCTCCTCCTGCCCAGGGCGTATCCAGCCCCGGCGCTCCGGCTCGGCGCTCACGTCTCCGTGCCCGTCTCCGGTGGTGATACTCAGCTCGCCGCCGCTGATAAGCAGATTTCGATAGGCCTGAATGCCGTCCTGAGAAGCGCAGATGCTCACGCTGCCGCCGCTGATACTGATGCTGCCCCGGTCTTCGTCCACATCGTTGTTGGACTTCATGCCGTCACCGCCGCAGCGGACACTGTAGCTGCCGCCCTCCAGCTCGATGCTGTCACGACCCCGGAGGCCATCGGAAAGAGCCTCGATGCTCCAATCGCCGCTCCGGAGCTTCAGATCGTCCTTGGAGACGATGCCATGGCCGCCCTCGGAGAGAAGCGAGAGGGTACCGCTGCCGTCTAAGATGAGGTCATCCTTGCTGAAAATGCCGCCGTCAATTTCCTCGCTGACAAATTCTTCGCGGAACTCTCCGCTGGAGCAAAGGCTGTTTTCGCTGTTTTTTGCGGTTTGCAGGGTGGTCTTGCCCGCATTGGCCACATAGATCACCGGCGCATTCTGCGTGCTCAGCTCGGCGTTGTCGAAGATGAGCTTCACCTTGGCCTTTTTGTCGGCCTGCACCACAATGCGGGCGTTGCCGCACTTGCCCGTGAAGGTATAGTCGCCGCCGTAGGCAATGGTGATCACGCCGTTTTCTGCGTAGGCACCGCTGCCCTTCACGCGGATTTTCTCATCACTGAGAGAGATCACCGCCGAGGCGGACAGCTCGCTGAGAGCCTGCTCCTTTTCCAGGGGCTGAATGCCCAGCTGATCGCCGTTGCGGTAGACCACCACCAGCGCCAGCATGAGAATCAGACAGAGGATGCAGACGATATCGGTATAGGGTTTTCTGGA
This sequence comes from Clostridiales bacterium UBA1728, assembly GCA_002315975.1. Taxonomy (GTDB): domain Bacteria; phylum Bacillota; class Clostridia; order Oscillospirales; family Oscillospiraceae; genus Apopatocola. The sequence continues at coordinate 13,226 of DCIK01000039.1, forward strand.
TATGGGAATCACCTCCCCGTAGGGATCAGAGGGCCAAAGGGCAGCGTACAGCCGCACTCTATTGACGCGCCTTCGCGCCGACCAAGGCGGCCTGCCGCCGCGATAAGCGCGAGCATTTTCACAAGCAAAACGCAGTTTTGCTTGTGATCAGTTCATATATTCTCCGTTATAGCTGACCAAAACGGCGCTTTCCACGCCCGGCAGCTCCGAGATGGCGTTGACAAAGGAGCAGTCCTCGCCCTTCAGCCGCAGCTCGTAATTGAGCTCAATACAGCCCTTGCGGACGGTCTTGCCCTTGAGGGTGCAGCGCTCCACGCTTTTGCGCAGAAGAGCGTCACAGGCCTTTTCGCATTCTGCATCGGCGCAGGAGAGCACCATGACATAGGGAGTGGCGCTGCCCTTGCGGTTCACAAAGAGCAGCAGCATCACGCCGATGAACACGCTGCCGAGGATGGCCAGCTCAATGAGTCCGGCAGCCAGCACAATGCCGCCGGCCACGCTCCAGAAGAGGAAGGCAATGTCCAGCGGCTCCTTGATGGCGGAGCGGAAACGGACAATGGACAGAGCACCCACCATGCCCAGCGACAGCACCACATTGGAGGTGATGGCCAGAATGACCAGCGTGGAGACCATGGTCATGGCGATGAGGGTCACGCCGAAGCTGGCAGAGTACATCACGCCCGCATAGGTCTTTTTGTAGATGAAGAAAATGAACACGCCCAGCAGGAACGAAAGACCCATGGCCAGAAACATATCCAGCAGGGACACGGCGCCCACATTCTCTAAAAATCCGGACTTGAAGATATCGCTGAAAGTCATAGTTTTTACCTCTTAATATAAGTTTTTTGTGGAGGGGGAGTAGAGTCAGTCCAGCATCCGTGCGGCGGCGTACTTGGAGAAGGCACCCACACGGCGGCTGCCCAGCTGTACTGCGGAGCGGATCACATCGGGGATGAAATTATCGTACTTGACCTCCAGCAGGTTAATGTCCGAGGCGGGGATCGTAACGCTGTCCCAGTCCAGAAAATCCCTGCTCCAGAGGCCGGTGCGGATGTCGAAGTCCAGCGTAACCCGGACATTGCCGGCGGCGTAGATATAGGGGATGCGGGTGTACTCCACAATGGTCTTGGCGGCGTAGAGCCCGTGGAGCATCTGCCCGCCCAGATCCCGCAGCAGGGGATCGCTGCTCTGCAGGAGAAAGCCGCTGTCGCCGTCGATGATGCGCCGGGTGTCTTCAACGCTCAGGGCGGTGGAGAGCTTGTAGCCCAGAGAAAAGTCCTTGCACTTTTTCTCCAGCAGAATGTAGCTAAGATCGCCGTTATAGTAACGGATGCGAAATTTCTGCCGGTGGGCGGTGCCGATGATATTGTCCCGCAGGGCCTTGTCATCGGGATTGTCAAAGTAGATGCTGCGGATGTGGTAGCAGCCGTCCGGCCCCACATGGGGGTCGTGCTCACAGACCGCGTCCAGCCGGGAGCGCAGCAAAAGCCGATCCGCATAGGATATTTCGGTCTTCCATTCGTGGCGATATTGCAAAATCGTAGGCCTCCTTCTGAGGGGATACAAAAGCAGTATACCACTTTCCGTATATTTTGCCAATAGAAAGAGGGAAAAACTTTTTCCGAAAATGCGCAAAAAAGGTCTTGACAAACAAATGAAAATCAAGTATACTGACCAGGCTGTGAGTGACACACGGAGCAACGGGAGCATAGCTCAGCTGGTTAGAGCACCTGCCTTACAAGCAGGGGGTCACAGGTTCGAGCCCTGTTGTTCCCACCATTTCCCACAGCGCAACTGAATACGCCTCGGTAGCTCAGTAGGTAGAGCAGCGGACTGAAAATCCGCGTGTCACCAGTTCAACTCTGGTCTGAGGCACCATTTGCGGGCATAGCTCATTTGGCAGAGCGCCACCTTGCCAAGGTGGAGGTAGCGAGTTCGAATCTCGTTGCCCGCTCCATTTTTTTGGCGCCATAGCCAAGTGGTAAGGCAGCGGACTGCAAATCCGCGACTCTCCGGTCCGAATCCGGATGGCGCCTCCACCTAAGGCCGCCGCATTGCGCGGCGGTCGTTTTTTATCTATGCAGCGGTATCGAAGCGGTCATAACGAGGCAGTCTCGAAAACTGTTAGCCCTCACGGG
>DCIK01000023.1 GCA_002315975.1 Clostridiales bacterium UBA1728
AAGATAGGTCAACGCCAACACAAAAGAGACACTCTTCGGAGTGTCTCTTTTCTTTTCAAAAAGTTTATGTGGGGCTCGTCCGGAGGCCGAGCCCTACGCCAATATATTTCAGAGCATCAGCCGCAGCTTCAAAAGAGGCTCGATGGCGCCCGGCTCCGTACCGCAGACGGTAAAGCCCAGCCTTTCATAAAAGCCCAAAGCCGGGTTCGTCCGCGCTACACAGAGCTGGAGCTGATTTCTCCCCAACTCGCCGGCGCGCTCGGCGGCAGCGTTGATGAGAATCCTTCCCAGACCTTTCCGGCGGAGACTGTCCTCCACAAAAATAAAGGAGATCCAGCAGCTGCCTTCGTTCCGGCCCCGCCGCTCATCCAGCGCCAGAATCCCGCCGAAAGCGCCGTTGACGCTGAGCTTCTGCAGAGCCTTAGACGATGTGGCCGCTCGATAACGGGCACCCTCCAGCGTGGCTTTATCACTGAAGCCCAGCAAAGAACCGTGGGCACAGAGCCACGCGGAACGATAGCAGCGCAGAAAAAGTGCCTGATCTGCCTCTAAATCCAGGGGCGTCAGCGTGAAATCGACATTCATCTCTTGCTATTCCTTCCGTAAAGGTCTATAATGAAGTATTCAAAAGCATAACACATCCGGGCACATACCGCAAGGGGTTTCCATGAAGTATCTGACCTTACTCTTTCCTTTGGCTCTCTTCGCTTTTGTGGCGCTGGTATTCTGCCGCTACGCACAGCAGGCACAGCCGCTGGACGAGAACGAAAAAACCAAATATACCCGCTTCGATTGCAGACTGAGCTGGGCGCTGGCCGGACTCTACGCCGTTGTGGCCTTCTGGGGTCTGGGCGATACCGTGGCTCCCCAGAGCTACGCTACGCTCTCGCCGGAGGCGCAGTTGGTTTTCACCCTGCCCGAGGGTACCACCATCCACTCCCTCCGCTATTTCGCCGGCATTGACCCCGGCTACTGGACGCTGGAAGCCAGCGACGACGGCGAGAGCTGGATGCAGCTTGCCACGGCGGATATGAACTATGTGGCGGTGCTCAAATGGAACGATCTGGCCGTGGAAAACCCTGACAGCCGCAGCTACGCCCAATACCGCCTGACCACAGCCGATACCCTGCAGATCGCGGAGCTGGGCGTGATCGATGCCTTCGGCGAGGTGGTCACCCCTGCTACCGTTACCTATGAGGCCAACGCCCTTTTCAACGAGCAGTCTCTGGTGCCCGCGGAGCAGACCTATCTGAATTCCAGCTACTTTGACGAGATTTACCATCCCCGGACGGCCTGGGAATCCCTGCGCCATGACGGTATGTACGAGATCACCCACCCGCCGCTGGGAAAGCTGATCATTGCCATGGGGCTGAAGCTCTTCGGTGTGACTCCCTTCGGCTGGCGCTTCGCCGGTACCCTCTGCGGTGTGCTGATGCTGCCCTTGCTCTATGCCTTTGTGCAGCGGCTTTTCGGCAAGCGCAGCGTGAGCATCTGCTGCACGCTGGTGTTCGCCTTTGATTTCATGCACTTTACGCAAACCCGCCTTGCCACCATTGATACCTACAGCGTCCTGTTCATCCTGGGGATGTACTACTATATGTACCGCTTCATCTCCGAGGAGCAGCACAGCCTTCTGCATCTGGGACTCAGCGGCCTGTTTTTCGGTCTGGGCGCTGCCAGCAAGTGGACCTGTTTCTATGCCGGCGCCGGTCTGGCGCTGATCTGGCTGCTCTATTGGATCCGCAGCGGGGAAATGTGGATAAAGGCCTTCTGGATGAATGTCCTGTTTTGTCTTGGTGCATTCGTGGCGCTGCCCGCGCTGATCTATTATCTGAGCTACTGGCCCTATGGCCGCACGGCGGGGCTCGGCGGGCTGAAGATGTATTTTTCCCGGGATTATCTCCGCTTGGTGCTGGACAACCAGCGCTATATGTACAGCTACCACAGCAGGCTGATTTCGGAGCACCCCTATTCCAGCAAATGGTACCAGTGGGTTCTGGATATCCGCCCCATTCTTTACTATGTGAAGTACACGGGGGACAAGCGCAGCGTGATCATGGCCTTTACCTCGCCGCTGATCTGCTGGGGCGGCATCCTCGCCATGCTTTGCGCGGCCTACGGCGCTGACGATAACCGGCAGGCGCGCTTCATCGTCATCGGCTATCTGGCGCAGCTGCTGCCCTGGGTGCTGGTGTCGCGGCTGACCTTCGCCTACCACTACTTCCCCTCGGAGGTGTTTCTGGTGCTGGCCATGGGCTATGTGCTCGCCGGACTGGAGAACGCCGGGAAAACCAGATACACCGTGGCTACGGCGGCGGTGGCACTGGGACTGTTCGTGATGTTCTATCCCTGTCTCAGCGGCGTGGAGGCCAGCAGCTGGTACTGCGAGCACATCCTTCAGTGGTTCCCCACCTGGCCGGTGTAAGGGGAGCTGCAATCCGCTGCGGCGGCTCGTCCGGGAGGCCGCGCCCTACAGTGGCTGTCACGAAATCCAAACTGATGTATGAACACATATAAATATCTCCAATCACGAAAGGAAACTACTATCATGCTTGCTATCGCATCCGATCACGGCGGCTTCGCTCTGAAGCAGGAAATCATGGCGCACCTGAAGGACATCGGCGTCGAGTTCGAGGATCTGGGTACCTACAGCGAGGAGAGCGTGGACTATCCCGTATACGCCCACAAGCTGGGGAAGGCTGTGGCTGCCGGCGAATTTGAGCGCGGCATCCTCATCTGCGGCACCGGCATCGGCATCTCCATTGCGGCCAACAAAATCGACGGCATTCGCTGCGCCCTCTGCTCCGATTGCTACAGCGCCGAGATGTGCCGCCGCCACAATAACGCCAATGTGCTGGCCCTGGGTGGCCGTACGCTGGGCGTGGAGCTGGCCAGGAAGATCGTGGACACCTATCTCAACACCGAGTTTGAGGGTGGCCGTCACGAGCGCCGGGTAAATATGATCATGGCTCTGGAGAAAGAGCAATAATATGCGCAGGTGGGACGTTTATCGGGGGCGGCGCTTTGGCGGCAGCCGGCTGCCCTCCATCCTGCTTATCGTCGCGTCCGTGCTGCTTCTGGCGTTTCTGGTGCTGTTTTTCACGCTTCCCGGCTACCTGGTCTATACCAAGGACGAGGTAAAGCTGGAGCTGCCCGGTATGGTGGCGGAGAGCGGGGAGGAGAGCGAGGAGGGCGAGGAAACGGCAGCGGAGACCGTGGAAGAGGCCACCGCCGAGCTCAAATATGTGAACCCCGATTACAGCAATCTGAACATGGCGAACACCGCCGAGCTGGGTCTGACCCAGAGCATCTACGTGCCCTATGAATATGTGAACGAGTCCGGTCTGACCAAGGCCGTGGCCCGGGCCCGGGAGCTGGATATCAAGGGTCTGACTCTGGAGCTCTCAGACGAGACCGGCCAGCTGCTGTGGGTTTCCGGCACCGACACGGCCACCAACTACGCTCTGGGCGGCACCCTTGACCTGAAAAAGAATGTAGCGGAGCTGACAGATCAGGGCTACAGGCTCACGGCGGTAATCTCCTGCTGCGTCAACAGTCTGCTGGTTTCCCGCAACCCCACCTGGGCGCTGCAGATGGGCAACGGCATCGTCTATTCCGACCAGCAGGGCGCGTGGCTGGACCCCTGGAATCGGAATGTGCGGCAGTATATCATCGATCTGACCACGGAGCTCATGGAAATGGGCTTTTCCGAGGTGGTGCTGAACCATGTGGAGCACCCCACCACCCAGGTGCTCTATACCCGCACCATGAGCGAGGAAATGAGCCGGGATGCCTGCGTGACCAACTTCGCCATCGCTGTCCGCAAGGGTGTGCAGGAGACCATGGACGAGACCGGCGCGGTGCTCTCCGTCCTGATGAGCAGCGATGCCATGAACAACGAAACCATCGACAACGGCCAGAAGCTCAGCTATCTGCTGCAGGTTTTCGACCGGGTCTATGAGCGCACCGAGACCTATCAGGAGGCCAATCTGGTTATTGCCCTTCACGTGGACTCCACGGAGCGCTTTGTGCCCATCATCAGCTGGACCTTCCCCGGCGGCTCCTGGGCGGAAAATTATTTTGAAAGCGGTAAGAAATAAATGATTGAGCTGCTGGCAAAAACCTTTATCAAGAACAGGGAGAATACCGCTGACCCCGGCGTCCGGGCGTCCTACGGCACCCTTTGCTCCATCGTGGCTATTGTGATGAATGTGCTGCTCTTCGCGGGCAAGTTCATTATCGGCAAGGCGGCAGGCTCCGTGGCCATCACCGCCGATGCCGTGAACAACCTCACCGATGCAGGCAGCAGCGTGCTGGTGCTGCTGGGCTTCCGGCTGTCCAACCGCAAGCCCGATCCCGACCACCCCTTTGGCCATGGCCGCATTGAGTATGTGGCGGGGCTGGTGGTGGCCGGCCTGATTCTCATGACCGGCACCTCGCTCCTTTCGAGCAGCGTTCAGAAGCTCCGCAGCCCGGAGCCCATTGAGTTCAGCGTGGCGGCTGTGGCGGTGCTGGTGCTGGCCATCGCCGTGAAGTTCTATATGGCGGCCTTCACCTCCCGCATCGGCAGGAAAATCGAGTCCTCTGCCATGGAGGCCACGGCGGCCGATTACCGCAGCGACTCCATCTCCACGGCGGTGGTGCTGCTGTGTATGCTGATTTTCCGCTTCACCGGAAAGAATCTGGACGCTGTCGGCGGCATCATCGTGGCGCTGCTGATTCTCAAAACCGGCGTGGAGGAGGCCAAAAACACCCTCTCCCCTCTGCTGGGCGAGAAGGCCGACCCGGAGCTGGCCAGACAGGTGGAGGAGATCGTCTGCGCTTACAGCGAGGTGGTGGGCATCCACGACCTGATTATCCACGACTACGGCCCCGGGCGGCTGTTTATCTCCGTCCATGCCGAGGTGGACGGGACGCAGGATGTGTTCGTGCTCCACGATGCCATGGACAGAGCCATGGTGGAGCTGGACGAAAAGCTGGGCTGTGAGAGCGTGATCCATATGGACCCTGTGGACCTCTACAACGAGGAGCTCAACGAGTACCGCAGTACCGTGAAAGAGATTGTGAGCGGCATCGATGCGGAGCTGAAGATGCACGACTTCCGCATGGTGCCCGGCCCCACCCACACCAATCTGGTCTTTGATGTCATGACCCCCATGGGCTACGGCCTCTCCGATGAGGAGCTGGTGAAAGCCATCAACAGCGGCGTGAAGGCGAAGTATGCACATACCTTCTGCGTGATCAAAATCGACAGAGCCTATGCCTGAGACCCCCTCAGTCGCTTCGCGACAGCTCCCCCATCGGCTGCGCCGACAGGGGAGCCGAGGGCTCGGCTCCCTGATGAGTCAGGGAACCTGTCCCCGGTGACTCAGCCGAAAAAGCTTGACAAAGGCTCCTGGCTCTGCTATAATGCATCCGCTTAACTGAATACGGCTTATCAAGAGTGGTGGAGGGAACGGCCCTGCGAAGCCCGGCAACCTGTGCGTGAGCATAAGGTGCTAAATCCGTCGGCGGAAGTCGAAAGATGAGTTATCATATCATCCGGTTGTTGTCGTCCGCCGTTTCAGGCGAGCGACATTTTTTATTTTGGAGGCTCAATCATGGCACACTATCTCTTTACTTCCGAATCCGTCACCGAGGGACATCCCGACAAGCTCTGCGACCAGATCTCCGACGCCGTTCTGGACGCCATTCTGGAGAAAGACCCTCTGGGTCACGTGGCCTGCGAGTGCACCGCGTCCACCGGCCTGATTCACATCATGGGCGAGATCACCACCTCCTGCTACGTGGACATTGCCGGCATCGCCCGCAGCGTGGCCCGGGACATCGGCTATGACCGCGCCAAGTACGGCTTTGACTGCGAGACCTGCGGCGTGATCACCAATATCGACGAGCAGAGCAGCGACATCGCCATGGGCGTGAACAAGTCGCTGGAGGCCAAGGAGGGCGGCGAGGCCGCCGAGCTGGAAAACGGCGCCGGCGACCAGGGCATGATGTTCGGCTATGCCTGCGACGAGACCCCTGAGCTGATGCCCCTGCCCATCTCTCTGGCTCACAAGATGGCCAAGCGTCTGGCGGAGGTGCGTAAGCAGGGACTGGTGGACTATCTCCGTCCCGATGGCAAGACCCAGGTCACGGTGGAATACGACGAGAACGACCGCCCCGTGCGCATCGACACGGTGGTGCTCTCCACCCAGCACGCTCCCGAGGCCACGCTGGAGCAGATCCGCGAGGACATGATCCGGCTGGTCATCCTCCCCTGCATCCCCGCCGAGCTCAACAAGGGCGACATCCGCTACTTCGTGAACCCCACCGGCCGCTTCGTCATCGGCGGCCCCCAGGGCGACAGTGGTCTCACCGGCCGCAAGATCATCGTGGACACCTACGGCGGCTCCGCTCCCCACGGCGGCGGCGCCTTCTCCGGCAAGGACCCCACCAAGGTGGACCGCAGCGCCGCCTACGCTGCCCGCTACGTGGCCAAGAACATCGTGGCCGCCGGTCTGGCTCGCCGCTGTCAGGTGCAGTTGGCCTATGCCATCGGCGTGGCCAGCCCCGTGAGCGTTTATGTGACCAGCTTCGGCACCGGCACGGTCAGCGATGCGGCTCTCTCCGAGGCCGTCAACAAGGTCTTTGACCTGCGCCCCGCCGCCATCATCCGCGACCTTGACCTCCGCAAGCCCATCTACCGCGCTCTGGCCGCCTACGGCCACATGGGCCGCGAAGATCTGGGCGTGAAGTGGGAGAACACCGACAAGGTAGACGCTCTCAAGGCCGCTCTCGGTATCTGAACAGACAAAAAAGCAGCAGGTGCAAAACCTGCTGCTTTTTCCATACGCCCTTATGCCAGCTTGAAGTCGTACACGGGCATACCCGCCTCGGCCACGAAGCCGCATTTGGGGCACTTCTCATCGCTGACGAAGCGCCCGGTTTCGTTCACGCCGCCGCCCATCTTCACGAACACCTCTATGACCTCGCCGCAGCGGGGGCAGAGGATCTCTGTGAGCTTGGGGGTACCCTTGCCTTCCTGACAACCTTTGCTCATATCTGTTTCGCTTCCTTTATCTGGAATTTTGCAGTCAGTATAGCACCGTCTGCCGCCGCTGTCAATTTTGGGAATTGGGGACGGTTCTCGTTTCCCAAAGTGGGAATTGAGAACCGTCCCCAATTTTCACAATCGGCGCTTCAGGGGCTCACTGCCGTCTACCAGTATGATGTCCTCGCCCAGGCGGGATATTCCCGTCCAGGGGAGCATATAGTCGTCCTCCCGGCCGAAAATGCCCAGCAGCCGGGGCTTTCCGGGTACCAGCAGCGCCACGATCCGCCCGGTGGCGGTGTCCAGCAGCACATCGCTCACATAGCCCAGCCTTTCCCCGGTGCGGGTGTTGATCACCTCGCGATAACGCAGTTCCTGCAAACTCAGTTCCAAAATGACCTCGCCTCCCGGAAAAGCCTATGCGCCCTCAGGCCATAATATTCTTCTTGATCCGCTCGATGGCGCTCTTTTCCAGCCGTGACACCTGAGCCTGAGAGATGCCCACCATGGACGAAACCTCCATCTGTGTCCGTCCCTCGTAGAATCGCAGGGACAGAATGCGCTTTTCCCTCTCGGAAAGCCGCTGCATGGCATCGTCCATGGCCATGGTCTCGATCCACGCCTCGTCGGTGTTGGCCGGGTCGGAGAGCTGATCCATCACGGTCAGATCCTCGCCGCTGCCGTCGCTGTAGACCGGCTCTGACAGGCTCAGCGGGTCGCTGATGGCATCCAGCGCAAAGACCACCTCCCGCCGCTCCAGTCCCAGCGCCGCGGCAATCTCCTCCATGCCGGGCTCCCGCCCGGTCTCGCTGAGGAGCCGCTCCTTGGTTTGCAGTACCCGGTAGGCCGTGTCCCGTATGCTCCGGGAGATGCGCAAGGGACTGTTGTCCCGCAGATAGCGGCGAATTTCCCCGGCAATCATGGGCACCCCGTAGGTGCTGAAGCGCACATCGTGCTGCTCCAGGTCAAAGTTGTCAATGGCCTTCATCAGCCCGATGCAGCCCACCTGAAAGAGGTCGTCCATGCTCTCGCCCCGGGCGTTGAAGCGCTGAAGCACGCTGAGCACCAGCCGCAGGTTGCCCTCAATGAGCTCGCTGCGGGCCAGCTCGTCCCCCTGTCGGCTCCGCTGCAATAGCTGCCGGGTGCGCTCCGCGTTCAGCAGCGGCAGTCTGGCGGTGTTCACCCCGCATATTTCCACTTTTCCCTGCAAAGTCCCGCCTCCTTTTCATGCCCTTAGTGTGGACAGAGGCGCCGGTTTTTAGTCGTGCTTGCATTTTCAGGGAAAATATGGTAGGGTTTATGTACAAAAAACCCATTGACAAGGAAGAATCAAAGGAGGAACCCCATCATGTCCGGCATTACTCTGACCCATCTGGGTCATTCCTGCTTCCGCGTGGAGTACGGAGACTACAGCTTTGTGCTAGACCCCTTCGCCGACGGCTCCGTGCCCGGGATGGCCAACATCCGCGAGCAGGCCGACGCGGTCTTTTGCAGCCACGGCCACGGCGACCACAGCTTTGCCGAGGGTGTGACCCTCTCCGGCAGAGCCGCCCCTCCCGACTTCAAAGTCACGGAGCTGCGGAGCTACCACGACGATGCCAGGGGCAGCAAGCGGGGCGAGAACATCCTGCGCCGCTTCGACTGCGGCGAGCTGAGTGTGGTGCACATGGGCGACATCGGCTGTATGCCCACGGAGGAGCAGCTTGCGGCGCTCCGGGGCTGCACGGTGCTGCTGATTCCCGTGGGCGGCTTCTACACCGTCAACGGTGATGAGGCCTACGCCATCGCCGAGAGGATCGCGCCCCGCTGCGTGGTGCCCATGCACTACCGGGGCAAGGGCTTCGGCTACGAGGTCATCGGCACGGCGGAGGCGTTCACGGCCCACTATGAGACTGTGACGAAGGTGGACAAAAGCTTCGTGGTGGATGAAAAATCTCCCGTCGGCTGCGTTGTAACCCTATAAAGCGACAAAATACGCAGGACTTCTCCTGTATACTGCCCCTGAAAGGCGGTGCAAAACATGAGAAGACTGCGTATTTTGATTTTTCTGCTGATTTTATCCCTGCTGCTGCCCACGGCAGTGCTGGCGCAGGAGCCGGAAGAGGACGACCGGGAGCTGCTGGCCAGGGCCATCTATGCCTGCACGGGCATCGTCAGCTTCTGCGACGAGTGGCGGCTGTGCATCGGGGAGCTGCTGCTGAACCGGGTGGCGTCCCCGGAATTCCCGGACACGCTCTCCGAGGTCATCTACGCCGATGAGCGCTATTGCGGCAAGGTGGAGGGCTATTTCGCCGCCATCCAACCGGACAAACGCGCCTATGACGCAGCGGACAGGCTTCTGGCCGGAGAGCGGGTGCTGAAGGACCAGCGGGTGGTCTGGCAGGACTGCCATATCTACGACGGCGGCGTGTGCAAAAGTCTCTACGACTACCGCTGGGGCACCATCCGCTTCTGCTACAGCGCAGAGCCGGGGCTCTACAGCCTGGCAGCGTAAAGCGCGGCTGGCGGTGGGAAAGAGATAAGAAGAGCGCCGACAGAATGTCGGCGGAGGAGGAAATGAACCCCTTCCGCTCAGTCGCTGATGCTCAGCAGTTTGCAGCGGCAGCGGAAAGCTATCCCGAAGCGTCTGGAAGATTGAGGAAGCAAGGCCGTAGAGCTTGAGATTTTCCGACGGCGGCGTGCTGCCGCCGAAAGGCTCTTTCTCTTTTGCACCGGGCGCGGCGCGTTTTCTCTTTCTCGCGAGAAAGAGAAAATGGGGGGCGCAAATAAAAACAGCCACGGCGTTGTGCCGTGGCTGAAATCAACTTTACTTCTTGGCGATGTACTTGCGGATATCCAGAGCCACGGCGACGACGATGACGAGGCCCTGCACGATGAAGTTGTAGTAGGGGTTCACGCCCAGGAACTGCAGCACGATCTTCAGCAGCTCAAACACCAGCACGCCCACCAGGACGCCGCCCACGGTGCCGATGCCGCCGGTGGTGGACACGCCGCCGATGGTGCAGCCGGCGATGGCCTCCAGCTCATAGCCGGAGCCCAGACCGGAGGAAGCGCCGCCGGCCTTGGCAGCCAGCAGGTAGCCGGCCACGGCGTACATAACACCGGCCAGCATATAGATTTTGGTGAGCGTCCAGGCGGTGTTGACGCCGGAGACCTCGGCAGCGTTCTCGTTGCCGCCGATGGCGTACATATACTTGCCGTGGCGGGTCTTGTTGTAGAGGAACCAGAACAGCAGACCGAAGAACAGCGCCACAAAGAACAGATAGGGGATATAGAAGCTCTTCACATCGCCGATGCGGCCCGTAACGCGCTTGATATACTGGTTGTTGAAGCCGCCGATGGGCTGGGCATCGGTGAGCACCAGGCAGATGCCGTAGACGATGGTCTGGGTGCCCAGCGTGGTGATGAAGGGGGGCACATGGAGCCGGGTGATGATGGTGCCGTTGACAAAGCCGAAGAGGGCGCCCAGCGCGATGACGATGAGCAGAGCTACCCACATATTAAACTCGGGCAGGTTGGCAAAGCGGCGGGAGGCATAGTCGGCGCGCTGCACCAGAATGCCGGTAATGCAGGCGGCCAGACCCACCTGACGGCCGGCGCTCAGGTCAGTGCCCTTGGTGATGAGGCAGCCGGAAACGCCCAGCGCGATGAGAAAGCGGACGGCGGTGTTGGAAACCAGATTGTTCAGGTTGCCCCAGGAGAAGAACTTCTCCTTGGTGATGCCCACGATCACGGCGGCCAGTACCAGCAGCACCACGATGGGGTTGGCCTTTATGTATCCGACAATGGCCTCAATGGGGCTCTTTTTTGTTTTCTGCATGATTCTCTTCCTCCTCTTATTCGAACTGGGTTGCAAGGCTCATGATGTTTTCCTGAGTGGCCTCTTCGCCCTCCAGGAAGCCGGTGACGCGGCCGTCGCACATGACCATGATCCGATCGGACATACCGATGAGCTCGCTCATCTCCGAGGAGATCATGATAATGCTCTTGCCCTGGGCGGCCAGATCGGCGATGATGCAGTAAATCTCGTACTTGGCACCCACATCGATTCCGCGGGTGGGCTCGTCGAGGATGAGCACATCGGGGTCGTTGGCCAGCCAGCGTCCCACCAGCACCTTCTGCTGGTTGCCGCCGGAGAGAGACTGAATCTGGGTCTTGCCGGAGGGGGTTTTGATGTTCATTTTCTGAACATTCTCATCCACCAGAGCGTCGATCTTCCTGCTGTTGAGCATGATGCCGAAGTCCAGATACTTATTGAGCGAGGATACGGAGATATTGTCCGCCACGGAGAGAACGCCCAGAATACCGCTGCCGCGCCGATCCTCCGTGAGCATGGCCACGCCCTGATCGATGGCATCCTTGGGGCGGTTGATTTTCATGTCCTTGCCCTTGTAGCGGATGGTGCCGGTGGTGTGGGAGCGGGTGCCGAATAGACCCTCCATGAGCTCGGTGCGCTGAGCGCCCACCAGACCGCCTACGCCCAGAATCTCGCCCTTGCGGAGATTAAAGCTCACATTGCGGAAGCTCTTGGGGTTGATGGAGCTGAAGTTTTCCACCTCAAAGACCACCTCGGCGGGCTTGTTCTCCCGCTTGGGGTAGAGGTTGGTGAGCTCGCGGCCCACCATTTTGGTGATGATGCTCTCGGTGGTCATCTCGCTGGCGGGCCAGGTGCCGATGTACTGGCCGTCACGCATGATGGTCACATCGTCGGCAATGCGCAGAATCTCGTCCATCTTGTGAGAGATGTAGACGATGGCCACGCCGTCCTTCTTCAGATCATCGATGATGCGGAAGAGAGCCTCCACCTCGTTCTGAGTCAGGGAGGAGGTGGGCTCGTCAAGAATCAGCACCCGGCAGTTGGCGGAGACGGCCTTGGCAATCTCCACGCTCTGCATCTGGCTGACGCTGAGCTCGCCCAGCTTCTGCCGGGGATCGAAGTCCATGCGGACCTTTTTCAGCAGCTCGGCGGTGTCTTCATACATTTTTTTGTGGTCTACCACGGGGATAAAGCCCAGAGCCTTCTTCATGGGATAGCGGCCCAGGAAAATATTCTCGCCGATGGTGCGCGCGGGGATGGGCTGAAGCTCCTGATGCACCATGGCGATGCCCTTTTTCAGCGCGTCCATGGGATCGTGGATCTGAGTCTTCGTGCCGTCGATGTAGATTTCGCCCTCGTCCATGGTGTAGATGCCGAACATACACTTCATCAGCGTGGACTTGCCGGCGCCGTTCTCGCCCATGAGGGCATGGACGCTGCCGGGACGGAGCTGAAGCTGCACATGGTCCAGAGCCTTTACACCGGGGAAGGACTTACAGACACCGCGCATCTCCAACAGAAATTCGGACATTATTGCAACCCTCCTGTTTTTGACTATTGCACCAGCGGTGCTTTCCGGGGATGAGAACCTCTCCCGACACTTCGTGCCACCCTCCCCAAAGGGGAGGGCAACTCTCCCGCCCCTGCGGGGCAAAAGACTTCTCCTTTGGGGAAGCTGGCTCGCGAAGCGAGACTGAAGAGGTATTTCACACCCGGAAAACATCGGGGCGTCATTGTAAAAACGGCTGAGCCTTTTTGGGGCCCAGCCGTATGATTGCGAAAGGGATTAAATTACTTGACCATCACGTAGTCGACCCAGTAGTAGTTGTCGATGGTCTCGCCGTGGAGAGCCTTGACAGCCACGTCGACAGCGGTGTGGGACTGGCCAATGTGGTCGTTCAGAACGGTGCCGGTCATGGTGCCGTTGTTGACCATCTCAACGCACTCGTCCAGAGCGTCGACACCCAGCAGGTAGATGTCCTTGCCCACGGTGCGGCCGGCGGCCTCGATGGCAGCGTAAGCGCCGAGAGCCATGCCGTCGTTGTTGCAGAAGATGACCTCGATCTGATCACCGTACTGGGTCAGAGCGTTGGCAGCGATCTGCTGGCCCTGGGCGGTATCCCAGTTGCCAACCTGGTCGGCCAGGCACTCGACTTCGTAGCCGGCGTCGGTCAGAGCCTTGATGGAGAACTCGGTGCGGTACTGAGCGTCAACGTTCTCGGGGTCGCCCTCGATCATGACGTAGCTGATCTTGCCGTCGCCGTTGATGTCGCCGTGGTTCTCAAGGTCAGCAACGATCTGGCCCTGGAAGGTGCCGGACTGACGGGCGTCAGCGCCGACGTAGCAGACGGTGGCGTTGTCAAGGATGCCGGCGTAGGACTCGTCGCCGTTGTCGCCGAGGGGCTCACGGTTGATGAGGACGCAGGGGATGCCGGCGGCCACGATCTTGTCGATGATGGCATCAGCGGAGGAGGTCTGGACCAGGTTCAGGATGATGACGTCCATGCCCTGGGTGATGAAGGTGTCGATCTGGTTGGACTGCTCAGCCATGTCGTTCTTGGAGTCGACGATCTGAACATTGTACTTCTCGGTTTCGGTCTCGAGGGTCTTGAAGTAGGCTTCGATCTCGTTGCGGTAGAGGGTCATGAAGTTGTCGTTGAACTGGTAGATGGCAACGCCCACGTTGTAGGTCTTGACATCGGCAGTCTCAGCGGCGGGCTCGGCAGCGGGAGCCTCGGTAGCGGGGGTTTCGGTCTTGGTCTCTGTCTTGGTGCCGCCACAGGCGCACAGGGACAGAACCATGCACAGAGCCAGGGTCAGTGCAAGCAGCTTTTTCATTGCGGAATGTTCCTCCAAAAAAATTTGTTGTGATATGTAATCCACACCCGCAGGCGCGGTTATCACCGATATTGGTTCAGAGTTACTGTTATTTTAACACAAATCAAGGTTTTGTAAAGAGAAAAAATGTATCAAAATATATAAATATCTTGATTTGAGGATGGCGTGTAATAGAAAATACCGGGTTATCGAACAGATTAGCCCTCCATGACGGCATAAACGCTCTCGTTTTCACCCTCGCGGTAGGTGTAAACATCAAAGCCGTCGTAGTGCCAGATGCCGTCTTCGCCGTCACCCAGGCAGGAGGGGGCATAGTCCTCGCGGCTCAGGGGCTCACCGACTGCGGCGATGAGCGCATCCACGCTCTCGCCCTCCAGCGCCCTGGCCTGCTCGTAAGCGGAGGGACCCTTCTGCTCAACCACAGGCGCTTCCGTGGGCTGCGCGGGCTCCTCGGTGGGAGCGCTCACTTCGGCGGCGGGCTCGGCGGTCACCACGGGGGCAGCGCTCGGCTGGGCTTTTTCCTCGGTCTTGCTGCCGCCGCAGGCGCAGAGGCTCAGCAGGCAGACAAGAGCGATTACGAGAGAAAGATACTTTTTCATGTTGATATACTCCTTTATTGCAGATGTAAATTGTGAGACTTATTGGTATTCGGGCAAAAACCCGGACCCGGTGATTTTGCCCGGAACCGAACCATTGGGGAAGCAACGGCTCGTCCGGGAGGCCGAGCCCTACGGAGGCTAACGCAGTATCACAGGCGCGGCATAGAGCCGGCCGCCTGACTGATAGATGAGCTCCGCTTCGCCGTTCCACTCCGGCAGGCAGAGGGTGAAGCCCGCGCTTTTGGGGGCGCATTCATAGAGCCTGCCGT
Organism: Clostridiales bacterium UBA1728; assembly: GCA_002315975.1. Lineage (GTDB taxonomy): Bacteria > Bacillota > Clostridia > Oscillospirales > Oscillospiraceae > Apopatocola. The sequence continues at coordinate 14,557 of DCIK01000023.1, forward strand.
CCACTCGCAGGTAGAGGGGAGCCTCGTCGAAGCTTGCCAGCTCGCCGCTGATGCGGACAAGCCCGCCCTCCTCGCTGAGGTTGGCGCTGACGGCCTCGGCGCTCTGGGTGCTGAGATTCAGCTTGCGCTCCGGGGCGGGGTAAGTGTGGTCGTAGCGGCTGAGATAGTCGATGTTGCGCTCCACCAGCTCGATGAGCAGTACATCCTCGCTGAGCGCCGTCAGGTCGAAGGAGGTTTTGCGGGAGAAACGGGCGCTTTGGAAGCCCTCGGCCAGATAGGGGTGCAGGTCGTTGCCGAAGCTGTCCCGGTAGCAGAAGAGGCTGCCCTCGCCCTGACCCTGGGTGCTGATGGAGAGGTCGTTGGGTGCGTGGTAGTTGGAGGTATAGCTGAAGCTGAAGTCGTAGAGCAGCTCAGTTTCCACGGTGGGGGAGGCGGGGTAGAGCATCTCCGAGAGGTCCCCGGCGTGGCCGCTGCCCTCACGGAAGGGGCCGGCGGCGTAGTCGCTGCTGCGGCCAAGGGCGGCGTTGATTGCATCGGCAGCCACGGCGGCGCCGTAGCCGTTCCAGTGGGAGTCGGCGTGGTAGAAGCAGTCCTCCCGCATCCGCAGAACGCCGTAGAGGGAGCAGTGGGCTACGCCCAGACTATCCAGCAGGGTCTCGAAGCGCTGGCCGTCCGTGGAGGGCGTGCCGTAGCCCACGGGATCGGTGCAGAGGCTGGACTTGTTGGGGCAAAGCACGAAGAGAAATTCGCTGCCCCGGCTCTCCGCATATTCTTCGAGCAGCTTCAGATTCTCGGCAGCGCACCAGAGCTCATGGTCGGAGAGGGCGATACCGGAGAGGGTTTCGGCGTAGAAGAGCCAGTCCTCCCGTCCCAGCGTCACCTTCTCGTTGGGGGAGGTGCCGAAGATGTTCACGCTGAGCTTATTGCGCAGGGTGATGAGCTCCTGCCGGAGAAAGCAGCGGTCGGTGAGATAGTCGCTGAGCTCCGAGAGACAGTCGAAGTTGAGGCTGCCGTCCTTTTCCCGGAGGGCGGGCTTGGGGCTGAGAATCTCATTGGCTCCGGCCTTGCTGCTGCCGAACATGGCCATGCCCAGAGAGGGAATCAGGCAGAGGATGAGAAAGAAGCCTATAAACGCATAGGCGGTTCGTCTTTTTGTGGACAAGAGAGCATACCTCCTGAGGAACAGAGCCTTCCAATGAGGCAAATCAGAACTGCGCGTAGATAAACGGGGCAAAATTGTTGCCCGACATGACGATGACGGACAGGAGCAGCAGCACTGCTGCGCCGATGGTGGGGAAAATGATGGGAATCTCCCGCTCCTTTTTGCTCCTTTCCGGCAGCTTCAGAAGCGAGAGGGGCGCGGCCAGCACCAGCGCGGCAATGCGCACGCCGTTGAGCCGGGGCATCAGACCGGGGGCATAGGAGAACATACGCCCCAGCAGCGTCAGACCCTGCTCCACGCTGCCGGCGCGGAACATCACAAAGCCCAGCAGCACCACAAAGGGCGTGTAGACCACAGACACCCGGCGGCGCACATGAACCAGACTTTCCAGCGCGGTGAAGAGACCGTGCCACAGTCCCCAGAGGAGGAAGTTCCAGCCGAAGCCGTGCCACAGCCCTGTGAGAGCGAAGACGATCAGCTTATTGAGAGCGGTGCGCAGCTTCCCCTTGCGGTTGCCGCCCAGGGGGATGTAGACATAGCTTTTGAACCAGCCGCCCAGGGTGATGTGCCAGCGCCGCCAGAAATCGCTGATGCTGACGGCGCGGTAGGGGTGGTCGAAGTTTTCCGGGAAGCGGAAGCCGAAGACCTTACCCATGCCGATGGCCATGTCGCTGTAGCCGGAGAAGTCGAAGTAGAGCTGCAGACAGTAGGCGAAGGCGGCCAGCCACGCCCCGGCGGTACCCACGGAGGCAGCCTCGGCAGCGTAGACCTCGTCCACCACGGCGGCGAGGATGTCTGCCAGCAGCACCTTTTTCCCCAGACCCAGAGCGAAGCGCCGCAGACCCTCTGCGGTGAGTTTGGCGTCCCGGTGCAGATTTTCATACTGCCTGTGGTGCTCGTCCCAGCCCATGAGCGGGCCGGCCACCAGCCGGGGGAAGAAGCAGAGATAGAGCAGCACCTCGGCGGCGTCCCCGGACGCTTTTTCCGGGGCACGATAGACCTCCACCAGATAGGCGATGGCCTGAAAGGTGAAGAAGGATATACCCAGAGGGGCGTTGCTGAAGAATTTGAAGGTGCAGAGAGCGGCGGTGTCCAGCACGATGCCAAGGATCAGCAGCGCCTTTTTCCCCTGCATTTTCAGCGCCAGACCATACTGGAAGAGGGCGAAAAACAGCAGGAAGGGCAGGTTTTTCAGATCGCCGAAGGCATAGAAGCCCAGCAGCGCCACGCAGAGCCAGAGCTTTTTTGCCCTGCCGTGGAGCAGCGAGGAGAGCAGATATACGGCGGGGAAGAAGAAAAAGAGATAAAAGGGAGAGGATAAGCTCATGCTGCACCGCCCCCCTTACACAGCGGGGGTATAGCCGTCTGCGGCGGCGTCGTACATGGCCATTACGCCGCTGTACTCGCTGCTGTAGCTGTCGCTTTCCCAGATGAAGTGGCCGCTGACGGCATAGCCCAGATCGTGGGCGCTGTCCAGCGCGGCATTAATCTCCGTGTATTCCCCGTCCGTGAGGGTGGCATCGTCCCGGGTGTAGACGGTGTATCTGAGCTCGCCGGTCTCGGGGTCGTAGCCCTCGTTGGCGCAGCAGAGGCAGGAGAGGGTGAGCATAGCGTTCTCGTCCCGGCCGAAGCGGAAGCGCTCGATGAAGCGGAGGGTGTCGTCGCCGTTCATGCTCGTGACGGTGAAGAAGAGCTGCCCGTCGGCAAGCTCGATGAGCCGGAAGGCGGAGAAGTCCACGGTATCTACATAGTGGCGCTTGTCGAAGGCGCTGCCCTTGTAGAGACTGCCCACCTCCACGCAGGAGGCCGACACGCAGACCACGGCGCCGTTCTCGATGTCGAAGAGCTGCACGCCCATGGAGCTGGAGGCACCCGCGTCAAAGAGAATCAGCTCGGCGCTGCCGTCCAGATCAAGGTCGCAGAGACCCACCCCGGAGATGAAGCCGCAGACACTGGTGATGGGCACATAGTTCAGCTCCAGAAAATCCCGGTAGAGTCTGAGCTCATCGTGGGTTTCGGTATTTTCCACAGCGGAGGGCACAAATTCGGGCAGAGCCGTGGGTGTCGCCGTGGGCGCAGGTGTGGAGGCGGCCTCCTCCGTTTTGGAGCAGCCGCAGACCGTGCAGCAAAGGCACAGCACAAGAAGGAGAGAAATGTACTTTTTCATAACGAGGGTATTTTATCACAGCGCGGTGAATTGTGCAATTAGAAATTGAGTGAGTCACCGGGGACAGGTTCCCTGACTCATGGAAAAAGCTGAAATTCTCGGTTGAAATTCCCTGCATTTGGAGATATAATAATCAGATGTATGGGTATATCCCCTGCAATATCACATTTTCAAACGGAGGCGCATTTCTTACTATGGCGAAAAAGCAGTTTAAGGCCGAGTCGAAACGGCTTTTGGACCTTATGATCAATTCCATTTACACCCACCGGGAAATTTTCCTGCGTGAGCTCATATCCAATGGCAGCGATGCCATTGACAAGCTCTGCTTCCGCTCCCTCACCGATGAGGGCGTGGGCATGGAGCGGGGCGACTTCCGCATCTGCCTTACGGTGGACAAGGAGGCGCGTACCCTCACCGTCAGCGATAACGGCATCGGCATGACCGCGGAGGAGATGGAGCAGAACCTGGGCATCATCGCCAAGTCCGGCACCAGGGCCTTCCGCGACAGCGTGGATGCGGAGAAGGCCGCCGAGGCCGATGTAGATGTAATCGGTCAGTTCGGTGTGGGCTTCTACTCCGCCTTTATGGTGGCTAAGAAGGTGGAGGTTCTCTCCCGTGCCTACGGTGCGGAGACCGCCAATCTCTGGGTCAGCGAGGGCGTGGACGGCTACACCGTCACCCCCGCCGAGAAGGAGAGCGTGGGCACCGATGTGGTGCTCTACCTGAAGGATGACACCGACGACGACAAGTACAGCGACTACCTCCAGAGCTGGAAGCTGGAGGAGCTGGTGAAGAAATACAGCGACTATGTCCGCTGGCCCATCAAAGCCATGGTGGAGCGCAGCGTGAAGAAGCCCACCGGCGAGTATGACGAAAACGGCATCGAGAAGATGACTTACGCCTACGAGGAGGTGGAGGACACCATCAACTCCATGGTGCCCATCTGGCAGCGCAGCCGCAAGGAGGCCAGCGACGAGGAGTGCATCGCCTTCTTCAAGGAGAGCTTCCACGAGAGCGAGGACCCCATCAGCGTCATCCGCGTGAACGCCGAGGGCATGGTCAGCTACCGCTGCCTGCTGTTCATCCCCGCCAAGGCTCCCTACGATTTCTATTCCCGGGACTACCAGAGCGGCCTGCGGCTCTACTCCAACGGCGTGATGATCATGGACAGGTGCGCCGACCTGTTGCCCGACTGCTTCCGCTTTGTCCGGGGCATTGTGGACTCCCCCGATCTGAGTCTGAACATCTCCCGGGAGCTGCTGCAGCACGACCGGCAGCTGAAGCTCATTGCCAACAATCTGGAGAAGAAGATCAAGGCCGAGCTGACGCGCCTGCTGGAAAACGAGCGGGAGAAGTACGAAAAGTTCTTTGATACCTTCGGCATCCAGCTCAAGTACGGCATTGTGGGCGACTACGGCATGAAGAAGGAGCTACTGCAGGATCTGCTGCTCTACTACTCTGCCGCCGAGGGCAAGATGGTTACCCTCAGGGAATACACCGACAAAATGCCCGAGGAGCAGAAGTATATCTACTACGCCGCTGCCGACAGCAACGAGCGGGCTGCCGCCCTGCCCCAGACCGAACGGGTGCGCTCCCGGGGCTACGACTTCCTCTGCTTCACCTACGAGGCCGACGAGTTCGTCACCGAGATTCTCCGCGCCTATGCCGAGAAGGAATTCCGCAATGTCTGCGGCGAGGATCTGGGTCTGGAGAGCGAGGAGGAGAAGGCCGAGAGCGAAAAGGTAAACGAGGAGAATAAAGAGCTCATCGACTTTGTGCGCGAGCAGTGCGGCGAGCGGGTGCAGAGCGTGAAGATTTCCAACCGTCTGGAGAGCCATCCCGTCTGCCTTTCCTCCGAGGGCGAGATCACGCTGGAGATGGAGCGCTACTTCCGCTCCCTGCCCGGTGTGGATATGAACAATATGAACATGAAGGCCAGGCGCGTGCTGGAGCTGAATCTGAGCCACGCCGCCGTGCAGAAGCTGGAGAGCGAGCGTAAAAACGGCAGCACCCAGCGGGCCGCCGCCATGGCCAAGGTGCTGCTGACCCAGGCCGAGATCGCCGCCGGCTACGCCGTGGAGAACCCCAACGAGTACACCGAGCTGGTGGTCAGCCTGTTTTGAAATGAAGGGAGCTGTAAAATAAGTCTCTGTCATTGCTGCGAAAATGCTGAAGGAACGCTTCCTGGCTCCCTCTGTGAGGGAGCTGTCACCAGTGCGCACACTGGTGACTGAGGGAGAGACCGACTACCCGCATACTTCCGCTTTTCTCTCCCTCAGTCTCGCTCCGCTCGACAGCTCCCTCACAGAGGGAGCCGGGGGGGGGAATAGGCTGCAATTCCCTTCACAGCAATGGCAGGCTTTTTACACAGCCTGAGACAGCTTTCTGCAATACCCCTTTTAGGAGTTAGTAAATGGACGAAGAAAAACGCCTCGGCGTATATGTGCATATCCCGTTCTGCGCCTCCAAGTGCGGCTACTGCGACTTTTGCAGCATGGCCAATCAGGACAAGCTCATGAACCCCTATCAGGACGCGCTGCTGCTGCAGATGCAGGAGACCTTTCCCCGACTGAAGGAGTATTACCTTGACAGCGTGTACTTCGGCGGCGGCACTCCCAGCTACTACGGGGCGGAGCGTCTCTGCGAGCTGCTGCGGGAGATCAAGGCCACCGACCGCCTGCTCAGGAGCAGTGAAATCACCGTGGAGTGTAACCCCGACAGTATGCACCGCCGGGAGCTGCGCCGGCTCCGCAAGGAGGGCGTGAACCGCATCTCCATCGGTGCCCAGAGCGCCAACGACGACATTCTCAGGCTCATAGGCCGCCGCCACAACTGGCGGCAGGTCATTGCCGGCGTCCAGCGGGCGCGGCAGGCGGGCTTTCACAATATCTCCATTGACCTCATCTACGGTCTGCCCAGTCAGACCAAGGAGGACTGGGCCGATACCCTCGCCAAGGCCGTGGCTCTCAAGCCCACCCATCTGAGCTGCTACGGCCTCCGGCTGGAGGAGGGCACCCCCATGTACAATACCTACATCGACTCGCCCCTGATCCCCGATGAGGATATGCAGGCGGATATGTACCTCTATACCGTGGACTTTTTAGAGCGCCGGGGCTTCCGGCAGTATGAGATTTCCAACTTCTCCCGGCCGGGCTTTGAGAGCAGGCATAATCTCAAGTACTGGCGCTGTCAGGAATATGTGGGCTTCGGCGCTGCCGCCCATTCCTATGTGGCGCAGCTTCGCTACAGCTATATCCGCAATGTCCGGGGCTTTACCGCCGGGGTGCTGGGCAACAAGAGCGTCATCGACTCCAGCGAGCCCATCGGGATGCTGGATCAGGCCGCCGAGTACATCCTGCTGGGGATGCGCACCGCCTACGGCATCAATAAAGAGGACTATACCAATCTCTACCGCAGCGACTTCGCCCCCATCGAGCGTATGCTGGAGCAGATGCAGGAGCGGGGCTGGGCGGTGAAGGTGCCCAATAAGCAGGGCAACGCCAACCGCGACCGCTGGCGCTTTACCCCCTCGGGCTTTTTAGTGAGCAACGCCCTCATCGGCATTCTGCTGGAGGCTCAGACCCGCGAAAAGTTCGATGCCAACCCCTGGATGCGCGAGCAGTTCGAGCAGCGCGGCGGCATGGAGGAGATTGAGGATCAGGCGCCGTTTTTGCACTGAATGCTCTTCGTCAGCGATGGCTGCGCCATCGCTGACGAGGGGATACTCGCGCTTATCGCGGCGGCAGGCCGCCTTGTTCGGCGCGAGGGCGCGTCAATAGACCGCGCCTCAGGGTATTTTCACAGGGGCAAAGCCCCCATGAAAATGATTTGATTTTTTCACGCCTGCGGGCGTGAACTCTGCGAGGCGCTTTGAGCAGTCCGCCGCAGGCTTGGGCATTGCCGCTCATCGGCAAGGAGGACACCATAGACAACGAGAAAAAGAAAAAACACTCCCGCAGGGGACTTTCGCCGGCGGCCATTGCGGCTGTGATCCTCGCGGCGTTGCTGCTGGGCTCGGCGCTGGGCGCTGTGCTCTATCTCAACAACGCCATGCGGAGCATGAACACCGTCTACCCCGGTGTCAGCGTCAACGGGGTGGAGCTGAGCAACCTGACCCATGAGGAAGCGGAAAAGGTGCTCACCGAGCTGGAGGAGGGTGCCTACAGGGGCTACAGCGTCAGCGTGAAGCTGCCCATGAACACCACCCTCAGCGTCAGCGTGGAGGATGTGAACCTGCAGCTCCACATCGAGGACGCGCTGAACGCTGCCTGGGACTATGGCCGCAGCGGGAGCTGGTTCCAGCGGCTGACGGCCTATGTGCGCCACCGCTATTTTGCCGCCACCGCCGAGCTCTCTGCGCCCACCAGCCGCAGTCTGGACGAGGCCGCGCTGAAGAGTCTGGTGGGCGACACCGTTACCGCCCTGAACGATAAGCTGGTCAGGAGCAGCTATCGCATCGGCAAATACAGCATCAACATTCTCAAGGGCGCTTTCGCCATGAATGTGGACGAGGGGAAAATCATCGAGGTGCTCCGCGCCGCCATTCTGGATGCCGACCCCACCCCCATCGTCTACGAGCAGGAGCTGAAAACCGACGAGGGCGTGGATCTGGAAAGGCTCCATGCGGAGCTCTGCCACGAGAGCGTCTCCTCGGTCTACGACCCCGCCACCGGGCAGGGTACGCCCTCGGAGCAGGGGTTGGACTTCGATCTGGAGGAAGCGAAAAAGCTCTGGGCAGCGGCGGCATACGGCGAGACCGTGGCCATTCCGCTGATTACCAGCGAGCCGGAAATGAGCCAGGATGAGCTCAACGCCCTGCTCTTCCGGGATGTGCTGGGCGAGAAGAGCACCTCTCTTGCCGGCAGCACCCAGAACCGCATCAACAACGTGACCAAGGCCTGCGAAAAGCTCTCCGCCGTCACCCTCCAGCCCGGCGAGACCTTCAGCTACAACGACTGTCTGGGGCAGCGGAACGCGGAAAACGGCTGGTGGACAGCCGGTGCCTATGTGGACGGACAGGTGGTGGAGGAGTACGGCGGCGGCATCTGTCAGGTCAGCAGTACGCTCTTTGTGGCCTGTCTTTTGAGCGATGTGAAGATCAACACCCGCTCCTGCCACTATTTCCCCGTGAGCTATCTCCCCGCCGGCTATGATGCCACCGTCAGCTGGGGCGGGCCGGAATATAAATTCACCAACGACCGGGAGTATCCCATCCGCATCCACGCCTTTGTGGAAAACGGCAGCGTTACCGTGCAGCTCATCGGCACCGATTTAGAGCACAACACTGTGGAGCTCTGCTCCTCCGATATCGAGGAGCTGGAGGCCGAGGACAAGACCATGGTGGACAATGCCGGCAATGTGGTCACCGTGGGCTACCGGGTTACCATCTGGTGCAAGGTCTACGATGCGGACGGCAAGCTCATCAAGGGTGGCAACGGCGATTATCACAAGTACTATTCCGTTTATAATTACCACACCGAGGACATCGAGGCAAAGCTGGCCAAAAAGAGCGAGGACGTCCCGGAGATTTCCGATACCCCCATCTTCCCCGAGGAGGACGGCGGGGGAGAGGAGATCTGGTGGTAAGGCACTGGCGTGTCATGGCTCCCTCAGATGAGGGAGCTGTCGCGAAGCGACTGAGGGAGGGAGCGTCCACAAAACAGCTCAAAAGCTTTTCTCTCCCTCAGCCCCAGTGTACGCACTGGGGCAGCTCCCTCACAGAGGGAGCCAAGAGAGATTCTTACCCCGTTTCACAGCCACAACAGGAATATGAATCATGTAAGCACAACAACCATTCACATACAAGGAGACAAAGGCATGGAAAAGAAGACCTTCTATATCACCACACCGATTTATTACCCCTCGGACAAGCTGCACATCGGCCACACCTACTGCACCGTGGCCAGCGATGCCATTGCCCGCTATAAGCGGCTGCAGGGCTACGATGTGATGTTCCTCACCGGCACCGATGAGCACGGCCAGAAGATCGAGGAAAAGGCCAAGGCCGCGGGCAAGACTCCCCAGCAGTTCGTGGACGACATTGTCATCGCTCCCGGCGGCATCAAGGATTTGTGGAAGCTCATGAACATCTCCAACGACCGCTTTATCCGCACCACCGACGACTACCATGTGGCCGCCATCCAGCGCATCTTCCGCAAGATGTACGACAAGGGCGACATCTACAAGGGCAAGTACGCCGGTATGTACTGCACCCCCTGCGAGAGCTTCTGGACCGAGAGCCAGCTGGTGGACGGCAAGTGCCCCGACTGCGGCCGCGAGGTGAAGTACGCCGAGGAAGAGGCCTACTTCTTCAAGCTCTCCAACTACGCCGAGCCCGTGCGCAAGCTCCTGACCGAGACCGATTTTCTGGAGCCCGCCAGCCGCGTCAACGAGATGATCCACAACTTCATCGACTGCGAGGGCGGTCTGCAGGACCTGTGCGTCAGCCGCACCAGCTTCAAGTGGGGCGTGCCCGTGGACTTTGACGAGGGTCATGTGGTCTATGTCTGGGTGGATGCCCTCTCCAACTACATCACCGCGCTGGGCTACATGAATGACCGCTACGATGAGTTCGATAAGTACTGGCCCGCCGATGTCCATGTGGTGGGCAAGGAGATCGTCCGCTTCCACTCCATCATCTGGCCTGCCATGCTCATGAGCATGGAGCTGCCCCTGCCCAAAAAGGTCTTCGGCCACGGCTGGCTGGTCATTGACGGCGGCAAGATTTCCAAGAGCAAGGAGAACAAGTCCGTCAACATCATCGACCCCTATATTCTGGCTCAGCGCTACGGCGTGGATGCGCTGCGCTTCTTCCTGCTGCGCACCTTCCCCTTCGGCTCCGACGGCGACTTCTCCAACAAGCTGCTCATCTCCTGCATCAATACCGATCTGGCCAACGATCTGGGCAATCTCCTGAGCCGCACCACCGCCATGGTGGGCAAGTATTTCGGCGGTCAGCTCCCCGCAGAGCAGGCCGAGGGCCCCGAGGATGCCGAGCTTATGGAGATGGCTAAGGGCCTCCGGAACCGCTACGAGGCCGCCATGGAGAAGTTCCAGCTCCAGAACGGTCTGGCCGAGGTCTTTAAGCTCATCGCCCGCGCCAACAAGTATATCGACGAGACCGCCCCCTGGGTACTGGCCAAGAGCGAGGAGCAGAAGCCCCGTCTGGCCCGCGTGCTCTACAACCTGCTGGAGACTCTCCGCATCTGCGGCACCCTGCTGCAGCCCTTCATGCCCGAGAGCATGGACAGGCTCTTCGCCCAGATCGGCGCCGATGCCGCCATCACCACCTGGGACAGCGCCGCCCAGTGGGGTCTGGAGCCCGCCACCGCGCTGGTGAACAAGGGCGAGAACCTCTTCCCCCGCATCGACATGGACAAGGAGCTGGAGGAGCTGGAGAAGCTCTCCGCCCCGGAGAAGGACCCCATTGAGCCCTTCAAGGAGAGCGTGGTCTTTGACGACTTCGCCAAGTGCGACTTCCGCGCCGTGAAGGTGCTCAAATGCGAGAATGTGAAGAAGAGCGAAAAGCTCCTGCGCTTCACCCTCGACGACGGCTCCGGCACCGAGCGCCAGATTCTCTCCGGCATCGCCAAGTACTACAAGCCTGAGGAGCTGGTGGGCAAGACCCTCTGTGCCATCGTCAACCTGCCCCCTCGCAAGATGATGGGTCTGGAGAGCAACGGTATGCTCATCTCCGCCGTCCACACCGAAAAGGGCGAGGAGAAGCTGAACCTCCTCATGCTGGACGATGCCATCCCCGCCGGCGCGGTGATGTGCTGATAGCGCATGAAATACGATTGGGCACGGCCAAAAGGCCGTGCCCGTTTTCTTTGGCTTCCCCTTTGGGGAAGCTGTCGAGCGCAGCGAGACTGAAGAGGTCTCCCGGTGCAGCTTCTTCAGACCCTAAGGGCTGTCATTGCGAGGAGCGCAGCGACGCGGCAATCCGTTTTCTCTGGTTCGGCAAACCGTGACCTGACAGGTCACGCCGGGGTTCAGCCCCCCATTCTTTCTTTTCTTGGTCTTGCCCAAGAAAAGAAAGAATGCGCCGCTGGCGGTGGAAGAAAGAAAAGAAAACGCGCGGCGGCAGAACGCCGCCGGTGGAAAATCTAAGCTGCTACGGCCTTGCTTTCCTCAATACTCAAGACGCTCCGGGATGGCTTTCCGCTTCCGCTTCGCTGCCGCTGCGGACTACTGAGCACCAGCGGCTGAGCGGAAGGGGTTCGTATGCGTCTCGATCACTGAGGAAGCAAGGCCGCAGAGCCTCATGTCCACCTCCGGCGGCGTTTTGCCGCCGAAAGCGCCTTTCTCTTCTACACCGGGCGCGGCGCATCTTCTCTTTCCCGGGAAAGAGAAGATGGGGGGCGCATTCCCCACGGCCGGGAAGCCGTGCCCTACGGAGTTTTTTGCAGGAAAAGAAAGGCTGAAAAAAGCACGGCCTTTCGGCCGTGCTGATAAGTATGCTTATTCCTTGCCCTTGTTCCGCAGCAGGTGATCCCGCAGCTCCCAGAGCTCTTGGGACAGGTCCACATAGTATTTGTGGGGCTCGTCGAAGCGCTTGACCTCGTCCCAGAGGGTATCCAGCTCGGCGGCGCAGTGGGCGCGGATCTCCTCCAGCGTGGGCAGCTCGTAGACCAGCTCACCCTTGAGGAAGATGGGCAGCTGCAGCGGTTTCACGCTGTAGTTTTCCATGGTCTTCCGCTTCCAGGTGAACTCCGGGTCGAAGAGCTCGAAGGGCTGGGTGAAGTCGGGCTCCTCGTCGTGGAGGAAGATGCAGTCGGCGGCAGCCATGCCGTGCTCATCATAGAAGCGGTAGGTCTTCTTGAAGCCGGGAATGGTGATCTTGGCCACATTTTCACTGATCTTGATGCGGGGGTGAATCACGCCCTGCTCGTCCTCCACGGCCATGAGCTTGTACACGCCGCCGAAGACCGGCTCGGAGGAGGCGGTGATCATCCGCTCGCCCACGCCGAAGCTGTCTACGCAGCCACCCTGCCGCAGCAGCTCCCGGATGGCGTACTCGTCCAGGGAGTTGGAGCAGGTGATGGTGCACTTCTCCCAGCCGGCAGCGTCCAGCAGCTTACGGCACTGCTTGGTCAGGTAGGCCAGATCGCCGCTGTCCAGACGGATGCCGCACTTCTCGATGCCCAGAGGCTTCAGCACTTCGTTAAAGGCTTTGATGGCGTTGGGTACGCCGGAGTTCAGCACGTCGTAGGTATCCACCAGCAGCACGGCGTTGGTGGGGTAGCACTCGCAGTAGGCCTTGAAGGCGGAAAGCTCGTCGGGGAACATCTGCACCCAGCTGTGGGCCATGGTGCCCAGCGCCTTTACGCCGTAGAGCTCGTCGGTGATGGTGCAGGCGGTGCCGCTGCAGCCGGCAATATAGGCGGCGCGGGCGCCCAGAATGGCGGCATCGGCACCCTGAGCGCGGCGGGAGCCGAACTCCATCACGGCGCGGCCCTGGGCGGCGCGGACCACCCGGCTGGCCTTGGTGGCAATGAGACTCTGGTGGTTCAGCGTCAGCAGCAGGAAGGTCTCGATGAGCTGGGCCTGTATGGCGGGAGCACGGACGGTCAGCAGCGGCTCCCGGGGGAACACGGGTGTGCCCTCGGGGACGGCGTAGATGTCGCCGGTGAAGCGGAAGTTCCGCAGGTAGTCCAGAAAGCCCTCGTCAAACATATTCCGGGAGCGGAGATAGGCAATATTCTCATCGCTGAAGTGCAGGTTCCGAATGTACTCGATGGCCTGCTCCAGACCGGCCACGATGGCAAAGCCGCCCCCGTCGGGTACCGAGCGGAAAAACACATCGAAGTAGACGATCTGCTCGCCCATGTCCTTTTTGAAATAGCCGTTACCCATGGTCAGCTCGTAGAAGTCGCAGAGCATGGTCATATTTTCTTCCCTGTGCAGGTTCATGAAACAGCCTCCCTTGATGATTTTGTTTTCCATAGTGTAGCGTATTGCAAAGGGTTTTGCAAGGGGATTTGACAGGAAAGAGAAAAGCTAATATAATTAATATTACCGCAAGAGCACGAATTCAGTGACAGCCGTCTGAAAAAGACAATGTAGGGCACGGCCTCCCGGCCGCGCCGCAAAAAAGCATGATGTACCGCTGCCGTTAATGTGCTTTATACCGAAACGGCACGGCCGGGAGGCCGTGCCCTACGCCGAGAGGGCGCAATGTGCGGCATAGCCGGGAGACCGTACAAAACCTGCGTTAAGGAGCACACTGCCATGAACACACAATATCTCCCCGTGTCCGCTGCCGAGATGGAGCAGCGGGGCTGGGACGGCTATGATATACTTCTGGTCACGGGTGACGCCTATGTGGATCACCCGTCCTTCGGCGCGGCGGTCATCGGCCGGCTGCTGGAGAATCGGGGCTATCGGGTGGCGGTGCTGGCCCAGCCCGACTGGCACAGCGCCGCGGCCTTTGCCGCCATGGGCCGTCCCCGGCTGGGCTGCTTTATCGGCGCCGGCAACCTCGACAGCATGGTGGCCCACTACACCGCCTCCAAAAAGCGCCGCAGCGAGGACTTCTATTCTCCCGGCAAAAAGGCCGGTCTGCGCCCGGATCGCGCCGTCACGGTCTATGCCAACCGGGCAAGAGAGGCCTTTCCCGGCATCCCCCTCATGATCGGCGGCATGGAGGCCAGCCTCCGCCGCTTTGCCCACTATGACTACTGGGACGACAAGGTGCGCCGCAGCGTGATCTTTGATGCCAAGGCCGACATTCTCGTCTACGGCATGGGCGAGACTGCCACCGAGGAGATCGCCCGCCGCCTTGCCTGCGGGGAGGACCTGGCCGGCATCCCCGGCACCGCCGTCATCCGCAGCGAAGCTCCCGAGGGAGCGCTGACCCTGCCCTCCTATGAGGACTGCTGCGCCGACAAGCGCAAATATGCCGAGGCCACCGCCACCGAGTATCGGGAGCACGACCCCATCCGGGGCAGAAAGCTGGTGCAGGCCCACGGCAACCGCTATCTCGTCGTCTATCCCCCTGCCATGCCTTTGAACACTGCCGAGCTGGACGCGGTGGCGGCGCTGCCCTACACCCGGGAGCCCCACCCCATGTACGCCTCGGAGGGGGGCGTGCCCGCCATCGAGGAGGTGCGCTTCTCCGTCATCCACAATCGGGGCTGCTTCGGCGGCTGCGCCTTCTGCTCGCTGGCCTTCCATCAGGGGCGCATGGTCACCGCCCGCAGCCACGAATCCGTGATCGCTGAGGTGGAGCAGATGACCCGCCATCCCCTGTGGAAGGGCTATGTCTCCGACATCGGCGGCCCCACCGCCAACTTCCGCCATCCCTCCTGCAAAAAGCAGCTCAAGAGCGGTATGTGCCCCGACCGGCGCTGCCTCGCTCCCACCCCCTGCAGGAATCTGGATGCCGACCACTCGGACTATGTAAGCCTGCTGCGCAAGCTCCGGGCCATTCCCGGCGTGAAGAAGGTCTTTGTCCGCAGCGGCGTGCGCTTTGACTATGTGCTCTGCGACAAAAACTCACCCTTTCTCTCGGAGCTGGTGCGCTACCATGTGTCCGGCCAGCTGAAGGTGGCCCCGGAGCACTGCGTGGACAACGTGCTGGGTTATATGGGCAAGCCCCCGGTGGAGGTCTACGAGCGCTTTATGGACAGATACCGCTCCCTCAACAAGAAGTATGAGAAGCAGCAGTTCGTGGTGCCCTATCTCATGAGCAGCCACCCGGGCAGCACCATGGAGGATGCCATCGCTCTGGCGGAATACCTGAAAAAGGGCGGCGTGCGCCCGGAGCAGGTGCAGGACTTCTATCCCACCCCCGGCACCCTCTCCACCTGTATGTACTACACGGGTCTGGACCCCATGACCATGAAGGAGGTCTATGTGCCCCGCAGTCCCACGGAGAAAGCCATGCAGCGGGCGCTCTTGCAGTACATGATTCCCCAGAACGCCCCGCTGGTGCGCAAGGCTCTGCTGAGCGCCGGCAGAAGCGAGCTCATCGGCTTTGATAAAAAGTGCCTTGTCCGTCCCGGCAGCACCAAAGCTCCCGTACACCGGGAGGGAGAGAAAAACGGCAGGAATGCACAAAAACCGCCGAAGGGAAAGCGTTAAAGTTTCGGATTGCAAGACTATTGCAAAGAGAGAGAAAAGGTAGGATAATATAATATAATTCCATTGGCTCCCTCGGATGAGGGAGCTGGCTCGCGCAGCGAGACTGAGGGAGGGATCGTCTGCGAAGCAGCACCGATGTACTGCTCTCCCTCAGGCACCAATCTGCGGACTGGTGCCAGCTCCCTCACAGAGAGAGCCGAAAAGGATTATGGATATCAAAATATTCAGAGAGGAGCAATATACTATGACACCCAGAGAAAATGTAATGGCTATCCTGAACCGTGAGCAGCCCGATGCCTACATCGATATTATGAGCGCACTCGTGATGCTGCCCGACCCCAACCTGCTTTCCGGCGGCAAGCGCCCGGAGAACGGCGGCGAGTATCTGGACAACTGGGGCGTGACCTATATGTGGGTTCCCGGCGCTCCCGGTGCCCATCCCCATGTTACCCCCGAAAACGCCGTGGTGAAGGACATCACCAAGTGGAAGGAGCAGGTAAAGTTCCCCTCCCTGGAAAATCTGGACTGGGGCCCCGCCAGGAAGGTCTCCGACGGCGTTGACCGCAAGGAGAAGATGACCTGCATCATGTTCGGCGGCGGCATTTTCGAGCGCAGCCACCACCTGCAGGGCATCCAGACCGCTCTGGAGAACTATATGTGGGAGCCCGAGGCCACCTCCGAGCTGCTCCGCGCCATCGCCGACTGGAAGATCGAGTACATCCGGCAGATGGGCCGCGAGGTGCACCCCGACATCATCTTCTACCACGATGACTGGGGCAACAAGCAGAACCTGTTCCTGCCTCCCCGTGTGTGGCGGGAGCTCATCAAGCCCATCCAGAAGGACATCGCCGATGCCATCCATGAGGCCGGCATGATCTATATGCACCACGCCGACTGCATCTGCGAGCCCATCGTGGAGGACATGGTGGAGATCGGCATAGACATCTGGCAGGGTGCCATCGCCCAGAACGACATCGTAAAGATTCAGGAGGTCACCCAGGGCAAGCTGGCCATCTCCGGCGGCATCGACGGCCCCGCCATCGACACGCCCTACACCACCGAGGCCGAGATCCGCGCCGAGGTTCGCCGCGCCATGGATACCTATCTGCCCCGGGGCCGCTTCTTCCCCGGCATCCCCAACGGCGTCTGCTTCCGCAAGGAAAACGACAGGATCGAGAAGGAAGAGGCCGCCAACTACGGCAGACAGTGGGCGCAGGAGCACCCCATCCTCGAAAAGGGTGGACTGCCCAGCAACTGCAACATCTGAAGATAAGAAAAGAGCTGTGGACTTCCACAGCTCTTTTTTGCGGCCTGCGGTTAAACCTGTCATTGCGAGGAGCGCGGCGACGCGGCAATCCGTGACCTGACAGGTCACAGCGCTTTTCAGCCCCCCATTCTTTCTTTTCCTGGTCTTGCCCAGGAAAAGAAAGAATGCGCCGCTGGCGGTGGAAGAAAGAAAAGAAAACGC
>DCIK01000022.1:0-12832 GCA_002315975.1 Clostridiales bacterium UBA1728
GTTCCATCTTCTCCCATGATCTCTTTCTTCGTCCGTACCCGTTTCCCGGCCTCATCGAAGTACACGGCGCGGGTGGCGATCTTGTTATCCGGCGTTTCCAAAAGCCGCCGCTCGGAAAAGATCAGATGGATGTGATAGTTAGTTTTCGTCTTGTTGTAGTGGAGTGCGGAAGTACATTCCACTCCGTACTGCCCCTTGAACTTCTCGGTGAACTCTTTCAGTACCTCATCGGGATCATACTCAGTGTAATTCTCCGGCAGGGCGATAATCAGTTCCCTTGCCTCGATACATTTTCCCTCAGTGCCGAAGCGCCTAAACTCCTGCCGGCTTTCCCTTGCAAGGCACGTCCAGAACTCGGTATCAGCGGTATCATAGACGGCGAACAGGTTTTCCTGTCTGTCCGGGCTTGCGATATAGCTGATGCGTCCTTTCAGATCGGGCAGCTTGCTCATCTGGATGAACGAATGCCGCGGCATGGTTCATCACCGTTCTTTTTTGCAACTGCATACGGCAGTTGCCGCTGCGGGGGTGGTCAGTGACCGACGGAGCAGCGATAGAAAAATGCCGCAGCATTTTTCTCTGTATCGAATGTGAGGCGGGCTTCCCGAACACTCGATACAGGCCCTCCGCAGGAGCGAAATACCCGGAGTACGAACCATCAGGTTTGTGCGAGGGGTGTATTTCGCTCTCAGACAGCGAGGCCTTGAGAGACTGCTTTTCATAAGCATCATACCACCTCCTTTACTTCGTCCCTGCATCGCAGGTTTCTTCCCTGGTTGACGGTCATAAAACGCTCCAGCGTATCCGTCCGGATAATGGTTTTCCGTCCGACCTTGAGTACCGGGAGCTTGCCCCAGTCCACCAGAGCACGCATGGTGTTTCGTCCAATCCCGGACATTTCTGCCGCTTCTTCAATAGTCATACCGATTTTTGCAACGCTCATATCTTCTTTCTCCTTTCAATAGTTCTCATCCTGCAACGATGGTAAGTATAGTATATGCAATCTGCTATCACTTGTCAACTCATTTTGCAACGCATTAAAAAGAAAATATGAAAATAGTTGTAAATTGCTATTGCAAACTGCAACGCCATATGCTATACTAACGTCAGTGAGGTGAATAAGCCTATGACAAAAGATAACAGCTTCACCGCAAAACAGGTCGGTGAAAGAATCAGAGAACGCAGGACGGAACTGCGGCTGTCCATGAGCCAGCTCGGAGACCGTCTCGGCGTAAACAAATCCACCATACAGAGATACGAGACAGGCGGCGTTGATCCTGAAAGAATGATCCTTATCGTGCCGATTGCGGAGGCTCTGGAAACGACACCGGAATGGTTGACAGGCAAATCCGACGCAAAGGAATACGACAGCTATACCCTCTGCAAGAAGGCTATCGAGCAGCACATTTCGGACTACCTTGACAGCATGACAAGTGCCGTACAGGGGCAGCCGCATCAGCAGCTCCTGACAACCTTCCTCGGTGAGATCGTCGATCTCTATGCCTTGTTCTGCGAACACTTTGCAGCGGCAATGAAAGAGGTAGACAAGATCGCAGAGGATGAAGGACTGAAAGAATCTCTGAGACGGTATGCGATAGAATCCGGAGCAATCACGGAAAAGGTCTATCGCAAAGAGATGGAAGCACCCGTGGAAGATATGAAACGATTTATGGACGGTCTTTTACATATCTACGATGAGGGACGCACCAATGTAAAGATTGGAGACCTCCTCGGGATCAAGCAGGAAGCATTGAGAAGGCTTCCTGAAAAAGACGAATCCGTGGCACCTTGACAACAGAGTTTACCGGCTGATCTCAGCCGATAACAAATAAAGCGTATATGTCACAGACCCGGCTGCCACGGATAGAAAGGAGAATAATATATCTATGGCAAAAGGTTCTGTGAGAAAGAAAGGAAGCAAGTGGTACTACCGCTTCTATGTGGAGAATGAAAGCGGGAAGCTGGTACAGCGCGAATTTGCGGGAACGGCAAGCAAGAGCGAGACGGAAGCCATGCTTCGTAAGGCAATGGAGGATTATGAAGCGAAGAAGTTCGTGGCAAAGTCCGAAAACGTCACTGTGGGGCAGATGCTGGATATGTGGGTGGAGGAAGAACTGAAACCCGGCAGTCTCAGTAACGGAACGGTATCTGCGTATCAGGGAACGGTGGGACGCATCAAGCAGTTTCCTATCGGAGACCGTAAGCTGAAAACCGTCACCCCGGAGCATCTGCAAGCATTCCTTGATCTTCTCTCCTTCGGAGGGATGGATGCGAACGGAAAAGAGGTCAAGCCCATCAGTAAAGGGTATATGCGCCTCTTCTCGGCAGTGCTGCAAGGTGCGTTCCGGTTTGCGGTATTCCCCAAGCGGCTACTAAGCTACAACCCCATGCAGTACGTGGTCATGCGGAAGAAGCAGGAGAGCTACGAACTGTTCTCGGACGACAACAGCGATGAGCTGGCGGTTCCCACCATCACCTACGAACAGTATGTAGCTCTAACGGACTGGCTCAAAAAGAAGAACAATCCGGCGCTGCTCCCCATTCAGATCGCCTACTTCACCGGACTTCGTATCGGAGAAGTGTGTGCGCTGACCTGGCAGGACATCGACTTGAAAGAACAGGTCATTACGGTACGGCGCAGTATGCGATACAACGGGGCAAGACACAAGACGGAGATCGGCCCCACCAAGCGGAGCAAGATCCGCACGGTGGACTTCTGTGACACGCTGGCGGAGCTCCTGAAAGAAGCGAAAAAGGAACAACACCTAAACCGCTTCAAGTACGGAGAACTCTACAGTCTGAACTACTGCAAAGAGGTACAGGAGAAAGGCCGCAGCTACTACGAGCTGTACACGCTGGGGATGACGGAAGAAGTACCGGAGGACTACAAGGAACTCTCCTTTGTATGTCTCCGTCCCGACGGGGCTTATGAATCCGCAAACACGGTCAGCATCATGTGCAGGACGGCGCAGGAGAAGGTTCCAGGCCTTGAGGACTTCCACTTCCATACACTCAGACACACGTTTACAAGCAACCTGCTTTCTAACGGCGCACAGCCGAAGGACGTACAGGAGCTTCTCGGACATGCGGATGTGAGTACCACGATGAATATCTACGCACACGCGACAAAGGAAGCAAAACGCTCCTCCGCAAGACTGCTGGACAAAGTAGTCGGCGAGTAAAAAAGAAAAAGCTTTCCCTTGTTTTGCCGGATAAGGGCAAAAACAAGGGAAAGCAGTCGAAAACGGAGCATTAAAACAGCGATTTTCCTTGAAATATCAGGGGTTTTGGAGAATGGGATAGATAAATTCGGATTGACAATTCCTTCCACTTGCTATATCATGCTTGCATAACCATTTTTTATTTGAGGAGAAATAAATTATGCTTACCAAAAAACAGAACTTCCTTGAGACCATTCACGGCGGCAACCCCGACCGCTTCGTGAACCAGTACGAGTACCTGGGCATGATGGCCGGCGACCCCATTTCCGGTCAGAGCAAGCGCCCCGTCAAGGGCGGCGAGCCTGTGGTGGACGCCTGGGGCGTGACCAAGAGCTATCCCGCCAACGTGCCCGGTGCTTTCCCCATGCACGACATGGAGCACCGCGTCATCAAGGACATTGAGCACTGGAAGGATTATGTCCATATGCCCCAGACCGACTTCCCCGATGAAGCCTGGGCCGGCTACGAGCAGCGCGCTGCCGCCATCGACCGCAACGAGGTCTTTGCCTCCACCATGTCCGCCCCCGGCATCTTCGAGCAGGTGCACTATCTCATGAGCATCGACGAGGCTCTGCTGGCCTTCTACACCAACCCCGACGAGATGCACGAGCTCATCGACTACATCACTGAGTATGAGCTGAAGCTGGCCAAGGAGCTCATTAAGCACGGCCATCCCGAGGCCGTGTTCCACCACGACGACTGGGGCTCCCACAACTCCTCCTTCATGTCCCCCGAGATGTTCGAGGAATTCATCGTTCCCGCCTACAAGAAGGTCTACGGCTACTACCGTGAGAACGGCGTGGAGCTCATCGTCCACCACTCCGACTCCTACGCTGCCAATCTGGTGCCCGCCATGATCGAGATGGGCATTGACGTGTTCCAGGGCTGCGTCACCACCAACAACGTGCCCGCGCTGGTGAAGGAATACGGCGGCAAAATCGCCTTTATGGGCGACATCAACAACGGCGTTGTGGATATTCCCCGCTGGACTCCCGAGCTCATCGAGGGCGAGGTTCGCCGCGCCTGCGAAACCAACGGCAAGCACTACTTCATCCCCTGCCTGACCGCCGGCGGCCCCGGCAGCACCTACCCCGGTGTGTACCAGGCCACCACCGAGGCCATCGACAAGATGAGCAAGGAAATGTTCTGAACCTGCCCGGAGAGGGGTGGCGAAGCCACCCCTCTCTGCGTATTTACTCGCGCTGATCGCAGCGGCTTCGCCCGCTTGCCGATGATTTTTGCGCCCCGCTGCTGCGCTTATTCGCAATATGTATAATTCTTCTTGGCGATTTTTTACTGTTCCTTCTCTTTACAGGGGAATGAATCTGTGTTATTATAATAAAAACGCATAGTTGTATGCGTATAAGTAGAATAATGAAGGAGAAAAGAACCATGTTCAAGAAGATTCCTTTTAACGAAGCTGAGATGCAGACCGCGTACCAGCTCCCCGGTATGCCCGGCCGTCCCGGTGCCACCGTCCGTACCGCTCCCGTGTCTCCCCGTCAGAATGCCGAGGCTATGTACTGGGATCACCATCCCTACTACATGACCAACTCCACCACTCAGGGCATCCGTAACCCCTGGAACGACCACATGGGCCGCGGCGGCGCTCCCGGTCTGGTGGACGATCTGGGCATTGAGTGGGTGTTTGAGCCCACTGCCGGCGGCTCCATCGTGCACCCCGAGAAGCCCCAGCTGCTGGATGACGTGAACAACTGGAAGGAAGTTGTACATCTTCCCGATCCCGAGACCTGGGACTGGGAGGCTGCCAAGGCCGAGCTGAAGCTGGATTACTCCCTGCCCCTGCAGGTGACCTTTACCAACGGCTTTGGCTTCGAGCGCATGATCTCCATGATGGGCTTCGTCCCCGCCGCCATGGCGCTGCTGGACGAGGAGCAGACCGACGCCATCAAGGAAATGCTGCAGGCCTTTGCCGACTTCGGCTGCAAGTGCATCCGCAAGTACGTTGAGGTGTTCCCCTCCATCGACATCATCAACATCCACGACGACTGGGGCTCCCAGCAGTCCACCTTCTTCTCCGAGGACATCGCCCGCGAGATTTTCCTGCCCTACCTCAAGCAGATGACCGACACCATCCATGAGCTGGGCCGTATCGCCTCCCTGCACTCCTGCGGCCACAACGACAAGCGCACCCAGGTCTTCATCGACGCCGGCTTCGATGAGTGGCAGCCCCAGGACATGAACGACTTCGACTACCTCTTCGAGAACTTCGCCGACAAGATTCTCCTCTACGTGTGGGAAGACACCAGTGCTCTGGCCGACAAGTCCGAGGAAGAGCAGCGCGAGGCCGCCCGCAAATTCTTCGACCGCTTCAACAAGCCCGGCAAGTTCACCATGCTCTCCAGCCACATGACCGCCGCCCCCAAGGCCTATCTGGACGAAATCTACCGCTACTCCCGCGTCCGCTACGCCGAGTGGTAAGGACTTACTACAGTTTTTCTACTCCCGGTACCTGATTGGTGCCGGGAGTTTTTCTATCTTTTCCCATCCCTGTCACTTATTGTATGTAGACTTTTTGTAAGCATCAACCTTATATTAAAATATCATGGATGGCGCATAGAGGTGTATCATGGATATTCTTTTTGTTTTCGGTACTCAATTGAGAAAATATCGGGAAAAAGCCGGACTCTCTCAGGAAAAGCTCGCAGAAAAGTCTGGTTTGCACAGGACATATATCAGCGACATCGAGCGCTTTCAGAGAAATATCTCATTGGGAAATATTCAGAAAATAGCAGACGCATTGGAAATTGAACCGTACAGATTATTGCTTCAGGAGGACTCGTGATGGCGGAAAGAAATCGCTCTGAGGGCTGTGTACACGCTAAACGCAGCGGTCATATTAACGAACAGTTGGTTGCCGAACTGACGATGCGGGATAAGTCTGTGCAGCAACGCATCTTGTCTTGCGCTCATCTTGAAGGAGAAACCATACTGGATGTTCAATACGGTGGACTTTGTGAAAGGGATGTAGACTGCATCTTGGACGGTGGGAAGACGAAATCAAAAACCGATATGTGGCTCCGTCTTTCCAACGGGCAGCGCTTGAATGTATCTATAAAGAAAGACAGGAGCGGGCAGGTTTTCCTTATCGGGATAGATCGTTTTCTTCGCGGATTTCAGCAACAATACAACAAGCTGATTCCGGAAAATGTGAAACGGGCTTTGGCTTTGTATTTTGGTTCCGCTGAAGATGTTGCAACTATTGCAAATACATTTGGATCCAATCAACTAAGGCTTGAACTCCGAAAGCATCGATTGGTTGCCGACACTCTGAGAGCATATGACAACACACTATATGACGCTCTTCTTGATTGGTTTAATGAAAATATATCCGAGCTTTTCGATTTCTGTTTTTCAAAAGGGCTTGCAAGTCAAGAAGAAGATTGGGCTCAGATAGTATGGTATATTAATTTATTGGGCGAAAGAAATCTGGACACGCTGATTTATCTTCCCGATTTAAGGGCATCCATTCCTCAGGCCTGCCAATATGGTCCGAGGAACGGCGGAAGCACCATACAACTGCCTTTTGGGTTTCTCCAATGGCACAGCCCTCGAAAAACAATTCCGGGAAATCTGCAATTCCACCACATCTACGAAAAAATGCTTGAGTTGCAATAAAGAACAGGAGGTGCAGTCATTGGCTGCGCCTCCTGTTTCAAAAGATCGATATCTGCTCCTCGCTGGCTATGATTTTATTCTCTATCCGGAATTCTTTATCCCCGTTTACCTGTTGTGTATAATTGTGCATAGCGTCTAGAATCTGTTCCGCAATAGCTTTGGAAAGCAGGGGAGGAACCGCATTTCCGATTTCGAGTCGTTTCATTCCGTCCGAACCGTAAAACAGATAGTCATCGGGAAAGCTTTGCAGTCTTGCACCTTCTCGAATGGTCATAGCTCTGGAGTCTCTGGGGTGGATGCACCTTGAGGAAGACGGGCAGGCGAAGTTTCTCGTAATGGTTGTAGACGGGCGATCCCACCAAAGCTTTGCGTATGTATTTCCGTATCCGCTCTTTGGCCTAATTTCTTCCGGTAACTCGTCTTTACTTTGACCATCTCCGAGGGCTTCCATAATACGGATCAGATTTTCCCCGTTTTTGGGAGCCGAATGTTCCTTCAAGCTCTCAGATGTACGAACAAACCTGAGAAACTCATTATCTGCACCCGAAAGGAATTCGGATGATGCCTGTCCGCTTTTCAAGACAGGCAAATCTCCGATTGCGTCTTTTAGAGTAACATAGGGCTTAAGCCCTTCTCCGTGCGTAGGTCTCGGAAATTCAAATGGATTATACCCTTTGAAGCCGACAAGAATAACCCGCTCTCTCTGTTGCGGTACTCCATAATTCACGGCATTGAGAACCTGATATTTTAGAATATAGCCTAATTGACGGAATTCTTCTTTAATCAGCTCAAATAACCGTCCTTTATCCATACTCAGAATTCCGACCACATTTTCAAACACAAATGCTTTCGGTTGAAGTATACTGAGAACCCGCTTATATTGAAGAAAAAGGTTTGCCCTGTCGTCCATCAGTCGTTTTCCTAAAGTAGAATAAGACTGACAAGGCGGACCGCCGACAATAATATCCACTTTACGGTCACCAAGGACAGAAGAGAGAATTTCTTCGTTTATATCCTTGATATCGCAGTTCAGCATCGTTACCTCAGGATGATTGAGCGTATAAGCTACAGAAATATCATGCTCGATCTCATTGGCGGCAATTATGTTGAATTGTTGGATTTTTGAAAAACCATAACTCAAGCCTCCAACGCCTGCAAAGAGGTCAATTACATTATATTTCTCCATTTTTATCTTCCTCTAAAGCAATTCGGATATTGTGAGCAATCCTATAAACCACCGGAACACATACAGAGTTACCTATTTGTTTATAAATCTGCTTTTCATATTGATCCGGTAAACGAAAGGAGTCCGGGAACCCTTGTAATCGGGCACATTCTCTTGGTGTCAGAAGCCTGATTGAAAAATTGTCATAGAAAAAGGGTATCCGTTCAAATCTGCTCCCCATCGCAGCAAGAAGCGTTGGGCAGATGCCTTTCATACTACATGATAATCCCCAATCTGTAAAGCGATAAATTCTCTCTCTGTCCTGCATATACTCTACCATACGATCCCACATTCGGTGGCCATCCATATAATATTTGGCCGCTTGCCTCTCCTTTTCCAGATAATCAAACGCAAGACAGGTCAGCGGAAGAGGTTTTGGGAAAACGAAACGATCAAAATCCCTTTGATTTCTAAATGCAAGGATATATATCCTGTTTCTTTGCTGCGGAATATCACCATATTCTTTTGCGTTCATAATTTTCCATTTCGTGCAATATCCCAAGTCCTGAAGCGTTTTGAGAATAATTTCAAAAGTTTTTCCGTTGTCATGTTTTACAATATTGGCAACATTCTCAAGAAAAACCACTCTTGGCTTTATTGCTTCCACTATCCTCGCAGTTTCAAAAAACAAGTTTCCCCTTGGATCATGAAAGCCCCCCAATAAGCCAACAGAAGAGAAGGACTGGCAAGGAAATCCCGAAGTTAAAATATCAACCTTGGGGATTGATGCAGCGTCAACATTCTGTATATCATCCTCAACCAAATATGAATCCCCGTAATTAAGACGATAGGTGATGCAAGCATACTTATCTTTTTCATTTGCCCAAATCACTTTAAAACCGCTCTGCTCAAATCCTAAATCAATTCCTCCTATTCCGGCAAACATACTTCCGATGCTAAATTTGCTCTTCAATGACTTCACCATTCCCTATACTATGTTCAAGAGAAAATGCTTTTCTCACTTCTTCCCCTTAATAAGATTCCAATCGCCGATGACGGGCATTTTCTCCTTCACGCCGGCGGAGGCGTTTTTGATGCCCTTCACCGCCAGATAGATGCAGCCGGCCTTGCCCGCAAGGCCGATGAGACCGGGGAGCAGACCGAAGGATGCCAGCTCGCAGAGGAAGAGGGAACAGCCCTGATTGGCGTGGAAGCGGATATACTCGCTGTCCTTTTTCAGCAGCAGGGGCACGAAGAACAGCGGCCCCGCATAGCACAGCGCGGACATCTTCCGGGTCTGTTCGTTCTCCCCGTCAAAGATTTCGTATTCAAAGGTCTCCTGATAGCTCTGCTCCTGCCGGGGGATAGCCTGAAAGGCCGCGGCGCTCCGACTCTCCGCCTCATAGCCGCAGGCGGGACACCTGCTCTCGCCCATAGGGATATACGCGCCGCAGCGCTTGCAATTACTCATGTGATTCTCTCCTTTTTCAAACGGGGGGCGGGGGACTGAAAACGTGGTACTTCCTCTCGCGCAGCGGCTGAGCGGAAGGGGTTTATATGCGTCTCGATTATTGAGGAAGCAAGGCCGCGGAGCCTCATGTCTACCTCCGGCGGCGTTCTGTCGCCGCAGCTTCTTTTCCCTTTTCTTTCGCCAGCCTTTCCTTTCGCTTTTCTCGCAAGAAAAGGGAAAAGAAAGGCTGAAAACGGCGGCACGGCCGGGAGGCCATGGTCTGCGGCATATCGGCCTTACTCCACCCCGGTGCCGTCGAAGGCGGGGATCTGCTCTGTTCCGGCGGCGGAGAGCTCCTGCACATAGCCGTCCTCGATGCCGCTTTCGTTGAGCGCGTCCAGGACGGCGTTCCACTCGTCCTCCGTAAGCGTCCGGTTGATTTCCGGATACTTCTCCGCGCTGCCGCAGGGGGTATACTGGGCCATCAGAGAGAAGAGCACCTCCCCCGGCAGAAACTCTCTGTCCACCCAGCGGATCACCCGGCGGGAGTTCTCCACCTGTCCGGGCAGCACCAGATGCCGGATGAGCACGCCCCGCAGGAGCAGACCGTTCCCGTCAAATTCGCAGGGCCCCGCCAGCTCCGCCATTTTCTCTATGGCGGCCTTCGCCACGGCGGGATAATCGGGAGCTCTGGAGTATAAGCGGGCGGGCTCGCTGAGGGCATATTTATAGTCCGGCATCCAGATGCTCACATAGGGCGCCAGCGCCTCCACGGTCTCCACGGTCTCGTAACCGGAGGTGTTCCACGCCACGGGGATGGCGGGCTTTGCTATTTCCAGCGCCTCGATAATCTGCGGCACGAACTGGGTGCCGGTGACCAGATTGAGGTTATGTACCCCGCTTTGCTCCAGCTCGGTGAAGATTTCCGCCAGCCGCGCCACGCTGATCTCGCTGCCCTCCAGGCCCCGGGAGAGCTTATAATTCTGGCAGAACACGCAGCCCAAGGGACAGCCCGCGAAGAACACCGCGCCGCTGCCCCGCTCACCGCTGATGCAGGGCTCCTCCCCGTAGTGGGGAGCCGCCCGCGCCACGGTGACGGTATCGCCCATGCGGCATACGCCCCGGCTCTCGCTGCGATCCACACCGCAGCGGCGGGGGCAGAGCTCACAGCTCTTCACGGTGCAGCACCTCCCCGATATAGGGGTCCAGCTCGCCCCGAGCCTCGGCGGCGGGCTTCAGGCGGCCACAGGTGAAGCCCTTCATGGCCAGCTTCAGCATCTTTTTCAGGGTATATTTGCTCTCGCCCGCTTCCCGGGCACGGCGGTCATAGCTGACGGTGGCGATGTTCTGCCCCACCCGCTTCACCAGACCGCGGAGGAAGAGGTCGTCCTCCCGGTAATGGCCCAGCCGTTCCAGCGCTGCCTTGTCCATGAGGCGGTAGTCGGCGTGGTCGTAGATGAGATCGCTGCCCAGCAGCCGCATGAGGGTATAGTAGCCCCGGGCGGTGGTACGCTTGAGGAAGGTATCCGTGGCGCGGCTCTCCCGGACACCGCAGACCACATCGCAGCCGGAGAGGTACTTTTTCCACATACCGTCCATGGCGTCAATGTCATCCTGCAGATCGGCATCGATGCTGATAGTCGCATCCGCACGGAAGCGGCTCCACATGAGGCCGGCGGTCAGAGCGTTCTGGTGCCCTCGGTTCTGCTTCAGACGCAGACCGCTGAAGTGGGGGTCGCTGTCGTGGAGCTTTCTGATGATGCTCCAGGTACTGTCGCTGCTGCCGTCGTCCACCAGCACGATGCGTCCCTCCGGGCAGAGGGTCATGAGCTTCTCCAGAAAAACAGGGGCGGAGAGGGGCAGCGCCTCCTCCTCGTTATAGCAGGGAACAACGATATAAAGAATCGGGCTCGACATCTATCGGTTCTCCTTGTGCAATTATGAGTTTCCCATATTTTAACGCATCTCAAAAGATTTTGCAACCATACATATTTTGGCGGGAAAAAGCCACATTATTTACAAAAAAGCATAAAAAACCGCACAAACAGCTCTTGCATTCTGCTTTCCGGCGTACTACAATGCAAGTGTAAAAGCTAAAACCATCTTTTAGGAGGTCAAGCCGTGAATTACAGGAAAAAAAGCATCCGCAATGCCGAGCTGCAGGGCAAAAAGGTTCTGCTCCGGGTGGATTTCAACGTACCCCTCGATAAGAAGACCAACGCCATCACCAGCGACGTGCGCATCCGCGCCGCTCTGCCCACGGTGCAGTACCTGCTGGATCAGGGCTGCGCTCTCATCGTCTGCTCCCATCTGGGCAAGCCCAAGGGTGAGGTTGTTCCCGCTCTGAGTCTCGCCCCCGTGGCCGAGCGCTTTGCCGAGCTGCTGGGAAAGAGCGTTCTCTTCGCCGCCGACACCATCGGCGAGGACGCAAAGGCCAAGGCCGCTGCCCTCAGGGGCGGCGAGGTGCTGCTGCTGGAGAACACCCGCTTCGACAAGCGTGAGGAGAAGAACGACCCCGAATTCTCCAAGGCGCTGGCCTCTCTCGCAGAGGTTTATGTGTCAGACGCGTTCGGTGCCGTGCACCGCGCCCACGCCAGTACTGCAGGCGTGGCCGACTACCTGCCCGCCTACTGCGGCTTTCTGGTGGAGAAGGAGCTCACCGCCATCGGCGGTGCCATCGAAGACCCCAAGCGTCCTCTGGTGGCCGTGCTGGGTGGCGCGAAGATTGCCGACAAGCTGGCCGTCATCGAGAATCTGCTCTCCAAGGCCGATACCCTCATCATCGGCGGCGGCATGGCCTACACCTTCCTCAAGGCCCAGGGCTATGAGATCGGCACCTCCCTCCTCGACGAGACCAAGCTGGACTACTGCAGGGAAATGCTGCAGAAGGCCGGGGATCGCATCGTCCTGCCCGTGGACCACATTGTAGCCGACAGGTACGATGCCGAGGCGCAGACCCGGATCGTGGCCAACGATGCCATTCCCGCCGACTGGATGGGTCTGGACATCGGCCCCGAGAGCGCCGCGAAGTTCGCCGAAATCGTGAAGAACGCCGGCACCGTGGTGTGGAACGGCCCCATGGGCGTGTTCGAGTTTGAAAAGTTCGCCGGCGGCACGAAGGCCGTGGCCGAGGCCATGGCAGCGTGCGCGGGCGTTACCGTCATTGGCGGCGGCGACAGCGCCAGCGCCATCGAGCAGCTGGGTCTGGAGGACAAGGTCACCCATGTCTCCACCGGCGGCGGCGCCTCTCTGGAGTTTATGGAGGGCAAGGAGCTGCCCGGCGTGGCCTGCCTGCTGGACCAATAAGACAACTTCGAGGCTGTAAAAATACCCCCTGTCATTGCGAACCAGTCCGCA
>DCIK01000022.1:12856-50932 GCA_002315975.1 Clostridiales bacterium UBA1728
ACTGGTGTGGCAATCCGTCTCTTTTTCTGCATTTTTGCAGAATTTCGAAAGTAATACGGATTGCCACGTCGCTTCGCTCCTCGCAATGACAGGCTTTTTTCAGCCTCGAGATGGAACCTCGCGCCTGCGGGCGCGAACTCTGCGAGGCTTTTTCATTCTACATTCAGAGGGAAAACCCATGAACAAAAAATACCGCCGGGTTATCATAGCCGGCAACTGGAAAATGAATATGCTCCCCTCCCAGGCCAAGGGCTTTGTGGAGGAGCTGAAAAAGCTGCTGCCCCAGGCCATGCGGGGCTGCACGGCCGTACTGTGCGTGCCCGCCACCCATATCTCCGCCATGGGCAGCCAGCGCTTTCGCCGCATCAGCGTGGGTGCGCAGAATGTCAGCGAGTATGACATGGGCGCGCATACGGGCGAAATCTCCGCGGAGATGCTCAAGGACGCCGATGTGCAGTACTGCATCATCGGCCACAGCGAACGCCGGCAGTTCAACGGCGAGACCGACGAGCAGATCCGGCTGAAGCTCCGCAGGCTGCTGGACGCGGGCATCACCCCCATTCTCTGCGTGGGCGAGAGTCTGCAGCAGCGGGAGCTGGGTCTTACCATGGAGCACATCAGCTATCAGGTGAAGGCCGCCCTCGCCTCCCTCAGTGAGGAGCAGGTGCGGGAGGTCGTCATTGCCTACGAGCCCATCTGGGCCATCGGCACCGGCGTTACCGCCAGCGCCGGGCAGGCGCAGGAGGTCTGCTTTAACATCCGCGAGCTTTTGCGCAAGGACTACGGCGCTCTCATCAGCCGCAAGGTCAGCATCCTCTACGGTGGCTCCATGAATGCCAAAAACTGCCGGGAGCTGCTGTCTCAGCCGGACATCGACGGCGGTCTCATCGGCGGCGCGTCCCTGAAGGTTTCGGATTTCGCCTCCATCATTGCCGTGGGCTGCGAGGAGTAAGGCCATGAAGAAACCGACTGTACTTCTCATCCTTGACGGCTTCGGTCTTGCCCCCGAGGGCGAGGCCAACGCCATCTCTCTGGCCGCTACCCCCGTGCTGGACGGTCTCTTTGCCCGCTGTCCCCACGCCCGGCTCTCCGCCAGCGGCCTCGATGTGGGTCTCCCCGCCGGACAGATGGGCAACAGCGAGGTGGGACATACCAACATCGGCGCAGGTCGCGTGATTTTTCAGGACCTGCCGAAAATCTCCGAGGCCATCCGCACCGGCGTCTTCTTTGAAAACAAGGCCTATGCCGCTGCCATGGACGAGGCTGCCCAAAACGGTCACGCCCTGCACATCATCGGCCTTCTCTCCGACGGCGGCGTACACAGCCACAACACCCACCTCTACGCTCTGCTGAAAATGGCAAAGCAGCGGGGTGTGGAGCGCTGCTATGTCCATGCGCTGCTGGACGGCCGGGATGTGGGTCCCACCACCGGCAGGGGCTATGTGGAGGAGCTGCTGCAAAAAATGGACGAGCTGGGCTACGGCTCTCTCTCCACCGTGCAGGGACGCTTCTACGGCATGGACAGAGACAAGCGCTACGAGCGGGTGGAGCAGGGCTACAATGCCATGGTCTGCGGGGAGGGTCCCTATGAGAGCGACCCCGTGAAGGCCGTGCAGCTGAGCTACGATGCCGGCATCACCGATGAGTTCATGGTGCCCACTGTCTGCGATAAAAGCGGCATGATCAGCGCTCATGACAGCGTAATCTTCCTGAACTTCCGCCCCGACAGAGCCCGGGAGCTGTCCCACGCCCTGACGGACGAGGACTTTTCCGGCTTCGAGCGCAAAAAGGGCTGGTTCCCCCTGCACTATGTCTGCACCACCGAATATGACAGCACACTGAAAAACGTGAGCATTGCCTTCCCCCCGGAGGACATTGAGCAGACCTTCGGTCAGGTGCTGGCCGAGCAGGGTCTGACCCAGCTTCGCATTGCCGAGACCGAAAAGTACGCCCATGTGACCTTCTTCTTCAACGGCGGACGGGAGGAGCCCTATAAGGGCGAAGACCGCTGCCTGATTCCCTCCCCCCGGGAGTTTGCCACCTATGACCTGATTCCCGAGATGAGCGGCTATAAGGTCGCCGAGGAATGCGCCGAACGCATCCGCAGCGGAGCATACGATGCGGTCATCTGCAACCTTGCCAACTGCGACATGGTGGGTCACACCGCTGTACGCGACGCGGTCATCAGGGCGGTGGAGACCGTGGATGCCTGCGTGGGCACCATCGTCAGCGCCGTGGAGGACATGGGCGGTACCGCCCTCATCACCGCCGACCACGGCAACGCCGACCGCATCCTCGCCCCCGACGGCAGTCCCGACACCGCCCACACCACCAACCCCGTACCCCTGATTCTCGTGGGTCGGGAGGGCAGGCTGAAGGATGGCCGCCTCTGCGACCTCTGCCCCACCCTGCTGACGCTGATGGGCATCGAGCAGCCGAAGGAAATGACCGGCGTAAGTCTGCTGGGATAAAAAGGCATCATCTGTGCATAATCTGACCCCTCAGTCGCTGCGGCGACAGCTCCCCTTTCAGGGGAGCCAAGGAAAAGCCTCCCCTGAAAGGGGAGGGGAACCGCGAAGCGGTGGAGGGGTCTCCCCGAAGAAATTAAGTATTTTCAATAAGGAGAAAACCCCCATGAAAGAATATTTCGAGATCGTTGACGTTCTGGCCCGCGAAATCCTCGACTCCCGCGGCAATCCCACCGTGGAGGTGGAAGTGACCCTCGACAACGGCGTGGTCGGCCGCGCCGCCGTTCCCTCCGGTGCCTCCACCGGCGTTTACGAGGCCTGCGAGCTCCGCGACGGCGACAAGAGCCGTTATCTGGGCAAGGGCGTGCTGAAGGCCGTTGAGAATGTCAACGGCGAGATCGCCGAGGCTCTGCTGGGCATCAACGTGCTGGATCAGGCCAGCATCGACAAGCTGCTCATCGAGCTGGACGGCACCCCCAACAAGACCCGTCTGGGTGCCAACGCCATGCTGGGCACCTCCCTCGCCTGCGCCCACGCCGCTGCCGAGGCTCTGGGTCTGCCCCTGTACAACTACATTGGCGGCACCAATGCCAAGACTCTGCCCGTGCCCATGATGAATGTCCTCAACGGCGGTGTCCACGCTCCCTCCTCCGCCGCCGATGTGCAGGAATACATGATCATGCCCGTGGGCGCTACCTCCTGGGCTGAGGCTCTTCGCTGGTGCAGCGAGGTTTTCCACACCCTCTCCAAGGTGCTGAAGACCTCCTCCGTGGGCGATGAGGGCGGCTACGCTCCCGGCAATCTGGAGAGCGACGAGGCCGGTCTGAAGGCGCTGGTGGAGGCCATCGAGAAGGCCGGCTACAAGCCCGGCGAGGACTTCATGCTGGCGGTCGATGCCGCCTGCTCCGACTGGTTCTCCGCCGAGGATGAGTGCTACCACCTGCCCAAGCGCGGCGTGACCATGACCCGGCAGGAAATGGTGGACTGGTGGGTTGACCTCTGCAGCCGCTACCCCATCATCTCTCTGGAAGACTGCATGGCCGAGGACGACTGGCAGGGCTGGAAGCTGCTCACCGACGCTCTGGGCGACCGGGTGCAGCTGGTGGGCGACGACCTGTTCGTCACCAATGTGAACCGCGTGCAGATGGGCCTTGACAAGAAGGTTGCCAACTCCGTGCTCATCAAGCTCAACCAGATCGGTACCCTCACCGAGACCCTCGACACCATCCAGCTGGCCAACCGTCACGGCTACACCACCGTGGTCTCCCACCGCTCCGGCGAGACCGAGGACACCACCATCGCCGATCTGGTGGTGGCGCTCAACGCCGGTCAGATCAAGACCGGTGCCCCCAACCGCACCGACCGCGTGGCCAAGTACAACCAGCTCCTCCGCATTGAGGAAGAGCTCTTCGACGCCGCCAGGTACCCCGGCATGGCCGCCTTCTTCTCCATCAACCGCTGATTATCGCAGAAACAGCAAAGCAGCCCGGACACGAATCATGTCCGGGCTGCTTTTATATACCCCTCCTGCCGCTTCGCGGCAGCTCACTGCGGCAAAGGGGAAGCTGTCGCGCGAAGCGAGACTGAAGAGGTATCCTTCAGTCCTCCACCAGCTCGCCGGTGGTCTCGCCGCTGAAGTTAAACGCACCTGCGCCGATGTCCTTCAGGCCGGCGGGCTTGTTGACCTCGCTGATGCCGCTGCACATGACAAAGGCATCCGCGCCCACGGACTCCAGCCCCTCGGGCAGATTCAGGGCCGTGAGGGAGGTGCAGTAGGAGAAGCTGCCGTAGCCGATGGTCTTGAGGGTAGAGGGCAGCTTAATCTCCTCCAGCGCTGTGCAGGCACCGAAGGCATAGTCGCCGATGGACTGCACGCCCTCGGGAAGATTCGCGCTCACGCACTTGCCGAAGCCCCAGAAGCTGTAGCTGCCGATATTCGTGATGCCGTCAGAGAGCTCCACGCGCTCCACTAAGGGTGCAAGGCAGCCCCAGGGGGCGGAGCGGACACCGGAGGCCGTGTAGTCCTCCATGGCAGTCACATACAGAACGCCCTTCTCCAGCCGCCAGCCCTCGCCGCTCCAGCTCAGGTCTGCGGCATCGCTGCCCGCGGCAGAGGTGGCGGAGGCCACGGTATAGCCCATGTCGCTCAGGGCGCTCTCCACGCGGCTGCCGGCGGGCAGGGAGACGGTAAGGTCATCACAGCCCATGAACGCATTCTCGCCCACGGTCAGCAGACCGGGGTTGACCTCCACGCGCGTGAGCTCCGGGCAGTTGGCAAAGGCCTTGCTGCCGATTTCCGCAAGGGTCCGGGGGAAGCGCAGCGCTTCCAGATTGCAGCCGGAAAAGGCGCTGTTCTCGATGACCATCAGTCCCTCGTTGAGCTCCAGCTCCTCCAGCTCGGCGCAGTCGGCAAAGCAGGACTCGCCGATCCGCCGCAGAGACGCAGGCAGTTCTACCTCCTCCAGATTGCAGCAGGCCGCAAAGGCGTTTTTGCCCAGATAGCGGATGCCCTCGCCCACCACCAGCTTTTCCACGGAGATGGAGTAGCCGGCGGCATCCCAGGGGGTGGTGAGCAGCTCATAGTCCTCCATGCAGCCGCTGCCGGAGAGTGTCAGGGTCTTGTCCTTATAGCTCCAGCTGATGCCCTCGCCGGCAGTGGTCACCACCGTGGCCGTCTGCTCGGAGGCCGTCTCACCGGCGGCCGCGGGCTCCTGCACCGCTATGTTCCCTTCCTTTGCGCAGCCGCCAAGGGAGAGGAGCAGGGCGAAAATGAGAAATACGGAAAATTGTTTCATGGTCGGTTCCTTTCGGGTGCAGAAAATTCTGCTGTCGATCTTTCAGCCGTAGGGGTTTGTTCAAAATAACAAAGGGCTGCGGCTTATGCCACAGCCCAAGTATATAGGGAAATTGTGAACATTACAAGAGCCCGGAAAGAAAATCCTTTCGGGTTCCGTTTACACAGGGGCTCCGCTCCTGTGTAAATACCCTGAGGCGCGTTCTGTATGCAAAGCATACAAAACGAAGTATTATAATACTTTCGCCAGAAAATCCTGCAGGCGGGGATGCCGGGGACGGCTGAAGATTTCTTCGGGAGTTCCCTCCTCCAGCAGCCTGCCGTCGGCCATGAAGAGCACCCGGTCGCCCACCTCGCGGGCAAAGCCCATCTCGTGGGTCACCACCACCATGGTCATGCCGTCGCGGGCAAGACCCTTCATAACATCCAGCACCTCGCCCACCATTTCGGGGTCCAGGGCGGAGGTGGGCTCGTCAAAGAGCATGACCTCGGGTTCCATGCACAAAGAGCGGACGATGGCCACCCGCTGCTTCTGGCCGCCGGAGAGCTGAGAGGGATAGGCGTTGGCCCGGTCGGCAAGACCCACCCGCTCCAGAAGCGTCATGGCCTGAGCCTCGGCCTCCTGCTTGCTCTTATGCAGCAGCTTCATGGGCGCAAGGGTCATATTTTCCAGTATGGTCATATGGGGGAAGAGGTTAAAGTGCTGGAACACCATGCCCATCTTCTGCCGGTGGAGGTTGATGTCCACCTTGGGATCGGTGATGTCGGTGCCGTCAAAGATCACGCTGCCGCCGGTGGGCATCTCCAGCAGGTTCAGGCAGCGCAGGAAGGTGGACTTGCCGCTGCCGCTGGGGCCGATGACCACCACCACCTCGCCCTGATGAATCTCGGCGGATACGCCGTCGAGAGCCCGGACGGTGGTTTTGCCGGAGAAGACCTTCTCCAGCGCGCTGACGGAAATCAGAACCTTATCGCTCACTGTTTCTCAGTCTCCTTTCCAGCAGATTCACAAGCTTGCTGAGTATGATCACCATCACCAGATACACCAGCGCGATGCCGATGAAGGGCATGAACGCCTGATAGGTGCGGCCCTGCACGTTGATGGCCCACTTGGTGATGTCCTTCATGCCGATGACATTGACGATACTGGTCTCCTTCAGCAGGGCAATGAACTCGTTGCCCAGGGCGGGAAGGATGTTTTTCACGGCCTGGGGGATGATAATGTGCCACATGGTCTGCACATAGTTCAGACCCAGACTCCGTCCGGCCTCCATCTGACCGCCGTCAATGCTCATGATGCCGCTGCGGACGATCTCGGCCACATAGGCACCGGAGTTGATGCCGAAGGTCAGCACCGCCGTCATGACGGTATTGGTGGAGTCGGCCAGAATGACAAAGTACATGATGAGCAGCTGCACCATCACGGGCGTACCGCGGATCACCGTCAGATAGAGCTTACACACGCTGTTGAGCGCCGACATTACGGCGTTTTTCTTCTTCTGCGCCTCCATCTGGTCATGGGAGGCGCGGACAACAGCCACCAGCACGCCCAGCATCACGCCGATGAGCAGAGAGAGCAGCGTAACCTCCAGCGTTACGCCCAGACCCTTCAGCAGCGCCTTCCAGCGCTCCGCCGCGATAAAGGTCTGCTCAAAATCCGCCTGCAAAGAGGCAAACCATTGGGACATAGCGTTTCTCCTTTGTTGAAATGGGGTTAAGCCGATAGGGTACGCATCAAGCTGACACCCTGTACTTCAAGAACCCTCTCGGCTTCCTCGCAGAGGGAGCCGATGAGCATCGCTCAACCGACAAAATACACGAAGCAGGGGCGGTATTTCGCCGCCCCTGCGCAGTTTGCACAGTACCGAAATTATTCGGCGGGGATGTACTTGGCCAGAATCTTGCCCACGGTGCCGTCAGCGGTCAGCTCGGCGAGAGCGGCGTTGATGTTCTTGAGCAGCTCCTCGTTCTCCTTGGCGATGGCGATGGCGTAGTCCTCCACAGCGTAGGCGGTGTCAAGGATCTTCAGACCCTCGTTGGCGGCCACGAAGGCCTTGGCGGGCTCGTTGTCGATGATGACGCAGTCAACCTTGCCGGCCAGCAGAGCCTGCACGGCGCTGGCGCCGGTGGCGTAGGCGGTAACATTGTCGGCGCCGTAGTCACCCTCGGCGTAGATGTGGCCGGTGGTGCTCTCCTGCACGCCGATCATCTTGCCCTCAAGATCCTCAACAGAGGCGATGTCGGAGCCTTCGGGAACGATGATGGACTGGATGCCGGTGGCGTAGGTCTCAGAGAAGTTGATGTTCTTCAGACGCTCTTCGGTAACGGTCATGCCGGCCATGCCGATGTCGATCTTACCGGTCTGGACACTGGTGATGATGGAGCCGAACTCCATGTCCACGATCTCAAGCTCCATGCCAAGCTTCTCGGCGATGGCAGCGGCGATCTCAGCGTCGATGCCCACGATGGTCTCGCCGTCCTCATCGGAGATAAACTCGTAGGGAGGGAAAGCAGCGTTGGTGCCCATGACCAGCTTCTTAACCTCAGCGGGAGCAGCCTCGGCAGCGGGAGCGGCCTCAGCGGCGGGGGTTTCGGTCTTGGCCTCTTCCTTGCTGCTGCCGCAGGCGCAGAGGGCGAAGATCATAGTCAGTGCGAGAATCAGAGAGATAAGCTTTTTCATTTTATGTTCCTCCTTGGTGATGAATAATCATCCGTTTATGTTGGCAATTATACGAGTATAATGCATATTTGTCAAGGGGTTTCTTCTTTGCATAATGCACAAATATTCCTTTTATCTTTGGTATAATTCACAGCAAAATGCGAAATAAGCGGCCTTTTCATGCATAAAGGCCGCTGATATTCAATGCATTTTATTCACTGTCTTCATCCAGCTCCCGGCAGAGGGAGGCATAGCGCTCGGCGGTGGCATCGTCCCGGGCCTCCACCAGAAGCTCCTTTTCGCTCCTTGGGGCAATGTGCGCGTCGGGAATGCTGAGTCCGTCGGTAAAGTCAGCCCCCGCCTCCATCATATGGGCGGAGAGTGCCGCCATGAGCCGGGCGGCATCGGCGGTGCGGAGCCGTATGGCGCAGGGGTAGCGGCGTGCAGGGGGCTCCTGCCTTTCCCGCGTGGGCGGGGCGAAGTGGGGCAGTCTGCCGCTGAGTACATCTAAGTTGGCCCGGTAGTAGCTCTCGCCCTCGCCGATGTCCCGCCAGTAGCCCTCAATGGGCTGGGCGCAGAGCCGTTTCCCCTCCCGCAGGAGCGCCGGCAGCAGCTCGCTGCCGATGTCATAGGGCCTGCCCTTGGGAATATGCGCAAAGATTTCCGGGGAGAATACATAAATGCC
The DNA here is from genome assembly GCA_002315975.1 of Clostridiales bacterium UBA1728. Classification (GTDB taxonomy): domain Bacteria; phylum Bacillota; class Clostridia; order Oscillospirales; family Oscillospiraceae; genus Apopatocola. Next base: position 21,463 of record DCIK01000022.1, read on the forward strand.
CGTGTTGATGCGGTTGGTGACCACCTGCTCCCAGCGGGGCTTTTCCACAAAGGCGCAGACCCGGCTGCGGCTGTCGGTGACGCAGAGGCCGAAGGAGAGGGGCACGGCGCTCTCGTAGAGCCCCAGCGTGGCCACAGCCTTATTTTTTCTGTGGCAGTCCGCAAGACCCTCCAGCTCGCAGTCCAGCAGGGCATCGCCGCAGCAGACCAGAAAGTCCCCGTCCCCCGCAAAGTCCCGGCAGGCCGCCACAGCGCCCGCCGTACCCAGAGGCGTGGCCTCGATGCTGTAGTGCAGGTTTATGCCCAGGTCGTCCCCGGAGCCGAAATAGCCGGTGATGACCTCCGGCAGGGTACGCAGGGTGCAGCAGATCTCCGTAATGCCGTTGCGCCGCAAGGTAAGGAGCAGATATTCCAGCACGGGTCTGCCCGCCACGCTGACCATGGGCTTGGGAATCTGTCCCCCGGTAACGCTCCGCAGCCGCGTCCCCTGTCCTCCGGCAAGTATGATCGCTTTCATTGCATCAGCCTCCATAAAAACATAGTATGTAGTCATTTGTATGCGAGTGATTTTTCTCGATTGTAAAACGCAGTTTTACAATCGACTGAATATAGTATAAGTCGGCGCAGCGGTTTTATGCAGACACGGGGCGGCTCGTCCGGAGGCCGAGCCCTACGGATGGCGCGGAGGCCATCATCCGCCCTGTCCGTTGAACGCCCTGACCTCACGGCTCATACCCGTTGTAGGGCTCGGCCTCCCGGACGAGCCGCATCCCCCGTTGTTGGGCGGGGGCTTATCTCCCGCCGCAGAAGCGGAAAGTCCTTGCCAAACGGGACGGATAATGTTATAGTATAGGTTGTATAATTGTTCACAGAATCGGAGTGGAGAAGCCGTGTATCAACGAATTGAAAAGCTCTTTCGCGGAGAAAGGGCGGCTATGATTGCTGCGGCAGTGCTCTTTGCCTCCATGAATCTGGTATCCGACTGGCGTCTGGCGCTGGCGGAGCTGGGGATCACGGGGATACTGCTGCTCTATCTCTATTTGCGCAAACGCAGTCGGAAAAAGGCCCTGACCGCGCTGGTGGAGGCCATCACCTACAACTCCGACTCCGCCACGGGCACCGCTCTGCTGCATTTCCCCATGAGCGTGGTGGCCTTTGACCTCGACAGCGGCGAAATTCTCTGGGGCAATGAATATTTCTGGGCGCTCTGCGGCAACGCGGAGGAGAAAGAAGGGCAGATTCTCGGCGAGCTGCTGCCCGCTCTGCCGCTCCGCTGGCTCAGCGAGGGGAAGAACAGCTCCCCGGAGCTCTATGTTTTCAACGCTCGCTGCTACCTGCCCGAGGGCTACGCCGTGCACCACGCGGAAAACGGCGGCAGCACCATGGCGGTGCTCTATCTCTCTGACCTGACGGAGCTGGAGGAGCTGCGCAGCGAGCACGCTGCCTCCCGTCCCACCGAGATGGTCATTATTGTGGATAACTACGAGGAGCTCATGAAGCCCCTCACCGACCGCCAGCGCATTGAGCTGCGCGGCAGACTGGACGAGACCATTGAAAAGTGGTGCGACGGCCGGGGCGGACTCATGCGGCGCTTTGACCGGGATCGCTATCTCTTCATCTTTGAGCGGCGGCACCTGCAGGCCTTTACCGAGGGCCGCTTTTCCCTGCTGGACGAGATCGAGCAGGTGGCAGCGCCCAGCGGTATGCGCGCCACCGTGTCCATCGGCGTGGGTCTGGACGGCGACGGCTTTGAGGGCAGCTTCTCCTTTGCCTCGCTGGCAGCGGAGATGGCCATGAGCCGCGGCGGCGATCAGGCCGTGATCAAGAATCCCTACGGCTTTGAATTTTTCGGTGGCCGGGGCAGCGAGGTGGAAACCCGCAGCGCCGTCCACGCCCGGGTGGTGGCCGCCTCTCTCCGGCGGCTCATCGAGGAGAGCGGCGAGGTGTTTATCATGGGTCACCGCTACGCCGATCTGGACACTGCCGGTGCGGCAGCGGGTCTTGTGGCCCTGTGCCGGAAGCTGGGAAAGAATGCAGCGCTGGTGCTGGGCGAGGGGCAGAACGCCATAGAACCCCTGCTCTCCGGACTGTGGGCAGGCGAAAGCTACAGCCGTGCTCTCTGCTCCCCTCAGGATGCCATGCTGCGCCTGCAGCGGGATTCTCTGCTCATTGTGGTGGATACCAACCGCCCCGAGCAGGTGGAGGATGTGCCTCTGCTGGAGAGCGCACCCACGCTGGCCGTCATCGACCACCACCGCCGGGCCGATACCTATATTGACAACGCTGCCGTGGAGTATCTGGAGTCTTCCGCCTCCTCCGCCGGTGAGCTGGTGGCCGAGCTCCTCGCCGAGCTCATGGACAGCAGCGAAATTACCGAGGCCGAGGCCGACGCGGTGCTCTCGGGCATCATGATGGACACCAAGAACTTCACCATCCGCACCGGCGAGCGCACCTTTGCCGCCGCCTCCTGGCTGGGTCGCGCCGGGGCCGACACCACAAGGGTCAAGCTCCTGCTCCAGAACGGCATGGAGGAGACCGTGGCGCGCTACAATATTCTCCGCCACGCTGAGGTTTACCGGGACATCGCCGTGGCCGCTCTCACCGAGCCCCAGAACCGGGTGGTGGCCTCTCAGGCCGCGGACGAGCTGCTGAATATCCGGGGCATCACCGCCTCGGTGGTCTTCTACCCCACTGCTGCCGGCGGCGTGGACTTCTCCGCCCGGAGCATCGGCACGGTGAACGTGCAGGTGCTGCTGGAGAAGCTGGGCGGCGGCGGCAATATGTCCGCAGCCGGGGCCCAGATGCGCGACATCAGCCCCGAAGAAGCAAAGGTACGGCTCTTTGCCGCCATCGACGAGTATATGGATACGGAATAAAACTTCGATTGAAATGGCTGCGCCATTCCAATCGAGCTGCTTGTGCTGATCGCAGCGGCTTTGCCGCTTTGGTCGGCACAAGGGCGCACCAATAGTGTGCGCCTCAGGGTATTTTCAATCGGGCAAAGCCCGATTGAAAATGATTTCATTTTTTCGCTCTGAAAGAGCGAACTCTGCGAGGCTGAATTTTTTTATCGACATAAAGGAGAAACGAACATGAAGGTTATTTTTCTGCAGGATGTCCGCGGTCAGGCCAAGAAGGGTGAGCTGAAGGAAGTCTCCGACGGCTACGCCCGCAACTATCTGCTGCCCCGCAATCTGGTTGTGGAGGCCAACAAGGACAATATGAACGCTCTGGCGCTCAAGGAGAAGGCCCGCAAGGCTCAGGAAGCCAAGGAGCGTGCCGCCGCTCAGGAGAATGCCGAGAAGCTCAAGGGTCTGGTCACCACCGTCCGCGCCAAGTCCGGCGGCAACGGCAAGCTCTTCGGTGCCGTCACCTCTCAGGAAATCTGCGACGCTCTCAAGGAGCAGCACGGCATTGAGCTCGAGAAGAACAAGCTGGTGCAGGGCGATCCCATCAAGGCCTATGGCAGCTACGAGGTCAGGTGCAAGTTCGGCTACGGCATCGACGGCGTGGTGCACGTACTGGTCATCGAGGGCTGATTCAGCCCCCCATTTTCTCTTTCTCGGCAGAAAGAGAAAATGCGCCGCTGGCGGTGGAAAAGAGAAAGAGGCTACGGCGGCAGAACGCCGCCGCAGCCTGATCTCAGATTCTGCCTTTTTGCTCACTGCAAATCTATACTGCCCGGATAGCTTTCCGCTTCCGCTTCGCTGCCGCTGCAAGCAACTGAGTCCCAGCGGCCGAGCGGAAGTCTTCCCGGCGCGTCTTGACGATTGAGGAAAGCAAGGCCGCGCAATCTTTCGTTTATCTCCGCCGACATACTGTCGGCGTGGCTCTTTTCCCTTCTCTACCGCCAGCGGCTCTCTTCGGTTTTCTCCCGAGAAAACGGAAGAGAGGGGCTGATTTCCAACGGCCCGTGGGCCGATTCAAAGAAAAAGGGTGAATACATCATGGATGAATTACTGGGTCGGCGGATGCCCTATTCGGCGGAGGCGGAGCAGGCGGTGATCGGTGCCTGTCTCATAGACCCCCGCTGCATATCCGATCTGATCTCGGTGCTGCGCTCGGAGGATTTCTATCTGGAGCAGAACCGGGATATTTACGATACCATCTACCGGATGTTCACCTATTCCCAGACCATCGACCCGGTGACGGTCATCGACCAGATGAAGCAGCAGGGTGTCTACAAAGAAGACAGCACCCCCCGCTACATCCGGGAGCTCATGGATGTTACGCCCACTGCGGCCAACGCCCAGAAGTACGCCCAGATCGTCCGGGATCAGGCGCTGCTGCGCAATCTCATCACCGCCTGCGACGAGGTCAGCGAGGCTGCCGCCACCGGCGGCGGCGAGGCCGGCACCGTGCTGGATCTGGCCGAGCGGAAGATCTACGCCCTCCGGCAGGGCCGCATCATCGGCGGTCTGATCCCCGCCGCTCAGGTGGTGCAGGCGGTCTACGCCAATCTCTCCGAGCTGGCCAAGTCCGGCAAGACCGTTCCCGGTGTGACCACCGGCCTCCGGGACTTAGACCGGCGGCTCATGGGTCTGAACAAATCCGACTTTATTCTGGTGGCCTCCCGTCCCGGCATGGGCAAAACCTCCATCGCCCTGAATATGGCGGTGGCCGCCGCCAAGGAAAACCGGCAGACCGTGGCCGTCTTCTCGCTGGAAATGAGCCGGGAGCAGCTGGTGCAGCGTCTGCTGAGCGCCGAGGGACGCATCAATCTGGGACATCTCATCACCGGCAATCTCTCTCAGGAGGAGTGGCGCAGAGCGGCCCAGGCCGCCGCCTCCATCTCCTCGCTGGATATACGCATTAACGACAATCCCAACATGACCGTGGCGGACATGAACGCCCAGTGCCGCCGGCTGGACAACTTAGGGCTGGTGGTCATCGACTATCTCCAGCTGATGCAGTCCTCCGGCAGCGGCAACGGCTGGGCGGGCGAGAGCCGCACCCAGGCCGTGTCGGACATCTCCCGTATGCTCAAGATCATGGCCAAGGAGCTGAATGTGCCCGTGGTGTGCCTCTCCCAGCTCTCCCGTGCCAACGAGCAGCGCAGCGACAAGCGCCCCATGCTCTCCGACCTCCGCGAATCCGGCTCCATCGAGCAGGATGCCGACATCGTGGTGGGTCTTTACCGGGAGGGCTACTACAATCAGGAGTGCGAAAACCCCAATCTGGCCGAGGCCATCGTTCTCAAAAACCGCCACGGCGAGACCGGCAAGGACTACCTGATCTGGCAGGGCGAGTTCACCAGCTATGTGGACGCGGAGCTGAACCGGGATGAGTACGATTAAGCTCACGCTGCCCCGGGGCGCACATATTCTCTGCGCCGTCAGCGGCGGGGCGGACAGCGTATGTCTGCTGCACCTGCTGCACCATACTCCGGGCATTACCCTCTCCGCCGCCCACTACAACCACTGTCTTCGGGGTGCTGAGTCCGACGGGGACGAGGACTTTGTCCGGCAGCTCTGCAAAGACCGGGGCATTCCCTTTTATTGCGGCAGCGGCGATGTGGCGGCCTACGCGAAAGCCGCGGGGCTGAGCATCGAGACCGCCGCCAGAGAAAAACGCTACGCCTTCCTTTTCGATACGGCGGAGAAAATCGGCGCGGACTATATCGCCACCGCCCACAACGCCAACGACAACGCCGAGACTCTGCTGCTGCGTCTGGCCCGGGGCACGACGCTCCGGGGGCTCTGCGGCATACCCGAGAGGCGGGATCGGCTCATTCGCCCCCTGCTGGGCGTGACCCGGCAGGAGATCGAGGCGTACCTCAGCGAAAACGCTCTCCCCCACCGGGAGGATTCCAGCAATGCTCTGGACGATGCCGCCCGCAACCGCATCCGCCACCATGCTCTCCCGGCTCTGCAGAGCGTGAACCCCGGCTACGCAAGGGCCGTCAGCCGCTGCATCGAGGACTTAACGCAGGACGAGGACTATCTGGAGACCGAGGCCGATGCCGCCTACGGGCGTAGCTTCGACGGCGAGGCGCTGTCCGTCAGCGGTCTGCTCTCCCTCCATCCCGCTCTGCAGGCGCGTGTCCTGCGCAGATTCACGGGCGGGAATCTCCTGCGGCAGCACCGGGAGGATATTCTGCACCTCTGCAAGAGCGGCAACGGGGAAATCCGACTGCCCGCTCTCCGGGTTTGCCGGAGCTACGACCGGCTCACGCTGATCCGGGGCGAAGCGCCGCTCCCGGAAGACCTGTGCATTGCCGCCGAGGGTGAGTATTTCTGGGGCGAATACAGGGTCAGCGTCTTTTTCTCTCAGAAAGGCCGAGAAATTCAAGATTCGTTCAACACTTTTTCCTTTTCAAGTGGCAGAATATGTGGTACACTGTTTCTTACGCGCCGCCGCGAGGGGGATACCATCCGTTTTGCCCACCGAGCCGGGACGCGAAAGCTCCACCGGCTCTTCATTGACGCCAGGCTCCCCGCCCGAGAGCGGGATTTTGTTCCCGTGCTCCGGGACGAGGCAGGCGTACTGGCGGTCTTCGGCTTTGGCCGGGGAGACCGCGCCGTCCCCGAAGGGGACGAGCCCACCATAAATATTACTATTGAAAAATACAGCGGAGGAACAGACAGATGAGAGAGGACATTGAGCGCATACTTTTCACCGAAGCGGAAATGAAGCAGCGGGTGGACGAGCTGGGTGCTGAACTCACCCGGGATTTCGGCGATAAGAACCCCATGTTTTTAGGCGTACTGAAGGGCTGCTTTGTGTTTATGGCCGACCTGATCCGCCGCTTTGACGCACCCTGCACCATGGACTTCATGGCCGTTTCCTCCTACGGCAGCGGCACCAGCTCCACCGGTGCGGTGAAGATCACCAAGGACCTCTCCCAGGACATCCATGGCCGCCATGTGATCATTGTGGAGGACATTCTCGACACCGGCATCACTCTCAGCTACCTCAAAAAGTATCTGCAGAACCGTGCACCTGCCTCTATCACCATCTGCACCATGTTCGACAAGCCCGAGCGCCGGGAGGTGAACATTCAGGCCGACTACTGCGGCTTCTCCATCCCCAACGCCTTTGTGGTGGGCTACGGGCTGGACTACGATGAAAAATACCGCAATTTCCCCGATCTGGGCATACTGAAGGAAGAAGTATACAGGTAACTTCGTTTGAAAACTCCGTTTTCAAACGAGAAAGAATCTCGCGCTTATCGCGGCGTTCCGCCTTGTTCGGCGCGAGGGCGCACCAATAGTGTGCGCCTCAGGGTATTTTGAAGCGGGCTAAGCTCGCTTCAAAATGATTGAATTTCTTCGTGCCTGCGGGCACGAACTCTGCGAGGCTTTTTCCCCGCACTTTTGCTATCCCCACAAAAAGGATGTGATTTTTTGAACCAACAGAACAACAACACCAACCGTTTCCGTCAGCTTGGCTTTTATGTGATCATGCTGGTGCTGATGCTGGCTTCGGTCTACTCCATGCTGAAGGATGCCACACCCGCCGTGGAGCTGACCTACTCCGATGTGCTCAACCTCTTCAAAGAGGAGAAGGTGGATTCCTTCGCCCTGAGCATGGACGGCGAGCTGGTCATCAGGCTCAAGGAAAAGGATGAGAAGGGGCTTGACACCTACACGGTGGAAATGGCCAGCTTCTCCGCCTTCTACAACGATCTCAACGGGATCATTCAGGAGCAGCTTGATGCCGGAACGCTGAAGGAATATGACTATATCCCCGCCGAGGAGCCCAGTATGTGGCTGAGCTTCATCCCCTACCTGCTGATGCTGCTGGTGTTCGGCGGCTTCTGGTTCTTCATGATGCGCAAGGTGCAGGGCGGCGACGGCGGAGGCGGCATGGGCGGCATTGCCCGCTTCGGCAAGGCCCGTACCCGGCTGGGCAGCGAGGAAAAGCAGAAGAAGACCTTCGCCGATGTGGCCGGTGCCGACGAGGAGAAGGCCGAGCTGGAGGAGATCGTCGGCTTCCTGAAGGACCCCAAGGCCTATGATGCCATGGGCGCCCACATCCCCAAGGGCGTTCTGCTGGTGGGCCCTCCGGGTACCGGTAAGACCCTGCTGGCCAAGGCTGTGGCCGGCGAGGCCAACGTGGAATTTCTCTCCATCTCCGGCTCCGACTTTGTGGAGCTCTATGTGGGCGTGGGCGCCAGCCGCGTCCGCGACCTCTTCGAGCAGGCCAAAAAGGTGGCTCCCGCCATTATCTTCATCGACGAGATCGATGCGGTGGGTCGTCAGCGCGGCAGCGGTCTGGGCGGCGGTCACGACGAGCGCGAGCAGACCCTCAACCAGCTCCTGGTGGAGATGGACGGCTTTAACAACAACACCGGCGTTATCGTCATGGCGGCCACCAACCGCGCCGACATCCTCGACAGCGCCCTGCTCCGTCCCGGCCGCTTTGACCGGCAGATTCACGTGGGTCTGCCCGACATCAAGGGCCGCGAGGAGATTCTGAAGGTTCACGCCCGCAAGAAGCCTCTGGGTGACGATGTGTCCCTCTCCGGCATCGCCAAGGGCACCGCCGGCTTCTCCGGCGCCGATCTGGAGAACCTGCTCAACGAGGCCGCTCTGCTGGCCGTCCGCCGCAAGCAGCGCTTCATCCGGCAGGCCGACATTGAAGAGGCCATCCTCAAGGTGGAGATGGGTCCCGAGAAGAAGAGCCGCGTGGTCAGCGAGGAGACCAAAAAGCTCACCGCCTATCACGAGGGCGGCCACGCCATCGTGGGTCACTTTCTCAGGCACGTGGATCCCGTCCACTATATCACCATCATCCCCCGGGGTCAGGCCGGCGGCTTTACCCTCTTCCGTCCCGATGAGGACAAGGCCGGGCTTACCCGCAGCCAGATGTACGAGAGCATCGTGATGGCGCTGGGCGGCCGGGTGGCGGAGAAGCTCTTTTTAGACGATATCACCACCGGTGCCTCCTCCGACATCCAGCAGGCCAGCAACACCGCCCGCCAGATGATCACGGTCTACGGCATGAGCGAGCGGCTGGGGCCCATCAGCTTTGACAGCAGCGGCCACAGCATCTTCATCGGCCGGGACTTCGGTCAGACCAAGAGCTACAGCGAGGAGACCGCCGCCGTCATCGACGAGGAGGTCAAGAAGCTCTTTGACTCCGCCATGGCCGATGCCGAGCGCATCCTCACCGAGCACCGGGAGCTGCTCATCGCCCTGGCCGACTACCTGCTGGAGCACGAGAGCATGAGCGGCGAAGACTTCGCTTACTTCTGCGACCACAACGGCGAGCTCCCCCTGCCGGAGAAATCCGACTATGTGGAGGAGATGAGTAAAAAGCTCATGGAAGAGGCCAAGGCCGAGGAAGAAGCCGAAGCTGAAGAGGAAGTCGAGGACGAGAACGAATCCGAGACCGACGAGGCCGAAGACGAAGAATAAAGCGCTGCACCCTGCGGAAGAAAGAAAATCCGCAGGGTGCTTTTTTGCGCATCCGTCCGGCGTTTTGCCGATTGCATTTCTTCCCCTGCGGTGCTATAATCAGACAAACAACAACCAAGGAGATGTACATACATGAAATTAGGTATCGTCGGACTGCCCAATGCGGGCAAGACCACGCTTTTCAATGCCCTCACCGGCTCCAGGGCCGAGACCGGCAGCTACTCCAACGCCGCGGCCAAGGCCAACGTGGGCGTAGCCAAGGTGCCCGATGCCCGTCTGGACTGGCTGGCCGAGTACTATCACCCCAAGAAATACACCCCCGCCACCATCGAGTTTGTGGACATTCCCGGCGTGGGCAAGGGTCAGGGCAAGGGCAACGCCGCCCTGCAGGCCATCCGGCAGGTGGACGCGCTGGTACAGGTGGTGCGCTGCTTTGAGAACGACGAGGTTTTTCTGGAGGGTGCCGATGCTGCCCGTGATGCGGAAACGCTGGAGCTGGAGCTGATTCTCGGCGACATCGAGCTGGTGGAGCGCCGTCTGGACAGAGCGAAGAAGGCCAGCAAGTCCGGCGAGAAGAAGTATAAGCGCGAGATCGAAATGTGCGAGCAGCTTCTGGAGCACCTGTCTGACGGCCGCAGTGCCCGGGAATTCGAGTTCACCGAGGAGGACAGGGACATCCTGCAGGACGGCGGTCTTCTGAGCATCAAGCCCGTGATCTACGTGGCCAATCTGGACGAGGACGGCATGGGCAGCTACGCCGACAACGCCAACTATAAGGCTCTCGCCGCCATCGCCGCCGAAAAGAGCTGCGCCGTTCTCCCCGTGGCCGCCAAGTTCGAGGAGGACATCGCCGACATGGACGCTGAGGAGGCCGCCATGTTCATGGAGGACATGGGTCTCAGCGAGCGGGGTCTTGACCGCATCATCAACACATCTTATGACCTTTTAGGCTACATCTCCTTCCTGACCGCCGGTGAGGACGATGTACACGCCTGGACCATCGTTCGGGGCACCAAGGCACCCAAGGCCGCCGGCAAGGTGCACACCGACATCGAGCGGGGCTTTATCCGCGCCGAAATCGTGGCCTTTGAGGATCTGAAGGCCTGCGGCACCATGGCCGCTGCCAAGGAAAAGGGACTCTTCCGTCTGGAAGGAAAGGACTATGTGATGCAGGATGGAGACATCACCAACTTCCGCTTCAACATCTGAAAACCGCATTGATATTCTGGACGGCTGGCGTACACTGGCCGTCCTTTTTATGGTGGTCTGGCACCTGTGGTACGACCTCCACGAACGCTCCATCGGCAGCATCGTGCCCACGTACTATCCCTATAGGCTCCTTCGCTGCGCGAGCGTGCACAGCTTCCTCTTTTTAGCGGGCATCAGCTGCACACTCAGCAAAAACAATCTGCGCCGGGGCGGTAAACTCTGCGGCGCGGCGATGCTGGTGAGCGTGGCGATGCTGCTGGCTGGTGACCCGGTGCTCTTCGGCATCCTGCACCTGATGGCGCTCTGCACCCTGCTGTGGGCATGGGGGAAGCCCAAAGGGAGCGTGGGGCCGGGGCTGCTGTGCCTCGCTCTCTTCGCGGCGCTGTACCCCTGGCTGCCGGAGGTGCGCGTGAACTTTGATTGGCTCTTCTGGCTGGGGCTGCGAAGCAATGAGTTTTACAGCGCCGACTACTATCCCCTGCTGCCCTGGGGGCTGATCTTCTTCGCCGGGGGCTTTCTGGGTGATTGGCTCTGCGAAAAGCTCCGGGGCATTACGCTGCCCCGCTGGTTCACCTGGGTCGGCCGTCACGCCCTGCCGATTTACCTTCTCCACCAGCCTGTCCTGCTCTTTGGCATTCGGCTGTGGGAGAGATGGGCATAAGATGTTTGTGTAGAAACATACCCATATGTAGGGGGCTGTAAAAACGCCTGTCATTGCGAGGAGCGAAGCGACGTGGCAATCCGTTTTCTCTGCGGCTCGTCCGGGAGGCCGAGCCCTACGGAAGCGCGAGAGAGCGGATCATTGCGCCTGCCCCTGAACCGGCTCACTGCGTACGGTTCGCAATCATTCGTAATCGTTTTTCTACCGAAACAGGCATATTTCAGAATAAATTCATGATATAATGTCTCCAAATAATCATATGTGATAAGAGGCGCTGTATACGACATGACCAAGTTCAGTGTAAAAAAACCCTTTACGATATTTGTGGCCGTCATCGCCATCGCCATTTTCGGCGTGATCTCCTACACCAAAATGGTGCCCGACCTGCTGCCCAACATGGACTATCCCTACTTCATCGTCTGGACCATGTACCCCGGCGCGTCACCGGAAGAGGTGGAGACCGTTGTCACCCGTCCCATGGAGCAGTCCATGGCCACGCTGAACAACCTGAAATCGCTCTCCAGCTCCTCCTCGGAGAACTATGCCCTGCTGATGCTGGAGTTTGAAGAAGACACCAACATGGACAGCGCCGCCGTGGACATTATGCAGAGCATCCAGCTTTTAGAGGGCGAATGGGACGAGAACGTGGGCACGCCCAGCATCATCCGCATCAACCCCAGTATGCTGCCGGTGATGGTTGCCGCCGTGGAGTCTGACGAAATGGACCGCTATGAGCTCTGCCAGTTCGCCTCCGATACCCTCATCCCCGAGCTGGAGGGTACCACCGGCCTTGCCAGCATTGACGCCGGCGGTCTGGTGGAGCGGGAGATCACCGTAAAGCTCAACGACAAGAAGCTGGATGAGCTCAACAAAAAGATCGAAAAGGCGCTTCTTGCCTCTCTGGCCGAGGCCAGGCAGAAGCTGGACGACGCTCAGGACGAGATCGATGATTCTCTGGCGCAGGTCAACTCCGGCACCTACCGGCTCCGCAACATTCCCAACACCCTGATGGATTCCATCAAAAACTACGATACCTCCGAGCTCGGCTCTCTCTTGGAGGACGCGGCCACCGCCACCGTGAAGCTGGCTGCCGCCGAGGCCACAGAGGGTGCCCTGCAGGCCGAGCTGCAAACCTATACCGTGACCCTGCAGCAGATGCAGCAGACCGTGAACGGTCTGCAGACCCAGGTGGCCAACATCGCCGCCGAGCGCGAAGCCCTCGCCCCCGCTCTGGAGGCCGGAGAGGGTCTGCCCGACAGCACGCCCCTCAGCGAGCTCTCCCTGAAGCACGGCGAGCTGCGGGCGCTGGAGACGCTGGGCTATGAGACGCTGGGTCAGGTTCGCAGCCGCGATGAGGAGCTCAGCGGCGTGCAGGATTCCACCGCCGAAACGCTGGATACTGCCAAAGCCGCCCTTGCCGCTGCTCAGGCCGCCGCAGACCTCCGTCTGCCTGATCTTAACCGTGAAATTTCCGACAATGCCGCCGCGCTGAAGAAGCTTCGCGCCGAGGCCGAGGCCAACGCCGCCAAGGTCAGCGAGATTCAGTCCGGTCTGACCCAGCTGCCCCAGAAGCTGGCCTCCGGCATTGTGGAAATCTCGCTGGCCGGCGGTCAGCTTGCCGCAGCCCAGACCGCCCTGCAGGGGGCCCAGACCACCCTGGACAGTGCCAGGGAAACCTATGACACTCAGGTAGAGGCCGCCCTGAAGGCCGCCGATATGCACACGGTCCTCTCGCTGGAGACCCTCTCCGCCCTCATCGGCGCCCAGAACTTTAATATGCCCGCCGGCTATGTCTACGACGGCGACACCGGCGTGATCGTCTCCGTGGGCGACGGCATCGAAAGCGTGGAGGAGCTGCGCACCCTGCCGCTGATGGATCTGGGCATCGACAAGCTGGATGCCATCCGCCTTGACGATGTGGCCGATCTGGTCTTCACCGACAACGGCGACGAGCTCTACGCCTCTCTCAACGGCAAAACCAGTCTGGTGCTGACCTTCTCCAAGCAGTCCAACTACGCCACCGCCCAGGTCAGCGACAATATCCGCGCCAAGTTCGCCGAGCTGGAAGAAAAATATCCCGGCATCCACTTTGCCGCGCTGGTGGATCAGGGCGACTACATCTATCTCATCCGCGACAGCATCGTCTCCAGTCTGCTCTGGGGCGCACTGTTCTCCGTGCTGATCCTCTATCTCTTCCTGCGGGATTGGCGTCCCACCGTGATCACGCTCTTCTCCATCCCCATCAGTCTGCTCTTTGCCGTAACGCTCATGTACTTTGCCGACATCAGTCTCAATGTCATGAGTCTTTCCGGTCTGGCCATATCGGTGGGTATGTTGGTGGATAACTCCATCGTGGTCATCGAAAATACCTACCGCCTCCGCAATCTGGGCGAGTCGGATATGAAGGCAGCCGTGTCCGGTGCCACTCAGGTGGGCGGTGCCGTGGCCGCCTCCACGCTGACCACCATCTGCGTTTTTGTGCCCATCGCCTTTGTCACGGGTCTGATCCGCACCATCATCACCGACATGGTGCTGACGCTCAGCTTCACGCTCATCGCCTCGCTGGTGGTGGCGCTGACGCTGGTGCCCGCCCTCACCGGCAAGCTGCTGAAGGCCGAGAAGGAGCGCAAGGAGACCCGTCTTGACCGACTGATGCCCAAATACCGCAGCTGGGTGCTCTGGGGTGTGGGGCACAAGGCCACCGTGATCCTGCTGAGTATCGCCCTGCTGTTGGGCTCCTTTGCCCTGCTGCTGACTCGGGGCTTCACCTTCCTGCCCGAGATGGAAATGGAGCAGATGACCGTTTACCTCACCGCTCCCGAGGGTATGGAATTCAGCGAGCTGAAGGAGCAGGCTGACGAAGCCGCCTCCCGCATGGCCGCCGTCTACGGCGTGAAGACCGTGGGCGGTTCGGCGCAGGGCAGCAGCGGCATCTCCATCAGCGGCATCACCGACACCTCTGATGTAATCTTCTATGTGCTGCTGGATCAGGACATCAACCGTAAGCTCAGCGACGTGGCCAGGGAGATCAACGAAGTCTGCGCCGATCTGGATGTGGAGGTCAACGCCGACTCCAACTCCATCATCGGCATCATGATGAGCTACCTCACCGGCTCCGGTGTCACCGTCCGTCTCTACGGCAACGATCTCAACGAGCTGCAGTCTGCAGCCGATGCCGTGGCCGAAAGGCTGGTGGATGTGGAGGGCGTTACCGAGGTCAGCACCGGCGAGACCGATCCCAGCCCCGAGCTGCACTTTACCGTGGATAAGCTCAAGGCCGCTCAGAAGGGTCTGTCTGTGGCGCAGGTCTACATGGAGGTGGCCAAGGCCGTGGCGGGCAACGCCGAGCTCATGAAGCTCAGCGAGGACGGCACCACCTACACCATCAGAGCCGAGACCGTGGGTAAGGAAAAGCTCACCGAAGACTTTATCAAAAACTACAGCTTCACCGTCACCGACAAGCTGGGCGAAGAAAAGACCGTGGCGCTGAAGGATATTTCCACCGTGGAGCGCAGCTCTACCCCCTCCACCATCAGCCGACTGGAGCAGCGCCGCTATCTGGATGTGACCGCCACCGTGGACAAGGAGCACAACATCACCAAGGCCACCGATGCCTGCGAGGCCGCGCTGGACGGCATTGAGCTGCCCGAGAGCGTGGAGATGAGCTTCAGCGGCGAGCGCGAGTCCATCATGAAGGCCATGAAGGATCTGGCCAAGCTCATGGCCGTGGGCATCGTGCTGGTGTATCTGGTCATGGTCGCCCAGTTCCAGGATCTCAAGAGTCCCTTCATCGTCATGTTCACCATCCCCCTGGCCTTCACCGGCGGCTTCCTGGCTCTGCTGCTCTGCGGCATGGAGCTGAACATTCTGAGTATGTTGGGATTGATTATGCTGGTGGGTATTATCGTCAATAACGGCATCGTGCTGGTGGACTACATCAACCAGCTCCGCATCGGCGGCATGGACCGTCAGGATGCCATCGTGGATGCCGCCGTCACCCGTCTGCGCCCCATCCTCATGACCACCATCACCACCATACTGGGTCTGATCGTCATGGCGCTGGGTCAGAACGAGGCCACCTCTCTGGTGCAGCCTCTGGCCGTCACCTGCATCGGCGGTCTGTTCTATGCCACGCTGATGACCCTCTTCGTGGTACCCGTCATGTACGATATCCTCTCCAAGAAGGAGCTCTACAAGGTCGAGGAAGCCGATCTGGTGGAATCGACACTGTAAGAAAAAGCATATCTCCTGTAGAATCCCTTGGCTCCCCTGTTGCGAAGCAATGGGGGAGCTGTCGCGAAGCGACTGAGGGGGCCGCAAGTGCGGTTGCCTCTCGCGGCACAGGCCAGCAAAAATCCCGCTCCCGATATTGACAAAATCGGCGCCCTGTGCTACTATATGCCTTGCATTGATGGGGAAACGCGCATTTTCCGCTGTTGCAGAGAGGGGCGGCCACAGGCTGAGAGCTGCCTTACAGAAGCGAAAATGCAGGGCGTACCGTCCCCGGAGCAGAGAGGAGGAAATGCCTCTCCGGCTGCGTCCGTTATCGCGCACGAAAGTGAAAATCAGGGTGGAACCGTGTAATTTCTGCACCCCTGGGCATAGGCTCAGGAGTGTTTTTTTCTTCATATGGAAAACTTCGTTTTCCATATGAGCTGCTCGCGCTAATCGCGGCGGCAAAGCCGCCTTGGTCGGCGCGAGGGCGCACCAATAGAGTGCGCCTCAGGGTATTTTCAAGCGGGCAAAGCTCCCTTGAAAATGATTCAATTATTTTGCGCCTTCGGCGCAAACTCTGCGAGGCTTACGAAAAAGTCTGGCAGACCATTTACCAGATGATTAAGTTTTTTTAAGGAGAAGAAAAATGGACGAGAAGTTTGCCTACAGCTGGGAGAATCCCGAATACCGCAGCACCTACCATCACACCTGCTCTCATATCATGGCGCAGGCCATTCAGCATCTCTGGCCCGAGACCCTCTTTGCCATCGGCCCCTCCATTGATGACGGCTTTTACTACGATATCGACAGCGAGCACGTGTTCACCCCCGATGACTTTGAGCTCATCGAGGCCGAAATGCGCAAGATCTGCAAGGCCAAGCTGAAGCTGGAGCGCTTTGAGCTGCCCCGGGATGCTGCCCGCCACATGATGGAGTCTCTGGGTCAGACCTACAAGGTGGAGCTCATTGACGATCTGCCCGAGGATGCCGTCATCTCCTTCTACCGTCAGGGCGACTTCACCGACCTGTGCGCCGGCCCCCATCTGGACTCCACCGGCCGCGTAAAGGGCAACGGCATCAAGATCACCTCCGTCACCGGCGCTTACTGGCGCGGCGACTCCAACCGCAAGATGCTCCAGCGTCTCTACGCCGTGTCCTTCCCCGACAAGAATATGCTGGACGAGTACCTGCAGCGCATCGAAGAGGCCAAGAAGCGCGACCACCGCAAGCTGGGCAAGGAGCTGGGCCTGTTCGCCTTCCGGGATGAGGCCCCCGGCTTCCCCTTCTACCTGCCCAAGGGCATGGTGCTGCGCAACACCCTCATTGAGTACTGGCGGCAGGTGCACCGCAAGTGGGACTATGTGGAAATCCAGACCCCCCAGATCATGAAGCGCACTCTCTGGGAGACCTCCGGCCACTGGGATCACTACAAGGACAATATGTACACCACCGTCATCGACGAGGAGGACTTCGCCATCAAGCCCATGAACTGCCCCGGCAGCATTCTGGTCTATGATCTGGAGCCCCACTCCTACCGTGACCTGCCCCTGCGCTACGGCGAGCTGGGCACTGTCCACCGCCATGAGCTCTCCGGCGCTCTTCACGGTATGTTCCGCGTCCGCTGCTTCACCCAGGACGATGCCCACATCCTGCTGGCTCCCGAACAGATCGAGAGCGAGGTTATCCGCATCGCCCGGCTCTTTGACGAGGTCTACTCCCTCTTCGGTCTGCCCTACAAGATCGAGCTCTCCACCATGCCCGAGGATCACATCGGCACCCGCGAGGACTGGGAGAAGGCCGAGAACACTCTGGCCAACGCCATCACCGGCATCGGCAAGACCTATGAGGTCAACCCCGGCGACGGTGCCTTCTACGGCCCCAAGCTGGACTTCCACATTCAGGACTCTCTGGGCCGTACCTGGCAGTGCGGCACCATCCAGCTGGACTACCAGCTCCCCGGCCGCTTCGATCTGGAGTATACCGGTGCTGACGGCGAGAAGCACACCCCCGTCATGATTCACCGGGTGGTCTTCGGCTCCATCGAGCGCTTCCTGGGCGTGATCACCGAGCACTTCGCCGGTGCCTTCCCCACCTGGCTGGCTCCCGTGCAGGTGCGCATCATGACCATCACCGACCGCGTGAACGACTACGCCAAGAGCGTGGAGGAGAAGCTGGAGGCCGCCGGCATCCGCTGTGAGCTGGATATCCGCAACGAGAAGATCGGCAAGAAGATCGCCGAGGCCCGTACCCAGAAGCTCCCCTACCTGCTGGTCATCGGCGACAAGGAAGCCGAGAGCAATCAGGTGGCCGTCCGCTCCCGCCAGGGCGAAGAGGGCGCCGTAGCCTTCGACGAGTTCCTGCAGCGCATCGTGGACGAGGTTGAGAATAAGAAGATGTGATTATAGCAAAGCTCCCGGACACCAAACGGTGCCCGGGAGTTTTTGCGTATCTGTCATGGCTGTGAAAGAGAAGATGTGTTGCCCCCAAAGCCTTCTCCTTTTGAAAGGAGAAGGTGCCCCGGTGCGCACACCGGGGCGGATGAGGTTAGAAGCCTTCGTTTCTATCATGGCATCGAAAAAAGAGTGAACCTCATCCGTCACGGCTCCGCCGTGCCACCTTCCCCTTGTGCGCAAGGGGAAGACAAGGGGCGCATTTCGTTCATCGTGGTGAATCTCTTCATCCTGATTGCGAACCGGTGCGCACACCGGTGTGGCAATCCGTATCACTCGTCCCCGTAGGGCTCGGCCTCCGGACGAGCCGCTGAGGAGCGGAAACCTGTCATTGTGAACCAGACTGGCAATTCGGTGGCAAATGCAAATCTCCGATGTATGCGATTCCCAAAGCAAGGAATTCAAAAAGGATATCATACCAATCAAAAGTTGCTCCTAAACGAGGAAACAGCTGAACGAATTCGTTACAAAGACAAATTACTCCTGCAAGGAATATCGCTTTCTTAGGACTATGCATAACCATTTCCGACGCCCAGTAAAGAGAATAAGACCACAGAATGTCACATAAATAGAAAAGCAAAAATCTTTTATACCATGTGTTTGGAGTCATGTGTATCACTACCGCTTGTCGCAACATTCTAAAAGGAGGAAAGGAGTTTTCAAAATTCTGAAGAGCTGCATCCTGCTTAAATAGAACAACTATCATGCAAGCTATAAAAAACGGTATTAATGCTCGTTTCAGCCTATATACCCGAAGTGGACTACTAAGATGTTTCCTTGGCTCCATCATAGTGATGAGAAGAAATAAAACAACAGCCACAAACCACCAACAACATAAAGCACAATATTGTCTGTTTTGTCGCTTCTTTTTTTCTCCTCATATGCTTTTCTAATGATATCAGCTGATTGCGCAGATTTATATGGTGACGCAAGAACCAAAGAAGCAATATTGTCAGAACATGAGGCAAAACTTTTTTCTCCGTTTTTCCATGTTATGACAATCATGTGATCTTTCATTCCACTGGTGTATACTGCACCTTCCGTACCGAAAAGTTGTCTATACTGTTTACTTGTTTTGGCATCTGTAGAACCTTCAATGGATGCTGAAGCAACTGTGTTAGAAGACAGCTCGATAATGGGTCTTTCAATATATACTCTGCCGTTTCGTTCAAACAAAGTTGCGCCATCATATCGCCCGGATAGAATTTTTCCATACCCAGCCATAACTTTTCTCCTTTTCTTTTCTATATTTCGGGTATTTTCACCACCCGTATTTACATTCTACCACTTCAACTGTCCCATAGAACGAACAACCAAAACATTTTTATTAAATTTTTTGACCATTATACCCGAAATACCGGGAATAGTCAAGCCTGCTTCTATACATATATAATGCTAGCAAAAAGGGAGTGGTGCGCTTGATTTCCTATGACCCGCTGTGGAAAACCATGAAAGAAAAGGGCATATCGACCTATCGGCTCATTACGGAGTACGGTTTCAGCAAGGGGACGCTGGACTCGCTGAAGCAGGGGCGGAATATCTCCACCGCTACGCTCAATGAGCTGTGCCGTATCCTTCGCTGTCGGGTGGAGGATGTGCTGGAATACAGGGATGCGTAAACCCGGACTTCTTTGCGGAAGTCCGGGTTTGTGCTTTTCTTTAGGCTCCCCCAAAGGGCTGGCAAGGAAAAAATTTCGCATATTTCCCCCAATTCTCCACATACTTCCTTCAAAAGTACCGAAGGGAGAAATTCTTATGCATAGATGGCGCAGGTGGGTGATCGGGCTGCTGGCGGTGTCGCTGCTGGTGCTGGAGATTTCGGCGGTGAGCTACCAGCGGGGCAGCAGCGGGGACGCGGTAAAGCAGATTCAGCAGAAGCTCTCCAACTGGGGCTACTACAGCGGCCGCATTGACGGCATCTACGGCAGCAGGACCGAGGCCGCCGTCCGCTACTTCCAGCAGAAAAACGGTCTCACCGTAGACGGCAAGGCCGGGAAGCAGACCCTCGCCGCCATGGGCATCAGCAGCGGCAGCGCCAACGGGGATGGCGATGTGTATCTTCTGGCGCGGCTCATCTCCGCCGAGGCCCGGGGTGAGCCCTATGAGGGACAGGTGGCCGTGGGCGCGGTGGTGCTCAACCGGGTGAAGCACCCCAGCTTCCCCAACAGCATCAGCGGCGTGATCTACCAGCAGGGAGCCTTCAGCTGCATGAGCGACGGCCAGTTCAACCAGCCGGTGGCCGATTCGGCCTACTCCGCCGCCCGTGACGCCCTCTCCGGCTGGGATCCCACCGGCGGGGCCATCTACTACTTTAATCCCGCCACCGCCACCAGCAAGTGGATCTGGTCCCGGCCCCTGCTGCTGACCATCGGCAAGCACCGCTTCTGCGCCTGACAGCCCGAGGGAAAAGGCTGTCATTGCTGTGAAAGTGGTATAAGAAAGTCCTTTGGCTCCCTCAGATGAGGGAGCTGTCGCGAAGCGACTGAGGGAGGGATCGTCTACGAAACAGCTCAAAAGCTTCTCTCCCTCAGCCCCAGTGTGCGCACTGGGGCAGCTCCCTCGCAGAGGGAGCCATAAGCGTTTCGTTCATCGTGGCGATAAACTTCATCCTGATTGCGAGGAGCGCAGCGACGCGGCAATCCGTCCTCTCCGCGGCTCGTCCGGGAGGCCGAGCCCTACAGGGCACGGGGAGCCGGGAAAAATTTGCAAAAAGCCTTGACAAATCTGCATTTTCTGCTATACTGTTTTTCGCGCTCCAAAGACAGCGGGTGGATATACTGTCCGTAAATCCCGCCGAGGAAGGCACGAAGAAACCGATTTGTGTCTCTCTGTCTTCTTGGACAGGGAGTTTTTCTTTTGGGCGCAAAAAACACCCGGAGGTGAAATCATTTGCCTAACGCAAAGGTACTCAGCGAAAAGCAGGCCATCGTGGCAGCTCTTGCCGAGCGCGTGAAGAAGGCTCAGGGCGGTGTCATCGTGAATTACGAGGGCATCAACGTGGCTGACGACACGGCTCTCCGTCGCGAACTGTCCAAGGAAGGCATTGAGTACACCGTTGTCAAGAACACTCTCCTGCGCTTTGCCCTGGATCAGTGCGAACTCAACGGCCTCGACTCCGTGCTCCACGGCACCACTGCCATGGCCACCACCGAGGGCGATCCCATCGCCCCCATCCGCATCCTCACCGAAACCGCCAAGAAGCTCAACAAGAACTTCGCCGTGAAGTCCGCCTTCATGTACGGCGCTCCCCTCAACGAGGCCGAGATCGCCGACCTGAGCACGCTGACTTCCGTCAGCGACCTCTACTCCAAGCTGGCCGGCTCTCTGAACGCCATTCTCGGCGGTCTGGCCGTGGCTCTGAACGAGGTCGTCGCACAGCAGGGTGGCGCCGAAGCCCCCGCCGCGGAATAATCCGCACCCACACATTTATTTTATTGGAGGAATTATCTAATGGCTAGCGAAAAGATCAATGCTATGGTCGAAGAGATCAAGGGTCTCACCGTTCTGGAGCTCAAGGAGCTCGTTGACGCCATCTGCGAGACCTTCGGCGTTTCCGCCGTTGCCGCCGCTGCTGCTCCCGCCGCCGGCGATGCCCCCGCCGCCGCCGCCCAGACCGAGTTCGACGTCGTCATGACCGACTTCGGCGCTGAGAAGATCAAGGTTATCAAGGAAGTCCGCGGCATTCTGGGTCTGGGCCTCGCCGAGGCTAAGGCCGTTGTCGAAGCCGTGCCTGCCAAGCTGAAGGAAGCCGTCTCCAAGGAAGAGGGCGAAGAGATCAAGGCCAAGCTCGAGGCTGTCGGCGCCAAGGTCGAACTCAAGTAAGTTACCCCCCATCATCCACCTTGCTCCCCGCATAATCGGGGGGCCACAGTCCAAAAGGAGGACAAATACCTATGGCTAAGACCAGCGAAAAGTACGAAGTCCTGTATATCATCAACCCCAATCTGGGCGAAGAGGATACCCAGGCCGTCGTGGAAAAGTTCAAGACCCTCATCGAGCAGAACGGCACCATCGATGCAGTTGAAGAGTGGGGCAAGCGCAAGCTCGCCTACGAGATCAACTACATCGGCGAAGGCTACTACGTGCTGGTGAAGTTCACCTCCGGCCCCGAGTTCCCCGCCGAGCTGGAGCGTATCCTTCGTAACACTGAGACCGTCATGCGTTCCCTCGTGACCCTGCGCTACGAATAAGGCGGAGGGAATCCCATGCTGAATCACATCGTCATTATGGGAAGGCTGACCCGTGACCCCGAGCTGCGCAGCACTACCAGCGGCGTCAATGTGGCCTCCTTCACCGTTGCTGTTGACCGGGACTTTGGCAGCAAAGACTCCGGTGAGAAGCAGACCGATTTCATCAACTGCGTTGCCTGGCGCTCCACCGCTGACTTTATGAAGAAGTATTTCTTCAAGGGCAGCATGATCGTCGTCAGTGGCCGTCTCCAGATTCGGGACTACACCGATAAGGAAGGCAACAAGCGCACCGCAGCCGAAATCGTTGCAGACAATGTCTATTTCGGCGAAAGCAAGCGTCGTGACGACGGCGGCGATTATGGCCGCAACGATTACGGCAACAGCCGCGGCGGTGACTATTCCCGCAACGACAGCTACCGTGCTCCGTCCCGCGACAGCTTCGAGAACGCAAGGAAGCAGGCCTCGTCCTTCCAGGAGATCGACGATGCCGACGGCGAACTGCCGTTCTGAATCATTGAAAGGAGTTTTGAACCATGGCTTTTGATAAGACCCAGAAGCCCCATAAGCGCAAGAAGGTATGCCAGTTCTGCGTTGACAAGTCCGAGTTCGTTGACTACAAAGACACCGTCAAGCTCAAGAAGTTCCTGAGCGAGCGCAGCAAGATCCTGCCCCGCCGCACCACCGGCACCTGCGCCTATCATCAGCGTCTGCTCACCGAGGCTGTGAAGCGCGCCCGTCAGGTCGCCCTCATCCCCTACGTGTCCGACTGATATTGCTTAACGAAAAACCACCCGAGTTGCCTCGGGTGGTTTTTTCTGCTTTCAGCAGGTATATTCGCATTCCTTCACGCCGTAGAGCTCCCAGATTTTGGCGGGCAGCTCCTCTTCGCTGAGCTCGATCTCGGTCTTTTCGCGGTTTTCCACGATGGTCAGCTTGTTGCCCATGATGGCGGTGTAGCCGTTGGGGGTGCGGCGGGTGATCCACACGCGGGTGGAGAAGCCGCTGGTAGGCGCGGAGGTCTGGGCGTTGAGCGCGTTGAAGTCCATGCCGGGGAAGGCCATGGGGGCGAAGTACAGCACCGTGGCCACGGCATCGTCGGCCACGCCGCCGTCACCCAAACCGTTGTGACGCTTGCGCATCAGGTTCTTCCAGCCCAGCTGCCCCTCTTCGATCCAGTAGGTCTCGTCATAGAAGGTCTGGGGCTCGGCGCTGAGCTCCACGGCAAAGGGTGCCATGGCGCCGCCAAAGCCCACATCGGCAAAGTATTCCTTACCGTCCAGCTTAATCCAGCAGCCCCGGTGCATACAGGGGCCCATGACGCTGCGGCCACCCATCAGCCGGCAGTACACGCTGACAGCATCGAAGCCGAAAGTGCGCAGCAGAGACACGAAGAGGCCGTTGAGCTCAAAGCAGTAGCCGCCGCGCCGGTTGGTGACGACCTTCTCAAAGAGGTGGGGAATCTCCAGGGAGATGGGCTTATGGTAGATGCTGCAGTCCAGACTCTCAAAGGGGACGGTCATCTGGTGGCAGTGCACCAGCTCGTTGAGGTTTTCGCGAGTCAGCTCACGGCTGCCGGTGTAGCCGATGCGCTCCAGATACGCATCCAGATCGGGGACAAGGGGATATTCAAATTCCATGGTAGCCTCCGAATTTATTTATTTTTCGAACAGAAATGTTCTTGTTTTTCAGTATACCACAGCTTCGCGCAAACTGCAAGACCGGGAATTGTGGGAATTGGGGACGGTTCTCGTTTCCCAAAGTGGGAATTGAGAACCGTCCCCAATTCCCATCTGGATAATCAGCTTGACTTTTTCAGGAATCTGTATTAAACTGCATAATACACTTATACCCAAGGGGGAGGCATACCCATGAAGAAACAACTAACCATGATACTGGCTCTGAGCCTGATGCTGCTTCTCTGCGCCTGCGGCGGCGGCAGCACGGTTTCGGTCATGCCGGTAAGCATGCTCAACGGCGGCGGCAGCTCCGGCTTTCTGGATCGCTGCGCCGGTAAGGTGGTCTCCGGCGAGACCGCCAAGGTGAAGAAGGACGCCGAGCAGAAGGTGCTGGAGGTCTATGTGAAGGAGGGCGACAGCGTACAGGAGGGCGACAAGCTCTTCGCCTACGATGCCGCAGCCATGGAGCTGGAGCTGGAAAAGCTGGAGCTGGAGCTGAAGAATCTGGAGAATTCCATTGCCTCCGACAAGGAGGAGGTAGCCGAGCTGGAGCGCATCCGCTCCACGCTCTATGTCACCAACCAGCTGGAATATACCATCCGCATCGACACCAAGAACGCCGACATCCGGGAGGCGGAGTACAACCTGAATGTGAAGCAGCGGGAGATTGAGGCCAAGAAGGCCGCGCTGGAGGCCACGGAGGTCTTCTCTCCCCTCTCCGGCCGGGTCATGTCCGTCAACGACAGCGACAGCGGCATGAACGGCGACAGCGACGGCAGCTTCATCACCGTCATGGACGTGTCCCACTACCGGGTGCAGGGCAACATCAACGAGCTGAATCTGGGCTCCCTCAGCGAGGGAATGCGGGTTCTGGTTCGCGAGCGCAACGACGAGGGCGGCGTCTGGAAGGGCACCGTCAGCAGCATTGACTGGAACAACCCCGTCAACAGCAACGAAAATCAGGGCTACTATTATGGTGGCGGCAGCGACGAGATGACCTCCTCCAGCAAATACCCCTTCTACATCGAGCTGGACAGCACCGAGGGACTGATTCTCGGTCAGCACGTGGTCATCGAGCCCGACTACGGTCAGGGCGAGCTGGGCGACGGCATCTGGCTGCCCGGCTACTATATCTCCGATGCTGAGGGCAGTGCCTGGGTCTGGGCCGTCAGCAGCCGGGACAAGCTGGAGAAGCGCAGCGTCAGGCTGGGCGAGTACAGCGCGGAAACCGACCTCTGGCAGGTGCTGGAGGGACTGGAGCTCACCGACTATGTGGCCGTTCCCGCCGAGGAGAATCGTGCGGGCGCTGCCGTGGTGCGCTACGGCGAGCAGGGCTACGAAAGCGACAGCGAGGCCGGCAGCGAGGACATGGCCACCGACGGTGAACTTGCGGAGGTCGGCTGATGCTCCTGGAAATGAAAGACATCTGCAAGAGCTTCCCGCTGGGCGACAGCTCCATCGAGATTCTCAAGCATATTGACCTCTCCGTGGAGGAGGGGGAATATCTGGCCATCATGGGCCCCTCCGGCTCCGGCAAGACCACGCTGATGAACATCATCGGCTGTCTGGATGTGCCCAGCTCCGGCAGCTACACCCTTGCGGGGCAGGACATCGGAAGTGCCACCGACGATATGCTGGCGGATATCCGCAACAGCTCCATCGGCTTTGTGTTCCAGAACTATCAGCTTCTGCCCACGCTGGACGCGGTGGATAACGTGGCGCTGCCCCTGCTCTACGCCAATGTGGAGCGCAACGAGCGGCGGGAGCGGGCAAAAGAAGCGCTCATCCGCATGGGGCTGGAGGATCGCATGGATCACCGGCCCAACCAGCTCTCCGGCGGTCAGTGCCAGCGGGTGGCCATTGCCCGGGCCATGATCAACGCTCCCAGGCTGCTGCTGGCCGACGAGCCCACCGGCGCTCTGGACAGTGCCTCCGGCGTGCAGATCATGGACCTGTTCACCGAGCTCAACGCCGCCGGCACCACGGTGATCCTCATCACCCACGATGCCAACGTGGCAAAGCGGGCCCGCATCACCCGTCACATTCTCGACGGGCGGCTCACAGAGGAGGGAGAGGCATGAAAAAGCTTTCCGCCCGCCTTCCCAAGTGGGCAAAAACCCTGATTCTCACCCTGCTGAGCATCGCCGTGGCCGGCGGCGGCATCTACGGTGTGCTGCTGCTCATCCGGGGCAACGAGGCCGTGAAGGTCTATGCGCTGGAGGATGTGGGGCAGTATACCTCCTCCGGCAACGCCCAGACCGAGGGCATCGTGACCGCAGACCGGGTGCAGAGCGTCTATATCTCCAACACCCAGGAGGTCACAAAAATCCATGTGAAAGAGGGGCAGAAGGTGGCCGTGGGCGACGAGCTCATCACCTTTGATACCACCCTCACCGATCTGGCGCTGGAGCGCAAGGACATTGCCGTGCGCCAGCTGGAGCTGGATCTGGAAAAGGCCAGAACCGAGCGCCACAACATCGAGTGCTACCACCTCTACGACCCCAACAAGACCGAGCCCGAGCCGGAGGAGCCCACGCTGAAGCCCGGAAATGTGGGACAGCCCTGGAAGGGCAGCGGCAGCAAGGAGAGTCCCCTCCAGTATCTCTGGAACAGCGAGTGTAAGCTCAGCGATGCCTTCCTCTCCGAGCTGGCGCAGACCGCCCGGAAGCTGGAGACAGAGCAGCTCTATGTGGTCTTTGAGACGCGCCGCAGCGACTCCACCCAGGGGGCTGTGGAAAACGCGCTGGAGCTGATCCTCACGCCCGTGGGCGAGGACGACTGGAGCGTGGTGATCATCACTCCCGACTATGACGATACCCCCGAACCCATCGAGGATGCGGAAGAGGAAGAGGAAGAGGAGGACGACGGTCTGCCCTCCTACACCTGGTCGGAGCTCCAGAATATGCGCAAGGAGGCCGACAGGAAGATTCAGCAGCTGGAGATTGACCTGGCCATGGCCCGTGTGGAGCTGGAAAGCGTCAGACACGAGCTGGAGAGCGGTACGGTCAAGTCCACCGTCAACGGCGTGGTCAAGTCCGTAATTACGGTGGAGGAGGCTCGCAGCGAAAACGCGCCTCTGATCCTTGTCTCCGGCGGCGGCGGTTATCTGGTCACCGGTGCCATGAGCGAGACGGAGCTGGAGGCCATGCACGTGGGCGATACGGTCTCCGTCCTCTCCTGGGAAAACTACGAGACCTATGAGGGCACCATCAGCTCCATCAGCGAGTTCCCCGATACCTCCAACCGCTACTACCATTATTCCGAGGGCAACCAGAATGTGAGTCTCTATCCCTTCACCGTCACCATCGGCGAGGACGCGAAGCTCCGGGAGGGCGAGTATGTCCAGATGAGCTACAACCCCGGCGGCGAGGGTCTGGGCTACTTTGTGCAGAATCCCTTTGTCCGCAGCGAGAACGGCAGAAGCTATGTGTGGGCAGCGGGCGAAAAGGGACTGGAGAAGCGCTATGTAACCACCGGCAGCTCCCTCTGGGGCAGCTATATCCAGATCACCGGCGGCATTGACGGCGTACAGTACCTGGCCTTCCCCTACGGCAGAGCCCTGCGGCAGGGACAGAAGACCGAGACAGCGGGCATTGATGCCCTCTACGGCTACTGAGGAGGCAGAACCATGCAGGAAAATTTAAGTATTGCCTTTCAGGGTCTTTGGAACCATAAGCTCCGCTCGGTGCTGACCATGCTGGGCGTGATCATCGGCATCGCCTCCATCATCACCATCGTCTCCACCATCAAGGGCACCAGCGAGCAGATCAAGGCCAATCTGGTGGGTGCGGGCACCAACGCCGTATCCGTGCAGCTCTACCAGAAGAATAACCCCTATGACCTGAGCTGGAACCCGCCCCCCGAGGGCGTGAAGCCCATCGAGGAGGACACCCGGAAAAAGCTGGAGGAGCTGGATCACGCCCAGAGCGCCTCCCTCTTCCGTATGCGCGAGTGGGTGAACGGCGTGTATGCCGGCAACTACAGCTTCAACGGCTCCCTCATCGGCATCGATGCCAACTATCTCAGCACCGCCGGCTATGCGCTGCTCTATGGCCGCGAGTTTATGGCAGCGGACTTTGAGGGCTGCAAAAAGGTCTGCCTGCTGGACGCGGCGGCGGTGTCCGCCCTCTTCGGCAGTGAGTTCCCGCTGGGACAGACCGTGGAGATTCAGGGCTCGCCCTTTACGGTCATCGGCGTGGTGAATCCCGTCAGCAAGACCGAGCCGGATATCAACAGTCTCACCGATTACTACACCTACTACAGCTCCGGCGGCGGCAATATTCTGGTGCCCGAGAGCACCTGGCCCATCCTCTACCGCTTCGATGAGCCCCAGACCGCCCTGCTCACCGCCGACAGTACCGACAATATGACCACGCTGGGGCAGGAGGCCGCACGGCTCCTGACCGCCTCCCAGATCACCGGGGGCAACGGCAGCTTCAGCTACCGGGCCGTGGATGTGATGGAGCAGGCCGAGCAGATTCAGCAGCTGTCCAACTCCACCAACTCCCAGCTGGTGTGGATCGCCAGCATCTCCCTGCTGGTGGGCGGCATCGGCGTGATGAACATCATGCTGGTCACCGTCACCGAGCGCACCGCCGAAATCGGCCTGAAAAAGGCGCTGGGTGCCCGGAAAAAGCGCATCCTCTACCAGTTTCTCACCGAGGCCGCTGTGCTCACCAGCTGCGGCGGTTTGCTGGGTGTGCTCTCCGGCGTGATTATGGCGCGGCTCATCTCCGCCGTTATGGGTACGCCCACGGCAGTCTCTCTGGGTGCCACCGCCATTGCGCTGGTGTTCTCCACCGCCATCGGTCTGGTCTTCGGCCTCATCCCCGCCGTGAAGGCCGCTAACCTGAACCCCATCGAGGCCCTCAAGCGGGATTAAGCAGTCCCGCAATCTGACAAATCAGGAAGGTCAGGCCATGGAAATCAGACAACTCACAGCCGAAAACTTTCACCCGGACTCTCTGGATTCCTTCGACCGCTATCAGGTCGTAGATTGGATATATGTCCTCGAGAACGATACCCTGAAACTCGTCCGCTCCTCCTTCGATGAGAGCTGGTCCCCGGAGCGAAGGCGGGAGAAGGCCGCGGAAATTCTCAGCGGCAGCTACATCGTCTTCGGCGCCTTCGAGGGCGGCCGGGTCATCGGCGAAATCATGCTGATTCCGGCACTGAATCGGAGACGGATGATTGTAGACAGCTTTCATGTATCCCGTGAGTTTCGACGGCAGGGTATAGGCCGCGCCCTCTTTCAGGCAGCAGTCGCGGAGGCGAAGCGGCACCACGCCGGGGGACTCTACATCTCCGCCTGCTCGGCAAAGGAGACCATCGACTTCTATCTCGCCATGGGCTGCCATGTATCCCCGGCGCCCATCGCGGAGTACGCCGAGGCCGAGCCCTGCGACATTCAGCTGGAATACACATTCCCGGAATCATGAAACAAGTCCGCCGAAAGGGACACTTCCCTTTCGGCGGACTTTAGACTGTCAAAGAACCTTTAAAACGGGAGAACCGGGGGGCGTTTCACCACTCTACAGTGGTTTCTGCGCGGAAACTCAACTTTTCAGCCCCCCATTCTTTCTTTTCTTGGTCTTGCCCAAGAAAAGAAAGAATGCGCCGCTGGCGGTGGAAGAAAGAAAAGAAAACGCACGGCGGCAGAACGCCGCCGGAGCTGGACATGAGGCTCTGCGGCCTTGCTTCCTCAATAAT
>DCIK01000022.1:51133-54191 GCA_002315975.1 Clostridiales bacterium UBA1728
AAAAGGGAAAAGAAAGGCTGAAAAGGCGCGGCACGGCCGGGAGGCCGTGCCCTACGGAGTTTTTTTGCAGGAAAAGGAAGGCTGAAAAAACCTCCCCCGGAGTTTTCCGGGGGAGGAAAAATTCTATTCAGAAGCTCTTACAGAACTTCCTTAACCTTCTTCACGATGCCTTCGGCGCTGAGACCGAACTGCTCCAGCAGCTTAGCGCCGGGGCCGGAGTGGCCGTACTCGTCGTTCACGCCCAGACGGACAACCTTCGCGGGGCACTTTTCGGCTACCACGCCGCAGACGGCTTCGCCCAGACCGCCGATGATGCTGTGCTCCTCGCAGGTGACGATCTTGCCGATCTCCTTCGCGGCGGCAAGCACCAGCTCCTCGTCCAGAGGCTTGATGGTGCACATATCGATGACGCGGGCGCTGATGCCCTCGGCCTTCAGGAGCTCGGCAGCCTTCACGGCCTCCTGCACCATAAGGCCGGTGGCGATGATGGCCACATCCTTGCCCTCGGCGAGAACCTTGCCCTTGCCGATTTCAAAGTCGGCGCAGTCCTCATAGAGCTGATCCACGGCCAGACGGCCCAGACGCATATAGACGGGGCCCTCGTGCTCATAGGCGGCCTTCACAGCGGCCTTGGCCTCCACATCATCGCAGGGGCACATGACCACCATGCCGGGGATGGTGCGCATGAGGGCGAAGTCCTCACAGCACTGGTGGGAGGCGCCGTCCTCGCCCACGGAGATACCGCCGTGGGTGGCGCAGACCTTCACATTCAGCCGGGGATAGCCCACGGTATTGCGGAGCTGCTCAAAGGCGCGGCCCGCAGCGAACATGGCGAAGCTCTGGGCAAAGGGCACATAGCCCATGGTGCTCAGACCGGCAGCCACGCCGATCATATCGGCCTCGGCGATGCCGCAGTTGAAGTGGCGCTCGGGAAAAGCCTTCTTGAAAATGCCGCTCTTGGTGGCACCGGCCAGATCGGCGTCCAGAACCACAATATCTTCGTGCTCTGCGCCCAGAGCAGAGAGAGCGTTGCCGCAGCTTTCGCGGGTAGCGATCTTTTTCCTGTCAGCCATTATTCAGCCTCCACTTCCGCCAGAGCGGCACGCAGCTCGCCCATGGCCTGCTCATACTGTTCGTCGTTGGGAGCGGTACCGTGCCAGCTCACCTGATTCTCCATGAAGCTCACGCCCTTGCCCTTGACGGTCTTGAGGATAATGGCGGAGGGTCGACCCTTCTCGCAGCGGGCAGCGGTGAGGGCGGCCTCGATCTGCTCAAAGTCGTGGCCGTCAATCTCCTGCACGAAGAGACCGAAGGCAGAGAGCTTCTCGCCGATGGGGTAGGGGCTCATGACCTCGGAGATGGCACCGTCGATCTGCAGGTTGTTGTTGTCGATGACCACGCAGAGGTTGTCCAGCTTATAGTGAGCGGCCATCATCATGGCCTCCCAGACCTGACCCTCTTCGATCTCGCCGTCACCCAGCAGGGTGTAGACGCGCAGGCTCTTGCCCTGCTTCTTAGCGCCCAGCGCCATGCCGCAGGCGGTGGAAACGCCCTGACCCAGAGAGCCGGTGGACATATCCACGCCGGGGGTGAGATTCATGTTGGGATGACCCTGCAGGCGGGAGCCGATGGCGCGGAGGGTGGTAATCTCCTCCTCACCGAAGAAGCCGCGCTCGCAGAGAGCACCGTAGAGGGCGGGGGCGCAGTGACCCTTGGAGAGAACAAAGCGGTCGCGGTCGGCCCATCTGGGCTCGGCGGGGTTCACATTCATCTCGCGCATATAGAGGTAGGCGAGGAAATCGCTGCAGGACAGAGAGCCGCCGGGATGGCCGCTCTTGGCAGCGTGGGTGCCCTCAATGACGCGCATACGGATGCGCGCAGCGGAGGCCTTCAGACTTTTCAGCTCTTCCTTATTCATGCTCGTCCTCCTTGATGTTTATTGCGATATGCAGCTCATCCAGCTGCTTCTGCTCCACGGTGGAGGGGGCGCCCATCATGATGTCCTGGGCGTTCTTGTTCATGGGGAAGGGGATGATCTCGCGGATGGAGGGCTCGCCGGCCAGCAGCATGACCATGCGGTCTACGCCCGGGGCGATGCCGGCGTGGGGGGGAGCGCCGTAGCAGAAGGCATTGTACATGGCGGGGAACTTGGCCTTCACGTCCTCCTCGCCCAGACGCACCATCTCAAAGGCCTTGATCATGATCTCGGGGTCATGGTTCCGCACAGCGCCGGAGGAGAGCTCCACGCCGTTGCAGACCAGATCGTACTGGTAAGCGTAGATGTCGAGGGGGTCGACCTCGCCGCGCTCGGCCTTTTCCAGAATCTCCAGACCGCCGTTGGGCATGGAGAAGGGGTTGTGGCAGAACTCCAGCTCGCCGGACTCCTCGCCGATCTCGAACATGGGGAAGTCCACGATCCAGCAGAACTCGTAGCGCTCGGCATCAATGTGGCCGGGAACCTGCACGCCGGCGGTCTTCACGCACACACCCGCGCACTTGATGGCCTCGCCGCGCTCACCGGCAGCGATGAGCACCAGCGCATTCTCCTTCACGCCGAAGCCCTCGCGGAGGGCAGCCTCCTTGCCGGCCAGGAACTTGGCAACGCCGCCCACCAGAGCGCCGTTCTCGTCCATGCGCACCCAGTAGGGCTTTTTGCCGCTCTGCACCTCGATGTCGGCGCAGAGCTTGTCGATCTGCTTGCGGGTCAGAGCGCAGTTGTCCACCACGACGGCCTTCACGCACCCGGCGCTGAGGAACTGGTCAAACTCGGTGGTATGAGCCAGCTCGGTCATGTCCTGCACAAAGAGGTCAATGCGCAGATCGGGCTTGTCGCAGCCGTAACGCTCCATGGAGTCGTTGTAGGCGATGCGGCGGAAGGGAGCCTCGCTGGCGATGTTATAGGTACCGTATTTGGCAAAGATGGGAGGCAGCACGTCCTCGATGACGGCGAACACGTCCTCCTGAGAGGCAAAGGCCATCTCCATGTCCAGCTGGTAGAACTCGCCGGGGCTGCGGTCGCCGCGGGCGTCCTCATCGCGGAAGCAGGGGGCGATCTGGA
>DCIK01000022.1:54238-56922 GCA_002315975.1 Clostridiales bacterium UBA1728
GCTGCTTGAACTGCTGGGGAGCCTGGGGCAGAGCATAAAACTTGCCGGGGTGCTTGCGGGCAGGCACCAGATAGTCACGGGCACCCTCGGGAGAGGAGGCGGTGAGAATGGGCGTGGTGATCTCCAGGAAGCCGTGCTCCATCATGGCCTGACGGATGGCAGCCACCACGCTGCAGCGCAGAATGATGTTCTGCTTCACGGCGGGGTTGCGGAGGTCGAGATAGCGGTACTTGAGACGCGCTGTCTCGTCGGCCTCGCGGCTGCGGTTGATCTCGAAGGGCAGCTCGTTGTAGCGGCAGCGGCCCAGAACCTCCACCCTGGAGGGGACGATCTCAATGTCACCGGTGGGCTGCTTGGGGTTCTTGCTGTCACGCTCGCGGACAGTGCCCTCCACGGCGATGGTGCTCTCCTTGTTGATGCCGCGGAAGAGCTTCATCATCTCTTCGTTTTCGACAACCACCTGCGTGGTGCCGTAGAAGTCACGAACCACCACAAAGGCGAAGTTGTTGCCCACCTCGCGGATGTTTTCCATCCAGCCGGCAATGCGAACCTGCTTGCCTGCATCCTCAAGCCGAAGCTCTCCGCAGGTATGGGTACGATTCTGTGTCATTTTTTCGTTTATCCTTTCACCGGGGCCATCCCCGTATATTTGCACCCTATAATATATCAAACCGCGCCGCAAATTGCAATTGGAAATTCGCATTTTGCAGGGGGGCTGCAAAAAGTCCGTCATTGCCGTGTAAGTGGTGCAAGCAAAATGCGGCCAAAGCCTTCCCCGAAGGGGAAGACAAGAATAAACCCTGCGCCCGATTTTACACACTTCGCAGCTCCTCCGCTGTATCATAGCCCCATGAAAACGATCTACGCCGAGGGCGTTATTCTGGAAAATCTCCTGTGGGACTATCTGCTGCTGCGCTGCGTGTGCACCCTGCGTGCTCTGCCCGCCCTGCGGAAGCGCTGCGCGCTGGGGGCGGGAATCGGGGCAGTGTACGCTCTGCTCTGCCTGCTGCCGGCCTGGCGCTGGCTCTGCTCGCCTCTTCCCGTCGCAGCGGTGTCGGGGCTGATGGCGGTGGCGGCCTTCGGAGGGGAGCGGGGCCTTTTCCGCTCCTGGGGCTGTTTTCTGGCCCTGTCAGCGGCCTTTGGGGGCAGCGTGCTGCTCTGGGGACGCATCAGCGGCGAGGGCTGGTGTCTCCGCAGTCGGCTGCTGGGGGCGGTGAGTCTCTGGGGGCTGGGGCGCTGCTGCCTCCGCAGAATCGAGGAGGCGCGCCAGACTCCCACCGTGCGCTGCGCCCTGACCCTGCTGGGTCGCAGCACGGAGTTTACCGCCCTGCGGGACACGGGCAACAGCCTCCACGACCCCATCAGCGGCAGGCGGGTGCTCATCGCGGAGGAGGCTCTGCTCTCGCCGCTCTTCTCCCCTCCCCTGCCCAAGGCGGAGCCGGCGGAGCGTATGCTGCTGCTGCGGGGGACGGAGCTGGGCGCACGCTGCCGGCTGGTGAGCTGCACGAGCGTAGGCGGCGAGAGTCTGCTGCTCTGCCTGCGGCCTGACGCAGCCAGCATAGACGGGGAAGAGGAGGCGCTGCTGCTGGGCATCTGCCCCGGCAGACTGGGAGAATGGGGGGCATTGTGGTAAAGGAGAGGAGCATGGAAACAGGGTTCACGCACTTACTGCGGCGGCTGTTCCCGCCGGACGCGGTGGGCTATGTGGGCGGCAGCGACCGCCTGCCTCCGCCGCTGGGGAAGGAGGAAGAGGCCGCCGCCATCGAAGCGCTGCTCTCCGGGGACGGCGCGGCCAAGAACCTGCTCATTGAGCACAACCTGCGGCTGGTGGTCTATCTGGCCAAGAGGTTTGAAAACAGCGGCACGGGGCTGGAGGATCTGATCTCCATCGGCACCATCGGGCTCATCAAGGCGGTGGAGACCTTCCGCACGGATAAGAATATCCGGCTGGCCACCTATGCCTCCCGCTGCATCGAGAACGAGATTCTCATGCATCTGCGGAAGATTGCCAAAGAAAAAGGGGAGGTCAGCCTTGACGAGCCCATCAACACCGACTGGGACGGCAACGAGCTGCTGCTCTCGGATGTACTGGGCACCGACGGGGAGGAGGTGGGCCGCAGTCTGGAGGAGGATGCCGACCGCACTGCCCTCTATGAGGCGCTGGATCGGCTCAGCGATAGAGAGAAGCGCATCATCGAGGAGCGCTTCGGCCTCTCCGGGAAAAAGGAGCGCACCCAGAAGGAGGTGGCCGATGATCTGGGCATCAGCCAGAGCTACATATCCCGGCTGGAAAAGCGCATCATCGACCGGCTGAGAAGGGATTTACAGAGAGCGATGATATAGCTCTCTGCGCACTCCGTAGGGCACGGCCTTGCGGCCGTGGAGTTTTTTCAGCCCCCCATTCTTTCTTTTCTTGGTCTTGCCCAAGAAAAGAAAGAATGCGCCGCTGGCGGTGGAAGAAAGAAAAGAAAACGCTCGGCGGCAGAACGCCGCCGGTGGAAAATCGCAGGTGCTGCGGCCTTGCTTTCCTCAATATACCAGACACTTAGGGATAGCTTTCCGCTTCCGCTTCGCTGCCGCTGCGGACTACTGAGCACCAGCGGCTGAGCGGAAGGGGTTCGTATGCGTCTCGACAACTGAGGAAGCAAGGCCGCAGAGTCTCATGTCCACCTCCGGCGGCGTTT
>DCIK01000021.1 GCA_002315975.1 Clostridiales bacterium UBA1728
CTAGCGTGGGGTTTTCGCATTACAATCACACGCCCGCATTGCTGCGGGCGTGTGAGGCTTATCTCTCAGTTTCCGTAGAACTCGCGGCTGGCGCAGTAGAGCTCAGAGGCCATAATCCACAGATCCTCGCTGTTGCCGCTCATGACGGAGGGCAGGTAGCCGCCGGTGGATGCAAACAGCTCCACATTCTCGCGGATGAGCTGGCGGAGCTCTTCCTCGCTGTATTTGCGGCTGCGGTCATAATTCTCCAGTCCGGCGTAGAAGCCCAGCTTGTCGCCGTAGTCCTTCTTGTACGCGGGCAGGTCGTTGACCCGGCGCTGTAGCTGCATGAAGTCAGCGCCCAGCTCCACAAAGGCGTCCAGGAACTTGTCTACCTTGCCGCAGCAGTGGAAGGTGTAGAGCTTACCCATGCCGTGGGCGTGGTCGATCATCTTCTTGGTGGGCTCAAAGAGGAGCTCGCGCATCATGTCCGGGGAGAAGAAAGCGTCCTTCTCGGTGCCCCAGTCGTCATGGATGCAGAAGAGGTCCACGGGGTAGAGTCCGGCCAGGCGATCCATAAGCCAGATCATCCAGTCGGTGAAGCGGTCGAAGAAGGCACGGGTGGCCTCGGGCTCCACGAACATGGCCTCCAGCGCCTCGGAGAAGCCGCCCAGCAGGTCGGCCAGTGCCTGGAAGGGGCCGTGGTAGAGATCGAGAATCAGGATGCGCTCGCTGTCGTACTCGTTCTTCATGAACTCGGCGGCGCGCTCGTCCAGATTGTACTCATGGAGGTCGGGCCACTTGATCTGCTCCTCCCACTTGAGGATATCGTCGCAGACGCGGGTGCCGATGGTCATGCAGGCGCCGCCGGCAGCCCTGTCATAGGTCCAGCTGTTGCCGAAGGCATCGAAATAGGTGTAGCGGGGACGGGGATCACCCAGCACGGGGCCCAGCTGATGGCCCTCGGGGCCCTTGGTGTAGATGTGCGCCATGTGCTGCTCCATGGTCTCGCCGGAGCCCAGAGGTACCCACATGGGGTTCTCGTGGCGGGCCATGCGGTAGAAGTTCTCCTTCACGGAGATGGGAGTCTCAAAGGCGGGCAGGTCCATGGGCTTGCCGCCGAAGGCAGATCTGGTCTGCTTCTTCGCGCCGGTGCCGTATGCAGGTCTTTCCAGAGCCATAATGTTCCTCTTTTCCCGGCAGTTTTGCTGCCGCTGTATGTGTAAAGTCGGGATCTTTATGCATTCAGATTATAACACCGCTTCTTCAATGTGTCAATATGGGAATTGGGGACGGTTCTCGATTACCAAAGTGGGAATTGAGAACCGTCCCCAATTCCCACATTCCAGCCTTGCTTTTTCTTCCCGGATGGGGTAAAATGACGCGAATGCTTTATTAAAGGACGCACCCATGAAAAAGAAAAAATCCAACCGGATCGTTCTGGTCTTTACGCTGTTTTTTATCGCTCTGGCTCTGCTGACTCTCCGCTATCTGGACAGAGACAACAGCCCCGTCAGCGCCACGGCTGCGCCGGAGCTTGTGAATCGGAGCACCTCCGTCCCCGCCGAGATGCCGGAGGCACCTGCGGCAGTCTCTACCCCGGAGCCTACACCCACGCCCACGCCGGAGCCCACAGTGAATCCCGACTCCCCCGAGGGTCGCGCCCTCGCGCTGGGGCTGCCCAAGCCCCCGGAGATTGACGCCACGAGCTGGGAGTTCATCCTCGCCAACGGCGAGAACTCCATTGCCGAGTATGCCCCACCCTCCACCGTCACGCTGGAGGGGCAGATCATCGACGAGCGCATTGAGGAGCCGCTGAAGGCCATGGCCGCCGACACCCGCGCCCAGGGGCTGAGCGTTTATCTCTCCAGCGGCTACCGGAGCTATAACGAGCAGGCGCAGAACTTCATCCGCGTGTGCAACAATAACGGCGTGTCGGACGGCAAGAACAGCGAGGGCTTCTACATCACCATGCCCGCCGGCTGCAGCGAGCACCAGACCGGTCTCTGCTGCGATATCACCGATATGTACTACCCCACCAAAAACTCCTCGCTGGAGAACACCGCCATGTTCCAGTACATGAGCAGGCACTGCCAGGAGTTCGGCTTCATCGTCCGCTTCCCCAAGGGGCTGGAGCAGACCACCGGCGTCATGTACGAGCCCTTCCACTTCCGCTATGTGGGCGTGGAGGCCGCCACCTACATCATGGAGAACGGCATCTGTCTGGAGACCTTCCTGAGTCTGTATCGGGACGATATTGTGCCGGTGAAAATGCCGTAAGTGTGCTCAAATTTCCCCGCATTTTTTCCTTGACAAGCTCCCCCCCTCTATGGTACACTATCAAAGCCGCATCAAAGGGGTTTTATTTAAGTGCGTTTGCACACCCCCAGAGCGA
Source organism: Clostridiales bacterium UBA1728 (assembly GCA_002315975.1). Lineage (GTDB taxonomy): Bacteria > Bacillota > Clostridia > Oscillospirales > Oscillospiraceae > Apopatocola. The sequence goes on from DCIK01000021.1 coordinate 2,375, forward strand.
GTCTGCAGAAAGGCAGGATTTGTCCTTATGAAGCACGCTGTCATCGTTACCGGCGGCAAGCAGTACCGCGTGGCCGAGGGCGACGTCATCTACGTTGAGAAGCTTCCCGTGGAAGCCGGCGAGACCGTCACCATCGATCAGGTTCTGGCCATCGTCGACGAAGAGTCTTCCGTGTTCGGCACCCCCGTGGTCGCCGGCGCCACCGTGACCGCCAAGGTCGAGAAGAACGGCAAGGCCAAGAAGATTCGCGTCTACAAGATGAAGCCCAAGAAGAACTACCGGCGTACCCAGGGCCATCGTCAGCCCTACACCAAGCTCACCATCAGCGCTATCAACGGTTAATCGCCACACTATTTGACAATCGGAGGTGTAATTAAGCATGGCACATAAGAAAGGCATGGGCAGCACCCGCAACGGTCGCGACAGCGAGTCTAAGCGTCTCGGGCCCAAGCGCGCCGACGGTCAGTTCGTTCTGGCCGGCAACATCCTTGTCAGACAGCGCGGCACCAAGATCCATCCCGGTGTGAATGTCGGTATCGGCGGTGACGATACCCTCTACGCTCTGGTGGACGGCACCGTGAAGTTCGAGCGCAAGGATGCGAATCGCAAGCAGGTCTCCGTGTACGAGATCGCCCAGTGATTCAGGCTATGAGGCGGGAGCAGGGTTTCTGTTCCCGCCTTTTTTCGTCTTCGTTCAATCAGGGTATTATTACAGGAGCAGAGCTCCTGTTATAATAATTCAACTTTTTTCGCGCAAGGCGCGAACTCTGCGAGGCTGAGGTATACTATGGCAAATACTTTTGTCGATAAAGTCAATATCACCGTGCGCGCCGGTCGCGGCGGTGACGGTGCGGTGAGCTTTCACCGGGAAAAATACGTGGCTGCCGGCGGCCCCGACGGCGGTGACGGCGGCAAGGGCGGCGACATCGTCTTTGTGGTAGACGAGCATATGTCCACCCTGCTGGACTTCCGTTATAAGCGGAAGTACATTGCCGGTGACGGTCAGAACGGGCAGAACAAGCGCTGCAGCGGCAAGGACGGTCAGACCCTGTATATCAAGGTGCCCCGGGGTACCCTGATTCGCCACAGGGAAAGCGGCGGTATCATGGCGGACCTGTCCGAGACCGCGCAGGTGACCATTGCCAGGGGCGGCAACGGCGGCTGGGGCAACCAGCACTTCGCCACGCCTACCCGGCAGGTGCCCCGCTTCGCCAAGCCCGGTCTGGAAGGCGAGGCCTTTGAGCTGACGCTGGAGCTGAAGCTCCTTGCCGATGTGGGTCTGGTGGGCTTCCCCAATGTGGGAAAGAGCACCCTGCTGAGCAGCGTGAGCCGTGCCCGGCCCAAGATCGCCGACTACCACTTCACCACCCTCTCCCCCAATCTGGGCGTGGTCTACATTGACGAGGGCGTGAGCTTCGTGCTGGCCGACATCCCCGGCATCATCGAGGGTGCCAGTGAGGGCGCCGGTCTGGGCCACGACTTCCTCCGGCACATTGACCGCTGCCGCCTGCTCATTCACGTGGTAGACGGCTCCGGCAGCGAGGGCCGCGACCCCATTGAGGACTTTGAGGCCATCAACAAGGAGCTGCGGGAATACTCCCCCGAGCTCTCCAGGCGTCCCCAGATCGTCTGCGCCAACAAGTGCGACATTCTTGGCGATGAACGGGAAGGTCTGGAGAAGCTGAAGGCCTATGTGGAGGCTCAGGGCTACGAATTCTACGAGATTTCCGCCGCCACCCAGAAGGGCGTACGGGAGCTCATGGGTCACGCCGCCGCACGCTTGCAGGAGCTGCCCCCCATCGCCGTCTACGAGCCCGACTATGTGCCCGTGGAGGAGAACCGGGGCGAGCCCGAGGATACCGAAATGCGTCTGGAGGGCGACACCTGGTATCTGGAGGGCGCATGGCTCTCCCGCATGGTGGCCCGCACCAACTTCACCGACTACGAAAGCCGGATGTACTTCGACCGCACCCTCCGCGACAACAACATCTATAAGATGCTGGAGGAGCGCGGCATTGTGGACGGACAGTTTATCAATGTGGAAGGTCTGGAGTTCGAGTACCGGAGCTGATTCTTCCCCTTGCCGTCCCTTCTGGGGTGCAGCCGGTAGTGAATGACACGCCGGGGGCGTGTCAGAGCCGGCGCGAAGCGCCTGAGGGATCATATGCGGAAAATTCCGGAAAAAGCGACTGAAAAAGTCGCACCATGCATAAAAACACAGAACACTCTCGGCTCCCCTGTTGCGAAGCAATGGGGGAGCTGTCGCGAAGCGACTGAAGGGGTATGTGCCATTCAAATGGCTTTCCGCAGCCAGGAGAGTGCCTTATCCAGCCCGCCCAGCTCGTCGATGAGTCCTTCCCGCACGGCCTGTTCGCCGTAGAGGACGCTGCCCACATCCTGGGTCAGTTCCCCGGTGGCGTTGGTCAGTGCGTCCAGCCTTTTGCGGCTGATGTGCGAGTGGTGCACGGTGAACTCGGCGATGCGCTCCTGAATGCGCTCGAAGTAGCTCCAGGTCTGGGGCACGCCGATGACCGTGCCGTTGAGCCGCACCGGGTGGAGGGTCATGGCCGCCGAGGGCACCATAAAGCTCCGCTGTGCCGCCACCGCCAAGGGTACACCGATGGAGTGGCCGCCGCCCAGCACCAGCGAGGCCGTGGGCTTGGTCATGGAGGCGATGAGCTCGGCCATGGCCAGCCCCGCTTCAATGTCTCCGCCCACGGTGTTGAGCAGGAGCAGCAGAGCCGTGGCGCTCTCGTCCTCCTCGATGGCGCAGAGCAGAGGCAGCATATGCTCGTATTTGGTGGTCTTGCTCTCCGGCGGCAGGAGGGTATGCCCCTCGATCTGGCCGATGATGGTCAGAATGCGGATGCCGCCCGCCGCGGAAACCGCGCAGTTTTCTTCATTCATATGAAAACACCCCCACGGCACAGTCTGCGCCGTGGGGGTGTGGTTTATTCTGCCTCGCAGAGTTTGCCGCTTTGCGGCAAAAAACGAAATCATTATGATGTGAGCTCTGCCCACATCATAATACCCTGAGGCGCGGTATCATGCCGCGCCCTCATGCCGACCAAGGCGGCAAAGCCGCCGCGATAAGCATGAGCAAAGCTCAAAGGAGATGGCTTTGCCATCTCCTTTGATGTTTACACTCTCTTATACAGCTTGTTGTAATAGTTCAAAGAGTAGTTATACAGCTCGTCGCGGGCGATGGCGGCCTGATCGGGCTTGGTGCGGATGATGGCAACGCAGCGGCCGTTGGCACCGAACTTTTCCACATAGGCATCCACGGCATCGCGGGTCTGCTGCTCGTTCCACTGGGGATTGAGGTTCATGACAAAGCCGAAGGTCAGCTCCTTGTTGAAGTTGGCAAGCAGCTCGTCGGGGTCGTTGATGGGCTGCTGGGGGCTCCACATATCCACGCCCATGTCGATCATCTCGGGGCAGTACTGGATGTTCTTGCCGCAGGAGTGGAGCTCGATGAACTTGCCCTGCGCCTTCAGGGTCTGGAAGAAGCGCTTGGTGGGGGGAACGATGAACTCGCGGAACATCTCGTTGGAGTAGAAGCCGGCGCGCTGGGTACCCCAGTCGTCGTGGTAGAGGACGCCGTCCACGCGGCCATAGTTGTCGATGACCTTCTGGCAGAGCTCGATCTTGTAGTCGGCCATCTTCTCCAGAAAGCGGTGCATGGCCTCGGGCTCGGTATAGAAGGAGAGCAGATACTCGTCAAAGGGCATCATCTCGTGAACACGCTCGGTGATGCCTTCCACGCACTGATAGACATGGGCGCGGTTGGGATCGAGGTTGGCGGCGAGCTTGGCACCGTCGGCCTTCCAGTCGGGGAGACTCAGGTCAGGCCAGTCAAAGTCGTTCTCCCAGTGCTCAAAGTCGTTGATGACGCGGGTGCCGGGCATGGTGATGGAGCCGCCGGCAGAGGGAACCCACTGCCACAGAACGCCCCACCAGTCGTAGTCGTCCACGGTTTCGGGGACGGGGTGCTCCTCGATGGCATCGGGCCAGATAGTGTTGGTGTCGTTGCCGGAAACGGGAATCCAGTAGGGCTGATTGCCGGTGACGGCGCGCTTATAGTTCTCGGCCACGGTCACAGGATAGTCACGGGCCTCCAGGGGAGCCTTGGGCTTCTGCATCATGGCGGGCATGGACTTGGGATCCTGCCAGTACCGGCTGTAGTCGCGCTCGGCGGCGCGCTGCATAAACTTGCTGACGCTCATGTTCGTTCCTCCTATGTTTTGATATTGAGATTGCATTAAAACCTGTTCTATGCTATTATACTCATAAAATACGGCTCTTCCAATGGACAGGCGGCATAATCTCACGGGTGTTTTTCCCCTGCGTTTTTGTGCAAATGCGTCCCGGAAGCCGGCAAGAGTCCAAGAGCTCAACGGGGAGAAGAGAGAATGAAGCTTAGTATGTGGATGATCGCCAACCGGCTCAGCGCCATGGATATGGAGACCGAGCTCTCCGAGGACGCGGGCGTTACCCTCAATTCCGCACGGCTGGCCTACGCCACCAACTGCGTCCATATCTACGCCGAGGGCAGCGATGTGGTCTGCAAGGGGGACGGCGGCACTCTCCGCTTCCGCAATATGGACCTGCGCACGGGCTTTGAGGTGGTGCAGAGCGTTTTCGATTACTTTGAGGACTGGAAGAGCTGTATGCAGGAGGACATCAACGCCCTGAATTTTCAGGCGGCCATCTCTCTTGCGTGGCAGGTGCTCCGGAACCCGCTCGTCCTCTTCGACGGCAACAACCGGGTGCTGGGCATCACGAGGCAGTACTCCCCCGACGCGCTGGATGTGGAATGGAGCTACCTCTCCCGCTTCGGCTACTCCTCGCTGGACGCCGTCCGCTCCCTCCGCCGCAGCTCCCGACCTATGACGCTCCTGCGCAAAAGCGCCGTCCCCGGCGTTGTGGCCGCCGACACCGCGCAGGTGAACTACGGAAGCGCCACCTTCGCTCTGAGCTGGGGCGACATGAACTGCGGCAGACTTACGATTCTCTCCAGCGAGCGGCCCCTGAACCCCGGAGACTATCAGCTCATGGAGCTTCTGGTGCAGATGCTGGAGCCGGCGCTGGGGCAGATGTCCTACCGCAGCGAGAAAAGCTCTGCGGTGGACGTGTTTCTGAACCTGCTGCTGGGCAAGCCCTACGGGGAGGATCAGCTCAGCGCCCGTCTGCGCTACACCGCCTGGTCGGCGGAGGAGCTCTACTATCTCTGCGTTCTGCGCATGGAAGGCGAGGAGGAAGGCCCGGAGCTCTACACCGGGCAGCTGCGCTCCATCCTCCAGAGCAATATTTATAATACCGTCGCGCTGAAAAACGAGGGCGATCTGATTCTCCTCAGTACCCGGGACCTGAGCCGGGACCCTGCCGCTCTGGAGGTTCTCGCCAGACTCCGGGAGAAGAACTCCCTGCGCATGGGCTTCAGCATCGCCAGCCGGGGCATCGTGGGCATCGGTGCCCTCTATGCCCAGACCCGCTACGCCCTCGCCCGCTTTGATTGGAGCAGTGGGCTCCCCTTCTGCCGCTTCTTTGATCTGGCCATTGACTATATGCTGGAAATGCCGCTGGGACAGGCGGTGAGCGCCGTGATGCCCTCGGTGCAGGCGCTGTGGCAGGAGTGCCGGGGCGGCGATGATCTGGTCAACACCCTCCGCTGCTACCTCCGCAACAACTGCTCCGCCGTCAAGACCGCCGGCGATCTCTACATTCACCGCAACACCGTCCTCTACCGGGTGCAGAAGGCCGAGGAGCAGCTGGGGCTGGACTTCCACCGCTGCTATGACCGGAGCTATTTCCTCATAGCCGTGAAAATTCTGGAGCTTAATTCTCGTTTTTAATCGAGAGCCGAAGAAAAGGAGCCGTGAGCTTTGAAACGCATTCTGTATTTTTTTGTCGCGGCGCTGCTGCTGGCGGGGCTCGCCGTCTATGCGCTGGGGCAGACTGTGGTGACCTCCGCCTATATCGGAAACTACAGCATTTCCGAGGACGGCAGCGAGCTGCGCTTTTCCGTAGGTGTGGGTAGCTCCATGGGATATGTCCGCTCCTATAAGGACGAGCACAGCGGAAACGAGCACTATCTGCGCTTCTATTACGCCTGGGGCGGCTTCAACAGCCGCTGGGGTGCAAAGAGCGAGTACTTTCTCCCCCTCTCCCCCACCGACACCGCTATCTATGTAAAGCACAGCAAGGGCTATCAGCTCGCGCTGGAGAAAGACGCAGAAGGGGTTTGGGTGAGGGGTGAATAGGCCGCTCTACACTGCCATATTCCTGTAGACTTTTCTTTGTTCTTTACTATTGACACCAATAAATCATATGATATACTTATGTTAAAGGAGGTGAGACAAGTGTCGGAAAGCTATTTAGAGCCCATATCAACCTATACCATGAAGCTGCGGCTATACCCCACAAAAGCGCAGGCAGAGCTCATAGACAAGGCTATCCGTGCGCTTCATCTCGCCTTTAATATGACCTTTCACGAGGTTTTCCAGAAGAACCCGGAGGTGTGCACCCAGCCCAACGCAGAGGGGGCAGTCTGGCCGGATTTTAAGAAGATGACCGGGAAAGAATGGCGGCATCGACTGATTGAAATGAATCCGCTCATTGCCGAAGCACCCGCTCCCGCCATCATGCAAAACGGCGGTATCTTCATGAAAGAGGGGCGCGACGCATGGCCGGGAAACGGTCTTGGTTCAAAAAAGAAATTCTTTCCGGTTGATATTGTCAGGCGTGAGGATTTTCATTTTTACAGCCAGAATAAGCCGCGAAGAAACTTTACCGTACAGGTAGACGCAAAGAAAATCGTCCCGTCAGCAAGCAATCCAAAGGTCTGCACCATTGAGTTCCCCCTGTCCGACATCTATCCGGGTGGGAAAAAGCGCCCGAACACCACGGTAAAGGCCAGAGGTTTTAGCCGCAAGCTCCGTTTTGGAGAGAACGGAGAACACAACTTTGAAGAAGCACTTTCAAACGGAGAGCTGAAAAATGCTTACACCGTAAAGTTTTCCAAAGACAATTGCGGCGACTACTACGCCTCCATTACCTTCTCTTGCGGGAAAACCGCCCGGCAAAGCCTGTTCCGTGAGCTGAAAGTCGAATCTGACATTCAGGATGTCGGGATCGATGTTGGCATCAAGGATGTGGCCATACTCAGCGCCGGCGATAAGGTAGAAAACAAGCATTTCAAGCAAGCCCGCGACCACACGCTGCGGAAGCTGAACCGTCAGCTTTCCCGGCGCATGGGCCCGGCAAACATGGCCTATCGGGACTATAACAAAGCCATACGGGCAGAGAATCGCGCTCTCCCGGAGGGCGAGGAGCCAAAGCCGCTGATGACTCCCAGCAAGCGTTATCTGGAAACCCAGAGAAGAAAAGCGCGGCTGGAGCGGCGCATTGCCAGACAGCGAGAGAGCTACTATCATGAGCAAACGGAAAGGATTGTTTCCCATGCCTCTACCATTGCGGTGGAAACGCTCATGGTAAAGAATATGCTCCGCAATCACAAATTGGCTTTTGCCCTCGGTGATGCCGCCATGAGTGAGTTTGTCGCCATGCTCAAATATAAGGCCGAGCGGCGGCACATTCCGATTCTGACCATCGGCACCTTTGAGTCCTCCAGTCAGCTCTGCTCTGTCTGCGGCTTTCTGAACCCGGCGGTAAAAAATCTGGATATTCGGGAGTGGTGCTGCCCCCAGTGCGGCACAACCCATGACCGGGATATCAACGCAGCAAAAAACATACTTGCTATCGCCCAACGAAAGGGCAGCAAGGAAGATATCGAAGAAAACATCAAAGGCCCGCCAAAGCGAAAGCCCGCCGAGCGCAAGCCAAAGGATACCATCATACTGGAGGACAGGCAGGAGCTGGTGGTGCGCTTCAGCCGGGAGCTGTCAAAATTCAATGCACCGCGTTATGTAATCATCAACAAGACGGACGGCACCGTTATCGACGATGGTCAGGGTGCCGGATACAGAAGCATCAGCAACGCGAAAAACTGTTTCAAAGCGAAAATGAACTGGTCTGCGAAAAACAAAGCATAATTCCTGACAAATAAGCAAAGCCGGTGGGAGGTCTGTCCCCACCGTTCTGCGCGAGGTTCCATCGAACACGTTTCGCTGGCCGCTTCGCACAGAGAACAGACATATCCAAAGTGCAAGGAGCAACAGACCGTTGTTTCGTGAGCAATCGCTGCAGCGGGTGACGCAACCCGGCACGGATATGCCACCGTACATTTGTGCAAATGGCTTTTATTTTGCTTCATAAAGTGTGCAAATTTGCCGAAGCCACTTGCACAAGTGTACGGAGCAGAAGACTCTAAAGTTAGCGTCTTTTTTAAAAACTTTAAGAAGCCACTTGCACAAGTGTACGGAGCAGAAGCAGTCTCTGACCGTGTCCTCCTCTCGGATCACAGAAGCCACTTGCACAAGTGTACGGAGCAGAAGCTCCACTGGGCGGAGCTCCGTCCAGCTCCGGCGGGAAGCCACTTGCACAAGTGTACAGAACTTGTGGGTGGCAACGATGAAGTAGGCCGCCCCTCATCCGTCACGGCTGCGCCGTGACACCTTCCCCAAGGGGGAAGGCAAGAGAAGCGCTGTATTTGCGTGCCCTCGCATCGCTTTTTGACGAATCAAAACACCCCTGCCGTTTGGCAGGGGTGTTTTCGCTTTATCTGTCCTTATAGAAGCTCTTCATGCCCTTGTAGGTCATGTAGCAGTCGAACTTGGCCACGGTCTCGAAGGGGGCGTGCATACTCAGCACGGGCACACCGGCGTCGATGGTGTCGATGTTGCGGTTGGCCATGTAGAGAGCCACGGTGCCGCCACCGCCCTGATCGACCTTGCCCAGCTCGGCCATCTGCCAGACCACGCCGTTTTGGGCGAAGATGCGCCGGAGCGTGCCCACCACCTCGGCAGCGGCATCGCTGGCGCCGGACTTGCCGCCGTGGCCGGTGAACTTGCAGATGCCCATGCCGTAGTTGACCTTGGCAGCGCTGCGCTTCTCGCAGACCTCGGGATAGAGGGGATCGAAGGCGTTGCACACATCGGCGCTGACGCAGAAGCTGTTCCAGAAGCAGTCGCGAAGCGCCACCTTCTGCGCGGCGCAAAGGCTCTCCATAAAGGCATCAAAGGCGCGGGACTGCATACCGCTCACGCCCATGGAGCCGATCTCCTCCTTGTCGGCCAGAATGCACACGGCGGTGCGCTCGGGCAGCTCGGTCTCGCAGATGGCGGCCAGCTCGGCAAAAGCGCAGACGCGGTCATCGTGGCCGTAGCCGCCGATGAGGGAGCGGTCCAGACCGATCTCGCACACATCGAAGCAGGGCACAGCCTCCAGCTCGGCGGAGAGGAAGTCCTCCTCGGTGATGCCGTAGCGGTCGTGAAGCAGACTCATCACCGCCAGCTTCACCCGGTCGCTGCCCTCGTCGGCGTAGGGCACGGAGCCGATGAGCAGGTTCAGACCCTCGCCGCTGATGACCTGAGAGGCCACCTTGGCCATCTGATCCTTACCCAGATGGGGCAGCAGGTCGGTGATGACGAACTTGGGCTCGTCCTTTTCGTGACCCATGACCACATCAATGGTCTCGCCGCTGCGCAGAGACACCACGCCGTGGAGCTCCAGCGGGATGGTCACCCACTGGTACTTCTTGATGCCGCCGTAGTAATGGGTTCTGAAGTAGGCCAGCTCGCTGTCTTCGTAGAGGGGAATCTGCTTCAGATCCAGCCGGGGCGCGTCCACATGGGCGGCGGCGATGTTGGCACCGAAGCTCAGATCCTTCAGGCCGATGACGGCCAGCAGCAGCGCCTTGCCCCGGTTGTTGAGATAGACCTTGGTGCCGGGGGTGAGGGGCATACCCTCGCTGTAGGGCACAAAACCCTTGCTCTCGGCGTAGGCGATGCCCTCCCGTACAGCCTCCCGCTCGGTGCGGGAAGCGTTCAGGTAGCTCATGTACTCGCCGCAGTAGCGCTCCAGCTCCAGCCGCTCCTCAGTGTCGATGAGATCATAGCCGTTCTTCTGGTTGTAAAAAAGCTCGTCGCGGAGATTCTTTTCCTGCTCAGCCATGGTGATGTTCCTCCTGTATTTTAAGTTCATATTTATGTATCTCGTAGGGCACGGCCTCCCGGCCGTGCCGCCGCCTGCGAGTTCTGCTTTGTCGGTATAAAATGGACATGGTGCGTCTCCCACACGGCACGGCCGGGAGGCCGTGCCCTACAGGCTTACCGGATTCAGCAGAACATATCCACATATTGAATCAGATTCAGGTTCCTTCGCAAAAACTGTTACAGTATCTGCTCAAACAGTTCCCTCGCCCGCGCTTCGTAGACCTCCAGGGTGCTGTCATTCCTCAGCTCGTGCTGACAGTGCTCTACAAACCAGCGCTCCTCGTGCTGGGCGGCGATGCGGCTGCGGGCGTAGTCCTCGCTGATGCCGTCGCGCTTCATGATGCGCTGCATTCTCTGCTCCCGGGGCGCGGTGATGGCGATGGTGGTCATGCAGTGCTCGGCAAGGCCACTCTCAATAAGGCCGATGGCATCGATGGCGGCCAGCTCTCCGCCCTCCATGGCGAAGGCGCGGAGGCGCCGCTCGCACTCCTCCACCACCATATGGTGCGTGATGGCGTTCAGATCGGCAAGGGCAGCGGCATCGTTGAAGACCACCGCGCCCAGCTTTTTCCGGTTCAGTACCCCGTCCTCATAGACCGGCCCGAAGCGTTTTTCCAGCGCCTCCCGGAGCTCCGGGGAGCTGAGGGTCAGCTCATGATAAACCTCGTCGCAGTCCAGCACCAGTGCGCCCTTTTCCCGCAGGATGTTCAATGCGGTGGTCTTGCCGCAGCCGGTGCCGCCGGTGAAGCCGATGACCTTCAGCGCAGAGCGCAGGGCTTCGGCGATCTTCTCCGGGCTCAGTGCACCCTGCCGGAGGACACGGTAGGGCTTGGCGCTCATGTCCAGAATAGTAGAGGGCTCGCCCTCCTGACACGCTCCCCCGTCGATGACGGCGGGAATTTTCCCCTTGAAGTAGGCCAGTACCCCCTCGGCGCTGACAGGAGCGGTCTCCCCGGAGGGATTGGCGGAGGGCCCCGCCAATGGCAGAGCGCACTGCCGCAGCAGTGCCAGCGTCAGCAGATGGTCGGGGCAGCGGAGCCCCACGGTGCTGCCTCCCGCCAGTACCACGGCAGGAATGTGCTCCTTTGCCGGGAGGATGATGGTCAGCGGCCCCGGCCAGTAAGCGTCCATCAGGGCGTATGCCGCGGCGGGCACATCGTGGCAGAGCGCCTCCGCAGCTTCCTTTCCTGCCACCATCAGCGACAGGGGCTTGTTCTCCGGTCTGCCCTTGACGGCGTAGATTTCCTCCACCGCTTTGGCATCCAGACCGTTGGCACAGAGACCGTAGACCGTCTCGGTGGGGACGGCCACCAGCTTCCCCTCTCGGATGAGGGCGGCGGCCTCGGTCATGTCGGCAAGAGCAGAAAATACGCGGGTTTCCACGCTTAACCCTCCTTGAGCTTTTCGGCTCGGTCATGGGTGAGCAGGGCGTCGATGAGCTCATCCAGCTCCCCGTTCATCACAGAATCTATCTTATATAAGGTAAGGCCGATGCGGTGATCCGTCACCCTGCCCTGAGGGAAATTGTAGGTGCGGATGCGCTCGTTGCGCATACCCATGCCCACCTGGGAGCGTCTCTCGGCGGACACGGCGGCCTCCTGCTTTTCCCGCTCTGCGGCGGCCAGCCGGGAGGCAAGGATGGACAGCGCCCGAGCCTTGTTCTTGTACTGGCTGCGCTCGTCCTGACACTCCACCACCGTGTTGGTGGGCAGGTGGGTTACGCGGATGGCGCTGGAGGTCTTGTTGACCTTCTGCCCGCCCGCGCCGCTGGAACGGAAGGTGTCGATCTGCACCTCGTTCAAATCCAGGTGAAACTCGCTCTCGTCGGTTTCCGGCAGCACCGCCACCGTGACGGTGGAGGTGTGGATGCGCCCCTGCTGCTCGGTCTCCGGCACCCGCTGCACCCGGTGGACACCGCTCTCAAACTTCAGCCGGGAATAGGCCCCGTCACCGCTGACGAGGAAGTCAATCTCCTTAATGCCGCCCAGCTCCGTTTCGTTGAGGTTGGCAATCTCGATTTTCCAGCCCCGGTTCTGGGCATACATACTGTACATCCGATAGAGGCTGTGGGCAAAAAGTGCGCTCTCCTCGCCGCCAACGCCGCCGCGAATCTCCACAATGACATTCCTGTCGTCCAGCGGGTCCCGGGGCAGGAGCAGGATTTTAATCTCCTCCTCCGTGCGCTCCATGTCGGCTCTGGCAGCGGCATACTCTTCCCTGGCAAGCTCGCCCAGCTCGCTGTCCCCCAGCATTTCCTCGGCGCTGCGATAGTCAGCCTCAGCTTTGCGGTAACGCGCCAGCGCGTCCATCAGGGGCTGCAGCTCCTTGCGCTCCTTCGTCAGCGCCGTGTAGCGCTCCATATCGCTGTATATGTCCGGAGCGGAGAGCTCGGCCTCCAGCTGCCGATATTTCTTTTCCAGCTCCGCGGCCTTCTCAACCATCGCCTTCGCTCCTTTCGCAATATCGGTAGTTTTCGTGAAGCAGCCTGTAACCCCGTAGGGCACGGCCTCCCGGCCGTGCCGTGCAGGACAGGAACCATGTCCGTTTTATCCAAACAAAGCAGGACTCGCAGACTTCCGGCACGGCCGGGAGGCCGTGCCCTACATCGACTTTTCTGCGATTGCTGTCACTAAGTTCAAACTTTTGCACTAAAACCATTTCGGTTTATTCTATCACAGCTTCCGCCTGTATGCAACAGATGATATTCCCCGTTACGCAAAAGAAAATGAGAAACTTGCCGCTTTTTCCCTTGACAAGAAGGGGGGAAGTGTATATAATACTCATGCTTAATAGCCGAAAACTTTTGTACTCTCAAAGCGTTTCGGCGCAACTGAGGGGAGGGAAATAAATGTCGACCATCCAGGTTAAGGAAAACGAGTCTCTGGATTCTGCTCTGAAGCGTTTCAAGCGCTCCTGCGCCAAGTCCGGTGTGCTGGCTGACCTTCGCAAGAAGGAGTACTACCAGAGCCCCAGCGTCAAGCGCCGCAAGAAGTCCGAGGCTGCTCGTAAGAACAAGAACAAGCGCTTCTACTAAGACCGATGAAAAACACCGTCCGATTTCGGGCGGTGTTTTTTTTGCTTTTGTGCAGAAAACCTTCTCCTTTTGACAGGAGTGCGGTGATCGTCAGGCTCGCCCCCTCAGTCGCTTCGCGACAGCTTTCTCGCTACGGCTCGGTCACACGGCGGCTCTGACACGCCCCCGGCGTGTCATTCACTACCGCCTGTACCCATTGCTTCGCAACAGGGGAGCCGAGAGGGTTCTGCTTATTTGTTCATTATGCGGCTTATCATTGGCCGTCTCCTCCGAAGCGCGAAGGGCTCAGTCCTCCTCCACGGGGGGCTTGATGAGGCCAGTGCGGTAGGCCTCCAGCAGCTTCTTCAGATCCGCAACACGGCCGCGGATTTCCTCGCCGCCGTCGGTGTCCATGACCAGAAGCCGGTCGGGGTACTGCTCCACGGTGGTAATGCGCGAGAGCATATCGTCGCTGGTGGGGGTTACGGCGTTGGGGTCGAAGGGCTGGTGCTCGGCAAGATAGAGCATCTGGGAGTTGCTGACCAGCGTAAAGCCGCAGATGCCGGTCACCGGCTGATACGCCTTGGAGATGCCGCCGTCGATATTGATGAACTTGCCGCCGGCCTTGATGGGCTCCTCGCCCTTGCGCTTCTTCACGGGCACATGGCCGTTGATGATGTGGGTATACTTGCCGTCCACGCCGAACTCGGCAAGAATAGCCTCGGCAGTGGCGGGATCGTCCCAGAGGTCGTAGTAGGGGTCCTTGGCCTCCTCGCCGGCCTCTTCCTCCTGCAGGAAGCTGCGCTCGAAGGTGGCAATCTTGTCCTTGCCGTTGAGGGGAGAGCAGGGGCCGCACCAGAGATACCAGAGGAAGTCGGTATTCTCCAGCTTGCGGTCGTACATGGCCTTGCGGCAGTTCTGCTCGCAGTAGTCAAAGAGCGCCTTGCCGCTGTAGCTCTCGCCGCCGAAGGACACCTGATGGAAGCTGCCGTCCGGATTCATGGGCACACAGCCGTGGTAGAGGAGATTGCCGTTGCACTCCCGGTACATGGCGCCGTTCTCCATGAGATAGCGCACATGCTCCTGCAGCTTGTCGCTGCGGGCAAAGGAGTTGCACAGCAGGTCAATGACCTCCTGCTCTGCGGCGGAGAGCTTATAGGGGTCAGCGGGGTCTACGGTAGGCAGAGCCACATCCAGAGAATGATACTCACGCCCGCCGATCTTCAAAATACCGGTCTGCCGATCCAGCTTATCGAGAAGAAGCCGATCCTCCATGCGGTACTCCGGATGGCGCATGACCAGCTGACCCTCCAGCTTGAACTGGATGACGGAAATGGCCTTGAGAATCTTGGCGTTGGTCTCGGCATTCTCGGTGACGCAGTCGGTGACGCGGCTGGGCACAAAGGCCAGACAGGGATCGTCGGCGTACTGCTCCACGGCGTAGATGGCCAGGGGGCGAACATTGATGCCGTAGCCGTCCTCCAGTGTGTCGAAGTTGCCGTACTTGACGCTGTTGCGCAGGGCGTTGGCCACGCAGGCGGGATTGCCCATGCCCGCGCCCATCCAGAGCACATCGTGGTTGCCCCAGACGAAGTCCACGCGCTTGCGCTGCATAAGCTCGGAGATGACGCGCTCGGCAGCGCTGCCACGGTCGAACATATCGCCCACGATGTGAAGCCTGTCCACGGTCACCCGGGAGATGAAGTTGGCCAGCGCCACGATGAAGTCGTCGGCAATGCCGGTGTTGATCACGGTATCGAGGATGGATCGGAAGTAGTTCTGCTTGGAGGCATCGAACTCCGCGGTATTGATAAGCTCCTCAATGATATAGGAGTACTCCTTGGGCATACGGGTACGCATCTTGGCGCGGGTGTACTTGTCGGCAGACTCGCGGCTGACATTGACCAGCTGACTCAGAGCCTTGCGGTACCAGTCGTCGGTTTTGGGGCCCTTGGCGATCTCCCGCTCGGGGTAGTAGATCAGCAGGGCCAGAGCGTTCTTCTCGTCGGGGGAAAGGGAGTAGCCGAAGCACTCGTCGATCTTTCTATGTACCGCGCCGGAGGCATTCTGGAGAATGTGGGTGAAATAGTCGTATTCGCCGTGGATGTCGCTCATGAAATGCTCGGTGGTCTTGGGGAGCTGGAGGATGGCCGTCTGGCGGACGATCTCCGCCGCCGTGGAGGCGATGGAGGGAAAGTCCTTGCTCAGCAGCTCCAGATACTTGAGTTCTTCCCGTGTCATGGGTGGTTTTTCCTTTCGGTAATGAATATGGTTGGTATTATTCGGTCTCGGCTCCCCCTCCGGGGGAGCCGGCACGGCGAAGCCGTGACTGAGAGGGTGTCTCCCTCTCCGCCCCGGTGTCCTCACCGGGGTACCTCTCCCAAAAGGAGAGGTAAGGACAGCGGGATTACGCTCCCTCTTCCAGATACCTGCACGCACTGAGGGCGGCCACATTGCCCTCGCCGGCGGCTTTGGCCAGCTGGTAGGGCTCTCCGGTGCAGTCACCGGCGGCAAACACGCCCCGGAGGTTTGTGCATTGCTGTCTGTCCACGGCGATATGCCCCTCGCTCATGGCAAGGCCGCCGAGGAGGCTGTCTCCCGCGGAGCTGGCGCGGAGGATGAACACGCCGTCGCACCCGGTAGTCTCACCGTTGAAACTCACGCCCTCTGCCCTGCTCTCGCCCGTTATGGCGTAGCTGCCCTTTTTCGTAAAGAGCTTCACCGTGCAGCCCATGTCCCGCAGGAGCTGCGCCTCGGTCTCGGCATCCTTCGTGAAGCCCAGCACCGCCACGGTTTTGCCCCGGTAGAACATCCCGTCGCAGGTGACGCAGTAGCTCACGCCCCTGCCGAGAAATTCCCGCTCCCCCGCGATGGGTCCGGCTCTGTCGGTGCCGGTGCAGAGGATGAGGGCTTTCCCCTCGGTAAAGTCGCTGCCGATGGCCACGCCAAAGCTTTTGCCCATGTCCATGGCGGCGGTGGCGCGGCCTTCGATGAGCTCGACGCCCAAGCTCCGGGTCTGCTCCCGCATACGCTCCAGGAGCTCCCTGCCGGATATGCCCGGAAGGCCGGGATAATTCTCCACCCTATGGGAGGGATAGATGGCGCTCTCCTCGATGGGCAGGCTCACGAGAGCCACGCTTTTTTTCCTTCTGGCAGCCGTCATGGCAGCGGAATAGCCCGCCGGACCGCCGCCGATGATGAGAATATCCCACATGGCAATTCTTCCTCTCAAAATTTCTTCTATTATCTAACAAAACAGTTGTAAAATCAAGGGCTATCGTGTATAATTCCATGATATGAATCACATTTGGGGGATTTAACGATATGGACGAAAGCAAAAACTTTATTCACACCTTTGTCGAAGAGGACATGGCAAGCGGCGGACGCTGCGAGGGGATGCAGGTTCACACCCGTTTCCCGCCCGAGCCCAACGGCTATCTGCACATCGGCCACTGCAAGGCCCTCTGCATAGATTTCGGCACCGCCCAGAAGTACGGCGGTCTCTGCAACCTCCGCATGGACGATACCAACCCCGCCAAGGAGGATACCGAGTTCGTGGATGCCATCAAGGAAGACATTCACTGGCTGGGCTTCGACTGGGGCGACCGTTTCTTCTACGGCTCCGACTACTTTGAGAGAACCTATGAGCTGGCCGAGGACCTCATCAAGCGCGGTCTGGCCTATGTCTGCGAACTGAGCGCCGAGGAGTTCAGCAAGTACCGGGGCGACACCCAGCACCCCGCCGTTTCTCCCTACCGGGATCGTCCCTGGGAGGAGTCTCTGGACCTCTTCCGCCGTATGCGCGCCGGTGAGTTCCCCGAGGGCAAGTACACCCTCCGCGCCAAAATCGATCTGGAGAGCGGCAACTTCAATATGCGTGACCCGGTTCTCTACCGCATCCGCTACATTGAGCATCACCGTCAGGGCACCAAGTGGTGCATCTTCCCCATGTACGACTTTGCCCACCCCATTCAGGACGCGCTGGAGGGCATTACCCACTCCCTCTGCTCGCTGGAGTATGAGGCGCACCGCCCCCTGTACAACTGGGTGGTGGAGCAGTGCGGCTTTGAGAAGAAGCCCCGCCAGATTGAGTTTGCCCGTCTGAACATCAACTATACCGTCATGAGCAAGCGTAAGCTCCGCCGTCTGGTGGAGGAGGGTCGCGTGTCCGGCTGGGACGACCCCCGTATGCCCACTCTCTGCGGTCTGCGCAGAAGAGGCTACACCCCCGACTCCATCAAGGACTTCGCCGAGCGCATCGGCGTGGCCAAGGTGGACTCCACAGTGGACTATGCCCTGCTGGAGGCCTGCCTCCGCGATGACCTGAACGCCCACGCCGAGCGCGCCATGGCCGTTCTGCGTCCCCTTAAGCTCACCGTCACCAACTATCCCGAGGGCCAGAGCGAGAGCTTTGACATCGAGCGCAATCCCACCGACGAGAACGCCGGACTGCGCTCTGTGACCTTCTCCCGCAATCTCTGGATTGAAGAGGACGATTTCATGATCGAGCCCGTCAAGAAGTACAACCGCTTCTTCGTGGGCAACGAGGTTCGCCTCAAGGGTGCCTATATTGTCAGGTGCACCGGCTACAACACCGATGCCGACGGCAAGGTCACCGAGGTTCTCTGCGAGTACGATCCCCTGACCCGCGGCGGCGACACCCCCGATGGCCGCAAGGTGCGCGGCACCGTTCACTGGGTGGATGCCGACAACTGCGGCGAGGCTGAGGTGCGGCTCTACGATATGCTCTTCACCGACCCCGATCCCGACGGCGCCGACAAGGACTTCATGGACTGCCTGAACCCCGAATCCCTCGTGACCCTGACGGGCTGCAAGGTGGAGAAGTTCCTCTGTGATGTGAAGCCCACCGACCGCTTCCAGTTCCTGCGCATGGGCTACTTTGCCCCCGACAACAAGGACAGCAGCCCCGAGCATCTGGTGTTCAACCGCGCCGTTGCTCTGAAGGACAGCTTCAAGAAGTAAAAAAGATATGCAAAAAACAGGCTGCAAAATTGCAGCCTGTTTTTGCATAAAGACAAGGGAGGCTTCTCTGTCTTGCAATCCGCATCCCCCGTCCCCTGTAGGGCTCGGCCTCCCGGACGAGCCGCAGAGAAAAAGGATTGCCGCGTCGCTGCGCGAAATCGCAATCAGGATGAAGGGATTCATCGCCATGAACGAAAGCCCTGTGGCTCCCTCTGCGAGGGAGCTGCCCCAGTGCGCTCACTGGGGCTGAGGGAGAGAGGTTCTTTTGAGCTGTTTCGTAGACGATCCCTCCCTCAGTCTCGCTGCGCGAGCCAGCTCCCTCATCTGAGGGCGCCAAGAAAGGGTCTTGTAGCACTTTCGCAGCAATGACAGTCTTTTCACGCATACCCTTGCACGACCTCCACCAGCTCCGCGAGCATGGTCTCCTCCTGGCGGTACTCGTGGATGTGAAAGGCCGGATCGCCGGCCAGCATGGCGCTGAGTCGACCCTCCTCGCCGCCGTAGAAGATGTGGACGGGCTTATCTAAGAAGCGGGCAAAGGCCAGCTCGTAGCCCACCCCCAGAGAGGGCTGGGTGCACTCGGCGATGACCAGATCGCATTCCCGGAGCCACGCGGTGTCCCGCTGCCAGATATAGTCGCTGCCGCCGTCACCGCCCTTGTTGGTGAGGGAAGGGTCGCCCACGTGCTCGGTAAGCACGCTGCCGTAGGGTTTGAGGGCATCGATCATGCGCTTATAGCGGGCGGCATCGTTGCGTCCGCCGCGGATGGAACCGCAGAAGTAGATTTTCATGGAGCTCTCCCCTTTCAATCGTTTACGATATTCCGAATCCAGACGCCCTTTTTCAGCAGATAGATGCCGAAGAAGGTTTTGATCACGGTGGTAAGGTTCACGCAGATGTAAAGCTGCAGCAGGTTGAGGGAGGTATAGTGCACCAGCAGATAGCAGCTGGGCACTACCACCACCCAGGTAAAGAGACTGTCAAAGAGCACCGTCATCAGGGTGCGGCCACCGCTGCGGATGGCGAAGTAGGCCGAGTGTACCAGCGAGCCGAAGGGCTGGATGGCTGCCGAGGCGAAGATGAGATAGGTGGCCGTCTGCCGGACGCTGTCGCCGGTATTGTAGAAGCGCGGTACCAGCGGCGCAGCGACGCACATCAGCGCCATGGTCAGAAAGCTGGTGAGGAGGGCAAGCATCATGAGTCTGGGGCAGTCTTCTCTGGCCTTGTCCAGCTCTCCTGCGCCCAGCTCGTTGCCTAAAATGATGCCCACGCAGTTGCCCAGAGTCTGCTGCACGGTGCCGCACACCATAATCACCACATTGGCAATGTTGAAGGCAGCGATGGCTGTGATGCCCCGGAGGGAGTAATTCTGGGTAATGGTGGTCTCGCCCAGCGACCAGAACAGCTCGTTGCACAGCAGGGGCAGGCTGCCGGCCAGAATGGATCTGAAAAGCGGCTTTGGAATATTGAAGTGTTGGAATATCCCCTGCGCAAAGCCCAGCTTATCGGCGCGTTTGCGGCATTCCAGAAGGATCATACCCGCCTCTAAAAAGCGGGAGATGACCGTGGC
Source organism: Clostridiales bacterium UBA1728 (assembly GCA_002315975.1). GTDB lineage: Bacteria > Bacillota > Clostridia > Oscillospirales > Oscillospiraceae > Apopatocola. Next base: position 22,056 of record DCIK01000021.1, read on the forward strand.
CAGCGCAGCGCCCCGAACGCCCATGACCGGGAAGCCGAAGTGACCGAAGATGAGGATATAGTTGCCCACCATGTTGGCCACCACCGCCAGAATGCCCGCCTTCATGGGAATGTCGGCGGCGCCGCAGCTTCGGAGGATGCCGGAATAGGCATTGGTCACAGCAAAGGGCACCAATCCCACCAGAATAATGCGCAGATAGCCCTGAGACTGCCGGAGGGTCTCGGCTATGTCCGCCTGCCCGTCATCGGTGAGGAAGAGGGAGAAAAGCTCCGTGCCGAACAGGCTGAAGAGCTCGATGGCCACGGCAGTAAAGATCGTTACCACGATATAATTGAAGCGCAGGCACTGCCGGATACCGTCGTGGTCGCCCTTCCCGTAGAACTGGGCGGCGAAGATGCCCGCACCGGAGGTGCCGCCGAAGATGGCCAGATTGTAGATGAAAATCACCTGATTGACAATGCTCACGCCTGACATCTGCTCGGTGCCCGTGCGGCCCACCATCAGGTTGTCGAGGAGGTTTACGAAGCTGGAGACAGCGTTCTGCAGCAGCATGGGCAGCAGCAGCGCGATAACGGTTTTATAAAAGGCTTTGGTGCCGAAGTATTTTTTCATGGGTTTTCCGATTTCTCTTTCTGTTCTTTTGAATTGGGCGCAAGCTCCACCAGCAGTACCGCGCCGAAGGTCAAAGCGCAGCCCAGAAGCTCCCGCTTCGAGAGGGTCTGGTGCAAAATCAGCCAGCCGAAGAGCACGCTGAACACGCTCTCCAGACTCATCAGCAGCGATGCCAATGCCGGCTCCAGCTGCGCCTGACAGACCACCTGCAGGGTGTAGGCCACGCCGCAGGAAAAGATGCCCGCATAGCAGATGGGCAGCCACGCCGAGAGGATGCCGGAGAGAGTGGGCTTTTCAAAAAGGAACATGGCAATGACGGACAGGCCTCCGCAGCAGAGCATCTGCCAGCAGCTGAGGCGTACCGCGTCCACCTGAGCGGAGTAATGGTCAATGGCCAGAATCTGCCAGGAGAAGCATATGGCGCAGAGGAACACCAGCGCATCGCCTCTGTTCACGCTGAAGCTCTCGTTCATGCAGAGGAAGTACATACCGAACAGGGCCAGCGCCACACCTGCCCAGGTGAGAAGAGCGTAGCGGCGGCGGAGAAACAGCACCGCAAAAACCGGCACCAGCGCCAGATAGAAGCTGGTGATAAAGCCCGCCTTGCCAACCGTGGTATAGACAATGCCGAACTGCTGCAAATTGGTGGCAATGCACATGAATGTGCCGCAGACCAGACCGCCCCGCAGGAGCTTTCTGTCTCTGCGCAGGGGCAGCAGGGGCTGCTTGCCCTTCCCCTGACGGAGATCCAGAATGCGGATCACCGGCAGCAGCACCACGCCGCCCAGGGTAACACGCACCCCGGAGAAGGTCAGCGGGCCGATGATATCGTTGCCCACACTCTGGGCCACGAAGGCCGAGCCCCAGATCATGGCCGCCAGCAGGAGCAGCAGAGAGTATACAGTCTTTTTGTTCATGGTGCTCACCTTCCTTTGGAAAACAAGTGTTTCCTATTGGTGTTAGTGTAGAAACCCGGACCTGCTTTTACTGATGCATTTGTTATATGGTACTAACCCTTCGTAGGGCTCGGCCTCCCGGACGAGCCGCCGTAGCTCCCGTCCTTGCCTTCTCCTTGCGCACAAGGAGAAGGTGGCACGGCGGAGCCGTGACGGAAGAGGTTCCCTCCTGTTTTGAGGCTATGCCGGAATCGAAGGCTTCTAACCTCATCCGCCCCTTCGGGGCACCTTCTCCTTCCATAAGGAGAAGGCATAGAGCGATTCCTTATTCAACGGGTCCAGATTTTCAAACTAATATTTTCCTATTATACCCGAATATCGCCGTTTTGCAAAGGCGCAGAAAGTAGATTCTGCACCCTCCGGAGCGGAAAAAACAGGGGAAAAAGCACAAAGGGCTTGATTCTTCCGGGAACTTTCGGTAGAATAGCGGCGAAGAAACTAAGTCTACGGAGCGTAACTCTTTTATGAAAAACCGCATTTTTTCCCTTCTTCTCTGCCTTGCGCTGCTCTTCGCCCTCTCCGGCTGCGGCGGCAACCGGACGCTCTCCGGCTATGAGGTGGTAGCCAAGCTCAATGAAGAGCAGTTTTCTCTGGCCTTCCGCAACGGTGACCCGCTCTGCGATATTGTCTCCGCTGCCATGAAGGAAATCTCCGCCGAGGGGCTTTTAGGCCGTCTCTCCAGCCAGTATCTGGGCGCAGACTACAGCTGCATGGAGGCCCAGAGCGGTGCCCTGCAGGAGCTCATTGACGGCGGCACCGAGCTGCAGAGCGGCCGGCGCTTCATCGTGGGGGTACAGGGCGGAGCCGCACCCCTCTGCTGGAAGAACGACAGCGGCGGCTATACGGGTCTCATTCCCGATCTGATCTCTGCGGTGAAGGAGAAAACCGGCTGGGATGTGGTCTATGCCGAGATCAAGGTGGAGGATGTGGAGATTGAGCTGGCCTCCGGCAACATCGACTGCGCCTTTCTCCCTGCGGAGATCGACCAAAGCGAGGCGCTCTCCCTCTCCCCGGCCTGGATGAACAACTCTCACCTGCTGGTGGTTCGGCAGGGCAGCGGCCTCAACCGGCTGAAGGATCTGAAAAAGCGCAATGTGGCCATCACCGATCAGACCTGCGAGGAAGCGTTGAAGTTCGCCGATGAGAAGGTCTATGCCGCCGTCACCGTGTGGAGCTATCCGGACATCCGCACCGCCTTCAACGCTCTGGCCGCCGGCGAGTGCGATGCCGTGGTGATCGACAATATCGTCTCCATCAACTATATCAACTGAGGAAATGCGAAAAAAGCTCTTTACAAATCCCGGAAATGTGGTATAATGACTGAGCTTTGGGATCGTAGCTCAGCTGGGAGAGCGTTCGGTTCGCATCCGAGAGGTCGAGGGTTCGAATCCCTTCGGTTCCACCATAACTGTTGCAGTGATTGATACAATAATCGGTCACTGCAATCGTTTTTTTATGCCTGAAAAGCTTTGGTGCAAGAGGCTTTTTCAGAGCAGAAGGTGCAAATGGCTGTCCGCAGCGGTGCAGATGCCCGTTCTCAGATGCTCAAAATGCTCTTTTCTGCCGGAAACTGTAAAAGCTATCGTTTCAAAACGGAGTAATCATGTAAAATTTCAACTGCCCGGAGGTGTGACCACATCGGTCTGCTCCGGGCGGTTTGTTTTGCAGATTTTCACCGAATTTACGGAGTGCAAGCTACATATTGCTATGCAGAGGGCAATTGCTTACCTTTCTTGTCTTTTTTTCATGTCTGCCTTGTTTGAGTTTTATGTGCTATACAAGGAAAAGCACAAGCGAAAAGAGTCCAGTTGCAATGAAAAATTTCACCTCGGGGGTTAATCCAAGGGTTACTAAATTTGCAAGACCGCTGAAAGCGGTGTGAGCCGCCTACAGCAGTCCTTTTGTTGCCTCCAGAACGTTTGTCATAAGCATCCAATGTTGTTACTCCCACTGATGTGGTGGCTACATCATTTCTGTGTAGCTCTTACGGTCACCCGCAAGTTCAGACTGTGCCTTCATCCCCGGAGGGATGCTCCGTGTCCAGTCGTTACACCTTCCCGTTTATGGGCTTGGCTCGGCGTTTTCTGCAAAGCCAGTTTATCACAGTTCTTCGGCTATTTCTACACCATTTTTGAAGCTGAATACGATTCGGTCATCATACCACATCGTCAAAGGTGAGAGCGGAGGTGGAAACGCCCGTCTGCGCTCCGAGGGTATTATGGAGGATTCCTGTCGGCTCGTCCGTACCGGTGCCGGTGACGAATGCCTTGTCCTCCGCTCCGGCGAAGGCTCTGGCAAAACGCTTGATGACATAGTCCTTGATGTCGAAATTCGCATCGGAGACGAACTCGCAGGGCAGACGGAAGATAGCGGACAGCTTGTACCGATCGACACCGATGGGCGTGAAATCGTCCTTGATGTCCGTGACGGAGATAGCGCCGCCCTCGGGGACGAACTCCGCAATATCATTGCTGTCGGCGGCAAATATACGAGTTGCCGTTCCGTAGCTCTTGTGGACGGATGCGAGCTTGCGGAATACGCTCTCCTTGCTCAATGCCTTGTCATAGGCGGCATCTGCCTCGTTGGACAGATAGTAGGTGCTGCCGCCGACAAGACGGCACTTCTCAAGGGTGGCAGAGCTGTTTTTCCTGCCGCGGAGATGGTCGCAGAGTTCACGGTCATATTCGGGCAGACCGCAGGCCCAGAAGTTTTCGATAGCGTTCATAGTGATTTCCTCCTATCAGGTCTTTTCGCAGACGGGGCACTTGTACAGTCCCAGAACATGGGAACTGCGGCATCTGCCGATCTGCTTCATGATGTGCGTCTTGCACTGGGGGCAGTAGATGTCGTACTTGAGAGCATCCTCGATGGTGTGGGGCTCATACGCATGGAGACGGTAGACGGTGTGATACTTGCTGTAGTCCGATGCCTTCCGGGGATACATCTCGCTCTTTGTGCCGGGAGCGATACCGATTGCTCTGAATTTCATAGTGCTTTCCTCCTCGTTGCATTTCGTTTGTTTGTAGGACAAGAGGACAATCGGGACAACCCGTTCTGCCGCCGGGATTGCCGGATGCCACTTTTTCCGTGATTGCTTTCGGTTTTCTACCGGAACCGGGGCGAGAACCGCCTCGGCTTGTTCCGTCTTTAGCCATAAGGCACTTCCTTTCATTTGATTTTTTGATTTTTTCGCGTCTGATTTCGCTTGAAGTTTGTATGAAGCCCCGCGTCGGTTCGTAGGAAAAAGACCCACAGAGATAAATAGGCCCCCATGGGTCACAGCGGTCGATTAACGCTTGCTTTATCTGTCACCGAGCGCGATATGCCTCTTGTTATGACAGGAGCGGCAGAGAGACCGCAGATTACTTTCGTCATGCGTCCCGCCACGGGACAGCGGAAGTATGTGATGCACCTCCGCCGCAGTGGTAAGAATTCCGAAGTATTTGTAATTCTCTT
>DCIK01000019.1 GCA_002315975.1 Clostridiales bacterium UBA1728
CCCCACCATTGTCCGCACCGACACACAGGAAACGGAGACCGGCAGCCTGCGCAGCTATGTGCTCTACGAATTTGAGTTGCCGGAGGACCTGCTGACCAAGCTCTGCGAATCCGCCACCGGTGTGCTGAAGCTATACGGCGAGGCTACCACCTCCATCGGCGGCAGCACCTACGGCACCTACACCAGCGCCCCCGCCTCCATCGAGATGCGGGTGGTTCAGCAGCTGAATCTGAGCTGATTTTCCACCATATGCGCCAAACGCCCCTTAGGCCTGAGCCTAAGGGGCGTACTGTTTTGTATACAAACTGTCAGCTAAATCGCATGGAGCATCCTGCAGTGAAAACTGTGCCTCTCGTTCCCTCACTGCGCTCGGGCGTGCGAGCCGGCAAAATGAGAGGGAACCGATAATTCAGTCAGGCATCCCGAAGTAGTATCGTTCTCTCCCTTTCCTTCCCCATTTACTATGGGGAAGGTGGTGAGCTTTGCGAGCCGGATGGGGCAAAACGGTGGAAGGCTCAGCAGACTGAAGCAATGGCTCTGCCATTGCTGACTGCAGAGCGTACTATCACAGAAAAACCGGGGGCTGTTTTGTAACAGCCCCCAGTCCGTGTTTAATAATGTATTAGAGCTTGCCGATGTCGGTGGCGGCGAAGAAGCCGCTGTGAACGGCGCCGGCAACCTTGCCGACCTTCTTGGCATCGCCGACCAGAGCCATGCGGATGCCCAGAGGAGCCAGCTTGAGATAGAGCTCATTGTTGCTCTGCATACCAACGGCATAGTAAACCGCGTCGCAGGGCAGCTCTTCCACCTTGCCGTCCTTTTCGTAAATAACGGCATCCTTGCGGATTTCCTTGACCATAGCATTGGTCTGAATCTCCAGGTCATACTTCTTAACCGCGAAGTTGACGCCCCAGCGGTAGCTGAAGCCGCCGTCACGGGCGAAGTCGTCCGCAGCTTCCAGAACGGTTACCTGCTTGCCCTGATTTCTCAGATGCAGGCCGGTTTCCACACCAATCAGGCCGCCGCCCACAATGACAACCTTCTCGCCCTCAGGCAGAGCGTCAAAGTAAACCGAGGTGGCGTGCCTGGCGTTCTCATAGCCGGGAATAAATGTGGGCACTGCCGGGGTGCTGCCGGTTGCCACGATGATGTCATCCGGGGCCAAGGCAGCCACGTTCTCCGGAGTGGCTGCCTTGTTCAGCTCAATGGTGATATCCGCCCGCTGTGCCAGAGAAACGGCATAATTCTTGTAGCGGCGCAGCTCATTCTTCAGGCTGTCGGTATCGGTAAAGTTCAGCAGGCCGCCCAGCTTATCGGACTTCTCCCACAGAATAACCTCATGACCCCGCTGACGGGCGGTAACGGCTGCCTTCAGGCCGGCAGGGCCGCCGCCGATAACCAGGACCTTTTTGGGGTGCAGGGCCTTTCCGATATCCTCGCCGAAGCCCAGACGATGCTCACGGCCAATGAGAGGATTGACGGAGCAGACCATATGGCGGTTCAGATTATCACCGTCGGTGCAGCCCATGCAGCGCAGGCAGGGTGTGATATCCTCTTCCTTGCCGGCGAAGGCCTTCTCAGGCAGGTAGGGGTCGGCAATCAGGGCACGGGACATGGAAACGCCGTCGCACTTGCCGGAGGCAATCAGCTCTTCAGCCAGCTCGGGGTAGATGACAGAGCCCACAGAATAGATGGGGATGTGGACATTGGGTGAATTGCGGATTACGGCAGCGAAATCAGCGTTGAGGGCCAGAGGCTGATAGGTGGTGGCCATGTTGAAAATCATGTTTTCGCAGCTTACCTCTACCAGGTCAATGTACTCCTGGGCCTTTTCCACAAAGATGGCCATATCCTCAGGAGTGAAGCCGCCCTCCTCACGCTCGGAGCCGGACAGGCGCATCATCAGGAACTGCTTGGGGCCGACACGGTCGCGAACTGCCTTCAGAATCCGCAGGGGGAAGCGCATACGGTTTTCCAGGCTGCCGCCGTACTCGTCGGTTCTGGTGTTCATGATGGGAGACAGGAACTGGGCCGGCAGCCAGCCGTGGCCGAAGTGCAGCAGCATGGTGTCAAAGCCTGCCCAGAGCACATAAGCCGCGGTATCCGCATACTGCTTGCAGACCTCTTCCATGTCCGCCTCGTCCATCTGTTTGGAGAAGACGCCGGGGCGCATGGTTTCCGCCGCCACAGGGCCTACTGCCTGGCGGTTGTTATATTCGCACTTGGTGCGGATGCCGCCGTGGGTCAGCTCTGCGCTGGCCAGAGCGCCGTGCTCATGGATGGCAGCGGAAAGCTCAGCAAAAAGGGGCAGATTATCAAAGGTTTTCATCATCTCAGGGGTGTGGTTGCCGCCGTCGCCGACAGAGACCTCGCCCAGGTTTACAATTCCGGCGCCGCCGCGGGCCTTATGCTCCAGATAGCCGGCGTAATAGTCGGTAGGACGGCCGTCCACCGTATGGAAGAGCATATTGGGGGCCGACATGATTCTGTTTTTCACAATGATGTTTTTTACCTGCAGAGGGGTAAAGAGATGGGTAAACTTGGGATTCATGTAATGTCTCCTTTCTGCCGGACGTGCTCCGGCACGATACCTCATAATATCATAGATAGAATAATACCACTTTATCAAATGTACTTCAATTATGTAGAAATGTCTCGTATGCCCAAAAAGATAAGCCGCCGTTGTGCACGGCGGCTTTGCTCTGCCTGAGGGCAGGAGTATTAATGGGTTTTGTACCAGTTTTTGGCGTAGTTCTCGTAGAAGTCCTTCACCAGCTTCTGCTTACGGATGACCCGTTGGTCCTCGGGGCTGCCGTAGACGCCGGCCATAAAGACAAAGTGGCCGTTGGGGGCAAAGGTATCCACATATTGATAGAGGGCTTCGGTCAGCTCCTCGTCGCTGCACTCGGGACTGCTGATATAGCCGGTGTTGTCCCAGCAGCCCTGCATGGTCAGACGATCGCCGTATTTGGCCTTGATGCCCACCAGGTCGTTGCCGGTCTGGGCCGGGTTCCAGCTGCAGATGCCCAGGTCCATCCACTCGTCAATGAAATCCTCGCAGCGGCCGCAGTTGTGGTAGAAGATGGGGATGCCTTCGCAGCGAACCAGATCGAGGGTTCTCTTGTAGCGGGGCACGAAGAACTCCTCAAACATCTCACGACCCACGAAGGGGGTGTACTTGGAGGCGGAGTCGTCGAGAATGTAGTAGGCCTCGGGCTTGTAGTAGTGCAGCACGTTCTTGGTGATGTCCACCACGCAGTCGCACATGAAGTCCAGCAGGGCGTGGACGGCTTCGGGCTCCTCGTAGAGGGCGCAGAGACCGTTGGTAAAGCCCATCATGCCGATGAACTGCTGGAAAAAGTCGTCATAGCCCTTGGACATGAACAGCGTCTGGCTGGGGTCGTACTTCAGCTTGGCCTTGTCGTCGGCAGCGGCCTTCTCCCAGTCCCAGTTGCCGGGCTTGAAGTTTTCGGGGCACTTGATGACCTCTTCCCACCTGGTTACATCCTCAAGGATGAAGTTGCCGGGCTCGGGCAGGGGGGCAAAGTTGGTCTCGGCATTGGAGACAAAGTGGACGCCCCAGGGATCGTAGCCGCCCTGAGGGCCGCGGAAATCGCCCAGAATAGAGGGCTCGTTGAAAGCAGTCAGCGGAACGCCGGCGCCCATGGTGGAGATGGGAACGTACTCGGGCATCTGGCCGTCGAGCATACGCAGGAAGTTTTCTTTCTGACCTAACATGGTGTGGTTCCTCCTCACAGTGATTTCTCTGTATGTAGAATGGTAGTGCTATGCATTTTGATTATAACGCATTCCCTGCGGAGAATCAAGATGGAGGACAGAGAAGAAATGTACAAAATTCACCCCGATGCTTTTGTGCAAATGGAGAGGGCAGAGGAAAGCTTATCTTTCGGCTTCTCTGCACTCCGGGCAGATATAGCTGATATTCAGCGAATAAGCGTTCACGTCCTCGCCGGTGGCATCCCGGAGCAGAGACAAAAGCTCCGGCGGCATGGTCACATCCCGGAGCTTCCCGCAGCGGCGGCAGACCAGATGATCGTGCTCGCTGAGGGTGGCATCGTAGATGGCGGGGGAGCCGGGAATGTCCACGCTGCGCAGCCGTCCCTCCTGACAGAGGGCGGAGAGATTGCGATATACGGTGCCCACGGCGATGCGGGGCTTCTGCTGCCGCGCCAGCACCAGAATCTGCTCGGCGGTAAGATGGCGGTGGGAGCGCTGCACCACTTCTAAGATGAAATCCTTCTGACTCTGCATGGAGGTCCGCCCTTCATTTTTGATGATACTATTATATTATGAGGGCATCTTTTTGTCAACGCTCTTGAAAAATCAGAAAAAAGGGCGTAAAATAACCTGACATACTTTGTCATTAACCGACGGAATACAGGAGTTTTTCATGTCAGATCATGTTTCTAAAAAGAAAAAGAAGCGCAGCGGCTCCATCGTTGCCGCTGTGCTCATATGCCTGTGCGTGGCGGGAATGCTCCTCTGGCGCGTTTCCGACAGCGCTTCCGCCCCTGCCGCAATCCCTACGCCCGATGCTGCGGAAACGCCTGCGCCCGCCGACGAAGCCACGCCGTCGCCTGTGATCTCGGCTTATGCAGGGACGGAGGTGCGCATCAGCGAGGTCTGCTGCGTGAATCTGGCCATGATCCACGATGAGGACGGCAGCTTCGGCGACTGGCTGGAGCTGGAGAACTACGGCAGCACCGAGATCGACCTATCCGGCTGGCATCTCTCCGATAAGCAGAGCGGCAGCGGGGGCTGGAGACTGGGCGAGGGCAGCGTGCTCGCCGCCGGCAGCCGTATGCTGGTGTTCTGCGACGGCAAGGATAAGCAGGGCGAGTATGCCCATACGGACTTCTCTCTCCACGCCGGCGAGACAGTTTACCTCTCCGATCCCGACGGGGTCGAGCACTGCTCCCTCTCCACCGAGGGGGCGGAAAAGGGACAGAGTGTGGCCGTCCTCGCAGACGGCAGCGTGAGCATGAGCCGCTTTGTGACCCCGGGCTATGAAAACAGCGATGAGGGCTATGTGGCGTGGCAGGAAAGCCTGGAATTTACTTCGCCTCTGGTCATTCACGAGTGCGTCAGCTCCAATACCGATTCCTTCTACCATTACTCCGGCGGCGGCTACAACGACTGGGTGGAGATCCGCAACATCTCCGACCACGAGCTCAGCACCGAGGGCTACTACCTCTCCGACAAGGCCGAGAATCCCACCCTCTGGGCCATCCCCAGACGGACGCTCTATCCGGGCGAGTGCTGGACCTTCCAGTGCTCCGGGGACGAGAGCCTGACGGAAACCTATTTTATCCACACCAATTTCAAGATCGACAACGAGGCCGAGGGCGTGTATCTCTTTGCCCCCGACGGCAGCGTGGCGGATTACCTCTATGTCCACGATGTACCCTTTAAGGGCAGCATGGGTCGCCAGAGCGGGAAAAACGGCGCCTTCATCATGGAAAAATCCACCCCCCACAAGGAAAACGAGCCGGGCTACCGCGTCTATGCCACCAACCCCGTGGCCCTGACGGCTGACGGCGTGTTCAACGATGTGGAGAGCGTGACGGTGGAGCTGGATGCAGACAAGACCATCTATTTTACCACCGACGGCAGCATCCCCACCCTCCAGTCGCCGGTGTACAGCGAGCCCATCGTCCTCACGGAGAATACGGTCATCCGCGCCTGTTGCTGTGAGGAGGGCAAGCTCACACCCCGACCCCTGAGCCTGAGCTACATTATCAACGAGAACCATGACCTCCCCGTGGCCAGCATCGTCACGGCCAATTCCAATCTCTTCGGCAGCGGCATCTATGATATGTGGGCCAACTTCGACGGCAGGCAGGCGCCCGCCTCCCTGAGCCTCTATGACGGAGACGACTGCTTCACCGTGGACTGCGGATTGAAGATGTTCGGCCACACGGGTCTGAAAAACGCCAAAAAGAGCATGAAGGTGCTCTTCCGCTCCCGCTTCGGCTCCGAGAGCTTTACCCACGACATCTTCGGTGACGGCAACGATACCTTCACCTCTCTGGTGCTCCGCGCCGGTCAGGACTGCTACTTCTCCATCATCCGCGATGAGCTCTTCCAGAGTCTGTGCGCAGACTTTACCGACAAGGTGCTGGTGCAGCGGCATAAGTACTGCGCCCTCTATATCAACGGCAAATACTGGGGACTCTACGCCCTGAAGGATGCTTACTCCGAGGATTACTACGCCCGGCTCCGGGGTGTGTCTGCCGAGAGCGTGGAGAAGGTGCAGGCCCCCGCGGCCAAGGGCTCCGATTTCTATAAGAATGTGCTGACCTTCGGCGAATACGCAGATATGACCGATCCGGAGACCTATGAGCTGTTCTGCTCCCGGGTGGACATGGACAGTCTCATCGACTGGGCCATCATCGAGGGCTACAGCGCCAACGCCGATGTGCAGCAGAACCTCCGCTATTTCCGCTCCACGGAAAACGGCTATAAGTGGGAATACGCCTTCTACGATCTGGACTGGGCCTTTTACAACGATGGGAACAATCTCAGCTGCGTATTTGCCGGCGTGGGCGAGGACGGCAGCATCCTCCAACACACCCGCTATATGGCGCCGCTGCTGAAGAACGCCGACTTCTGTGACCGGCTGTGCAGGCGCCTTGCGGAAGCTCTGAAGGGTCCCCTGTCCGAGCAGGCTGTGCTCACAAGGATCGACGAGCTCTGCGCCGAGATCGAAAACGAAGTACCCCGGGATCACAGCCGCTGGAACATGGGCGGCTGGGAAAGCAAGGTGGAGCAGCTCCGTACATTCGTAAAGAACGACTGGACGGAGAAGATGATCAACGGTGCCGTCCGCTTCTGCCACCTGAGCGAAGAGCAGCGGGAGGAATACTTCGGCGATGTGCCCCTGCACTGAGGAGGCGTGTGAGTCAGGGAACCTGTCCCCGTGACTCACAAAGAAAAATATTGACAAACCGCGCTTTTATGATAGAATACAACAGTTAAAAGGCTATGACGAAGCCAACGCTGTATGCGTGCCCACAGAGAAGGGGAGAAGCTGAGACCCCCCGCACCGCAAAGGCGAAGCCACTTCACCAGCCCCCCGTGAGGAGCGGGGCGTACATCGGCGTTAACGATACATGAGATGCACAGCTCAGGCTGTGTAATCAGGGTGGTACCGCGTGGACTTTCCTCGCCCCTGTCTTTCGACGGGGGCGTTTTTTATTGTCCTCACGCCGCCGCCTCTGCAGGGCTCGGCCTCTGGACGAGCCGCCAGAACCGCATTTGAAAAATCATATTTTGGAGGAATATTATGAAAAATTTCGGCCTGAACGAGCTGCGGGAGATGTATCTCTCCTTCTTTGAGACCAAGGGCTGCCTGCGTCTGCCCAGCTTCTCCCTGATCCCCAAGAACGACCCCTCTCTGCTGCTCATCAATGCGGGCATGAGCCCCATGAAGACCTGGTTCACCGGCGAGGAGGAGCCTCCCCGTCACCGGGTGACCACCTGCCAGAAGTGCATCCGCACCCCCGACATTGAGAACATCGGCAAGACCGCCCGCCACGGCACCTACTTTGAGATGCTGGGCAACTTCTCCTTCGGCGACTACTTCAAGACCGAGGCCATCCACTGGGCCTGGGAATTCCTGACCAGCCCCGAATGGGTGGGCATGGACCCCGACCGGCTCTATCCCTCTGTCTACGAGAGCGACGACGAGGCCTTTGCAATCTGGGAGAAGGAAATCGGCATCGCCCCCGAGCGCATCTCCCGCTTCGGCAAGGAAGACAACTTCTGGGAGCACGGCTCCGGCCCCTGCGGCCCCTGCTCCGAGATCTACTTTGACCGCGGTGAGAAGTACGGCTGCGGCAAGAGCGATTGCAAGGTCGGCTGCGACTGCGACCGCTTCATGGAAATCTGGAACCTGGTCTTTACCCAGTTCAATAACGACGGCGCGGGCAACTACACCCCCCTGGCCACCAAGAACATCGACACCGGCATGGGTCTGGAGCGTCTGGCCGTGGTCTGCCAGGATGTGAACTCCCTCTTTGATGTGGACACCGTCATGAACATCACCCACAGGGTCAGCGAGATCACCGGCGCCCACTACGGCGAGACCTACGCCAAGGACGTGTCTCTGCGTATCATCACCGACCATATCCGCTCCTCCACATTCATGACCTGCGACGGCGTTCTCCCCTCCAACGAGGGTCGCGGCTATGTGCTGCGCCGTCTGCTCCGCCGCGCTGCCCGTCACGGCCGTCTGCTGGGCGTGAAGGAGCCCTTCCTCTACAAGGTCTGCGACATGGTCATCCATGAGAACAAGGGTGCCTACCCCGAGCTGCTGGAGCGTCAGGATTACATCACCCGCATCATCCGCTCCGAGGAAGAGAACTTCGCCAAGACCATTGATGCCGGTCTGGGCATCTTCTCCGGTATGCTGGAGAACCACAAGACCGCCGGCGAGAAGGTCTTCTCCGGTGCCGATGCCTTCAAGCTCTACGACACCTACGGCTTCCCTCTGGACCTGACCGTGGAGATGGCCCAGGACGAGGGCATGAGCGTGGACGAGGCGGGCTTCAGGGCTCTGATGCAGGAGCAGCGTGACCGCGCCCGTGCCGCCCGCAGCAAGGACGACACCGCCTGGGCTGGTCTTGACCTGGGTCTGGACAATACCCCCACCGAGTTCACCGGCTATACGAAGCTGCAGGACAGCGGCAAAATCCTCGCCATCGTGGCCGAGGACGAGCTCCGCGAGAGCATCGGCACCGGCGTGGAGGCCAGCATCGTGCTGGACAAGACTCCCTTCTATGCCGAGATGGGCGGTCAGACCGCCGACCACGGTGTGCTGATTCTCAAGGATGCCGTGTTTGAGGTCCGCGACGTGCAGAAGAACAAGGCCGGCAAGGTGCTCCATAACGGCGTCATGGTCTCCGGCTCCCTCTCCAGGGGCGATGTGGTCAACGGCTGCGTGGATACCGCCCGCCGCAAGTCCATCTCCCGCGCCCACTCTGCCACCCACCTGCTGCACAAGGCGCTCCGCACCGTTCTGGGCGACCATGTCCATCAGGCCGGCTCTCTCGTCGAGCCCGATCACCTGCGCTTCGACTTCACCCACTTCCAGGCCATGACCGCCGAGGAGCTCGCTCAGGTGGAGCGTCTCGTCAACGAGGCCGTGCTGGAGGGCTATGATATCGTTACCAATGAGCTGCCCATCGAGGAGGCCAAGAGCCTGGGCGCCGTGGCTCTCTTCGGAGAGAAGTACGGCTCCACCGTCCGCGTGGTGGACATGGGCGAGGGCTACTCTCTGGAGTTCTGCGGCGGCACCCACCTGGATAACACCGCCAAGGTCGGCTCCGTGCGCATCACCTCTGAGTTCTCCGTGGCCAGCGGTGTCCGCCGCATTGAGGCCACCACCGGCAAGGCCACGCTGGAGCTGCTGGAGAACAACGAAAAGCTGCTGCAGAATCTGGCTGCCTCTCTCAAGGCCAAGCCCGCCGAGCTGCTGGAGCGTGCCGCTTCCCGCACCGCCGAGCTCAGAGAGCTCAAGCAGGAGCTGGACAAGCTGCGCTCCAAGGCGCTGCTGGGCGATGCCGAGGGCTACCTGACCGCTGCCCGCAAGGTCGGCGATCTCAAGGTCGTCACCGTGCAGCTTCCCGGTGCCGAGACCGACACCCTCCGCAAGGTGGGCGACTTCCTCCGGGACAAGGACGACTCCGTTGTGGCCGTGCTCTCCACCGTGAAGGAGGGCAAGATCACCTTCCAGTGCGTCTGCGGCAAGGCTGCCGTGAAGATGGGCGTTAAGGCCGGCGACATCATCAAGACCATCACCGCCATCTGCGGCGGCAAGGGCGGCGGCAAGCCCGACTCCGCCATGGGCGGCGGCAACGACGTTCTCAAGCTGGACGACGCTCTGGCCTCCGTGGACGACTTCGTGTCTAAGAAGATTCAGTAATTCGTAAGTCCCTGCCATTGCGCTCCTCGCAATCGAGATGGAGGGCTTCACCACGAAGAACGAAAGCCTAATGGCTCCCTCTGCGAGGGAGCTGCCCCAGTGCGCTCACTGGGGCTGAGGGAGAGAGGTTCTTTTGAGCTGTTTCGTAGATGATCCCTCCCTCAGTCTCGCTGCGCGAGCCAGCTCCCTCATCTGAGGGAGCCAAGAAAGGGCCTTTCATCACTTTCACAGCAATGACAGATTTTTTCCACAGCGCTTTTGCGCAGGATTACCTGCAAACTCTGCGCGGCTCTTCCCAACTTAGCTGAAATGAGGTAAACACTATGAACGATTGCCTTTTCTGCGCCATTATCAACGGCGATATCCCCTCCACGAAGGTATACGAGAACGAGAAGGTCTTTGCCTTCCGGGACATCAACCCCCAGGCGCCCACCCACATCCTTGTGGTGCCCAGGGAGCACATCGAGTCTGTGGATGCGCTCAATGCGCAGAACGGCGAGAGCGCCCTCTCCTGCCTGCTGGCTATCCCCGAGATCGCTAAGGCAGAGGGTCTGACGGGCGGCTACCGGGTCATCTCCAATATCGGCGAGGACGGCGGCCAGACCGTGAAGCACCTGCACTTCCACATTCTCGGCGGCAAAAAGCTCAGCGAGAGCATGAACTGACCCTTTTCAAATGGGATGGCTATGCCATCCCATTTGAGCTTCCTGCGTTGATCGCAGCCCCTGTGCCGCCTTGGTCGGGGCAGGGGTGCACCAATAGCGTGCGCCTCAGCATATTTTGTACCGGGCAAAGCTCGCTGCGAAATAATTAAAATTGCTTCACGCCTTCGGCGTGAACTCTGCGAGGCTGAAAAAAGCTGCGCCGTTATTCCGGTGCAGCTTTTTCTTGCCAACTTCCCCTCTTTGCTGTATAATTCCCCCGAGGTGTTGACTATGAACGAAAAGATCGCACAGCTCAAGCAATGGATCGAAGAGAGCGACAATATCGTTTTCTTCGGCGGAGCCGGCGTGTCCACCGAGTCGGGCATCCCCGATTTTCGCAGTGTGGACGGGCTCTACAGCCAGAAATATAAGTATCCTCCGGAGCGCATTATCTCTCACAGCTTTTTTGAGGAGCAGCCCGAGGAATTTTACCGCTTCTATCGGGACAAACTGGTTATTCGGGACGCAAAGCCCAACATCGCCCATCTGAAGCTGGCGGAGTGGGAGCGGCAGGGCAAGCTGAAGGCCGTCATCACCCAGAATATCGACGGGCTCCATCAGGCCGCCGGCAGCGAAAAGGTCATCGAGCTCCACGGCACCACCCATCGGGTCTACTGCGCCCGCTGCGGACAGAAGTATCCCGTGGAGACCGTCAACGAGGGCAGCGGCATCCCCCGCTGTAAGTGCGGCGGCGTGATCCGGCCGGATGTGGTGCTCTATGAGGAGGGGCTCAATCAGGATGAACTCTACCGCGCCGTGAACCTCATCCGGGATGCGGATGTGCTCATCGTGGGCGGCACCTCGCTGGTGGTCTACCCGGCTGCCGGTCTCATCAACTACTACCGGGGTCATAAGCTGGTGCTGGTAAACCTGTCCGCCACCGACCGGGACGGCGATGCCGATCTGGTCATCCACGAGAAAATCGGCCAGGTCTTCTCACAGCTCTGAAAAAGGAGCGGGCAAAGCCCGCTCCCTGCAAGAAATCAGTTGCAGCCGCAGCCGTTGCCGCAGCCGCAGCCGTTGCTGTTTCCGCAGCCGCTGTTGCAGCCGCAGCCTCCGTTGCAGCCGAAGAGCAGAATGATAATGATGAGTACCCAGATACAGCCGTTATTATTTCCGCAGAACATATGGCAGTTTCCTTTCTCCGTACAGATTTTTTCCGTCGGCAGCTACGGTCTCTGCCGACTGCGCCATACTATGCCCTCTGCAAGGCAGGGGTGAGACCCACGAGGTGATTTTTCCATGTCTGATGAAGTGAAAGAAAATAAGAAGATGCCAAAGGAAACTCCCAAGGACACACCCAAGGACACACCCAAGGAGGGGCGCAGCTTTGATGAGCGAGCCTGGGCCCTGATGGGCAGCGAGAGCGCCAAGCCCGATACCGGCCTCGGCACCGGGACGGAAAAGGGACTCTTTGCAGGGCGCAAGGAGCGGGAGAAGGAACGGGAGTATATGCCCGTGCGCCGCCGCCGGGACGCACCCAGCGGCTGTCTGGGCGGGCTGATGTACGCCACCTTTGTGATCTGTCTGAGTATTCTGCTGGCGGTGTTCGGCTGGATGTGCGCCAGCGATGTGCTGGCTCTCAACAAGCCCGCCCTCAATGCCGAGGTGACATTGCCCGACAGCATCTTCTCCGAGCAGGAGGTCGAGACCACCGACAAGGAGGGCAATCCCGTCACCAAAACTGTGCGCAGCGCGGATATGGACGCGGTCTGCCGCATTCTCAAGGAAGCGGGCTTTATCAACTACCGCTGGCTCTTCAAGCTCTATGCCTCCTTCTCCGATGCGGCCATTCATCTGGACCCGGGCACCTATGCCCTCTCCTCCAGCTATGACTACCGTGCTCTGGTGAAGAAGATGCAGCTGGGCAGTGACTCCATGGTGCAGACCAAGGTCACGCTCCCCGAGGGCTTTACCATGGAACAGATCTTTGCCCGGCTGGAGGAAAACGGCATCTGCTCCAAAGAAGAGCTCTACGCCGCTGCCGCCGATACCGAGTTCTCCTACACCTTCTTAGAGGACGCACCCACCGGCGAGAGCAGGCGGCTGGAGGGCTTCCTCTTCCCGGATACCTACTTCTTCTATCAGGGTATGCAGGCCTCCTCGGCTATCTCCAAGTTCCTTACCAACTTCCGCAGCAAGCTCACCGCCGATATGCTGGCCATCATGCAGGACAAGAATCTGAGCTTCAAGACCGTGGTTACGATTGCTTCCGTTATCGAGAGGGAGGCGGGCGATGACAACGAGCGCTATCTCATCTCCTCGGTCATCCAGAACCGTCTGAACCGGGATATGCCCCTGCAGATTGATGCCACCGTCCTCTACGGTGAGGGCAATCCCGAGGGCGTTACCGTGGCGACCACCTCCATGACCCAGAACGCCGATAATCCCTATAACAGTTATCTCTACAAGGGCCTGCCGCCCACGCCCATCTGCAACCCGGGCATGGCCTCCCTCCGGGCGGCCCTGACTCCCGGCGACACCCAGTACCTCTACTACGCGCTGGACGAGGCCACCGGCAAGCACTGCTTCTTCGTCTACGAGGACGAGTTTATGGCCTTCCTCCAGACCCAGAGCTACTATAATCCCTGATTCGACTTCGGTACCGTGCTACAATGGCACGGTACCGTTTTTTGCTGAGTCACCGGGGACAGGTTCCCTGACTCACCCAATACCTCAAGGTGGAAGGCTTCTCTTCTGTCTCCTGCAAATCCCCCTTGACAGCTCCGTACAACTGTGTTATATATATTAATACACTTAATACGGAGCGTGATACGGATGATTGCCATCAATTTGCGGGATTCCCGACCCATCTATGAGCAGGTACGGGACTCTCTGCGCGGACTGATAACCTCCGGGGTACTGGCGCCCGGAGAAAAGCTCCCCTCGGTGCGGGAGCTGGCCTCTTCGCTGACCATCAACCCCAATACCATCCAGCGTGCCTACCGGGAGCTGGAGGCCGAGGGCTATATCAGCTCCCAGCCCGGGCGGGGCAGCTTTGTGCTGGAGGGCGACAGCGAGAAGCAGGAGCGGCGCCGCCAGCTTTGGAAGCAGCTGGACGAGACCGCCGCGGAGCTCCGCTGGCTGGGTGTCAGCGGGGAGGAACTGATTGCACATATTAAGGAGGGCGAAGAGAATGCCTGAGCTGGAAATGAAGGGCGTGGTCAAGAGCTTTGAGGGCTTCCGGGCGCTGGACGGCCTGAATCTGACGGTGGAGAAGGGCAGCGTCTACGGTCTGGTGGGCCCCAACGGCGCGGGCAAGACCACAGCCATCAAGCACCTGTCGGGCGTTTACCGGCAGGACGAGGGCGAAGTGCTCATGGAGGGCGAGGCGGTCTATGAGAATCCCGCCTGCAAGAGCCGGCTGGTCTGCGTGCCGGACGATGTGTTCTACTTCCCGGCGGCCTCCACCGGGGACATGATGGAGTTTTACCGGGGACTGTATCCTCTTTTCGATACGGGGCTCTATAAGCGGCTGGGTGAGCTCTTCCCCGTGGACGAAAAAGCGCCCATGCGCCGCCTGTCCCGGGGTATGCAGAAGCAGGCTGCCATCCGTCTGGCTCTCTGCGCCCGCCCAGAACTGCTCATACTGGACGAGCCCATGGACGGACTGGACCCGGTCATGCGCCGTCAGGTCTGGAAGCTTGTGCTGGACGATGTGGCGGAGCGGCGGATGACGGTGCTGGTGTCCTCCCACAACCTGCGGGAGCTGGAGGATGTGTGCGACCATGTGGGCATCCTGCATCATGGCCGCTGCCTGCTGGAGCGCTCTCTCTCGGAGCTGCAGGACAATATCGTCAAGGTGCTCATCGCCCTCCCCGAGGGGAAGGAGCTGCCGGAGGAGCTTCAGCCCCTCCACGACAGCACCATGGGGCGGCTCCATACGCTCATCCTCCGGGGCGATGCCGAGGAGAACACACGGCGGCTGGCGGCGCTGCAGCCCCAGTATCTGGACGCCGTGCCCCTGACGCTGGAGGAAATCTTTATCTACGAACTGGGAGGTGCCGACTATGCGGTCAAGGACATCCTGCTTTCATAAAACTCTCTTTGTCAAAAATCTGAAGCGCTTCTGGCCGGTCTGGTTCGGCGGAACGCTGCTCTGGTTTTTGCTGGAGCCCATGTACTTCTTCAACTGGGCCAATAACCCCAGCCATACGGTGCTGAGCCTTCGGCAGCATATGGTTTCCTCCATGTGCAGCGAGACCCATATCGTCTGGTTTCTCTATGCGCTTCCCGTGGCCATGGCGGTGTTCTCCTGGCTGTATAATGCCCGGAGTGTGGGCTTTACGGCTGCCCTGCCGCTGACGAGAAAGCAGCTTTTCGCCACGGGCTATCTCTCAGGTCTGGTCATGCTGCTGAGCACCCTGCTGCTCACCGGCGCTCTGCTGCTGGGCATTTCCCTGTCCTACGGCGGGGGTGCGGAAGACCTCATTCTCCAATGGATGCTGGAGAGCCTGCTGGATATTGTGGGCTTCTACGGCTTTGCCGCCCTCTGCGCCATGCTCACGGGCAATCTGGTGATCCTGCCCCTGTGCGCCCTGGTACTGGAGTTTGCCGCCGTGCTCATCGAGGAGCTGGTGCGCTATCTCATGGGGGCCATGCTCTTCGGCTATAGCTACGACGGGGGCTTTCTGGCCTATGCCTCCCCCCTCTGGACGCTGTGCAGCAGCTCCGGCAGCGAAAGGGTATTATCGGACGAGGGCTTCACGGTGGACTATGCCTTTTCCGGCATGGGACCGGTGGCGCTCTACGCCCTCTGCGGTGTGCTCTTTACCCTGCTGGCCCTGCGGCTGCTGCAGAACCGCCGCATGGAGAGTGCCGGCGACACCGTGGCCATCGGCGTGCTCAAGCCGGTTTTCCGCTGGTGCATGGCCATAGGCTGCGCCCTGCTGCTGGCGGTGAGCATCTACGATCTGACTCTCTCCGGCCGCTATACGCCCTGCACCGGCGGCTACTTCCTGCTGATCCTTGCGCTTCTGCTGCTGGGCGGGCTCATGGGCTGGTTCGGGGCGGATATGCTCATGCAGAAGAGCTTCCGGGTCTTTAAGCTCCACCGCAGGGGTGCGCTGCTGCTCTGCGGCATCCTGCTCTCCTTCGGCCTCGCTCTGGGCTTTGATGTGCTGGGGCTGGAGAGCCGAATCCCGGAGCGGGAGAGCATCGATAGCGTGGTTCTCTCCTGTGACGGCGAGAGCGCCGAACTCAGCGAGGAGGAGAGCATAGAGCAGGCGCTCAAGCTCCACAAGAGCATCCTTACCCACAAGAGCGTTCACGAGAGCAACGCTGTGAGCAACTACAAGCTGCTCTACATCGAGTACTTCCGGGACGGCAAGGTCGTCGAAGCCCGCAGCTACTATCTGGATGCCACGAAGGAGGCCCAGAACGAGCGCAACAGCGATCTGCGCTTCGCCGAGCGGGTACTGAATCTTACCGAGGCCATCGTGGAGCGCAAAAAGCTGAGGATGAGCGTCAGCGAGGACAGCATTGATTACGCTGCACTGGGTCAGTGGGAGTATTTCGACCCCGGTATGTTCGGGGAGAAGGCAGTGGACGGACAGGGCATTAACGATAGCTACGGTGCCGGGACGCGATATTTCGGCGCGTGCAAGGACTATGCCGGAGGCGATTGGCGGCTGAGCCCCAGGGAGGCCTACGAGCTCTATACCGAGTGCATCATTCCCGATCTGCAGGAGGGCACTCTGGGCCGCATCTGGCTGGTGAAGGACGAGGAGTACGCCAAGACCATCTATAATATCCGCTTCTCCATGGACCTCAGCGTCCGGGACTACAACGGCAACCAGAGTAACGACTGGTTCTACACCGTCCCCACCATCCACTCCCGGCGCACCAACGCCTGGCTGGAGGCTCACGGCGTGGTGCTGGAGACCTATTGGGACTATCTCAGCCGCATGGACGGTCTGGATACGCTGGGGTGAGAATAAGGAAAACCCTGTAGGGCTCGGCCTCCGGACGAGCCGCATTCCTCCGAAACAGGAAGCAAAAATCAAAATCAAGGAGAATCAAGCTATGAAAAAAATCGGCGTATTCGACAGCGGCATCGGCGGACTGACCGTACTGCACTCCCTTCGCGCTGCCTGCCCGCTGCTGGATATGGTCTTTTTGGGCGATGTGGGGCGTATGCCCTACGGGGTTCACGACAAGGAAACCGTGCTGGGCTATTCCCGGGACTGCGCCCGCTTCCTCCGGGAGCAGGGCGTGGAGGCCATTGTCATCGCCTGCAATACCGCCACCGCTGCCTCTCTTACGGAGCTGCGGCAGGAGCTGGACATCCCGGTTTACGGCGTGATAGAGTTTGCGGCTGAGGCGGCAAAGAAGGCAACAAAAAACAGCCGCATCGGCGTGATTGCCACCGATGCCACCGTCCGCAGCGGCAGCTATACCAGAGCACTGGAGGGCTATACCGTGCTGGAGCGCCCTGCCTCCCCCCTCGTGACCATGATCGAGGGCGGCATCGCCGACAGCGATGCGCGAGCCCTTGAGGCCTGTAAAGCCGTCCTCGCCGACCTGCCGGAGCAGAGCATCGACACGCTGGTGCTGGGCTGCACCCACTTCCCGGTGTACGCAAAGCCTATCGGAGAGCTCCTCCCCGGCGTAACGCTCATCGACACCGGCGCAGCCCTGGCCGAAGCCTTAAAAGACACCCTCGGCAACGGCGGCAGCGGTAAGACCGAGTATTACACCAGCAAGGCGAGCGAAGCCTTCGCCGCCATGGTGCACCGGCTGGACCCCAACGCCGGCGAAATTCGCGTTTTTGGGTGGTAACGCCCCAAATGTGTCAAAAAAATCGAACGGGATGGTGCAACCATCCCGTTCGAAGCATTTTATCCCTGTGCCAGCATGGCCTCGGCGACCTTCTTGAAGCCCGCCACATTGGCGCCCACCACCAGATCGCCGGGCTTTCCGACCTCCTCGGCGGCGGCCATGCAGGCGGCGAAGATGCCCTTCATAATGCCCTGCAGACGCGCATCCACTTCCTCAAAGCTCCAGCTCAGCCGCTGGGAGTTCTGGCTCATCTCCAGACCGCTGACGCTGACACCGCCGGCATTGGCGGCCTTGGCGGGGCCGAAGGGGATACCCGCCTTGCGGAAGGTCTCCACGGCCTCGGGGGTGCAGGGCATATTCGCACCCTCACACACCAGCTTCACGCCGTTGGCCAGAAGCTTCTCCGCACCCTCGCCGTCCAGCTCGTTCTGGGTGGCACAGGGGAGAGCAATGTCACACTTCACGCCCCAGATACCCTTGCAGCCCTCGTGATACTCGCTGCCGGGAACCGCAGGGGCGTATTCCCTGATGCGAGCGCGTTTCTTCAGCTTCAGCTCCTTGACCACATCCAGCTTAATGCCTTCGGGGTCATACACATAGCCGTTGGAGTCGGACATGGCCACAACCCTTGCGCCCAGCGCCATGGCCTTTTCGGCGGCGAAGATGGCCACATTGCCGCTGCCGGAGATGACCACGGTCTTGCCCACGAAATCGGTGTTCAGCAGAGCGCGGAGCATTTCGGAGGTGTAGTAGCAGATGCCGTAGCCGGTGGCTTCGGTGCGGGCGAGAGAGCCGCCGTAGGGGATGCCCTTGCCGGTGAGCACACCGCCCTCGAAGGCACCCACAATGCGCTTGTACTGGCCGAAGAGATAG
This sequence comes from Clostridiales bacterium UBA1728, assembly GCA_002315975.1. GTDB lineage: Bacteria > Bacillota > Clostridia > Oscillospirales > Oscillospiraceae > Apopatocola. Next base: position 18,304 of record DCIK01000019.1, read on the forward strand.
CCCACCTCCCGGGCGCCCACGCCGATGTCGCCGGCGGGTACGTCGGTGTTGGGGCCGATGTGGCGGTAGAGCTCGGTCATGAAGCTCTGGCAGAAGCGCTTGATCTCACCGTCGGACCTGCCGTGGGGATCAAAGTCGCTGCCGCCCTTGCCGCCGCCCATGGGCAGGGTGGTGAGAGAATTTTTCAGCGTCTGCTCAAAGCCCAGAAACTTCATTACGGAAGCGTTCACCGTGGGATGGAAGCGCAGACCGCCCTTGTAGGGGCCGATGGCGGAGTTGAACTGTACCCGGAAGCCCCGGTTTACCCGCAGCTTGCCACTGTCATCCGTCCAGGGAACCTGAAAGGTAATCATCCGCTCCGGCTCCACGAAGCGCTCTAAAATGCCCTCGCGCTCGTATTCCGGATGCTGCTCAATGATACTCTCAAGGCTCTCCAGCACTTCCCGGAGAGCCTGATGAAACTCGCTCTCCCCGGGATTTCGCGCCACAGCTTCGGCGTAGACGCGCTGTACATAGCTGTTTTTCATTTTTTGCGCTCCTCTTGATCCGGACTCCGTCCGTACTCCGAGCTTCTCCAGTCGGCACGCTGACGGGCAATATCGATGATGGCCTGGATGATGACCAGCACAAGGAAGATCATCAGGGGAATTTTGAAAACATCCCGACTGAGCATATGCATCATGGGATTCACCCGGTCGATGACCCAGAGCGTGAGGAAAATCAGGGACATATCAACGCAGATGTGGGGCAGCAGTCTCTTCATGACTCTTTTCCTCCCTCCACAAAACCGTCAGCTATATAGATGATATCAGAGGACTGACGATTGAACTTGGTGCTGGCCAGCTGGCCGTTCCAGTAGATGTAGGAGGACTCGCCGCCGTCGAGATTGTAGGCCTGCACACAGCCCAGCGAGAGCATAAGCTCCGAGAGATCGTTGAGGGTGATGCCTCCGGATTCCTTGATGCGGCCTTCCACCTGCACAAAGCAGTAGTGACCGGGCTCAATGCAGCCCAGAGCGCTGCGGGGATTCTTGCGGAAGATGGAATTTTTGCTGTTATCGATGGCCACGCCGTCCTTGACCAGAATGGGGCCGAAGGCCCAGGCCTGCCAGGCGGAGTTGTCCACCAGATACTGCACATCGTAATCCTCGGCGCTGATGCACTCCATCCTGCCGTCCGGGAAGATGGCGCAGACCGCTTCGTTGGGGGTCTCCCGATAGAGCACACCGTTGCGGATGACCACACCCTCCAGACGCCCACCGTAGTAATCGCCGGAAATGGCAACGACAGCATCATTGTCGGAGGCGATGGTCTCAAAGGGCTCAGAGTAGGACATACCCTCGTTGCGGAATTCGCCGTGGGCAAAGGCTGTGCGGAAGTATTCGAGCCTGCGCACATAAATATCTGCCACGTGATAGAGAAGAAAGCCCTTCTGTACGCTCATGTATCGGACGCAGACATTGGCGCTGCGGTACTCGTTTTTGGTGCAGATGATCTCACCGTCTGTGAACTGCTCAGGGAAGGACAGAGAGAAATCTCCGATTTCGGGTTCAGGCTCGGGTTCGGGCGTAGCTTCAATCTCGGGTTCCTCTGTCTCGCTGGGCAGCGGCTCCGCAACAGGCTCTGCAGTGGGAGTGGGCGAAGTGAGCACAAGCGGTTCAAGCTCTGCCTCCCGGGGCAGAACATGGTGAAACAGGGCGAATACGAGCAGCCCCAGAGTAACGGCAAAGGCATCCAATAATATGACTGCCCATATGGGCAGCGGTTCACTGTTTTTTCTGTTCATCTTATTTTCTTTTTTCTCCGATTTCGCTAAGAGTCAAGCTATAGTATATCCGCTTCTGCCTCTCTGTCAAGGAACAAAGAAAGACAGAAAATGTGAGTCAGGGAACCTGTCCCCGCTGACTCACATTTTCTGCTTGTCATTTGCGGGAATCAGCGGTATAATATCCTGTCAAACTATGAACAAGAGGCTGAACGCGGTGAATGACAGCATTATCGTCCGGGGTGCCCGGCAGAACAATCTGAAGAATATACAGCTGGAGATACCCAGAGACAGGCTGGTGGTGTTCACCGGCCTCTCCGGCTCCGGCAAGTCCACTCTCGCCTTTGATACCATCTATGCCGAGGGTCAGCGCCGCTATGTGGAGTCCCTCTCCAGCTATGCCCGCCAGTTTTTAGGGCAGATGGACAAGCCCGATGTGGACTATATCGAGGGTCTGTCCCCGGCCATCTCCATCGATCAGAAGACCACCTCCCGCAACCCCCGTTCCACGGTGGGTACGGTTACGGAAATATACGATTATCTGCGCCTTTTATGGGCGCGGGTGGGTACCCCCCACTGTCCCAGGTGCGGCAAGGAGATCCGCCGCCAGACCATAGACGAGATCATCGATCAGGTGATGCAGCTCCCCGAGAAAACCCGCATCCAGATTCTCGCCCCGGTGATCCGCGCCCGTAAGGGCGAGCACGCCAGAATCTTCGAGGACGCCCGCAAAAGCGGCTATGTCCGCGCCCGGGTGGACGGCAGCATCTATGACCTCTCCGAGACCATCGCGCTGGACAAGAACAAAAAGCACAGCATCGAGATTATCGTGGATCGTCTGGTGGTCAACGATACCATCCGCCGCCGCCTCACCGACAGCGTGGAGGTCTGCGCGGCCCTCTCCGGCGGGCTCATCATCGTGGAGCAGCCCAGCGAGGGCGTGGAGACGCTCTTTTCCCAGAACTACGCCTGCCCCGACTGCGGCATCAGCATTCAGGAGCTGGAGCCCGGTGCCTTCTCCTTCAACAATCCCGCCGGTGCCTGTCCCAGCTGCACGGGTCTGGGCATCCAGATGAAGATCGATCCGAATCTGGTAATTCCCAATCCCCGACTGAGCCTTCTGAAGGGCGCCATCACCGCCTCCGGCTGGAGCAATATCCGGGGCGATACCATCTCCCGTATGTACTTCGATGCCCTGTCGAAGAAATATAAATTCAAGCTGGATGAGCCCTTTGAGAGTCTCAGCAACGAGGCTCAGAAGGTCATCCTCTACGGTACCGGCGGCGAAAAGCTCTCGCTCCATTACGAGCAGGAGCGGGGCACCGGCACCCTCACCCAGCCCTTTGAGGGCATTATCAACAACTTAGAGCGCCGCTACAAAGAAACCCAGTCTCCCGCCGTCCGCGCCGAGATCGAGGAGTGCATGAGCGAGTGCACCTGCCCCGACTGCCGGGGCAAGCGACTGAGAGCGGAGGTTCTGGCCGTTACCGTGGGCGGAAAGTCCATCACAGACTTCTGCGAGCTGTCCGTGAAGGAGGCTCTGCCCTTTATGGAGCAGGTGGAGAAGGAGCTGGACGAGACCAAAAAGGCCATCGGCGAGCGTATCTTCAAGGAAATCCGTACCCGTCTGGGCTTTCTGCAGAGCGTGGGGCTCCAGTACCTGACCCTCTCCCGGGCAGCGGGCACCCTCTCCGGCGGCGAGGCTCAGCGAATCCGGCTGGCCACCCAGATCGGCAGCGGGCTCATGGGCGTGCTCTATATTCTGGACGAGCCCTCCATCGGCCTCCACCAGCGGGACAATGCCAAGCTCCTGAAAACCATGTTCGACCTGCGCGACATGGGCAATACTCTCATCGTGGTGGAGCATGACGAGGACACCATCCGCGCCGCCGACTATCTGGTGGACATCGGCCCCGGCGCGGGCGTACACGGGGGCGAGATCGTTGCCACCGGCAGCGTGGAGGACATCTGCGCCTGCTCCCGGAGCGTCACCGGCGACTATCTCAGCGGCAGAAGGAAGATCGCCGTGCCTGCCCAAAGACGAAAGGGCAACGGCCAGAGCCTTACGGTGCGTAAGGCCACGGAGAATAACCTGCGGGGCATCGATGTGGCCTTCCCGCTGGGCTGCCTCATCTGTGTCACCGGCGTGTCCGGCAGCGGCAAGTCCTCTCTGGTCAACGAGGTATTATATAAGCGGCTGGCCGCGGAGAAGATGCGCACCAAGACCCGTCCCGGCAAATGCGAGGACATCGAGGGGCTGCAGTATGTGGATAAGGTCATCGCCATTGACCAGAGCCCCATCGGCCGCTCTCCCCGCAGCAATCCCGCCACCTATACGGGGCTGTTCAACGATATCCGGGAGCTGATGGCCTCCACCCGGGATGCCTCCCTCCGGGGCTATAACGCCGGACGCTTCAGCTTCAACACCCGGGGCGGCCGCTGCGAGGCCTGCGCCGGTGACGGTATGCTGAAAATCGAGATGCACTTCCTGCCGGATGTGTATGTACCCTGCGAGGTCTGCAAGGGCAAGCGCTACAACCGCGAGACTCTGGAGGTGCACTACAAGGGCAAGAACATTGCCGATATTCTGGATATGACCGTGGAGGAGGCCTGCACCTTCTTCGAGAATCTGCCTAAGCTCCAGCCCAAGCTCCGCACCCTTATGGATGTGGGTCTGGGCTATGTGAAGCTGGGCCAGAGCGCCACCACCCTCTCCGGCGGCGAGGCCCAGCGGGTCAAGCTGGCCTCCGAGCTCTCCCGGAGAAGCACGGGCAAAACCGTCTATGTGCTGGACGAGCCCACCACGGGGCTCCACATGGCCGACATCCACCGACTGGTGGATGTGATGCAGCGGCTGGCCGAGGGCGGCAACACCGTCATCGTTATCGAGCACAATTTAGATGTGATCAAATGCGCCGATTATCTCATCGACCTGGGCCCCGAGGGCGGCGACGGCGGCGGTACGCTGGTCTTCGCCGGTACCCCTGAGGACTGCGTGAACTGCGAGGCAAGCTATACCGGACAGTTTCTGAAGGATGTGCTGGCGCGAGGGTGACCCCTCAGCCGCTGCGGCGGCAGCTCCCCTTTCAGGGGAGCCGGGGATAAGCCTCCCCTGAAAGGGGAGGGGAAGCGCGATTATCAAAACGATTTCAAGGAGGAACACCCCCCATGGACGAACAGCTCATAGACATCAGCGGCACCATCAAGGCCGTGGTCTATCAGAATGAGGAAAACGGCTATACCGTCCTGCGGCTGGACATGGGGGATGCTGACCCCGTTACCGTGGTGGGCTGCCTCCCCTTTGCCTCTCCCGGCGAAGGACTGACCGCCTCCGGCAGGTGGGAGAAGCACCCCAGCCACGGCACCCAGTTCAAGGCCGTCACCGCCCAAAGGCATATGCCGGTGGGGGAAAAGCAGATTTACGCTTACTTGGCCAGCGGCGCCGTCAAGGGCATAGGCGCTGCCACCGCGACCCTTTTATTAGACAGATTCGGCTCCCGCACCCTGTCCGTCTTAGCCGAGGAGCCCGAAAAAATCGCCGAGGTGCGGGGCATCACCCTGCGCAAGGCCCGGCAGTACAGCGAGACCTTCCGCAAGCAGGCAGCCCTGCGGGCGCTGATGGAATTTTTAGCCGTTCACGGCATTTCCCCGGAGTACGCTATGCGCCTCTATAAGGTCTACGCCGATGCCGCACTGGAGAATCTGAAGTCCAACCCCTACATTCTCTCCTCCGAGCAGATCGGAGGCCGCTTTGACGAGGCCGATGCGCTGGCTCTGTCGCTGGGCTTCGAGGATGACAGTCCCGAGCGCATCAGCGCCGCCCTCATCTACGAGATGCGCTACAACCTGCAGAACGGTCACAGCTTCCTCCCCCGGGAGAAGCTCACCGCCGCCACCGCTGCCCTCATCGGCGTGGAGCAGGAGAACGCGGAGGAATGCCTGGATATGCTGCAGGATGCCGAGGATGTGGTACTCTGCACCGTGGCGGGGGTCAACGCCGTGTACCTGCGGGGTCTCTACGAGGCCGAGGAGGGCAGCGCCGAAAAGCTCAGGGCCATGGCTGCCCTGCGCCTTTCCTCCAAGGCCGACCCCGATGCCTTAGTGGATCGGCTGGAGCAGCAGCAGGGCATACGCTATGCCCCCATGCAGAGAGAGGCCATCCGTTTGGCTGCGGAGCGGGAGCTCTTAGTGCTCACCGGCGGCCCCGGCACCGGAAAAACGACCATTATCAAGGGCATTTTAGCCCTCTATGCCAATCTGGGTGTGGACAGCATTCTCTGTGCGCCCACAGGACGTGCGGCCAAGCGCATGACCGAGCTCACCGGCAAGGAGGCCTACACCATCCACCGCCTTTTAGGTGCCGGCTGGGACAGCGAGGGCGACCGGGTGGTCTTCAAGCGAGACGAGGACGACCCCCTCCGCTGCGATGCGGTGATTTTAGATGAGTGCTCCATGGTGGACATCACCCTGCTCTATGCGCTTTTGCGGGCGCTGCCCAAGGACTGCCGCCTCATATTGGTGGGCGACTGCGACCAGTTGCCCAGCGTGGGCCCCGGCAGCGTACTATTGGATATACTCCGCTCCAACGCCGTGGCTACGGTGCGCCTGCGGGAGGTGTTCCGGCAGGGAGAGGAGAGCCATATCGTCCGCAACGCCCACAGCATCAATGAGGGCGTACAGCCCCAGTGGCAGGAGAACAAGGGCGACTTCTTCTTTCTGGCCCGCCCCGGCGGGGAAAAGCTCAGTACCACCATTGTGGAGCTGTGCCGGGATCGTCTGCCCAGCCGTATGGGCTTCGATCCGAAGGATATTCAGGTACTGACCCCCTCCCGCAAGGGTGAGTGCGGCACCTACGCCCTCAACACACTCCTGCAGGCGGCTCTGAACCCCCCAAGCCCCGACAAGAAGGAAAAGACCTTCGGCGAACGGGTATTCCGGGAGGGCGACCGGGTCATGCAGATTCGCAACGACTACGACATTCCCTGGACGCGGGGCGAGAAGGAGAGCGGCACCGGCATCTTCAACGGCGATGTGGGCACCATCTTAGAGGTAGACAGCGAGCATGAGCTCCTCTACATAGACTTTGACGACAAGCGCACCCCCTACGGCTTTGAGCAGTTGGGCGAGCTGGAGCTGGCCTATGCCGTCACGGTGCATAAGGCCCAGGGCAGCGAGTACCCCGCCGTGATTCTGGCGCTGGGGAAAACGCCCTCCCGCCTCTGCTCCCGGGATCTGCTCTACACCGCCGTCACCCGGGCGAGGAAGCTCCTCATCATCGTGGGCGACAAGAGCATCGCCGGGGGCATGGTGGACAATGCCCGCAAGACCCGGCGCTACAGCGGCCTTCGGGCAAGACTGGCCGGTGAGGTATGAAGCTGTTTACAACCCTGCTGGATCTGGTCTTTCCGCCCCGCTGTGTGTTCTGCCATGAGCTGCTGCCCTTAGACAGCCCCGCCGTCTGCGAGCGCTGCGAAAAGAGCCTGCAGCGCTACCGGGGCGAGGACAAGGCCGAGTTTGTGGAGCGGGCCGTGGCACCCTTCCGCTATAAGGACGATGTGAAGGAATCCCTCCACCGCTACAAGTTCGGTGGCCGGGACTTCTACGCCAGGACCTACGCGCTCTATATGGCCGACACCCTGCGGGAGAGCCGTATCGAGTTTGATATCCTCTCCTATGTACCCCTGCACCCCAGACGCAGGCGTTCCCGGGGCTACGATCAGGCACAGCTGCTGGCTGTGGAGCTGGGGAAGCTGCTGGGGACTGAGCCCGTTCCCCTCCTGCGCAAAATCCGCAATGCCTCACCCCAGTCCGGAAAGCCTGACGCCGCCGCAAGACGCGCCAATATCTCCGGCTGCTACGGGCTTCTGCCGGGGACGGATGTGAGCGAGAAGAAAATTTTGCTGGTGGACGATGTATTCACCACCGGCGCCACCCTCTCCGAGTGCGCCCGCATCCTGCTGATGGCCGGAGCCGACGAGGTAAACGCCCTGACCGTTGCCAGCGCCCACAGGAAGAATCAATGAGTCACGGGGACAGGTTCCCTGACTCACTGTCGGCTTTCTCCAAAATGAGTCAAGGAACCTGTCCCCGGTGACTCACAATAAACTATGAGGTGAAAAACCATGATTGTATTCGTAGAACGCGACATAGCCATTGATATGGGCACCGACACCACTCTCCTATATGTGGACGGCAAGGGTATCCGTCTCCGGGAGCCCACCGTGGTCACGGTGAACCAGCAGGACGGCAGCCTCCTGCGCATCGGCGAGGAGGCTCGGAAGATGCTGGGCCGCACCCCCGCCAATGTGGCGGCGGTGCATCCCATCGTCCACGGAGTGATTTCCGACTATGATATGGCTACGCTGATGCTCCGGGAGCTCATCCGCCGTGTCACCAGCTTCTCACTCTTCAAGCCCCGGGTGCTGATGTGCGTCCCCGGCAGCATCACCGGCGTGGAGGAACGCGCCATCATCGATGCCTGCGTGGAGGCCGGTGCCCGCAAGGTCTATCTGGTGGAGTCCTCCGTGGCTACCGCCGTGGGCGCGGGTCTGGATGTGAACCGTCCCGACGGACATATGATCGTGGATATCGGCTCCGGCACCACCGAGTGTGCCGTGGTCTCTGCCGGCGGCGTGGTGGAGAGCGAAAGCATCAAAACCGCGGGCAACAGCTTCGACGAGGCCATTATCCGCTACATCCGCCGCAAGCACTCCGTCCTCATCGGCGAGCAGAGCGCCGAGGCGCTCAAGCGCTCCATCGGCTGTGTGAAGCCCCGGCAGGAGATCGTCTATGAGGAGGTCAAGGGTCGCTGTCTGATGACCGGCCTGAGCCGCAGCGTGACCATCTCCTCCGATGAGATGGTGGAGGCGCTGGAGGAGCCCGCCAACACCATTCTGGAGACCGCCCACATGGTGCTCGAGCGCACGCCCCCCGAGCTGGTGGCCGACATCAGCGAGAACGGCGCAGTGCTCTCCGGCGGCGGCAGCCTCCTTTTCGGCATGGATCGCCTCTTCACCGAGCGCACCGGCATTGCCGCCAATGTGGTGGACGATGCCCTCTCCTGCACCGCCTACGGCGCAGGCCGTATGCTGGCCAAGCTGGACAATATGAACGAGGGCATGATCAATCTGGCCCGTATGCGCCAGATGAAGAAATAAAAAACGCAAGCACACCCTTGGCTCCCCTGTTGCGAAGCAATGGGGGAGCTGTCACGGCAAAGCCGTGACTGAGGGGGCTCTGCGAGGCTTTTTTGCTTTTTTGGGGAGACTCTACGATGGAATCAATGGAAACTCTGTTCGGGAAAAAGCTGTGGCTGCCTGCCATGCTGGAGGAGGGACTTCTCCGGGGCGGGGAGAACAGCTTTATCATTTACCAGCACGCCGACGGCAGCCGGGAGGAAATCAGCTATGCCACCATCCGCATGGCCGGCGAGCATCTGGCCCGGCGGCTGGAGCAGGCGGGACTGCAGAAGGGTGACAGACTGGGCATCGTCTCGGCCCTGCGCCCCTACTGGTACGCGCTCTACTATGCCGCCACGCTGGGAGGCTACAGGATGGTGTGCATCGATCCGGGCCTGCCCGTGAACCAGATTCACTCCATGCTCCGCCAGACGGAGATTCGCGCCCTCTTTACCACGCTGCCCCATTTGAAGCTGCCTGCCAACTTCGAGGGACGCATCCCCCTCTACGACATCCAGACCCTCTTCCCCCTGCGGGAGGGCAGCGCCGACCATGTGGACAAGCTGCTGGGGCCTGCCTCGCCCATGGAAGACGATGCCTTCTTTATTCTCTTCTCCTCCGGCACCACCGGCGAGCGGCGCAAGGGCGTGGTTCTGCCCCATTCCTCCGTGGCCGATGCCATCGAATGGCATACCGCCACAGACGGGGACATTTATAAAAATCTCCCTGCCTACAGCATCCATGAGCGGGATCTGATGCTCTTCCCGCCTTACCATATCGCCGGTCTGCTCTGCGCCACCTTCGATCTCTACTGCAACACGCAGGTGCTGATGCTGGAGCGGCTGACCCCCCACGCTCTTGTGAGCGTTATGCAGGAGCTGCAGCCCGATAATATCTGCACCGTTCCCAGCATGATGAACTCTCTGATGAAGAAAATCCGGGCGGGACTGGACGAGAGCAAGCTCAAACGCTTTCTTGTCAACACCCTGCTGAAGCTCAGTGAGTTTCTGCGCCGGAAATGCGGCCTCAACTGGGGTTATACCCTGCTGAAATCCGTGAACAAGGCCGCCTTCGGCGGCAGGCTCCGCAGTCTCATGGTGGGCGCATCTCCCTGCGATGAGGAGAGTATGCGCTTCTTCCTCAACTGCGGCGTGGATGTGGCACTGGCCTACGGGCTCACGGAGCTGGGCGCTCCGCTGGCCTGCACGGGCAAGGGCTACTACCTCAGCTCCACCGGCCGGGTGAGCAAGCACGGCGAGGGTCTGGATATCCGCATCGTGAACCCCGACGAGAATGGCCGGGGCGAGGTGGAGGTGCTCTCTCCCTTCCGTATGCTCGGCTACCTCTGCGAGGAGGACATGGAGGGCTGCTTCACGGAGGACGGCTACTTCAAAACCGGCGATTTAGGCTGGTTCAACGAGGATAACTGCCTTGTCATTGCCGGCCGCTCCAAGGAGGCCATCGTCCTGCGCAACGGCGAGAAGCTGCTGCCCGAGGAGATCGAGACCCACTATCAGGACATTTCGGACGTGGTCGAGCTGGTGGCCTTCCGGGTCAGCGGCGAGGGCGGCTGCGATGCCTTCTCCCTTGCCGCAGTGAAGGATAAGGCTCACGGCATCCCCGATGAGTCTACCCGCGCCCGGATACTGGACCGTGCGGCCACACTGCCGCCCATCTACCAGCCCACTGAGGTCTATATTCTGCCCGAGCTGCCCAGGTCCTCCACCAACAAGGTGCAGCGTTTCCGCCTCAGCGATATGGCAAAGGACGGGCTGGCGCTGCCCATGTCCGACAGTCAGCTCAAGGCCGTGGAGGATGACGGCCCCGCCGGCGAGCTCCGGGCTCTGCTCATTCAGGTGGGCGGCCCCCAGTGGAAGACCGTGGAGCTCACCGAGGGTCTGCCCCTGAATCTGGACTCTCTGTCTACCATCGATCTGTTCGTGGCCATTCAGGAGCATTTCGGCGTGGACCTCTTCGAGCTGGCCACCCCGCCGGAGACCTTCGGCGCACTCCTGGAGGCGGTCACGGAGTTTGATCTGGAAGAGAAGAACGACAAGATCAAGCTGGATCTGTCAAAATACCCCGAGACCCCGTCCGCAGCCGATAAGCTCATCGGCGCTCAGCTGGAGCGGGCAGCGGTGCTGTACTGGAGAGTTCACGCCGTGGGCACGGAAAACCTGCCGAAAGAGGGCAACTATCTTCTCTGCTCCAACCATATTACCACCGTTGACCCCGTGTGGATTCGTCACTTCCTCGATAAAAAGACCCGGGAGCGCACCGCCGCCGTGGGCAAGGCCGCCATCGTCACCGATAAAAAGCTGAAGATTCTGGGTCGTGCCGGCTACCTGATCCCCGTGGATCGCACCGGCAACTCCATGGAGACGCTGGATCGCTGCCGGGAGCTCTTAGAGGAGGGCTGGAATGTGATCATCTTCCCCGAGGGCACCAACTACGAGGGCGCAGACCGGCTTCTGAGCTTCCGGGAGGGCCCCGCCCGTCTGGCCATCGCTGCGGGCAAGAGCGTGGTGCCTGTGCACATCAAGGGCGTGACGCCCATGGAAACCGATCACCCCGACTTCCTGCCGCCCCGGGGCGGCGAGATCGAGATTGCCTACGGCAAGCCCATCTCCCCCGAAGGCCTGACCCCCGCCGAGCTCAACGAAAAGCTCCGGGAAGCCATCCTCTCCCTCTGATATCTTTCTCCCGTGGGGGCGAGCATTGCGAGCCCGCCCCTGCATTTTCCCCGCTCATACAAAAATCGAAAAAAGCTCAAAAAAAGTGTTGACAAATAGATAGCACCCTGCTATAATAACCCTTGCTGAACGGAACGGACACGCTGGTGTAGCTCAGCCGGTAGAGCAGCTGATTTGTAATCAGCAGGTCGGGGGTTCGAATCCGTCCACCAGCTCCAAGTAAATACGGGGGTGTTCCCGAGTGGCCAAAGGGGACAGACTGTAAATCTGCTGGCAATGCCTACGGTGGTTCGAATCCACCCGCCCCCACCAAGTAAGAAAAGCCTTGAGAAATCAAGGCTTTTCTTACTTTTTTCCTTCTTTTTTCGAGGCTCAGACCGGTGCGTAAAACAGCGTGAAATCGCCCGTTTTGGCGCGGGGTTTGTTGTCAAATTGTTGTCAGGTTTTCTTCATTTTTCGTGCTTGCCTTTGTCCTTGGCTTCTTTTTTCAACGCTTCCAGGGCTTCCCGGATGGGCTCCGGGTACTCGATGCCCATGGCGCCCATATTTTCCAGAATGCTCAGGCCTTCATTGGCCGTGAAAAACAGGATCACCGCCGACCTTACCCAGGTGCCGCCGATCAACAGATCTAAGCTCGCTCCGAACCATACAAAAATCAGAATTGCGCACTTCTTCACCAGCCCCTTGAAGCCTGCCGCCGAGCTGGCCGCGCCGGTGTCGGTCTTACTGGAATTGTGCCAGATCAGCGCTACCAGCAGGCCGGTGATGTAGTCCGCGCTCATGGCGCAAATCAGCACCCGCAGCGCCGTATCCCAGCCTCCCATCGCGTCGGCCAGAGTCCCGCCGATTACGGCAAAGGCTCCGAAGACGATGTTTTTAACCGTCGTAAATTTCATTTCTCTTTCTCCCTCCGCTGTTTTTATAGTCCTTACATTCTGCCTCCCGGCATTTCTTGGCGTGCTCCACGCAGCAAATGCTCGTGCCGTCGCTGTGATCCTCCCGGCAACGGAGACAGATGCAGTCCGGCATCAGCTCCCGGCATCGCTTGTCGTGGATGCCCGGTGTGGGCTCAGGCTTCCGCTGCGCGGCGGCATAGGCGCTCTCCGCTGCGTACTCGCTGGCCTGCCGCTCGCTCATGCTCTGGGGTTCGGCAGCTCGCGTGAGCGCGATGGCCTTCAGCGCCGCCGCTGTTTCATCCGTCCCACGCTCGCCGATGAGCTGCTCCAGCTCCCGCTCCAGCTCCATGCGATTGACCAGCAGATTGAAATAGCGCTGATATTCATTCGCCATTCTCCTCTTCCTCCTCGTCTTCCTCCACCCAGCTTCCCGCGCCGAAGACCGCCTCATACTGCTCTTTGAAGGTGCTGCTGACTTCCTCATCCGTGGCAGCGTTG
>DCIK01000004.1 GCA_002315975.1 Clostridiales bacterium UBA1728
TGGTGCGGGCAACAGGACTCGAACCTGCACGCTTTTGGCAGTGGAACCTAAATCCACCGAGTCTACCAATTCCACCATGCCCGCAGATATGCGTATCTTACCACAGGGGAGCAGGGCTGTCAATTCTTGACGGAGTTTTTTTCCTTTGTTATAATGGGCGCAAAAAGGGGGAGTACTTTATGCCGGCTGTTTTTGTGAATATGGGAACGGTGCTTGTGGGGTCCCTGCTGGGCATCGCGTTGAAAAATGCCCTGCGCGAATCGCTGCAGAATGCGGTGATGACGGCATTGGGACTCTGCACCGCGCTCATCGGCATCAGCTCCGCCATTGCTACGGCGGATGTGCTCTGCGTCATTATCTGCATGGCACTGGGAACCGCCATCGGTGAGCTGCTGCACATCCACAACGGCATCGAAAATGCCGGGGACTACATCAAAAAGCGTCTTCTCAAAGGTGAAGCTGCCCAGAGCCGCTTTACCGAGGGCTTCGTGTCCGCCTGCATTCTCTTCTGCGTGGGCTCCATGACCATCATGGGCTCGCTGGAGGCGGGCATCCACGCCGATTACAGCATCATCTTTGCCAAGAGCGCGCTGGACTTTGTGAGCTCCATGGCCTTCGGCGCCGCCATGGGCATCGGCGTGACCTTCAGCGTGCTCTTTATTCTGGTCTTTCAGGGTGGGCTTACGCTGCTGGCTGGCGTAGTGGCGCCCTATCTCAGCGCTGCCGTGGTCACGGAGATGTCCGCTGTGGGCGGCGTGATTCTGATGGGCATGGCCATCAATATGCTGGAGCTGCGCAGGGAGCCCATCCGCGTGGCCAATATGCTGCCCTGCATTTTCCTTCCTTTGCTGTATGTCCCTCTGAGCAGCGCGGTGAGCGCTCTGCTGTGAACGCAACCGCAGATTGCGGAGCGGGACGATCACGCAACGGATGGATGTATATATCGTCTGCCTATGAATTAATAACAAAAATGTATTTGACAAACGCCCTTCCGTGGTGTAGACTTTAACGCGTTACAGAGTAGGAGCTCCGCGTAAAGTGCTGACCCAATGGGGAGTCGTGGGACAGACGAAGGATTCATTCCGCGATGGAGTTCCGCGCCCGCTGCAGTTTCGGAGGTTTCCCTCCCGTTGCGGCACGAACAAGGTTCGGGCCATGAACCGTGCGACGCACATACAATCTACCACTCCCCACAGGCTTTTGCCCCTGGGGAGTTTTTGATTTGTGCGCTGCGGTGCTGGCACCAAAGAAAGGAAGGTCTATCTCCATGACGAAAAAAGAAAAAAGCAGAGCCCTTTACCCCCATCCCTTCTCCAAGGCCTACTGGAAGGACGCCGCCGCCGAAATGAAAGACACCCGTATGCTGGTGTTTGCGGCATTGATGATCGCCCTCCGTGTGGCCATGAAGTTCCTGGCTATCCCCATCGCCCCTAATCTGAAGATTCAGACCGCGTTCCTGGCCAACGCCATGGGCGCCATGGTCTTCGGCCCCGTGGTGGCGATTTTCGCCGCTGCCGTATCCGACTTCCTGGGCGTTCTTCTCTCCGGTGAGACCTACTTTCTGCCCTTTATCCTCACGGAGATCGCCGGAAGCGTGATCTTTGCCCTGTTTCTCTATCGCGCCAAGGTCACTCCCACCCGCGCCATGCTCAGCCGCTTCTGCATCTGCCTCTTCGTGAACATCCTGCTCCAGACCCCGCTGATGATCCTCTATTACAAAATCGTTCTGGGCAAGGCCGGTTACCAGCTTACGGTTCCCGCCATCCTGAAGAATCTCTTCTGCTTCCCCGTGGAGTCTGTGGTTCTCACGCTCTTCCTGAAGATGATCCAGCCTGCCACCTATAAGATGGGACTGACCTACGACGAGGAAAGTCACCTGAAGTTTGAGAAGAAGGAGACCATTACCCTCATCGCTCTCTTCCTGGTGGGCTGCGTGAGCACCTATGCCTATCTGGGCTACTACTACCGCACCACCTCGCTCTCCGCCTCCTACAGCAACGAGGAGCGTTACGCTCACAATGTGGAGATGGCCGAGATCGTCGACGAGCAGAGCGACGAGGAGCGGGAGCTGGTCGCCACCGTGGAGAGCGCCTATAAGGAGTTCATGGGCAAGAACATCACCTACAATGTGGCCGTCTACGCTGTCAATGATGAGGCTCTTGCTGCCTACGACAAGGACATCGAGGCCATCCGCGGCATGAGCAAGTCCAAGGCCAAGGCCGTGGCCGAGGACGGCGTGATGGAAAACATCGCCTACGCCACCGTTGTGGTCAACGAAAAGACCGGGGAAGTTGTTTCCTGCAGCATTGACCCTGTGGCTTGAATAAGCCGAAATCAAAGAAAAGGAGCTGCTTCGGCAGCTCCTTTTTATGCAATAACCGGAATAATGATAACCTCTTTATCCTCCTGCATGGCCATGCGGAGAGTGGAGAGAGTTCCTCCGCTGCCTTCGTCGTAGCAGGCCAGCAGAATATCGCAGCGCTCCACCATATAGCGGTTGCGCTCCATCATGCAGAAGCGGGTATAGACCTCGCTCATCACCGTAACGGCGGCACAGCGGGAGAGTATATAGTGATAACGCTGCTTTTCCGTATCGCTCCAGCGCTCCGCCTGCCCGCGGTAGGGGACAGCGGCCTCCAGCGTGATTTCGCCGAAGCGTTCCTGCGCCAGCAGCACTGCCTCGGCAAAGTAGAGATCGCAGCCGTTGGCCATGCCGCAGAGGAAGCGGTCAACCCCCGTCTCGCACAGGGTCTCTACCACATCGTAGAGCCGCGCTTTCAGCGCAAGACAGGCCGGGTCACTTTCGTTGAACTGCCACGGGAGCTTGGAAGCCCGGTGGCCGGTGAATGCACAGGTTTTCGCTGCCATGATTTTTACCTCATTCTGGAATTTGCGATAAGCCCTTGTATTTTTCGTCGTTTGTAGTATAATACCACCAGAGAGAGAAAAAAGAAACAGAAACTTGTCGCCTGGAGCCAACTTCAGGCGTTCTTTTTTGGAGGAAACATGAACCAGAATCTGGAAACCCGTTTCGCCGCAGCCCGCAGTGCCTTCATCTCCAAACAGTTCAGGCTTAATCCCATGCAACTGCAGGCCTGTATGGCCACCGAGGGGCCGCTGCTTCTTTTAGCCGGTGCGGGCAGCGGCAAGACCACGGTGCTCATCAACCGGGTGGCGAACCTGCTGCGCTACGGCTGCGCCTCTGACTCTGCCGAGGTTCCTGTAGGCATCAGCGAGGGCGACATGGAGCGCCTGAAGGCCGCACTTCGGGGGGAGGGAAGCGCGGACGAGGACATACATAGACTCTGCGCCCTGCGTGCGGTGAAGCCCTGGCAGGTGCTGGCCATCACCTTTACCAATAAGGCTGCCGGCGAGCTGAAGGAGCGTTTAGCTGCCAAGCTGGGCCCGGAGGCCAACGATGTGTGGGCCATGACCTTCCATGCCACCTGCGCCCGCATTCTGCGCCGGGACGCGGATCGGCTGGGCTTTGGAAAGAGCTTTACCATCTATGACAGCGCCGATTCCCAGTCGGTGATGAAGCGGGTGCTCAAGGAGCTGGAGCTGGACGAAAAGAGCTTTCCGCCCCGGCAGGTGCTGGCCGCCTGCTCCCGCTACAAGGGCGCATTGCTGACCCCCGATGAGTTCGTGGCGCAGGAGGAGCGCAGCGGAGACATTCGCCGCAAGCGCACTGCCATGGCCTGTGCCGCCTACGCAAAACGGCTGAAGGACGCGGACGCCATGGACTTCGATGATCTGATCTATTTCGCCGTCATCCTCCTGCGGGACTGCCAGGAGGTGCGGGAGTATTACCAGCAGAAGTTCCGCTATGTGCTGGTGGACGAGTATCAGGATACCAGCCATCTCCAGTATGAATTATGTAAACTACTTTCCGGCGGCTATCGGAATCTCTGCGTGGTGGGCGATGATGACCAGAGCATTTACAAGTTCCGGGGCGCGACCATTGAGAATATCCTCTCCTTCCAGAAGGAATATCCCGATGCCAGGGTGATCCGTCTGGAACAGAACTACCGCTCTACGGGCAATATTCTGGATGCTGCCAACGCCGTCATTGCCAACAACACCGCCCGTATGGGCAAAAATCTCTGGACTCAGGCAGGGAAGGGCGAGCTCCTTTACGAGTATGTGGCCATGAGCGAGGACGATGAGGCCGACTTCGTGGCTCGCACCATTCAGCAGAGCGGGCGCAGCCCCAAGGACTTCGCCGTGCTCTACCGCACCAATGCCCAGTCCCGCAGCATAGAGCAGGCTTTGAAGCGGCGGAAGATAAATTACCGCATCTTCGGCGGTACCCGCTTCTTTGACCGGGCCGAGGTCAAGGACATACTGGCCTACCTCTGCACCGTGGCCAACCCCACCGATGAGACCCGCCTCCTGCGCATTCTCAATAACCCGCCCCGGGGCATCGGCGCTGCCGGTGTGGAGAAGGCGCAGACTTTGGCAAGGCGGGAGGAAAAGCCTCTTTTCGATATCCTCCGCAATGCCACGGTTTTCCCTGAGCTGGGGCGCAGCGCCGGGAGAATGCAGGAGTTTGCCGACATGATTACCGGACTCCAGAACGATCTGGCGCAGGGTATGCCGCTGGATGAGTTCTACGATAAGCTCATCGAAAAGAGCGGCTACATCCGGGCTCTGGAGGACAAGCACAGCGACGAGGAGCTGGCGCGCATCGAGAATGTGCACGAGCTGAAATCCTCCATTGTCAAGAGCGTGGAGGAGAATCAGGGCGGCGATCTCTATGCCTATCTGGACGAGGTGGCGCTCTACTCCGACATTGACAACTACGATGAGAACGCCGAGTGCACGGTGCTGATGACCATGCACGCCGCCAAGGGTCTGGAGTTCCCGGTGGTGTTTATTGTGGGTGCGGACGACGGTCTTTTCCCCAGCGCTCTGGCCATCGGTGACCAGAGCGAGATGGAGGAGGAGCGGCGGCTCTGCTATGTGGCCATTACCCGCGCCAAGGAGCGGCTCTACATCTGCGAGGCCAGCCAGCGTATGCTCTATGGACGGACAAACTCCTATATACGCTCCCGCTTTATCGACGAGATTCCCCCTGAGCTCTTAGAGAGCCACGATCTCCGCTCCCGGCGGCAGGCGGAAAGCCGATGCTACGAGGAGCGGGATGCCTATGCGCCCAGACCCAAACAGCGAACGGGCGGTTATGCAAGCTCTACCGTCAGGGTAACGCCGCCCAAGTCCGCTGCCGCCAAGCCGAAGACTGTCCTCTCAACACCCGCTGTACCGGACTATAAGGTCGGCGACTTGGTGGAGCACAGCGCCTTTGGCGTGGGAACCATCGCGAAGCTCACCCCCATGGGCGGCGATGCGCTGGTGGAGATCTCGTTCGAGGGCGTAGGAACAAAAAAACTCATGCTCCGGGTGGCTGCCCAGCACATGAAAAAGAAATAGTCGATGGTAATACTGCGTATTACCATCGGGAAAAGGTACTCGCATTTATCGCGGCGGCCATGCCGCCCTGGTCGATGCGAGGGCGCACCAATAGAGTGCGCCTCTGGGTATTCTGAAGGGAGCAAAGCTCCCTTCAGAATAAATGAATTTCTTTGCGAGGCTGCCGAAAGATGTCTATTAGGGCGTTTGTCCAATCGTATAGAAAAACGGAGGGAATAGAATGAAAAGCACAGCGCAGCTTAAAGCTCTGATGGAGGCGAATCCCGCCTATCCCTGTACCGGCTGCCGGAGCTGTGAGAGCCATTGCTCCCAGAAGCTCCCCATCCCGGATTATGTGGCGCTCCTCAACGAGCTGAAGGAAGATGTGGAGAAGGCAGAGGAACTCAAAGGCCGCTACCTGCAATATGCCGCGGGCAGGGGCCGAGCCACAGACTGTATGTTCTGCCATTCCTGCGAAAACAACTGCCCGGAACAGCTCGGAATCTCCGATGCCATGTTCCTGGCGGCAAAGGTATTTGAATAAAGAAAACGAAGGCTGCCTCCGCTTTGGAAGCAGCCTTCACGCTGTATTACAGCTTTTCCAGCACCACGGGTTCACCGATCCGCTTGGCTTCTATATAGATTTTCGCCGTGTCCTCAATGTATTCAGCGCGGATGTAGGCCTGAGAGAGATCACTGCCCACCGCCACAACGCCGTGGTTGGCCAGCAGACAGCCTCCCTTGCCGGGGAGAACCTTTGCGGCATAGATGCCGACTTCAGGGGTGCCGGGTGTGGCATACTCGGCGCAGGGTACGCTGCCGCCCAGGAAGAAGTACGCTTCTATGAGGGTGGCGGGGATATCCATGCGGTTCACCGCAAAGGCGGTGGCGTGGGGAGAGTGGGTGTGAAACACAGCGTTCACATCCTCGCTGCCTTTGTAGATTTCGGCGTGGAGCCGCCACTCGGAGGAGGGCTTGCCCTCGGTGAGCACGGTGCCGTCCAGCTTCATCTCCACAATGTCCTTGGGCTGCATGATCTCATAGCGCATGGAAGTGGGGGTGATGAGCATAATGTCCTTGTCGCGCAGATAGCAGCTCATGTTGCCGCTGGTGCCGGCGAAGAGGCCGGCTTTGAAGGCCTGCAGACTCTTTTCACAGATTTCTTTCTTCAGCTTATCTTTCCTGCTCATGTCAATACCTCACAGAATCATTTCAAATTCGCCCAAAGCGCCGTTTTCAAAATAGCGCTTCAGATCGTAGGGGGAGAAGATGCCCCGGTCGGTGACGATGCCGCTGATGAGGGAGGGCGGCGTGATATCAAAGGAGGGATACCAGCCCTTCACACCCTCGGCGGCAACGCGGACGCCCATGGCCTGCAGGGGGAACTCCGGGTCGCGCATTTCCACGGTAACGGTGTCGACGGTCTCATGACCCCGATCGGGCGCACCGCTGACGAACATGGGAATGCCCATGTACTTGCACACAATGGCCAGCTGATAGGTGCCCACCTTGTTGCACACATGGCCGTCCAGACAGATGGCGTCGGCAGCACAGGTGAAGAGGTCGATGCCCTCCTTCTCCATGTACCAGGCGGGCATGTTGTCGGTGATGACAGTCACATCAAAGCCCATATCCCGGCCCACGGTGGCGGTGAGCCGTGCACCCTGAAAGTAGGGGCGGGTCTCGGCGCAGACCATTTTCAGGCTCTTGCCCCGCTGCCGGGTCACATCCAGCATCATGCCCACGATGGTCTCGCCGAAGCACTGGGTCAGCACCGTGCCCCCGTCGGGGATCATGTCCACCAGATACTCGGCCATGGAGCGTACCTTGCCGTAGCGGGTGTTGTTGGCCTTAACAGTATGCTGCACGATGGCCTCGCTCGCGTCCTCTCCCGCGTCAATGGCGGCAAAGGCGGCAGGCAGACAGCCCTCGGTGATGAGCTGCATCCGCTTTACGGTGGTTACGCGGGCGTGGGAAATGCAGTCGGAAGCCTTGCGGAGATATTCCTTCCGCTCCTCGCTCTTCATGCTGCGGCACTCATAGGCGGCCAGTGCCATGCCCATGGCGGCGGCGGTGTAGGGGCCGGCAGACTGCGTCACCATGTCGGCAATGGCCTGCCGCACCTCGTCGTGGTGATGGCAGATCACGAAGCTGACGGTGGTGGGGTAGACGCGCCGATCGAGAATGCGCACGCTGCCGTTTTCATACCAGGCCACATTCTCATATTGGAGCATGAAGGCTAAGTCTTTATCCTGTCTTTCCATATTTATAAACCTCATATGCCAAGATAGGCAACACTTTCGGAGGCAAGGGCATAGGTGCGCTCGGCGTCGATGGTCTTGAACTCGCCGTTTTCATAGAGCACCCTGCCGTTGACCATGGTCATGCACACATCGCTGCCCTGGGCACTGTAGCAGAGGGTGGCGAGGGTCTCTAGATTGGGGACGAGGTGAGGCTTACGCAGATCGATGGCCACGATGTCGGCCTTCTTGCCCACGGTCAGGGAGCCGATGTCATCGCGCCCCTGCTGGATGGCACCGTTGCGGGTGGCCATGGCGAAGGTGTAGTCCGGCTTCATCACAGTGGGGTCCTGCATATAGCCGTTATGGATGATGGAGGCCAGATGCAGCTCCTCGAACATATTGAGATTGTTGTTGCTGGCAGCGCCGTCGGTGCCCAGAGTCACATTGATGCCCTTGGCGCGCATCTTCTCAATGGGGGCGAAGCCGCTGCCCAGCTTCATGTTGGAGCTGGGGTTATGCATGGCGGTAACGCCGTACTGAGCCATAATGTCCATGTCCTCCTCGCTGACCCACACACTGTGGGCGGCGGCGGTGGGGGAGAGGAAGGTGCCGCAGTCTCTGAAGTAGGCAGCGGGCGTTTTGCCGTGGCGGGCGATGCACTCTTCGTGCTCGGTCCTGGTCTCGGACATATGCAGGTGCATCAGACCGTGGTTCTCGGCGCAGAGCTCGCTGTAGTAGCGCACCAGCGCCTCCGTGGAGGTATACTCGGCATGGATGGAAAAGTCGATGCGGAGTCGGTCGTCACCGCTGTGGTGATAGGCTTTGAAGAGCTCCAGCGATTCCTTTACGCGGAAATTATCCTCGGGCTTCCCGTCGGCAAACTCCTGCACGGGCCGTCCCAGATTGGCGCGGATGCCGGAGGCGAGAACGCACTCGGCAATGTCCGCGGTAAAGTTGTACATATCCGTAAAGGAGGTGGTGCCGGTGGCGAGCATCTCCAGAATGGCCAGATCGGTGCCCACGCGGATGTCCTGGGAGCGGAGCTTATCCTCGGCGGGGAAAATATAGTCAAAGAGCCAGCTCTGGAGATTCTGATCGCTGCCGTGACCCCGCAGCACGGTCATGGGGCTGTGGGTGTGGCCGTTGATAAGACCGGGGATGAGCAGCTTGCCGGAGAAATCCCGCAGCTCGTCGTACTTCTCTTCGGGCTTCGCGGCACCGATATAGATAATCCTGTCGTTCTCAATGCCCAGATAGCCCTTGTGGATGGTGGTAAATGCGCCGTTTTCCTCGGTGAGAATGTCGGCGTTGGCAAAAAGCGTCTTCATCGGTAATTCTCTCTTTATCAGATAGTAGTCAGCAGTTCAGCCACAAAAGCGGTGAACTGAGTTTCGATCACGGTGGCGGTGTCCATAACCTCCGTATGGCTCAGAGGCTGCTGCAGGATACCGGCGGCCATGTTGGTAACAACGGAAATGCCCAGTACGGGCAGGGAGCAGTGGGCTGCGGTCAGAGCTTCGGTGACGGTGGACATACCCACCACATCGCCGCCCATGGCACGGATGGCGCGGATTTCAGCAGGGGTTTCAAAGTTAGGGCCGGACATCCAGAAGTAAATGCCCTCATGGAAGCGCAGCCGGTAATTCTTGCTTACCTTCCGGGCAATTTCCAGAAGCTCGGGGGAATACATCCGGCTCACATCGAAGAAGCGAAGGCCGAACTGCTCCATGTTGGGCCCGCGCATGGGACTGGTGCCGGAGAAGCAGATATGGTCGGTGATGAGCATGATGTCGCCGGGCCGGTAGTCCAGATTCACGCCGCCGGCAGCATTGGTCACGACCAGCGCACGGATGCCCACCAGCTTGAAGACGCGGACGGGCAGGGAGAGAATTTCGAAGCTGTAGCCCTCGTAGGAGTGGAAGCGGCCGGACATACAGAGGACGCGGCGGCCGTTAAGCGTACCGAAGATGAACTTGCCGGCGTGACCGGCCACGGTGGATACGAGGAAGTTGGGGATTTCAATGTAAGGAATCTCGATGGTGTTTTCAAACATTTTGCTGAGATTCCCCAGACCGGAGCCGAGAATGATACCGATCTCGGCCTCGCCGCCGATCTTCTCCTTAATATAATTGGCGGCCTCAACATACATTTCGTAGGTGTATTCGGTTGACATAATATATACTTCCTTTCCCGATATTGTACTTATCGAAAAGAGCGGAGCATAAGCTCCGCTCTTTTAACTTGCAAATCAGACGTTCCAGGAGTTCACGTAGTGCTCCTGCTCGGGGGTAAGCGTGTCAATGTTCACGCCCAGAGCGTGGAGCTTCAGCAGAGCGACCTTCTTGTCGATCTCCACGGGCACGCTCATGAGAGCCACGGGCAGCTCGCCCCGGTGCTCGGACACATAGCGGGCGCAGAGCGCCTGAATGCCGAAGCTCATGTCCATGATTTCGGCGGGGTGACCGTTGCCGGCGGCCAGGTTCACCAGACGGCCTTCGCCCAGCACATAGAGCCAGTTACCGTTGGAGAGCTTGTAGCCCATGATGTTGGGCTTCATCTGCCGCTGCTCCACGGCAATCTCGCCCAGACGCTTCACGTCCACTTCCACATCGAAGTGACCGGCGTTGGAGAGCAGCACGCCGTCCTTCATATTGTAGAAGTGCTCCTCAGTGACCACAGCGCTGCAGCCGGTAACGGTAATGAACATATCGCCCAGAGGAGCGGCCTCGGCCATGGGCATAACCTCAAAACCGTCCATCACAGCCTCGATGGCCTTGACGGGATCGATCTCGGTGACAATGACCTTGGCACCCAGACCCTTGGCGCGCATTGCAACGCCGCGGCCGCACCAGCCGTAGCCGGCCACCACCACGCGCTTGCCGGCCACCACCAGATTGGTGGTACCGTTGATGCCGTCGAACACGGACTGACCGGTGCCGTAGCGGTTGTCGAAGAGGTGCTTGCAGTCGGCATCGTTCACATCGAACATGGGGAACTTCAGCTCGCCGTCACGCTCCATGGCGCGGAGACGGTGGATGCCGGTGGTGGTCTCCTCGCAGCCGCCGAGAACCTTCTTCTCCAAATGGGGATAGTGGTTGTGGATCATGTTGAGAATGTCGCCGCCGTCGTCGATGATGATGTCGGGCTCGGCCTTGACCACGGACTCGATGCAGGCGTTATATTCCTCGGATGTGGCAGCGTGAACAGCGTAAACGTTCATGCCGCTGGAGGCGAGAGCGGCGGCAATGTCGTCCTGGGTGGAGAGGGGATTGGAGCCGGTGACATACATCTCGGCACCGCCTGCGGCTAAAACCCGGCAGAGGTAGGCGGTCTTGGCCTCCAGGTGGATGGAGAGGGCGATTTTCAGCCCGGTAAAGGGCTTGTCGCGCTCAAACTCCTCCTGAATGGTGCGGAGAATGGACATATTCCGGCGCACCCACTCGATCTTATCCTCACCGGAGGGAGCAAGACTGATATCTCGAATATAGTTCATTTGTCTCAACCTTTCCGCCCGGTGGGCCCGGGCTCTGCATTTCGGCTATTATAGCATTAAGAAGTCCGCTTGTCAAAGGCTAACGGATATTGCAAAAGCTTTTTCGGCTTTTTGTATGCTTTAAACCTGCTTTTTTTGTTTTCTTATGAAAAATAACGGTGGACTTTAGGGGAAGAAGCTGATAAAATATAGAAAAATTACGAGCTGACACGAGCCGGAGGTTCCTCATGCGCTTCTTCCTCGACCCTGCCGATCTGCATCTTGCCTCGCTGCGGGACTTTCTTGCCATGGGTGCGGAAACGGTTTATGACAGCGAAACGGCTCTGGTGCTCCATGCGCATGGCATCTACTACGGAGCCGGGGACTGCGATGAGTGCGAGGAGTACCGCAATTCACTGATGGCGCTGTGCGTGGACAGCGCGGCCACGGAGCGTATGGTCGCAGCCGGTGACTTCGACGATGTTACGCCTGTTTTTCAATATGTTTATAATGGTGTGTTGCCTGAGGAGCAAAGGGGCAATTTTGAGTTCCGGGCTTTAACTGAGGCTTATGTTCCTTTTCTGGTGGAGCACTATTCTCATCCCAGCGCCACGATCAGGCATATGAGCGAGCGCGTTCATGACGGGTGGATGCTGGGCGCTTTTCGCGGCGAGCAGTGCATGGGCTTTGCCGGTCTCCACGAGGAAGGAGCCATCGGGATGCTGAACATTCTCCCGGAATACCGGCGGCAGGGTTTAGCCACGGCGCTTTTGCTGGAGCTGGTACGGCGGCTGATGCTTGCTGGCCGTGTTCCCTATACCCATGTTTACTCCAGCAACGTGGTCTCCATGGCGCTGCAGGAAAAGCTGGGCTTTGTGCGGGCGGAGCACGCTGTTACCTGGCTCTGCAAGCACGATGCCTATACCAACTCCCGCCTGAAATAGTATTTCACTGACTTCGGTCATGGAATAAAAAACAAATTTGATAGGAGAAATCAAATGAAAAAGAGCATTTCCCTGATCCTTGCCATGCTGCTTCTCCTTTCCTCTCTGGTGGGCTGCGGCTCTGCCAAGACCGAGGAAAAGAAGGAAGAGCCCGCCGCCGAGACTGCTCCCGCCGCTGAGGAAGTCGTCGAAGAGCCCGCTGCCGAGCCCGCCGAGGCCAAGCGCATCGCCGTCATCTGCGACACCATCGGCACCAACCTCTTCCTGACCCAGGTGGCCGACGAGATGGCTGCCAAGCAGGCTGAGCTGGGCTATGAGTACTCCATGATGGAGTGCGCCGACTCCGATGAGTGGCAGGCCAACTACGAGGCCGCTGCCCACGAGGGCTATGACCTGATCATCGGTGTGGGCTGGCAGGCCGGTTCCTTCGCCGCCGAGTGCGCCGAAGCCGGCGACGGCACCACCCAGTACGCTGTCATCGACACCGATGCCGGCAGCGACAAGGTCGCTTCCTTCGCCTACAACGAAGAGCAGGCCGCTTTCGTCATGGGTCTGATGGCCGGTCTGGCCTTCCCCGAGGAAGAGCTTTACGGCTATGTTGGCTGCTTTGAGGGTCCCGGCTCCTGGAAGTACCGCTGGGGCTTCATGGAAGGCGTGAAGGTCACCAATCCCGACGCCAAGTTCACCTTCAACTGGACCAACTCCTACTCCGATCCCACCAACGCTCACGAGTTCGCTCTGCAGCAGCACGCTATGGGTGCCACCTACATCTTCGGCGGCGCCGCTGCCTGCAACGAGGGCATCTTCCAGGCCGCTCTGGAGCTGGCTGAAAAAGGCGAGTACATCTACTCCATCGCCCAGGACGCCGACGCCACCACCGAGGCTAACCCCTACATCCTCTCCGCTCAGCTCAAGAACACCGGTGTCACCACCGGCATCATCCTTGACAAGTTCTACGCCGGCACCCTCGAGGGCGGCTGCACCGAGCTCAAGCTCGCTGACGGCGCCATCGGTGCCACCTGGGTCACCAACGACGGTGCCTACCTCAACAGCGACATCCTCACCGAGGAAGTGCTGAGCGCCTGCAAGGACTACGTTGCCAAGATCATCTCCGGTGAGTATCCCATCGTCCTCCCCGAAGAGGCTGACTACCAGTTCAACGAGATCCTGTAATTCTTTCCGCGTCAGAGGCGGCGGTTTTCCCGTCGCCTCTTTTTCGCTTTTTTTCCGTGCAAATTCTGTCGCAATGTGAGGGTAGTTTCCATGATATTCGAGCTTCGCAACATTACGAAATACTATGGCGACACGCTGGCCAACGATGACATTTCCATCCATCTCAACGAGGGCGAGATCCTCTGCGTGGTGGGCGAGAACGGTGCCGGCAAGTCCACCATCATGAAGATCCTCTACGGACTGGAGCAGCCCACCTCCGGCGAGATTCTTGTCAAGGGTCAGCCGGTACGCTTCCGCAATCCCTCGGATGCCATGGCCCACGGCATCGGCATGGTGCAGCAGCACTTCATGCTCTTTGAGTCGCTGACCGTGGCGGAGAATATCGTATTCAAGCGTGAGCCCCGCAGGGGTCCCCTGCTGGACAAAAAGGCCATGCTCGCGGCCGTCAGCGAACTGAGCGAGCGTTATAAACTGAAAATCGATCCCTCTGCCAGAATCGAAAACTGCCCCGTGGGTCTCCGGCAGAGAGTGGAAATACTGAAGATTCTTTACCAGAATGCTGAAATCATTGTCTTTGATGAGCCCAGTGCCGTGCTGACTCCCATCGAGGTGGAGGCTCTGCTCCAGACCATGAAGGAGCTCGCTGCCGCCGGCAAGAGCATTGTGCTCATCACCCATAAGCTCAACGAGGTTATGGCAGTGGCCGACCGCATCTATGTCATGCGCAGCGGTAAGCTGGTGGCCGAGCGGAAAAAGGAAGAGACCAGCACCGATGAGCTGGCCTATCTGATGGTGGGTCATCATCCCGCCACCCGGGAGATTCCCCCCGTAAAGACCGGCGAGACGCTGCTCGCCACGGAGGAGCTGTCTCTGCATAAGGACGGCAGAGATGTGCTCAGTAAGGTCTCCATCCATGTGGATGGCGGCGAGGTGGTGGGCATTGCGGGTGTAAGCGGCAACGGCCAGTCGGAGCTGGAGTCTGTGATCAACGGACTGGAGGCTCCCACCGGCGGCAAGGTGCTGCTCTGCGGCAGGGATGTGACCCATGAGAGCGTCCATACCCGGCGGGAGCTGGGCATGGCCCACATCAGCGAAGACCGCTTCCTCTGGGGCGGCGCTGTGAGCGGCACACTCTCAGAGAATGCCATTATGGCCAAGGAGGAGCGGGAACCCTACAACCATAAGGGCTTCCTTCGGAAAAAGAAGATCACCGAATACGCCGGCAGCCTCATCGAGCGCTTCAGCGTGAAGGCTTCCGGGCCCGACTCCCTTCTGGGTGAGCTCTCCGGCGGCAACGCCCAGAAGCTGGTGGCTGCCCGCGAGATCATGATGGAGACCCCTGTGCTCATCTGCTGCGAGCCCACCCGCGGCATCGACATCGGTGCCAGCGACTTTATCCATAACGAAATTCTCAATAAGCGCGAGAAGGGCGACGCGGTGCTGCTCATCTCCTCGGAGCTCTCGGAAATCACCACGCTGTCCGACCGCATCTATGTGATGTTTGAGGGCAAAATCGTGGGCGAGTTCAATCGGGGTGCCGTGGACGAAAAGGCTCTGGGTCTGCTGATGCTGGGAGGGAAGATCGATGCGTAAGAAAAAACTGCAAAGCTTCCTGACGACTCTGGGGCAGCCCATGGTGTCGGTGACCATTGCTCTGCTGCTGGGCGCGGTGATCATCGGCCTGTCCGGGGAAAATGTGTTTAAGGCCTACGGCGTGATGCTCAAGGGTGCCTTCGGCGACGGCTACTATCTCTCGTCCACCCTTTCCCGGGCCACGCCCATTATCATGGGCGGTCTGGCCGTGTGCATTGCCTGGCGCAGCGGCTATGAGGCCATGGGCGGTGAAGGCCAGATGATCTTCGGTGCGCTCAGCGCCGCAATCATTGCCTACTATGTCCCGGTGGCTCCCTTCCTTCGGACGGTTCTGGCCATGCTGGGAGCCTGCCTTGCAGGTGCCGTTTACAGCGTGCTCTCCGGCTGGCTCTATGAGAAGTGGCGGGTGACATTCATCATCTCCACCCTCATGCTCAACTATATTGCCAACTATGTGGCCAGCTACCTGACCATTTACAAGCTCAAGGATCCGGAAGCGCTGGACATCAACGCCTCCCAGACCGGCAAGATCATGGAGGCTGCCCGCCTGCCCCGCATCTTCAAGGCCTACTCCCTCCACTGGGGCTTCCTGATCGCAGTGCTCTGCGTGGTGCTGGTTTACATCCTCATGAACAAGACCGAGTTCGGCTACAAGTCCCGGATGAACGGCTTCAACAGCCGCTTTGCTCTCTACGGCGGCATTAACGCCCGCAAGATGCTCTATATGGTCATGATCCTCTCCGGTGTCTGCGCCGGCTTCGGCGGCTCGCTGGAGGTTCTGGGCTCCAAGTACCGCTACATTGACCAGATGATTTTCAATACCGGCTACGCCTGGAGCGGCATGGTGGCGGCGCTGCTGGCCAACTTCAACCCCATCGGCACTCTGGTGGCCTCCATCCTGCTCTCGGGTCTTGCCACCGGCGGTGCGGCGCTGCAGCGCAGTACATCCATTCCCGTGGAAACCGTGAACATGATCGAGGGCGTGATTACGATCCTCATGTCCGTGAAGCTGCTGAACCTGATCTCCGTCCGGTATCGGCACACCAGGAAAAAGGAAGGAGGGGAAAAACAGTGAATCTGTCTATCAGCTATCTGGCGGCGGTTTTCAACTCTACCCTCCGCTACATGACTCCCATCCTGCTGGTGAGCCTTTGCGCCGGTGTGTGCTCCAAGTCCAGAGTCTTTAATATCGGCCTGGAAGGCACCCTGCTTACCAGTGCGTTTTTCGCTTTTCTGGTGCAGTATAAGTTCCGGAATATCTACCTGTCTGTGGGCTGCGCGGTACTGGTGGCCATGTGCATCACCTTTATTATTGCCTTCTTCATCGTGAAGCTCAACGGTCACTCCATGATCGTGGGTATGGCCGTAAACACCTTTGCCATGGGCTTCACGACCTTCCTGCTGCAGGTGGTCTTTAAGACCAAGGGCGTTGTCAGTGATCCCACCCTGCAGGGTCTGCCCAAGGTGGATGTGAGTTTTCTGGGCAGCGGCACCCTGGCCACCATGTTCGGCAACCTGACGGTGCTGGACTATGCGGCCTTCCTGCTGGCAATTCTGATGTATGTGATCATGTATAAAACCGTGGTGGGCTTCCGCATCCGCTGCATCGGCATCAACCCCGATGCGGCTGCCTCGCTGGGCATCCGCGTGCAGCGCTGGCAGATTCTGGCTACCACCCTCTCCGGTGGCTTTATCGGTCTGGCCGGCTGCCTGCTGAGTCTGGGCAGCGTGACCATGTTCATCCAGAATATCTCCGCCGCCCGCGGCTATGTGGCGCTGGCTGCCAATAACCTCTGTCAGGGTCATCCGCTGGGGGCGCTGGCCTCCTCTGCGCTCTTCGGTTTTACTACCGCTCTGGCGCAGATTCTGCAGAATACCGCGCTCCGCCAGCAGCTTCTCAACTGCATCCCTTATATCGCCACCATCGCCGCCATGGCCATTTTCAACGGCATAGAGGCGAGAAAAGCGAAGAAATAATCATAAAACCCGTCTCTGATTGAGACGGGTTTTATGATTATGTAAACATATCAAATTGCTCATACCGTTCCGGCAGGGCTTCCATATCCGCAAAGATTGCATTGGTATCCCGCATAATGTTGTAGCGGGAACAGAAGTCCTCGAACACCCTTTGAAGTCGCTGATTGTTGGGGCTGGGCAGCTCGTAGGCATTGCCGTATTGGCGAATATAGCGCTGCTTCAATCCGGGAAAGTGCCGGTCCAGCGCGGTGTAGTAATACTCCCGGTCTCCGTCCCGGAGCGTCAGCCCGAAGCCGAAGGATACGATGCCACGCACCCCGGCCTCGGCACAGTAGTGCAGAATCCCTAGCAGGTTTTCCTCGGTGTCGTTCAGGTAGGGGAGCAGGGGAGTGAGCCATACCACCGTGGGTACGCCCAGCTCCCGGAATCGGCACAGCGCCTCAAAGCGTTCACGGGTTCCCGCCACATTCGGTTCCACTATGGCACAGAGCTTCTCGTCATAGGTGGTCAGAGTCATCTGCACGGTGGCTCTGGCCTTTTCGTTTATGCTCCGCAGCAGCTCTGCGTCCCGGAGCACCAGCGTAGACTTGGTCAGCACTGCTGCGCCGAACTCATAGCGGTCAATAAGCTCCAGACAGCGCCTTGTCAGCTGCAACTCCTTTTCTATAGGCAGATAGGGGTCACACATGGAGCCCGTTCCGATGACGCAGCGTTTTCGTTTGGACTTCAGCGCTGCCTCTAAAAGTGCGGGAGCGTTTTCCTTGACCTCGATATCCTCAAAATCGTGGGTAAAGCCATAGCAGAGGGAGCGGGAATCGCAGTAGATGCAGCCGTGGAGACAGCCCCGATAGAGATTCATGCCGTTGCTACCGGAGAGCAGACTTTTTGCCTGTACGAAGTGCATCAGAGCAGCGCCTCGGCCCAGTCAGCCTCCTTGAAGCCGACGAGAACGGTATCCCCTTCCACGAGAATGGGGCGCTTCACCAGCATCCCGTCGGAGGCAAGCAGCGCAAGCTGCTGTTCCTCCGTCATGCCGGGGAGCTTATTTTTCAATGCCAGCGCCTTGTATGCGTTCCCGCTGGTGTTGAAGAGCTTCTTCAGCGGCAGACCGCTCTGCTTCCACCAAAGCGTCAGCTCTTCTGAAGAGGGGTTCTCTTTTGCGATATCCCGGTACTCGTAGGAAATGCCCTTGTCTTTCAGCCACTTCTCGGCCTTCTTGCAGGTGGAACAAGCAGGATAGCATAGAATTGTCATAATTATGTAAACTCCTTTTATCTAACATTCTGATCGATGAGAAAAGGCGTGCAGTTCTCATGCGAGCTGCACGCCCTTATCATAAATGCGATCGAGTCTGTAAGCCGGGTTCTGTCTTTTGCAGCCATCTATCTAGGCGCCGCGTTGCCGCTGCGCTCAAGCCGCCTCCTCGGGACGGCCGGGTCGGCCTTGTATGTCCCTCCACGGCGTTGCTCCGGATAGAGTTTACAGCACCGTTCCGTCTCCGGACGATGGGTGAGCTCTTACCTCGCCTTTCCACCCTTACCTACCAAAAGCAGGCGGTATATCTCTGTTGCACTTGTCCTAAGGTTACCCTCGGCGGGCGTTACCCGTTATCCTTACCCTGTGGAGCCCGGACTTTCCTCATGCACGGGGTTTCCCCCTGTGCCCGCGGCTGCGTGGCTCGGTCGCGAGTGTTATTTTACTACCGAAAGTGTGCGCTGTCAACGAGTTTTCGCGCCCTTGACATTTTTCTCTGTTGTGGTATCATCAATGGCAGAGAAAGTCAGCGCTGCTGATCTGGCGGCATACCCGAATGGGCAGAACAGTCAGCAGTACTTTCTTTACCGGAGCAAACGTGAACCGGATACCTCGGCCTTGCCGATGACCGGGGCTCGGACTTTGGATCGTTTACGCTGGGGAAAAGGCACTGCTTAGTACAAGCAGTGCCTTTTCATTTACATAATATAGTTTACATAATTATTCTGGCTTCCAGATAATAGCGCTTTTCCTCCGCGTGACCCAGAGAGAAGCTCTTGCGGCACAGAGGGCCGTGCTGGGCAACCCAGGGGAAGAGACCCTCCCGGTCGAAGCTGTCCCAGACCAGAGCGAGATTGTTTTCCTTCTCACCCAGCTCCCGGCAGGTGTCCGCACCGTGAATGTATTCCAGCTCTGCCTCGGGATGTTCTGCAAGCCACGCATCCAGCCTCGGCTGCAGCTCCTGCAGGGGCGGGGGAGAGCTTGGGTCAAGTCCCAGCTCCGCACACACGGCGGCGGCATCCACGCCCATCAGCAGCCGGTGGATGGGCTCAAAGAGCAGACCCCTGTCGTAGAGATTCACCAGCTCACAGAGAGCGTAGCGGGCGGGATGCCCCTCCCATTGCTCCTCCGGCAATGTGGCCTTCACCTGTTCCCAGTTGAGCTTGGCGGCGGCAAAGGAGTGGTTGCCGTCACCCATGGCAAAGAGCATATCGTCCACGGCGTCTTTGCGCAGGGCTTCCAGCAGTTCGGATAGGTTTACATAATCATTTTCTTCGTTCATGTGCCAGCCGGTGAGCTTGCCTCCGTTTTCCATGAGCGCAAAGTCATAGAGAGGCTTGCGGCTTTGCACCAGCGTCTCCAGCGTGTCCATGAGCTTATCCTCGGGATCGTTGAAGAGCACCAGCACATGGGGCAGCTCAATGGGAGCCTCCTTACGGATGGCAACACGGGTGGGCAGCCGTGATTCCACGGTGGCCTCCGTGGGACGAAGGAGAGCCCTGGCTCCGGCATGGTAGTCGTATTGCTCCAGATCAAAGGCCACCACCAGACCGCGCCGCACGCCGGATGCGGTTTCCCGGTGTAGAAACACCATGCCCTCGCCGATGCTGCGCAGGATGCCCTCCCGGAGATAGCGCTCCATGGTGGGGACGATGGCGGCCTGATGAGCCTCGCCGTTTTGCAGCCACGCCTCGGGCAGGATCATGTTCAGGGTAGAGGGCGCATCGCCCACGGTTTCCTTCACCCTCTGCCAGTAGTCGGCCTGGGCGCTGAACTGGTCGCAGGCCACCACGGCGTAGCGGCTCAGGTCAATGTCCTCTTTCGGCAGCAGCAGCTCCGGGACGCGAAGTCCCAGAGCCGCCAGAGCCGCTTTTGCGTTATTTTTCATGCGCCGATCACACGCACGCGCACCACGCCGGGAAGCTGCGCGAGAATTTCTTCCAGCTCGGCAGGAACGGCGGTGTTGAAGTCCAGAATGGTGTAGGCGTAGTCGCCGCGACCCTTATTCACAAGGTTCTCAATGTTCAGACCCATGCCGGCCACCTTGTCGGTGATGACGCCCAGCATACCCACCTGGTTCTTGTGGAACACGGTGATGCGGTCGCCGTCAGCGCGGGCGAAGCTCACGTCGGGGAAGTTGACGGAGTTGGCAATATTGCCGTTCTCCAAAAACTCCTTCATCTGCTTCACGGCCATGACCTCGCAGTTGTTCTCGGCCTCAGGGGTGGCAGCGCCCAGATGGGGGGTGGCGAAAACATCCTTGCGCTTCAGCTCACGGTCGGTGGGGAAGTCGGTGGCGAAGGCCTTGATCTTGCCGCTTTCGAGAGCGTCGCAGACGGCATCGTTGTCCAGAATGGGGCCACGGGCGTAGTTGATGAGGTACACGCCGTCCTTCATCATCTCGATTTCCTTGCGACCCACCATGCCCTCGGTGGTAGCGTCCAGAGGCACATGCACGGTAATGAAGTCGCACTGCTTGTAGATATCCTCAATGTTGTCGGTGAAGCGGACAAACTGGGCCAGTTCCAGCTTGCGCAGGTGGGGCAGATAGGGATCGTAGCCAATGACGGTCATGCCCAGATCGGCGCAGGCCTTGGCCACACGGGAGCCTACAGCGCCCACGCCCAGAACGCCAAGGGTCTTGCCCATGATTTCGGGGCCCACATAGACCTCCTTGCCCTTCTCCACGGTCTTGCCGTAGTCCACCTCTTCCTTGGTGAGGGAGTGCACCCACTCGCTGGCACCGTTCACATTGCGGCAGATGCTGATCATGGCGGCGAGGGTCAGCTCCTTGACAGCATTGGCGTTGCCGCCGGGGGTGTTGAACACGGCGATGCCGGCCTCGGTGCAGCGCTCCACGGGAATGGTGTTCACGCCGGCGCCCACGCGGATGATGGCCTTCAGCCTGGGAGGGAAAACCATATCGTGCAGAGGAGCGGAATGTACCACGATACCGTCGGGATTGGCGACATCATCGGCTACGGTGTAGCCGTCGGCCTCGAAGAGAGCGCGGCCGTTGGCGGAAATCTTGTTCTTGTTCTGAATGGCGTACATAGTCAGTTCTCCTTATATTACATTTAAATTATTAGTGGTGTTTTTGGGGACGGTTCTCATTTGTGTCAAATGAGAATTGAGAACCGTCCCCAATTCTCATTTGCGGAGACCGTTTTCAAAATCGCGGATGCACTGCACCAGCGCTTCCACGCCCGCGTAGGGCATACCGTTGTAGAGGGAGGCCCGGCAGCCGCCGGCCACCTTGTGACCCTTCAGATTGGTCATGCCCCGCCCTTCGGCCATGGCGAGGAAGGCGGTGGTCTCCTCGGCGCTCGGCAGGAAGAAGGTCACATTGGTGATGGAGCGATCCTCCGCGGCCACGGGATTCTTGAAAACGGGAGAGGCATCCAGCACACTGTAGAGCAGCTCGGCTTTCCGGCGATTCTCCTTTTCCTGTACGGCGATGCCGCCGATCTCATCGAGATAGTCGAAGACCAGTCCGGCCATGTAGATGGCGAAGCAGGGAGGCGTGTTGTACATACTGCCGTTGTCGGCTGCGATCCTGTAGCGGAGCATGGTGGGCACGATGGGGTCAAGCTCCCGCTCCAGCAGCGCCTTTTTGATGATGACTACGGTCAGACCGGCAATGCCCATGTTTTTCTGAGCACCGGCGTAAATGAGGTCGTGGGCGGCAACATCAATCTCCTTGCCGAGAATGGCGCTGGACCAGTCGGCCACCAGGGGAATATCGCCGTGCTCCGGCAGCGTGTGGTAGGTGGTGCCGAAGATGGTATTGTTGCCGGTGATGTGGAGGAAGGCGGCATCTTTATCGAGCATATCGGCGGTGATTTTGGGGATGTGGTGATAGCCGTCCTCCTTGGAGCTGCTGACCGCTTTGGCCTTGCCCCAGCGAGCACCCTCCTGCATGGCCTTGTTGGCGAAGTTACCCGTTACCGCGTAGTCCATGGTGTCACCCTGCCTGGCCAGATTCATGGGGATGGCGGAAAACTGCATACTGGCGCCACCCTGGAGAAAGAGCACCGCGTAATCGTCGGGGATGTTCATGATCTTGCGGAGCTTTGCCTCGGCATTCTCGATAATCGCTTCATAGGGCTTGGAGCGATGGCTCATCTCCATGACGCTGCTGCCAACGCCCTGATAGTTGACCAGATCCTTCTGGGCCCGCTCCAGAACGGGAAGGGGCAGCATGGAAGGGCCTGCCGAAAAGTTATATACACGGTTCATGGGGGTTCCTCCTTATAAGATACGAATTAGTCAAATGTAAAAGCACGCATCAGAATTATTTTGCTAGCCTCGCAGAGTTTGCGGGCCGCAGCTCGCAAAATAATTCTATTATTTTCGGGCGAGCTTTGCCAGCCCGAAAATACCCTGGGGCGCACTCTATTGGTGCGCCCTCGCATCGACCAAGGCGGCAACGCCGCCGCGATTAATGCGAGTGTCTTTTCTCGATTGTAAAACGCAGTTTTACAATCGACTAAGATACGAATAAAAAACCCCGGGATACCCTTGTGGGCAACCCGGGATGATTCACATATTTTCCTTTTCTCAAAGGACCTCACGAATCTTCCTCAAGGGGTTTTGCCCACAACAAAAGCAGACACAGAAGAAGTGTCTGAAGAGGAAGAAGAGCAGGAGAGAAGCACAAAGCTCATCATCGTCATGAGTTCCTTTCGTGAAGTGATGTGCTAATTATAAAACGCGTTACCGAAATTGTCAATGGAAAATCCTGTGAATAGATTGCCGAAGTTTTCAGAAAAGTCTCTGTGCTCTTTTGTGCATTTCGCAAAAAAAGGCCAAATCGTGGTTACACAAGGCTTATGCATTTGAATCTGTAAAAATAACACAAGGGAATTGTTAATAGCTTTTTTAGCATATTCTTTCGATAGTGCTTGACATTGTTGGGCGTAATGTGTTATTTTTGTTCAGAATTAATCAGCGAAATGAAGGCTCGGCAACGGGTTCGGGAATGGGGAACAGATGAAAAGCGACGGCCTGAAAAGCGGATATGTGGAGTGTATTTTCTCCTACGGGAAATGCGGATTTGTCCGTGAGATACTGGGTGAATCATACTATTTCAATTCAAAATCCTTTGCGCCCGGCAGGAAGCGGCTTAAATTCGGTGAGCTGGTGCAGTTCAGGGTTACGGAGGGCAGAGACCCCAAAACCGGTGAGCCCAGACTTGTCTGCTGCGATCTGCGCGCCGAGAGCGATGTAAATGATGAACTTATGAAAAAATTTTTACCTCCCAAGTGAGCCGAGGCTCGCAAACACCTTCGTTACACAGAAGTGGGAGTAAAAGTTGAGGATATACAGCATGAACACAAAAAACATCATCTGGATTCGAATCCTTGCGCTGTTTCTGGCGCTGCTGTTTGTGGTAGAGCTGATCCTGGCCGGACTGGCAAGGGTAAACTACTCTGCCGCTGACTATAAAGACGGCGAGCTGGAAAACATGGCCGTCTATATAGAGGAAAACGATGCGTATCTGAGCTCCGGCTTTCTTTCCCGTATGCGCGAGGTTGCCCAGACCCTGAAAACGCCGCAGAGCTTTGAGGAGTTTTATCTGCTTGCCTCTGTTCACATTGCTGATCAGGATTACAAGCAGGCATCCGAGGATCTGGAGCAGTGCATCACCATGTATACCGGAGATGACAGCGGCCTGGCAGAGCTTCTCTTAAAGCAGGGCTGTCTCAAGGCGCTGGATGACCGCTGGGAGGAGGCGCAGCGCTATTTTCAGCGGGCCACAGAGCTGGACGGTACAGCCGATCAGCAGTGGATGCTGCTGGCCGAAAGCGCCTTCCGAAACTCCGATTACGAGAAATGCATCTCCGCCCTGAAGAAATGCGAAGAGCTTACAAGCCTGACGCCCAAGCAGTACACGCTGCTCATCTCCGCCGCGCTGGACACTGCCGACTATGACGAGGCGCTCCGCGCTTCCGCTGCGGCGCTGAAGCAGGAGGACTGCGACAAAGGAACCGTATACTATCTTCGCGCAAGAGCCTATTATGCCCTTGAGGATTACGAAGCCGCCCGCGCTGAGGCAACTGCTGCTCTGGAGGCCGGCGGTACCTATTATGACAATATGTATCTGAAAGCCGCTACCTATGAGCGCGAAAAAGACTACAATGCTATTCTCAGCATTCTCATGGAGATGCTTGATGCCGGTGTTGACGATGATACCCTGCTGGAGAAGGCTCTGCAGTGCGCTCTGGAGACCGATAACTTTGAGGCCGAGGAAAAGCTCATACCCCAAATTCTCGCCACAGACATTACAGAGGAACGCTATACCGCCCTTCTGACGACTTTGGCCATTGCGCGGCTTACGCTTGCAAAGTATGCGGAGGCTGAGGAAACCATAGACGGTTATCTCTCCGAGCACGAGCCTACGGCGCAGCTTCTTTACCTTCGCGGCATCTGCCGGATGAATCTGGAAGAGTATCTGGATGCCAGCGAGGATTTCTCCGCGGTGATCGAGCAGAATACCCTCGTGGACGAGAGCCGCTATAACCGGGCAGTCTGCTACCTTCACCTTGAGCGCGACTACTATGCCATTGCTGATCTCAATGAGGTCATCACTCGAAACCGGAATACAGAGCTTGTTAAACAGGCGACGGAACTATTGAATCAAATTCAGTAACAGAAAGTTTCACATCAGCCCGTATCCCTTCTTAAAGGAAGGGATACGGGCTATTTTTGTTACCACTGGTGAAATAATGCTACTCCATTTTTAACCGCAGCAGAGATGAAGATAACAATGCTAATGGATATAATTATGCTATTAGATTAGCGATTTATGTAACCTTGAAAACTGAATACAAGGATAGTCACAATTCAATTTTATGTTATCAATGGGGTTTCCCTTTGATATAAAAATCTGCGGTGTCAAAGGGGCACTGCAGATCAGGCAGAATTCGGATGCGGAAGCAGCAAAGCGTTCCGATTCTCAAACACTTCCGGAGAATCTCAAAGCGGAGGCATAGCCACTGTCTTTGACGGAACAAGGTTAGAGAGCGGCTTTTGTTCAGGGCGGACTCGGTCTTTACCGTGCCGCGGCTGTGCGAAAATGCTCGCTGGGCGAGGAGAGGAAAGCGGAGCTGTGGAAGCGAGATCCCGAAGCAATTTCGCGGAGGATGGTTTTTAAGGACAGTCTCATGACTGTGCGAATTTCAAAACGAATGTCGCTTTGACCCGGGATCGAGGCGTCCGTCGGCAGACGGCAGCCGTTCGAGAAAGCAAGCGGTGAAAACAAGCACAACCAAAAGGAAACAGGCAGTGACCGCGTTTCCGAATTATGCATTAGAAAGGAATTATCTTTTATGAAGAAAAAGACATTTCTGATGCTGATTGCCAGACTGTTTATAGTTGTAAGCTTGATAATGGCCGTTAGCATCAATGTCTTTGCGGCAGATGAGACGCTGACGCAGGACAATTCCGAGGAGCTCGTGGCACTTAAGGACACGCTCAATGAGAACGTGTGCGAATCGAATCTCCCGGAAGATACCCAGGCACTCGAAGCTCAGCCTGAAACTGACCTTCAGAATGAGATGGATCCCGGTCAGGAACCCACTCAGGAAGAAGCGCAGGAGCAGGAAGAGCCTCTCGAGGAAAATCCCACTGAAGAGCCCGCTGCGGAGCCCGTTGAAGAGCCCGTTGAAGAGCCCGTTGAAGAGCCTGCTGAGGAGACTGAGAATGAGCAGCTTCCCGGGTACGTGATCACCGTTTCCGATGTCAACGGAAACAAGGTGGACGTTACCGGCGGTACGCAGACGGTTCTGAGCGATGTGCTCAAGGGTCTCGGCTACGAGATCGGCGAGGACGATGTGATTGAGGTGGACTACGATACCGTTGACACCGACACCATCAACGTCACTGAGAATGAAGACGGTGAGCTGGTGCTCAGCGATCTGGGCCACTTTGAAAAGGCTTCCAAGAACCTCATCGTTTATGTGAACGGTGTGGCCATTGAGCTCGAACTGGTTGACCCCGCCACCATGTCTGCATCCCAGCTGAAGAAAGCCATCGAAAAATCCTCCGGCAAGGGTTATCAGTTAACGGAAGATGTAAAGCTCAGCAATGATAAGAGCGTTGAACTTTCCGCGGGCGTTTATGACATTTACCTGAATAACAAAACCCTCTCTACAAAAGACGGTGCAACGCAAGCCCTCTTTACAGTAGGCGAGGGCGTAACCGTTAACCTCTACGCCGGCGCAGACGACGAAACTGCCGGCACCGGTGCTGTCACCGGCGCTTCCACTCTCTTCGATATCAAAGAAGGCGGCACGCTGAATATCATCAGCGGCACGCTGACCACCGACTCCAACGCGGCTGTCAAGACTCTTGGCGAACTGAATGTTCAGGGCGGCCAGGTTGACGGCATTATCGTCAACGGCGGACAGACCACCGTTACCGGCGGCACGATTGCCGGCGGCGACAATAACGGCATCACCGTAAACGGCGGCGATCTTCGCTTCGTCGGCGGTTCTGCCAGCGGCAAGAACGGTATTCGTGCTGCCGGCGGCCATAGCTACATCACCGGCGGTACCATCGGCGGTACCAACAACGGTATCCGCGTGATTGACGGCGATGTCTATATTATGGGCGGCACCGTGAATAACGGTCTGAAAATCAAGAATGAGGGCACCGGCTCCGTGAACGTGGCCGGCGGCATCTTTGACGCCGATCCCAGCGCTTACCTTGTGGGCGAAGCCTCCGACTGGACTGTGGAAAACACCGCAGGCAGCTGGACTGTCAGCCCCAAGACCTATAACTCCCTGCGCATCCTCTCCGACGGCACGGTCAGCGGTCACGCTACGGTTTCTGATGCTGTGAGCACCAGCGGTCTTGTGTACCTGCTGAAGGATGCCAGCGAAAAGATCACCGTTACCTATGGCCGTGATGTGACTCTTGACCTGAACGGCAAGACTCTGTCCGCCATCGGCACTGTCATCACCGTCGACGGTGACGGCAGACTGACGGTTCTCGACAGCTCCGCTGCCAAGACCGGCACTGTCTCCGCAACCTCCACCGGCATTAACAATGCTGTGGCCATCAGAAACAAATGGCTTGGCTCCGTGACGGTTCTCTCCGGCAATTACAGCGCTGTTGCAAGCGGCGCCGGTCAGTCCTATGCCCTGTGGAATTCCTTCATGGGCGGCATTGAAGTTGCCGAAGGTAAGTTCATTGGCACCGTAGCCAATACCGGCACGGGTTACATCCTCCTCCGCGGCGGTTATTACAGCACCGATCCCTCTGCTTACGCTGAGGAAGGTATGGATGTTGTGAGAAATAACGATAGCGCCACCAAGGCTACCTATCTCTACAAGTTCGGCGTGGCCGAGGCTCAGCTCAATGACGGCGATAAGTTCGAAAAGCTCCAGGATGCCATTGACGCTGCCGGAACCACTGCCGGCACTGTGAAGCTTCTGAGCAATGTGGAGGCCAATCTCCTCATCAAGGCGAATCAGAACATCACCCTCGACCTTAACGACAAGGTCCTCAGCGCCAAGACCACCGGCACCGTGAACTCCAGTGTGATCGAACTTGAAAAGAACGCAACTCTCGTGATCACCGATACGGCCGAGAACCAGACCAAGAAGTACTTCACCGTTGACTCCAATGGTCTCTGGACTCTCAGCGAAAGCAAGACCGAGAATTTCGTCAAGGGCGGTGTGATTACCGGCGGTACCGGCAGGAAGCACCCCAGCAACAACGAATATCTGGGCGGCGCGATTTATTCCAAGGGCAATGTCACCATCAACGGCGGCAGCCTGGTTGGCAACAGTTCCAAGGATCGCGGCGGCGCCATCTTCGCTGACGGCGGCACTCTCACCCTGAACAAGGCGAACATCATCGGCAATACCTCCAAGCGCGGCGGCGGTGCGTTCATCACCGGCTCCACCACTTTCGTGATGGAGGAAGATGTCACCGTTTCCAACAACAAAGCCAATTACGGCGGCGGCATTTACTTTGACGGTTCCAGCAAATCCACCATCAACGGCGGCAAGATCAGCGGGAATGTGGCCATCGACGGCACCTACGGCGGCGGCGGCATTGCACTTGACAGTAATGCTACTGTGTCCCTTCTCGGCGGCGAGATCGTTGAGAATACCAACATCAACGGCAATGGCGGCGGTGTGAGCTTCATCAAGGGCAAGCTGATCCTTGGCGGCGATATCGTCATCAAAGACAACCTTGGCAAGCACGACAAAAAGATGGTTGCGGATAACCTCTACATTTTCAAGGGCAAGACCGTTACTGTCAGCACCGACAAGCCCCTCACCGGCGATGCCTACATCGGCGTGACTACGCCCAATAAGCCCGGCGTGAAGGACAGCATCAACATTTCCACCAGCGGCGATGTAAACAGCAAGTACTACTTCAAGAGCGACAACAGCAAGTACTCCATCGTAAACGGCGCCGACAATGTCCTGCAGATCACCGGCGCTAAGGCCGAGATCGAGGGCGGCGAACGATACGCCACCGTGCAGGA
Source organism: Clostridiales bacterium UBA1728 (assembly GCA_002315975.1). GTDB lineage: Bacteria > Bacillota > Clostridia > Oscillospirales > Oscillospiraceae > Apopatocola. The sequence continues at coordinate 28,570 of DCIK01000004.1, forward strand.
AGCTGTGAATGCGGCTTCTACTAAGAAGAGCACCGTTATCCTGCTTGGCGATGTCACAGAAAATGTGTCGGTTGCCCAGGGACAGAAGATTACCTTCGATCTTGACGGCAGCGTGCTCAACGCTGTCGGCACTGCCATCACCAACTCCGGCACTCTTACCGTTACCGACTCCAGCCCCAAGCGCAGCGGCAAGGTTTACGTTCAGGGCGATGCGACCCACGAAAACGCTATCGGCGTCTATAACAACGCCGGCGCCACCCTCACGGTCAAGAGCGTAACCATCGAATCCGGCGATGCTTCCAACTGGAGCATGGGCGTCTACAACAAGGGTACTGCCACCATCAAGAGCCGCGGCAGACTCTTTGCCAATAACTCCACCGGCAAGGAGGCCTACGGTCTCTACTCCGCCGGCAGCGCTGCCACTGCCAACATCACGGCGGGCACCATCAAGGCCGCAGGCGGCAGCGACTACTGCGCTCCCATTGCTGCCGGTCAGGGCGGCAAGATCACCGTTGAAGGTGAGTACGCGCAGATCATTCTCGGCGAAACCTCTGCAACGCTTGACTCCGCTGCTTTCCTGTACTACGAGGGTATCATTGATATCAGCGGCGGTAATTTCCGGGGCAATCTGGTGGAGAACAGCGGCACCGTAACCATCACGGGCGGAAAGTTCTCCGATGATCCCACCAAGCTTCTTTCCATCGAGTATGCTGCTGACCCCATTGACGAAGATCCCTACTTCTTCAATGTTGTGGGTGAGGACAAGATCGTTGCCACCGACGGCACTCACTCCTTCACCACTGTGCAGCGCGCTGTGGATTATGCAGGCAGCAAGCAGACCACTGTTTCCCTGCTGAAGAATGTTCAGGAGAGCATCGTGATCGGCCAGGGCCAGAATATCACTCTGGATCTCAATGGCAAGGCTCTCAGCGACATGGATCCCATGGGCAGCGAGGACATCACCCTCATCACTGTTGAGGGCGGCAAGCTTCTCGTTACCGACAGCAGCGAGGACAAGACCGGCTCTCTCACCACCCTCAGCAACAAGGGCAATTCCACTGTTATCCTCGCTAAGGACGGCGCCGATGTCACCATCGACAATGTGACTGCCAGCGCTCAGTGCATGGGCAAGGGCAAGACCTATGTCCTGCGCAATGTTGGCAACGGCACTGTGACCGTTCTGGGCGGCACCTTCGATGCCACCAACAGAAATCCCGACAATGCTTTCGTGGTCAGCAACGAAAACAAGCTCGGCACTGTAGTCCTGAAGGACGGCAAGTATACCGGCCAGCTCAATATCAAGGCCGGCAAGTGCACGATCTATAAGGGCTATTTCACCGTCGATCCCGATGCCTACGTTGTTGACGGTCTTGACGGCGTTGTCAACGGCGATCCCGACACCAACTATGCCTATGGCTTCGTGGTGGGCAAGGGCGTTGCCAAGGTCGAAGGCGGCTATAAGTACGCCTCCCTGCAGCATGCCATTGACGATGTCGGTACCGCTCGCAGCACCATCTCCCTGCTTTGCAACATCACCGAGGATGTGAAGGTCCAGAAGGGCCAGAATATCACTCTGGATCTCAATGGCAAGGCTCTCAGCGACATGGATCCCATGGGCAGCGAGGACATCACCCTCATCACTGTTGAGGGCGGCAAGCTTCTCGTTACCGACAGCAGCAAGGACAAGACCGGCTCTCTCACCACCCTCAGCAACAAGGGCAACTCCACTGTTATCCTGGCTAAGGACGGCGCCGATGTCACCATCGACAATGTGACTGTCAGCGCTCAGTGCATGGGCAAGGGCAAGACCTATCTCCTGCGCAATGTTGGCAACGGCACTGTGACCGTTCTGGGCGGCACCTTCGATGCCACCAACAGAAATCCCGACAATGCTTTCGTGGTCAGCAACGAAAACAAGCTCGGCACTGTAGTCCTGAAGGATGGCAAGTATACCGGCCAGCTCAATATCAAGGCCGGCAAGTGCACGATTTATAAGGGCTATTTCACCGTTGATCCCGATGCCTACGTTGTTGACGGTCTTGACGGCGTTGTCAACGACGATCCCGACACCAACTATGCCTATGGCTTTGTGGTTGGTAAGGGCGTTGCCAAGGTTGAAGGCGGTCATAAGTACGTCTCCCTGCAGCAGGCCATTGACGCTGTCGGCACCGCTCGCAGCACTATTACCCTCCTTCGCAACACCACCGAGGATGTGAAGGTTCAGAAGGGCCAGAATATCATTCTCAATCTCAATGACAAGACCCTCAGCGCGGCTTTCATCAATGCTGTTACCCTGTACGGCGGCAATCTTTACGTCTACGGCGGCACCGTTGTGGGCAAGCGCAGCGCCTTCACCGTCCGTGACGGCTATCTCGCTATCTACGACGGTAACTACAACTGCGGCGAGAACGTTCTTCACGTCTTTGCCGGTCAGGTTGAAGTCTTCGGCGGCAAGTTCAAGGGTCATGTGGAAGCCGAGCGCGGCACCACCGCCATCTATGACGGCCTCTTCAACGATGTTCCTTCCTCTTCCACCATGGCTGAGGGTAAGGTTGTGATCCGCAACACCGATCCCGATACCAAGGATGAATACGGCTTTGTTGTGGTTGACGGCTACGCTCCCAACACCGAGCTCGTGATCGAGAACATCAAGCTTGATAAGCTTCCCGAAGCCACCAGGAAGGCCATTGAGGACTTCATGGGCAAGGACAAGGAGCTTGTGGCCGTTCTCGATACCTACATGACCAGAGAAGGACAGCGTCTTGAAAACATCAACGGCCTCCAGAAGCTCGTGATCAAGGCTGCAGAGTTCGAGGGTCACGAGGCCTCCGAGCTGAAGCTCTGGAAGATCGAAGATGACGGCACCATGACCGAAGTCAGCTTCACCGTTGACAAGGATGGCAACATCGTTGTTTACGGCACTCTGGGCTACTACTTCCTCACGGTCGCCAAAAAGTAAATCCCTCTTGCACTCATACGGGTTATACCCGTATGAGTGCATTTTCTTCTGTCGATAATTCTTCCTCTTGCAATCCTGCGAGAAATATGCAACAATAGGGGCGCAAAAAAGTCACTGCACAATCCCGCAAAAAAGGAGACCCAATATGGATTATGACATTCTGATTATCGGCGCCGGTCCCGGCGGCATCTTTTCCGCCTATGAGCTATCCCACAAGCGCCCCGATCTGAAGATCGGCGTTTTTGAGATGGGCACAAGCCTCGAAAAACGCAAATGCCCCATTAACGGCACCACCATCAAAAGCTGCATCAACTGCACTCACTGCTCCATCATGACCGGCTTTGGCGGCGCAGGAGCCTTTTCCGATGGTAAATACAATATCACCAATGAGTTTGGCGGTACCCTCTATGAGCATATCGGCAAGCGTCAGGCGCTGGAGCTTATGCACTATGTGGACGAGATCAACTGCTCCTACGGCGGTGGCGGTACGAAGCTCTATTCCACGGCGGATACCCGATTCAAGACCGAGTGTCTGCGCAATAATCTCCATCTGCTGGACGCCTCTGTCCGGCATCTGGGCACCGATGTGAATTACGAGGTGCTGGGGAACCTCTATACCGATCTGAAGGATCGGGTGGATTTCCACTTCCTCACGCCCGTGGCCCATGTGGAAAAGCTGGAGAACGGCTTTGCTCTCGATACCCCCGCAGGCCGCTTTACGGGCGGCTACTGCATTATCTCCGCCGGCCGCAGCGGCAGCAAGTGGATGGAGACGGTCTGCGAGGAGCTGAAACTGCAGACCAAGTCCAACCGCGTGGATATCGGTGTTCGGGTGGAGCTGCCTGCCGAAGTCTTCCAGCACATCACAGACGAGCTTTATGAAAGCAAGATTGTCTACAAGACCGAGAAGTATCAGGACATGGTTCGCACCTTCTGCATGAATCCCAAGGGTGCTGTGGTCAACGAGAACACCAACGGCATCGTCACCGTCAACGGGCACAGCTACGAGGACCCCGGCAAACAGACGGGCAACACCAACTTTGCTCTGCTTGTGACCAAGCACTTCACCGAGCCCTTTACCGATTCCAACGGCTACGGCGAGTCCATTGCCCGCCTTTCCAATATGCTCGGCGGCGGCGTGATCATCCAGCGCTTCGGCGATCTTATCCGCGGCCAGCGCAGCACCGAACGGCGTATCGCCAAGGGCTTTACCATTCCCACCCTCACGGCTACCCCCGGCGATCTGAGTCTGGTAATTCCCAAGCGTATTCTCGACGGCATCATTGAGATGATCTACGCCCTTGATAAGATCGCCCCCGGCACAGCCTCCGATGACACGCTGCTCTACGGCGTGGAGGTGAAGTTCTACAACATGGAGGTCGCCATCGATGAGAATCTGGAGACTGCCCACAAGGGTCTCTTCGTCATCGGTGACTGCAGCGGCGTGACCCACTCCCTTTCCCACGCCTCCGCCAGCGGCGTCTATGTGGCCCGCTACCTGCTGGAGCATGAGCTGGCAAAGTAAAACTTAAAAGAGAAAATACAAAACGGGATGTGTGAATAGTCCCTGTCATTGCGAACCAGTGCGCACACTGGTGTGGCAATCCGTCTCCTTTTCTGCAAATTTGCAGCATTTCAGGAGATAACGGATTGCCACGTCGCTTCGCTCTTCGCAATGACAGACTGTCTACACAGCCCGTTTTTTATTATAGATATTCTATTCCAATCTCCCCGGAATCCCCCAGCGTGCACACGCTCAGGGAATAGCCGGGGCAGGGGAGCGCCCTGCCGTATAGCTCCTCGCCTCGAAGCTGCAGGCACTCGCCCCGGAGCAGCCCCAGCACCTCAAAGTCCGTGAACTTCAGTCCCAGTCCAAGCCCCAGCGCCTTGCTGACGGCCTCCTTGGCCGTCCAGAGAAGGGTAAAGCGCTCTTCCTGATTCTCGTTCATCCATTGGATTTCCGCTTCTGTATAAACCGCCTTTGCCACGGAGATGTGACGCAGGGAGCAGAGCTCAATGTCAACGCCCACGCTCCTGTCGCTGACGGCAAGCACCGTGTAAGCTCCGCTGTGGGACAGGTTGAAGTTTACTCCTACCGCACCGGCCTCCGGCTTCCCGCCGCGGAGTATGGTGATCTGCGCCTCGTCCAGCCCCAGCACCTCCCGGAGGAGGAGGCTGCCGCCCAGACAGCGGAGCCGATCCTCCTCGTGGAGAAAACGCTTTGCGGTTTCCAGCCGCTGGGGGAAATAGCGGGCATAGTAGGCCTCGTCCTTTTCCCTTGCCCTTTCAATGGGCAGCAGGTAGATCGTTGTGCTCATACGCGCATCAGTTGAAGAATCCAAGGGTCTTCAGCGCCATTATGATGCGCTCCAGATAGGCCTGATCCATGTAGGGCCAGCTGAAGCCCAGACGGTAGAGAATGTTGGCGGTGAAGGTTGTATCGGCGGGAACCATGGTCATGTCCGGGCGATCATTGGTCAGCAGAGCACCCAGACGCTCGTTGACGCTCTCATCGCCCAGCATACGGCGGAAGAGCTCGTAATACTCCTCGTCCGGCACGAACTCAATGGGCAGGCCGCATTTGGTGCAGGTGGAGAAGAACTGCATTTCGTCGAGGATAAAGCGCTCGCTGGCGTGGAACATTGTGAAGCAGTCGTTGGTGCCCGAAAGCAGGACGATGGCCTCTGCGGTCTTGTCCACAGGCGAGAACTCCATGGGGTCGGTGACATGGCTTATGGGAGCCTTGCCGATGGTCACAAAGCCCCGAAGGGCGTTTAGGAAGGCGTTAGTGCGCATATTCATCTGGAAGTCGCCGTCAGAGTGGCGGCCCATGAGATTGCCCACGCGGATAATTTTTGCCCGCAGCCCCTCTCCGATGGCCTCCAGCACCTTCTCCTCGGCGTGAAGCTTGGAGATGATATACTTGTTGCCCATGTCGTCGATGCTGCAGCAGAGATTCTCCTTCAGCCGCAGGCCGATGCGCTTGCTGCCCTCGTTGTGGGCACCGATGACGGAGGTGGTGGAAATCTGGATAAGCCTTGCATCCCGCTCTCTGGCGATGGCGATGAGCTTTTCCACCCCGCCCACATTGACCCTTTCGATGGAGTCGTCCGCTGCGAAGTGCTTGACAGAGGCGGCGCAGTTGATAATGGTGTCGATGTGCACATCCTTCAGCAGCTCCGCAAGATTGTCGGAAGTGATATCCCCCTCCACCACACGGAGCCTGTTTCCGTAGTTTTCGGAAAAGAGCTGACTGAAATAGTATTCGGAATTGACATTCAGCCGCTCGTCACCGCTGGGATAGCGTGATCTGCGGGCAAGGCAGGTGATAATCCCGGTCTCCTTCTCCAGCAGCTCCCGGAGCACATGGATGCCCAGAAAGCCCGTCACACCGGTGAGCAGTACATTGCCCAGCGGCTGACGCTCCACCTCTGCGGCGTACTGAAGCGTGTTGTGGGCAAGAACAGCGCGATACTGCTCCGGCGTGGGGTCTTCGTCCGTGCTCACAGAGCTTCCGCTGCTTCCCTTTTCGCGGAGCTTCAGGTAGATGCCCAGCTCCTCGGGAGTCTGGTGGTCGAAAATATCCTGATACTCCAGCGCCACGCCCCGGGACTTCAGCAGCATCACCACCCGGGAGGCGCTCAGAGAGCTGCCGCCCATCTCAAAGAAGTTATCATCGGGACAGAATTCGTCCAGTCCCAGAACCTCCTGATAGAGCTCGCAGAGAATCTTTTCGGTATCGTCCTTGGGCGTTTTCTTCGCCTTGCCTTTTCGGGCGTTCTGAATATCGGGAAGCGCCTTTTTGTCAATTTTACCGTTCGAGGTCAGGGGCATGGAATCCAGCTGCATGAATACGCGGGGCACCATATAGGTGGCCAGAGTCTGACCGATAAAGGCGATGATCTTCTCCTGAGCAATAGGGTATTCGGCAGTATAGTAGGCGGCCAGGAAACGGTTATTTTCGGGGCCCATCACCATTACGATGCAGTTTTTCACGCCCTTGTAGCTGTTGATGGCGCTCTCGATCTCGCCCAGCTCTATGCGCAGACCGCGGAGCTTAACCTGATTGTCAAGGCGACCGTGGAACTCAATCTCGCCATCGTGGGAAATGAGCGCCAGATCGCCGGTGAGATAGGCGCGGTCACCGGGGATGTCTTTAAATACCTTCTGGGTCAGATCGTCCCGGTTCATGTAGCCGAGACCTACGCCCACGCCCAGTACCACCAGCTCGCCCAGAGCGCCCAGCGGCAGAACGTGGTACTGTTTATCGACAACATAGAGCTTATAGTTGTTCAGAGGCGTGCCGATGGTGATGTCGTCTCCGCTGGTAAGAAGCTTGGCGGAACAGGCTACGGTGGCCTCGGAGGGGCCGTAGGCGTTGATAATCCGCAGGGCGGGGTTTATGCCGGAAAGCTTCTCGTAGAGTGACTTGGGGAAGCTCTCGCCTCCGCATTCCACAGCCTCCAATTGCTGTATCACATCGGTAAACTCGGGCAGATCCATCATACCTGTCAGGAAGGAGGGAGTGGATACCAGCGAGGTCACATGGTTTTCGAGGCACAGGGCGCGGAATTTTTCTGCATCGTGCAGTTCCTCCTCCGAAGCGATGCACACGCACATTCCGGCAGAAATGGCCATAACAGTGGTGATCACAGAAGCGTCAAAGGTAAAGGCAAAGACAGCGGCTATCACCGGGGAGATGAGAGGCGTCAAGCCGAGATTCTTTTCATTGGGGTCGGAAATATTCACAAGGGCTCGCTGGGGAATCATAACCCCCTTGGGCTTGCCCGTGGAGCCGGAGGTATAGGTCAGATAGGCCAGAGCCTCGGGCGGAATGTCCAGGGAGGGGCTTTCCGCAAGGGTGTTTTCGTCAATGTCATCGGCAAAGACAACGGTCACGCCCAGGGAGGCGAGAAGCGCTTTTTTCTCCTCCGCATAGCGTCTGGTGGTGACAATGGCCTTCATTTCCGACTCATCGACAATGTAGCTGACGCGATCGTCAGGGTAGCCGGGGGAGAGGTAAAGGAAGGCGCCGCCGGCCTTAAGAATGCCGAACTCGGAGATATGAACCTCCTTGGTTCTGCCGCAGAGAATACCGACGGGGCTCTGCGGGGGCAGCTGCAGCGCCAGAAGCCGGTGAGCCAGGGCGTTGGCCATATGGTCCAGCTGGGAGTAGCTGAGCGTTTCCATGACGGTACTGCCGGGGGTCTCGCGCTCACTGTGCGCCACCACGGCGGGGGCATCAGGCTGCAGCGCGGCCCGTTCCTCCAGAAGCCGATAGGCGGGACGATAGGGGATGCTCACTTCCGTATCGTTGAAGCGCCGATACTTGGCGTAGCCGCCTCTGGAGAGCAGCTGAATCTGATTCATAAAGCGGACGTTCAGCAGGAAGTCGGCGCAGGTGGCATAGGCATCGGCGAAGGAGTAAATCCATTTCTCGCTGTAATGACCGCCGTCACATTCGAGAACCAGGCTGTAGCCCTCGTCCTCGGCGAAGAGCTCCAGCGCCACATCGGCCTTGGGCAGGGCGTTCTCCAGTTCGATCTGATCCAATGTCTGCCCGTCCAGCGTGGTGGAGCCCAGCATCCGACCCTGGTAGACAAAGAGCGTATTTGCCTTCAGGCCATATTCCTTGGCAGCATCGCTGAGGGTAAAGAAATCGTATTGCCGGATTTTATCCACATGGGTCTGCACCTCCCGGAGGAAGTCGCCCACCTTGCTCTCTGCGTCAATATTCACATACAGCGGCAGAGTCTTCACCAGCATGGCAGCCAGCCGCTCTGTACGGGGATCGCTGCGGCCGGCATGGATGGTGGAGATCAGAGCGTTTTCATGAGCCGTGTATTTTCCGATTACAAGGGCAAAAACGGCGGTAAAGAAAACATTTTCGGTGATGCCGTTTTTGCGGCAGAACTGCTCCACCTCCGCCGGAGACAGGCGAACGCTGTGGCGCAGGGAAGCGGCAAAGGTCTTACCCTTGGTATCGGGTACGGGTACATAGTCCGCACTCAGGCCGCGGAAAACGGAATCGTAGTAGGCGCGGGCTTCGTCCATCCTTTTGCCGCTTCGTGCCTGCTCCTCATCCAGCGCCAGATCAAAAATTGTATAGCTTTCGCACTCAACGCTCTCGCCCCGATAGGCTCTGTCGATATCCTCCGTCAGCGCAGTGAGAGAGGAACCATCGGCGATGATGTGGTGCGCTTCTATGAAGAGGTAGCGTTCGGTGCCACAATGGAGGATACGGAAGCGATAAAGCGGCTCTTCGCCGAAGCTGAAGCTGCTGCTCCGGGGCGGTAAGGCGGGAAGCTCCTCCTCCGAGACCTCAACGGGCAGCTCGGGAGCGGGACGCAGAGAGGGCTGACCCTCCGAATCGGTACCGATGCAAAGGAGCATGGAGGGGTGCGCCTTTACGGCGGTGACGATGGCCGACTTCAGCCGTTCCGTGTCGATGCTCTCGGGCAGACGCAGCAGCATGGGGATATTGTAGGCTTCCATGCCGGCGCGGAGACTGTCGAGATAGATGCCCATCTGACTTTGGGTCAGAGGGTACTCCTTGAGCTTCTTGCCGCTGCCCTGTGCAGATTCCGTACCTGCGGTTCCCAGCAGCTGGATTACGATAGCGTTCTCTATACGGAGTATACTGCCGTGATTAAGAATGGCCTTGGTGTTGATGTTTACGCCGAAGCGCTTGTAAATCTGCGAGGCCAGACGGATGGATGTGATAGAGGTGATGCCCGCATCGGTAAACTCGGTTTCCACACCGTAATCACCTTCGCCGACGATGTCCCGAAGGATGTCCAGCAGCTGCTGCTCCAGATCGGTCAGAGAGCGGTTTTCGCTGCCCTCGCTGCCCAGAGTGCCGCCTTCGATGGCGGGAAGATTGCGCCGATCCAGCTTGCCGTTTACGGTCAGGGGAATGGAAGGAATCTGAAGGATCGCGGCAGGTACCATATAAGCGGGCTTCTGCTCGCGGATAAACTGCCCGAGCGCGGCAATGTCAACGCTTTCGTCAGAGACCACATAGGCGTGGATGCTCTTGCCCTCTTTGGCATCCACGGCGATGACCGCAGCGTTGCGGATGCCGGGATAGGCGCGGATGACCTGCTCCACCTCGCCCAGCTCAATGCGGAAGCCGCGAATCTTTACCTGGGCATCCCTGCGGCCTATGAATTCCAGATTGCCGGCATTCAGATAGCGAACCACATCGCCTGTGCGGTAGCAGCGTGCATATGCACCCTCGGCGTCGGGATCGTAGCGGTTTTCCACAAAGACCTCGGCGGTTTTTTCGGGCAGATTCAGATAGCCCTTGCCCACCTGATAGCCACTGATGATCAGCTCGCCAGGCACGCCCACGGGCACGCGGCGGCCAAAGCTGTCGGACACATAGAGCCGGTTGCCGCCGAAAGGAAGGCCGATGGGAATGTTTTCATATTCCCGCTCCAGCTCCAGACCGCTGGAGCACACGGTGCACTCAGAGGGGCCGTAGAGGTTCAGGAAGCGATAGCGGGGCAGGGGGAAGGGGAGCAGCTTCTCTCCGCCGCAGGAAAGACAGCGAAAACCCTCGATGGACGGATACTCCACGGCGAACTGCCGTGCCACCTGAGTGGTCATAACGGCGTGGGTGATGCCGCAGCGCTCGAAATAATCCTTCATGGCGGGGAAGTCCAGCCGCAGCTCCTCGGGGATCACATGGAGGGCGGCGCCGGAGCAGAAGGCGGGGTAAAGGTCTGCGATATGGGCGTCAAAGCCGTAGCTGGCGTAGAAGGCCATGGCACAGTCGCTCTGAAGCTGCAGATTCTGCACGTGCGCAAGAGCAAAGTAGAGAATGTTCCGGTGGGAGAGCATTACGCCCTTGGGCTTGCCTGTGGTGCCGGAGGTATAGAGAAGAACGACGGTGTCCTCGCCGCGGGGGTGCTTCAGCAGATTCTGCGGCACGGGCGGCAGCTGCTGAATCTCGTCAATGAAGAGAACAGCGCCCTGATACTCCGCTACCAGCGGCAGCAGACTCCGCTCGGCGATGAGCAGGCGGCAGCGTGCGTCCTGCATCATGTAGTTCAGTCTCTCGGCGGGATAGCTTGGGTCCAGCGGCTCATAAGCCGCACCGGACTTCACAACACCGAGAGAGACGATGGGAATCCACTCATTTCGGTTCACCAGCACGGAAACGGTCTCGTTGGCGCCGATCCCCTGAGAGTGGATATAGGCGGCTATGCGGTTGCTGAGCTCGTCCAGCTGGGCGTAGGTATAGCTATGATCTTTGAACACCACGGCGGTCTTGTCTGCATAGGCGGCAAGGCTGCGCTCAAAGGCATCAAGCACCGTTGTATCGGCGGTAGAAGGTGCAGCGCAAGCATTAAAGCTGTCCAGCAGCGCCCGCTCCTGAGGAGAGATCAGCGGCATATCGCAGAGGGGCGCATCGCTGCAAAGCCAGGAGACGGCAGAAACAAAGAGCTGGGCGAAGCGGCGGATGGTGTCTTCTTTATAGAGGTCGTTTCGATATTCGAGACGAAGGACAAAGCCGTTTTCGGCCTTGAGCACACTTGCATGGAGTTTGCCCATGACGGAGCGGGTGGGAAGCAGCTCCATCTGCGCACCCTGATGGCCGCTGAGAGAGTCTGCCTGATAGACAAAGGAGACAGCGTTGCCCACGCCGTAGGCGCCGCTGAGCTCTGCAAAGGAGATGCAGTCATGGCTGATGGAGCGATAGAGCTGACTCTGCAGCTCCTTCATGAGCTTTTTCCCGCTCTCACGCTCGTTGAGCCGCACTGCCACCGGCAGTGTGCGAACCAGCATGGAAACGGTATCCTTCAGCAGGGGACTGTGACGGCCGCTCTCACCCACCGTGAAAAGAGCGCTGTCACTGCCGATAAACTTGCACAGGGCGTAGCCGAAGGCGGACATAAAGAGCGTGCTTTCAGTAATATCGCAGCGGGCGAGAGTGTCTGAGATGTCGTCCCTGGAGAAGGAAACGGAGTACACATCAGCCGGCAGCCTGCCGTCATCGCTCGCTTTGCCGTCGGGGAGGGGAGCATAGTCCCCGTCCAGATCGGCGGTTAGCGCCTCGAACCAGCTTCGGGCGGCGTCATAGGCTTTTTCGCTGCGGGTACGCTGCTCCGCCTCATAAAGAGAAAAGGCGTCCACGCTCTCGCCGGGCAGCTCCTTCCCCTCCAGCGCGGCGCAGAACTCCCGCAGCAGTATGCTCACGGAGCTGCCGTCAGAGACGATATGGTGCAGATCCAGCAGGATATGCAGCTTCTCCTGACTCAATAGAACGCTGCAGCGGCAAAGGGGGCCGCGGGCAACATCGATGGGCTGCACCCAGCCATCGAGAGCGGCGGCAATTTCGTCCTCCGTCAGCTCGCTAATCCGGCAAAGCCCCTCCGCGGGGAAGCTCTGACGAACCATAAAGAGATCGCCGTCCCGGTTTTCGATGGCGGAGTAGAGAGCGGGATGGAGGCGCAGCACGGAATCCAAGCTTTTGCGGATAGACTCCGGCGCGAGGGCGGGACGCGCCATGGTGATATGTACGGGGATATTGTACTTGCAGTTTGCACTGTCGGTAAGGGAGTCCAGATATACGCCCATCTGGCTGTCGGTGAGGGGCGCAAAGGCCACGTCGCGCTCAAGCTCGGCAAAGGCATCGGCACCCTTGTCCAGAAGAAGGGCGATGCCCTCCGCCGTCTTGCCCGCAAAAACCTCCGTGGTGGTCAGCCCCAGCTCCTCACAGTCCGCGCACAGCGCCAGCGCCAGGATGGAATCGCCGCCCATGCGGAAAAAGTCGTCGTGAATTCCCACCTTTTCCAGGTGCAGGACGCGCTCAAAGGCGCGGCAGAGCTGCGCTTCCTTCTCGTTGCGTGGGGCAGCGTAGGCGCTGCGGAAGGCGGAGAAGTCGGGCAGCTTCAATGCCTTGCGATCCAGCTTGCCGTTGGCGTTCAGGGGCATCTTATCAAGGTGAATATAGGCTGAGGGCACCATGTAGTGAGGCAGCCGCTCCTCCAGATAGGAGCGGAGAGCGCCGTCATCAAGTGTCTGCTCTGCGGTGTAGTAAGCGCAGAGGAGGCTGCGGCCATCCTCATCGCTGAAGCCCTTTACCGCCACGGTGTCGATACCATCAAAGTGGCCCAGCACCAGCTCAATCTCGCTGGGTTCCACCCGCTGGCCGTTAATCTTGAGCATATTGTCCCGGCGGTTGAGGAACTGAAGGTTGCCGTCCGGCAGACGGCGGACAATATCGCCGCTGTGGAGCAGAATCTCGTGACCGGGCTCTGCGGAGAAGGGATTGGCCGTAATGAGCTGGGCGTTGAGCTCGGGGCGATGGAAGTAGCAGTGGGACACGCAGCCGCTGAGACAGAGCTCACCCTCATCGGTGAGCTGGCCGTTTTCGTCCACAATATAGGCCTCAAGCCCCAGAGACGGAACACCAATGGGCGTGATCTCCATGGCCTCCAGGATGTCGTAGTGGAAGCCAAAGCCTCCGCATTCTGTCATACCGTAGACGCCCACCAGCCGGTGACCTTTGGGGGCAAGCTGGATAATCCGATCGGAGCCGGTGCATACCACCCGCAGGGAAGGGCATTCTTTCAGATTGCGGTAGAGCAGAGGGGGAACAAAAAGAGTGGTGACACCGTGCCGACAGACATAGCTTGCGAGCAGATTGCTGTCGCCCCGGGCCTCTTCGGGCAGGATGTGCACTGTGCAGCCGGCGCTGAGCGGGGCTAAGAGGTCTGCGGCCACGGCGATAAAGGAGAAGGACGAACTCTGCAGGGGCAGATCCTCCGGCTGATAATCGAAAAAGTCAGCGGAGGCGGCGCGGAGCATACCGCCGATCATGGCGTTGTCGCTGAGCACCACGCCCTTGGGCGTGCCGGTGGACCCGGAGGTGAAGACCACATAGGCCTCGTTATCGGAGCGAGGGGCGGTGGTCTCTTCTTCGGCAATCACAGTGTCCCAGTCGCTGTCGGGAAGCTCTGCGCTGACGGCCTTTGCAAAGGTCTCGGCTGTCCAAATAGCGTTGTCCACCTGCTCTGCAATGCCGTTGCAGCGCTCCATAGGTGTGGTAATGGCCAGAGGCGCAACACCAATGCCAGCGAGATTCAGACCCAGCACCGTGGCAAAGGCCTCGGCGGAGCGATCCATGTAAACGGGCACAATGCCCTTGAGCTTCCGTGCTTTCGCGTAGTCGGCCACGAAAAAGCAAAGTCTGCGGAAATCGTCCCAGCAGACACTGCGGCTGCCGCTGTGATCCACAAGGGCAATCTCACTGTGCCTGGAGGCGTTGCGGGAAAAAATCAACGAGGAAAAACAGCTCATCAGACAGATACTCCTTATTTTTAATATTAATGCTCATTATATCACGGATGACGGGGAAAGAAAAGAATGTTTTTGCGGATTTCCGGTGAGATATGCTCTTGTGATTTCATGAATTCTATGCTACAATAAGAAAAAACTTTGTATATGAAAGGATTTTAAGCAAATGGAAACTTTGAAAGCACTTGCCACCCGTAAGAGTGTCCGAAAGTATGCGGATAAGCCCGTAAGCGAGGAGACCATCCGCGCCATCCTCTCCGCCGGCATGAGCGGCCCCAGCGCCGTCAATGCCCGCCCCTACAGCTTTATCGTTGTCACCGACAAGGCCCTTCTGGCCAAGATGGGTCAGGGCGGCCCCGCCGGTCGTGTGTCTCCCGTTGTGGGCGCTGCCTTTGCCGTGCTGGTCTGCGGCGATATGGAAAAGGCCTTCAAGCCCCAGCCCAACTTCTGGATCATTGATGCCTCTATCGCGGCCCAGAACATGATTCTGGCTGCCCACGATCTGGGTGTCGGCTCCGTGTGGCTGGGCACCTGGCCCGATGAGAATAACATCAGGCGCCATCAGGAGAACCTGGGTCTGCCCGAGACCATCATTCCCCATTCTCTTATTGCCTTCGGCTATCCCGAAGAGCCCAACACCACCGAGCGCGACCTCTACGAGGCCGAAAAGGTGCACTACAACGGCTGGTAAAGCCGGAACAGAAAAGCGCTGCGTCATGAAAGCGAAATGCCATGACGCAGCGCATTTTTTATTCCTCTCGCTTTTTCCGGAGGCGGTTGATGATAAATACCAGCGCGGCTGCCAGCAGCAGACCCACAATGCCGATGCCGGTAACGGCTGAGCTGCTGATGGCAGCGCTCTCACCCTCTGTCCATGCGGCGTAGAGGGTCATGTTCCCTCTGACCACATCGTTGTCGAAGTCCCAGAGCTCTGTCCGGTCAAGGTCCTTGTACCAGCCGGCGAAGCTGTAGCCCTTGCGCTTGGGATCGGCGGGTCTGGGGAGCTTTTCGCCGTACTGAACCGTCACGCTCTCAAGCTCAGTGCCGCCGTTGGACTCGAAGCGGACGGTACACTCGGTGCTGACAATGACCTGCACATCGTTGCTGACGCAGCGGTAGCTGTCGACTCCGTTGGGGGCGGAAACAAGACAGTTGACAGCGTGGATCGTAGAAACGCCCTGCTCACCCAGTACCTTAAACTGAAACACACCCATAACGACCTCGCTTTCCCATTCTTCGCCGCCGCTGAGGGAAAGGTAGTTCAGATAGAAGGCACGGTCTCCGGTGCGGCGGGCCATGTCCGTCCATTCTACGCCTCTGGCCGTAATGACGGAGCTTTCCACCAGCTCAAGGAAGCTGCCGTCATACTCGATTTCGGCCTGCATGGCACGCATGAGGGCGCTTTCGTTTTTGTCGGTACGCTTCAACAGCAGGGTAGCGGTGATGAGCTGTCCGCTTTCGGCATTCTTCTGAAGCTGGTCGTCTATACTCAGACGAAACTCGTAGCTCCTTTCCCCGTCCACGGCGAGAGCCGGAGCCGCACAGGATAGCGCAAGAATCGTGAGAATCAGCAGCAGAGCAAGCAGATTTTTCATAGGTATTCTCCTTATCCGAAAAAATAAAAGGCAGTTGAGCCCCAAATGGGACAACTGCCTTTGTGCACAGGATAAATGAACTATATGACAATAAATATCATATCTTTCTCCTCTGTAGGTCTTCTGACTTATGCGTTCAGATGCGGAGGCATCAGCGCATGATTCCGGCCTTCTCACACCGCAGCGGTGCAATGACCTGCTTTCGCAAAGAGGACAAGCCTCCCGGAACCACGCTTCGCAATCACAGCTACAGGGGCTTTGCTGCCCCCATGTTCGGGATTTACACCCGATTCCCTTGTTCAGCCGAACAGGAATACGTTTCCGGACCGTGATCCGGAGAGCGTATTGTGCCACAAAAGCAAAGTTTGGCCGCATTATAGCATGCGTTTTTCCCTTTGTCACGGATTTTTTTCAAGGAGCTCATGCAAAAAAGGAATTTGACGAAGCTGTAATCTTTTGTTTTAATGCGAAGGAAAATTGAATTTCCGTTGAAGCAGGTATCCGGCGGCTGTAAAGGGTATAGTACCCAGGCCCCGGTGAAAGAGGAAGTGGGTGAGAATCCCACGCACGACCGGTACTGTGTGCGCGAGGGTGTGCCGAAGAGAGCGTTGCTCTCAGGGACGAAAGTCCGTCATTTCACCGTTTTGGTGGGAGAAGGCAGGACACACACGCAGGCGAGCAAATCGCCGCAGCGCAAGCCAGGAGACTTACTGAAGCTGAGGAAACGTTTTGCGGTAGCAGAGCCTTGCAGGTGCGAATGAGGACAGAACCGCTGATCCCCGGAAAAGGGGGTTGGCTTTCTGTTCTCTTTTTTTGTTTTCATTTTTCCAAAAGAGAGGGGTGTTGGTGATGTCCAGAATGAATCCGGCCATGCGAGTGGCCTTTCAGCGCAGGGATATGGAGCTGGATCGCTGTCTGCAAAAGCCCCGAAGAAAGAAATTAGAGGACGAATTCGAGCGCGACCATTGCCGCGATACCGACGAGGAGCTGCTGCAGTATCTGGTGGAACGCTATCTGGTTTACGGTGAAAATATGCAGCGCTCCGGCACTGTGGGAATTCGATATTTAGAGCAGCGTCTGGGGCGCTGGAACAGCTTTATGACGCGGGTTAAACGCGCGGCAAAGGAAGAAAAGGAGGGGAGCGGGCTTGAAAAATAAAATACTTCGCGTGCTCTGCGCCTGCCTTCTGTTGCTGCTTCTGCCCCAGAGCGTATGGGCGAAATCCGACGGCAGCTTCGTTCTTGCGGCGGTTACGGCCAATGAGATTCTGATTGCTCCGACGGAGATTACCTACAAGAGCGGTGACACCGTGGCGGACGCGCTTCTTTCCTCCGGCTACCGCTTCGAGGGGCTGGAAACGGGAAATATCTACACCATCGAGGGTGTTGCCGGAAGCTTCTGCCGGTATATGGATTATACCGATCCGCAGGGGCGCAACTATGCACTGGATACCGACGCCGAAAATGTGGGCTGCCTGTTTATCTGCACATCCTCGAAGGAGGTGCCGGAGGTATTTCCGCTTCTGCGGCGTATGGCGGAATACAGTGCCATGAGTAACGGAGTAGCCCTTTATGGCCCTGCCAGAACGGCCTATACAAACTGCCGCAACGGTCTGCGCAATATCAGCAGCTCCGGTGCCGAAGAGCTGCTCGGATCGCTCAACAGTGCCATAGCCGCCTATGAGGAGCTCCGGCAGGGAACGAAGTACCCGGTGAGCTTTTCCGTTACCCAGAACGGTATCACTCCCGCGCTGCTGCAGATTACCCTTACCGATGCCTACGGCCAGAGCGTCAGCGGCAGCGGCGAGACCCTTTCGGTCATCGTGGGAGACTACAGCTTCGTTCTTTCGGACGGCGGCGTGAACCGCACCGAGGGAAGACTGACGGTGGGACCCGAGAATCCCAATCCGATTATTACCGCTTCTCTGCCCTACGGTCAGTGGTTCGGAGAGCTACGGCTCAGCCGCAGTACGGGCACTGCCTTTGAGGACAAGCGTTTCCCGCTTTTGCAGTGCGGCGAGAGCAGTACGGTCTTTGAGGTAGAGGACTGTTTTTCCGGCAGCCCCATCCTCTATGTGGGTATAGGCGCTGTGCCGGACGAGAACAAGACCATCCTCCGTACGGTCTATACGGACCTGAGCGGCAAGGATCAGAGCGGTACCTCCCGAAGCTGGGAATCCAAAACCCTTTCGCTGGCCTCCCTTCTGGAACCCGGTATGACGGATCGGGAGCTCACACTGGAGGGTCGATATACAGATTCGAGCGGCTACACCCAGATTCAGACCCACAGCCTCAAACTGCAGCGCAGTCCCACCCTCAAATCCATAACGCTCCTTCTTCCCGATGGCAGTGAGCATTTCTGCCAACCGGGTTTTTCTGCTGTTATCGGGGAATACAGCTGCACCGTGTTTTCCTCCTCTCTGAGCGTCAGTGCGGAGGCCTTCGGCAGCGAAGGCTACAGCGTGGAGGGCTGCGGCAGCATAAACACCCAGAGCGATACCGAGCTCACCCTCCGCGTGAGCCACTCCGGCGGCAGGGAGCGGACATATCACTTCAGCATCTACCACAGTGCTGCTGCCAATGTCCGCTTCAATGTTCCGGGCGGCTGTACCCTCGCGGTCTATGACGGCGATGAGCACCGGGTGAATCCCCGCAATGACGGAAGCTTCGATCTGCTGCCGGGGACGCAGTACCACTATGTGTGCAGCAAAAATGATTATTCCCACGCCTCTGCCTCCTTCACCGCCTCCGACGGTCTTACCGTTTCGGCGGCGGAGCCGAAGAACAGTGCGCCTCTGCGGGAGCTGGCTCTTTACGACAAGAGCAGCTACCAGACCCGCAGACCCTTCCTCTCCCCGGACGATTTCGCACCTTCCCGGCGAACAGCGAGCGTCACCGTCCCGGATGCCTCGTCGATTCTCTATGTGCAGGCCACCGCCGCTGAGGGCTACGGGGTCACAGCGGTTTTCGGCAGCAAAACCGTGGTTATCAACAATGCGGTCAGCGATACGGGAGCCTGCCAGCCTCTGAGCTCCTGTCTGAGCGTGGGAGGCTACAGCCGCTGCCTGACCATCCGCTGCTCCCTGGAGGAGAACGGCGTACGCTACTATGAAGACACTGCAATCCAAATCCGCCGCAGCGCCCACCTGAAGACTCTGAGCCTTGCCTCCGGGTCTGACAGTCTTGAGCTGCTGGACGCAGCCGGCAATAAGCAGAGCTTCAACCGTGAGCGTTATGAATACTGGGTGGAGCTCTCCAATGACGAAGCTTCGCTGACGCTCACGCTCCAATACCCCGGCTCTGAGGGCTACAGCCTGAAAATCGGAGAGCAGTGCTACACCGACAGCCCAATCACCCTCCCCCTTGAAGGCGAGAGCGGGGAAGAGCTGCTGACGCTGACAGTCTGCCACGAGGACGAGAGCTCGATTCGGGGCAGCTACACCCTGCACCTTATTCGGAAAACGCCGGTGCAGATTCGCTTTGATACTGAGCCTGCAGATGCGCTGGTCTATATCCTCAACAATAAGACCGGGAAGCGTGTCTTTACCGATGCGGAGAATACCGCTGACCTGATACCCGGCGGCAGCTACAGCTATACCGTCAGTGCTGCGGGCTATCGAGCCGTGCAGAACGCTTCCTACACGGTGCCGGAAAGCAACGGCAGCCTCAGCGTGACGCTGCTGGAGGCCGTGGGCAGCGAACACAGAAGTCTCAGCGCCCAGTGGCCCGCCTTCCGGGCAGACGAGAATAATAACGGCGTAGTCACTGCCTTTACGCCCACGGTGGCCGAGGATACGGCTCTGTATTGGGCCACCAAGCTGGGCGAGGGCTACGACAGCGGTGCCGTGGGCTGCCCCATATTGGTGGACGGGTATATCTATACCTATTCCGGCAACAGCATCTTTAAGCTGGACACCGTCAGTGGCGAGGTGGTGGCCCGGGGGAATATGGATCACGCCTCCTCCTTCGCCATCAACAATCCCAGCTATGCCGAGGGGATGATCTTCGTGGGCCTCTCCGACGGCGGCGTACAGGCCTTTGATGCCTCCACGCTGGAGCCCCTGTGGCTCTACACCGACCCGCTTGGCGGTCAGCCCAACTGTCCCATCACCGTGAGCAACGGTTATCTCTATACAGGCTTCTGGAACGGCGACTCGCTCAGCGCCAATTTTGTCTGTATGTCCCTCACCGATGAGGACCCGGCATTGAACAACGAGCCCAAGCTGGCCTCCTGGCGCTATACGGTGAAGGGCGGCTTCTACTGGGCGGGCGCTTATGCCTGTGAGAACTATCTGCTGGTGGGCAGTGACGACGGGCAAAGTGGCAATGCAAGCGGATATGCAAGTCTTTTCTCTCTGAATCCCAGAACCGGAGCGCTCATAGACAGCATCACCCTTCCCCATACCGGCGACATTCGCTCCTCGGTGACCATGGTGGGCAGCACCGCCTACTTTACCTCCAACGGCGGCTATTTCTACGCCGTGGATGTGGCCGAAAACGGCGAGCTGGGCGAGCTGCGCTACCTGAGACTGGAGAACGGCTCGGGCACTGCGGGCTGCAGCAGCTCCACGCCCGTCATCTATAACGGCAGAGCCTATGTGGGCGTGTGCGGCAGCGTCCGCTTTGAGGAGTACTCAGGCCATAACATCACGGTGATCGACCTGAGCGGCTGGAGCATTGCCTACAGCGTTCCCACCCAGGGCTTCCCGCAGACCAGCGGACTGCTCTCCGTGCAGGGAGACGGGGTCTATGTCTACTTCTTCGATAACTACACCCCCGGCAAGCTCCGCTGTCTCCATGACAGAAGCGGCCAGACCCAGGCCGATGTGTTTACCACCGAGAGCTATACGCTCAGGGGCGTGACCACCGAGTACAGCACGGCCTATGTGCTTTTCACCCCCACGGGCACTCAGGCGCAGTACGCCATCTGCTCGCCCATCTGCGATGCCTATGGCACCCTGTATTTCAAAAACGACTCCGCGCAGCTCATGGCGCTGGGCAGCACCATCGAAAAAATAGAAATTGTCCAGCAGCCAGAAAAGCTGAACTACACCGAGGGCGAGAGCTTTGATCCCACGGGCATGACGGTCTGCGCCACCTACGCCAACGGCGCTGTCCGGGATGTGACGGCCTATGTGAGCTGGTCGGACAAGCCCCTCACCGCCGAGGATACGGAGTTTGAAATCCGCTTTGAGCACATCCTCTACCACAACAGCGAGGGCGAGAGCGGTGTGGTCTGCGACAGTCCCTATGTGTATATCCGGCTGACCATGAGCGAGGCCGACCACAGCGGTGACATCGACGGCAACGGCGAGATCGATAATGCGGATGCGGCGCTGGTCTACGCCGCTGCCAACGGCGTGCAAACCCTGACAGGGGAGGCGCTGGAGCGCGGTGACCTCAACGGCAACGGAGAGGCGGACAGCGAGGATGCCTCTGCCATCTATGAGCACTATCTGAACCCCACAAAGCCGCTGAAGGGAGGGAAGACGGAATGAAACGATGCCTGTCTCTTCTTCTCTGTCTGGCGCTGCTCTCCGCTTTCTGGGTTCCCACGGCTCGCGCCGAGGGTCTCTCCCTCACCGCCGACAAAAGCGAGCTGGCGGCAGGGGAGAGCATTACCCTGACGCTTGCCCTGAGCGAGCCAATCGAGAACTGCACCACCCTGTCTTTCCGGCTGTGGTTCGATTCCTCCCTCTTTCGCCTGACAGACAGCGCCTGCGGCACGGTATGTCCGGAGCTGCGGCTCTCCGCGCTGAAAAAGCTCAGCGGCGGCAGCGCCTACGATCTGGCCTACCTGAACAGCGAGAGCAAGGGTATCATCCTTCCCGCCGGCGAGCTGTACACCCTCAGCTTTACGGCGGTGGAGGATGTGGAGCTCAGCAGCGAATGCAGCTTCCGTCTGGAGCTGCGCAACTGTCTGGATGCGTCCCTGCAAGCCATCACACTCCCGAAGGCGGAAACTCTGACGGTTAAGCTCAAGGCTGTGGAGCGCTATCAGCTCATCCTCCGGCAGAGCACGGAGCTGCTGCTGGGCGAGGGCGTACAGCTGGATATTCTGATTTCCCACCCCAACAGCAAGATCAGGAGCTTTTCGGCGCTGGATCTGAGCCTTTCCTATGATCCGGCACTTCTGCGGCTGGACACTAAAAGCATTGAGGGTGCCGAGCTGAACGAAAGCGTAGCCGGACAGCTTCGTCTGATGGCCTACGGGCCGGAGCGGAGCTGCAGCAGTGACACGGCTGCCTTCCGTCTGCGCTTCACTGCCATCGGCGTGGGCACGGCGAAGGTGGAGTGCGGCGCCTGCAGTGTTGACGACGGTGCTGGAGCCAATGTCCGCAACGCCCCCGCGGTAAGTCTGAAAACCCCCGCCGTGAGCTATACCATCCGCAAGAGCGCGGAGACCCACAGCGTCACCCTGCCGGATATCTATACCGGCGAAAAGACCGTGGCCGACGGCGACGATTACAGCTTCCGTCCCACGGACACAAACTATGCCTACACTACGCCCACTGCCACCGTAGACGGCGTTCCCGTCAGCGTAAAAACCCTGTCCGACGGCAGCTATCTGGTGGAGAAGGTCAGCGGCGAGCTGGTCATTACCGGCAGCCGCAGTGCAAAGACCTATACGGTAACCCTCCAGGGCAGCGGCCGGGAGGATGTGACGGCGGCCTCCAAAGCGGAGTATCACAAGGACTTTTCCTTTACCGTTACAAAGGATGAAGGCTATACCTATTCTGTTTCCGCCACTGTGGGCGGCAGCAGCGTAAGCGTAGAAATAAGAGATGGAAAGTATGTAATACCCGGTAACTATATCACTGACAATATCGTGATTACCGTCGATAAGCTTGCCGGCAGTCAGGAGGACACGGAATATACCGTTACCTATTCCGGCACCGGCATGGGCGATGCCCGTGCCCGGGACGGCACAGGCACTGCCCCCACAACGGCGGAGGCCGGGAAAGATTTCGTCTTCTCCATCGCTGCCTGGAGCGGCTACAGCTATAGCGTTACCGTTTCCATCGGCGGAAAGAATGTAACGCCCAGCGTCAGCGGGAATGTGTATACCATTGCCGGCAGCACGGTAACGGGCAATATCCTCATTAAGATTGCCCGCAACAGCAACGGCAGCAGTTCTTCTTCCACATCCGGCAGCAGCTCCACCACGGGCAGCGCAAGCGTTACAGTAACCGGCGAGGGCAAGGACTATGTGAGCTGCGCGAAAACCGCCACGCTCCATAAAGATTTTACCTTCACGCTCTCCTCTCCCGAGGGTGAGGAGTACGAGCCTCAGGTCAGCATCGGAGGCAAAGCGGTGGCTCTGACCATGCGCGGCAGCGGCAGCTATGTGATTCCTGCCTCTGCGGTCACGGGTGCCATTACCATCCATGTTGTGAGGGCAGAGGAGAAGTTCGTCTCCGTCTGCGAATATCTGAAGCTTGCGGAGGGCGAGTGCATCTACTGCCTGTCTGTCGGCGGCATCAACGGCGACGGCAGACTCTATACCTACGGGGAAGAGCACTTCCTTTTCGATGAGACCCATGAGCGCTATGTGCTGCTCCTGCGCTCTAAGGAGACTCTTGAGACCGTGAAGGCGTCCTTGGAAACCCTCCTTCAACGGGGGTTAGGCAATTGCGAACACCTCACTTCCTCCGGCGATGCCAACGAGAGCGGGCGCATGGACATCAACGATGCTCAGTATATCTTCAACTGCTATCTCCTGCGAGAGAGCCTTGAGCTGGAGAAGCTGCAGGCGCTGCTGAGACTGGATGTAAACGGCGACGGGGAGCTGGATACCGGCGATGCGGTGGCGGTCATGACCGCCATTAAGGAGGCGGAGAAATGAAAAGAATTCTATCCGCACTCCTTTTGAGCCTGCTCCTGCCGCTGCTCCTGCTGCCTGTCTCTGCCGCAGAGCCCAGCTATACCATGAGCCTCAGCGCCAACGGAGAGAGCGAGCTACATGTGCGCAGCGGTGATACCATTACCGTGGTCTTCACCCTTCAGCGCAGCGATGAGAACAGCAACAGCGTAATCTACGGCGTACAGAACGAAATCAGCTATGACCCGGCATTTTTTGAAATGCTGGAAAACAGCACCGTCCTGACCCCCGGCGTGGAATCGGTTGACATAACAAAGGTGGACGGAGATAAAAGCTGCATTATGGCCTATCTCTCTCTGGGCAGCGGCACCACCTGGTCGCCTAAAACCGCTGTGGGCAGTCTTCGTTTCCGGGTGCTTGCCCAATGCGGCAGCGCCCAAATCTCCTGCTGCCATGCGAAGGTATTTCTCCCCGACGGCAGCGGCAGCTATCCGCTCCAAACGGAGAATCTGAAGGTTTTCATCGGCGGAGAGGTTACCGTAAGCTTTGAGGCCAACGGCGGCAGCGAAACCGCATCTCAGTCCGTGGAGTTGGGTCAACGCATCGCAAGACCCGCAGACCCCGAGCGCGAGGGCTACAGCTTCTCGGGCTGGTATCGGGACGAGGACTGCACCCTGCTCTGGGATTTTGAAAATGATACCGTAGAGGAGGAAATGACCCTCTATGCCGGCTGGACAGAAAAGAGCTCGTCACTCTGGCTCCTTTGGTCAGCGCTGGGTCTCCTTTCCCTCGGCGTACTTGCTGCGCTCCTGCTGCGGAGAAAGACCGTTCACTTCGATACCGACGGCGGTACCGAGATTGCGGATGTCCACCTCCGGCGGGGCGAAAAGTTAGAGCTTCCCATGAACCCGGAAAAGAGCGGCCATGTGTTCCGGGGTTGGTATAAGGAAAAAGATTATGTAAACCTTTGGGACTTTGCCAATGACTGCGTGGAGACTGATATGACCCTCTATGCCCGGTGGCTCTGAGCGGGGGGACAGCGACATGAGCGAAAAAAACATACGCACTCTGGGCTATCTCCTCTGCGCGGCGCTGCTGCTGAGCTGGACGGTCATGGTTCTGCCGGCGGGCGTGAAGCGTCCCACAGAGCTTTTTGGCGAGCCTGATCCCCTTGAGCCGGAGCCCCTGTCCAGCAAACGCTCTTCGGGCTTTGTGGAGCAGACCCCTCCTCCGGAGCAGACACCCCCGCCTGAGGAGGAAAACATAAGCAACCCCGAGCAGCAGAATGAAACCGAACCCACGGAGCAGAATGATGATTCCGGCGGCGAGGGCAGCGGGGAAGGAAGCGGTGAAGGAGGCGAGGGCGGCGGCAGCGCCGAGGGCCCGACCTTCGCCACGAATCTGGGGCAGTACACCGGCAGAAGCGTGCTGGTGGAGGAGCTGAACAATGATATTCTGCCCTTCTATGTGAGAGCCGGCGGGGGAGAAGGACTCAGCATCAGGGTCAGAACCGACAGCGGCGTGCTTGCTCCCGTATCCGAAGACAATTACGAGGCCACGCTGAGCCTTGGCAGCAACAAGATCACTGTGCTGCTTTATCAGGACGGTGAGCTGATCCTCGACAAACGCTACACCATCCTCTATCAGGAGCGGGAGGCCGACGAGAACAACCCGCAGGTGGGTGAGCATCCCCCGGAAATCCACACCAATTTAGAGGACGGCGCTATCCTCAGCAACCAGAACTATACTCTGCTTGTCTCTGCTCTGGACGGCGACGGGAACTATCTCGCCAGAACCGGCAGCAGTATCATCACGGTTCTGGTGGACGGCGTTGCGGCCACGCAGGTGACCGGCGGCAGCGCCCAATATGAGTATGCCCTCTATTTCCAGCGGCCGAATATCGGCGATACCCGCGCCGTGGAAATCGTGATCCGAGCCAGCGACGGCAAGGGCAGCTCCGGCTTTATCAAACGAAACATAACGGTGGAGTTCCCCGACGAGGGGCAGAGCACCGGCACGGCCAGCGTCTATATCGATGCCACGGCCATCGGTCAGGGCATACTGGACGGCCCCTATCTATATACCATCAAGCAGGGCATCCCTGCTGCCGACGCGGTTCTGGAGTGTCTGGAAGAATGCGGCTATACGGTGGATTACAGCGGCAGCATAAAGCTGGGCTTCTATCTCCACCGCATCTACCGCGCAGGCATCAACGAGGGCGGCGCGGTACCGGGTCATCTCTGGGAGACGATCCGGCGGGACGGTCTGACTCTGACCAATTCCTCCGATCCCGACAGCATAGGCGAGTGGGACTACACCTCTGGCTCCGGCTGGATGTATACGGTCAACGGCTCCATCTTCCCCGGCAAGGGCATGAGCGAGTGGTATCTTAACGACGGGGATGTGATTTATCTCCGCTTCTCTCTGGCCTACGGAAAGGACATAGGCGGCTATGATTCCACCGGCGGCAGCTACGGCAGCTTTGCCAGCTATTGCTATCGCTGGGTGGACGGCGCAGAGCTCTTCCAAGGCCATTGGCTGGAGGAAGTCGAGCGCATCGAGCCCACGGAAACGGAGCAGGGCTATGTGCTGCGCATCTGTCGCCGCTGCGGCGAAGCGGAAGAGGAGTGGCTACCGGCTTTGGGTACATCTTAGGAATAAGGAGAAAAAATAATGAAAAAATTTTTGGCACTTTTGCTTTGCCTCCTGCTGCTGAGCCAGAGCGTGTTAGCTCTCGGCAGCGCCGAGGAGGCAAAGGCCGCGGCGCAAGCCGCCTATGAGGGTTATCACAGCCTTGCCGGTATCGGCAAGACCGAGCTGCTCTCTCTGGGCGATGACTTCCCGGCGGGCAGCTCCCTCTGCGACTGGACGGCCTTCTGCATCGCCCTGCTGGGTGCGGAGAAGACAGATGCGTATCTCTCGGATCTGCGGCAGTATGCCAGCGAAAAGCTTGCAGATTCCTCCGTGGAGCGGGCACAGCCCACAGAGTGGCATCGGGTTGCTTTGACGGCTAAGGCGCTGGGTGCAGACCCCACCCGCTTCGGCGTGAACGACGAGTTGGATCTCATCGCGCTGGGCACCTACAGCTTCGGCGGCAGCTCTTTGGGCGCGGCGGGGCTGAACGGCTGGATCTGGGCGCTGATCGCGCTGGACTGCGGCGGCTACAGCGTGCCGGAAGGGGCTAAATTTCAGCGTGAAGACATCCTTGCCGCCATCCTCTCGGCCCAGGAAGCCGACGGCGGATTCGGCCTGATGAAGGGCAGCTCCGATGTGGATATTACCGCTATGGCGCTGCAGGCGCTTGCGCCCTATCGGGAGCAGTACAGCGAAGAGATCGAAATAGCCCTGCGCTTCCTCTCAAATGCCATGGAGGATACAGGCGACTATACCTACGGGGATGTGCGCAACAGCGAAAGCGGATCACAGGTAATCATCGCCCTCTGCGCTCTGGGCATTGACCCGGAGGAGGACGAGCGCTTTATCCGTAACGGCGTGACCCTGCTGGACGGACTTCGGAGCTTCCGGCAGAGCGACGGCAGCTATGCCCATGAGATTACCGACGACAAGGGCAATTTCCTCGCCAGCGAGCAGGCGCTTTCGGCCTGGATCGCCCTTGCCCGACTGCGCAGCGGACAGGGAAGCATTTTTGACCTACGGGAAACTGCGGAGGAAAGCAGCGGAAAACCCGTTCTGATCTACATTGCCGCCGCTGTCGTGGCGGGTGGCGGAGCCGTACTTGTACTGGGGAGGAAGAAAAAGCATGAATGAACTGACCGATGCCATTCAGAGAGAAATCCGTAAGGTTGTTCTGGGCAAGGACGAGGCCATAGAAAAGGTGCTCATGGCCATCCTCGCCCGGGGTCATGTGCTGCTGGAGGATGTGCCCGGTGTGGGCAAGACCACCATGGCCATGAGCTTTTCCAAGGTGCTGGGACTGGAGACCAAGCGTGTCCAGTTTACCAACGACACCATGCCCTCCGACATTCTGGGCTATTCCGTCTATAACAAGGACAAGGGCGAGCTGGAGTATAAATCCGGTGCGGTGATGACCAATCTCCTGCTGGCCGACGAAATCAACCGTACCTCCAGCAAGACCCAGTCGGCGCTGCTGGAGGCCATGGAGGAGGGCCATGTGACCGTAGACGGCGTGACCTATCCGCTGCCCAGCCCCTTTGTGGTGCTGGCCACCCAGAACCCTGTGGGCAGCGCGGGCACCACGGCTCTGCCCAACTCCCAGCTGGATCGTTTTCTCATCCGCATGAGCATGGGCTATCCCGACTTAAAGACTCAGGCGGACATTATGCGGGAGCGCCACCATGAGAACCCGCTGGATCACGCCCGGAAGGTCACCGATGCGGCCGGGCTTATCCGCCTCATCGACGAGGTACAGCAGGTATACATGGCCGATGAGATTTACGATTACATTTCCGCTCTGGTGGAAAAGACCCGCACCAATCCCTTTGTGACTCTGGGCATCTCTCCCCGCGGAGCGCTGGCTCTCTGCCGCAGCGCCAAGGCTCACGGCTATCTGCAGGGGCGGGACTTCGTGCTGCCGGAGGATGTGCAGAGCGTGTTCACCTCCGTCTTCGCCCACCGTCTGATGCTCTCGAGCAAGGCAAGGCTCCATGAGTACGATGCCGAGAGCCTCCTGCTGGGGATGCTGGACGAGGTCAAAGCTCCCGAGGCCAGAGCCTTCAAAAAGCTGTGAAACGAAAAGGCTTTAGGGCGTTGGGCATCTATCTCCTGACGCTTCTGATTCTGGGGCTGCTGTGGCTTGTCTCCAAGGAGAGGCTGCTGCTCTCGGCGCTGCTGGCTGTATTTGCCCTGCCCTGGCTGTCCTTCGGGCTGAACCTTTGCCTTCGTAAGAAGCTGAGTATCGGCATATCCGTCAGCCCCGGCGCCACCAAAAACAGCGCTGTAGCCTGCAGTGTGAGAGTACGGAATGAGGCGAGACTGATTTCGGTACAGCTTTATGTAATCTTCATGACTGAAAATATGCTGACAGGGGAGCGCAGCAGGACAGAAATTCCCCTCGCTGTTTCACCCTGCTCCACGGCAGAGAGGAAGCTGCTGCTCCAAAGCAGCCATTGCGGACAGCTTAAGCTCTGTTCGGAGAGCGTCTACCTGCTTGATATTCTGGGCTTTCTGCGCCTGAAGCTGCCGGTCGGCGAGACCTCGGCGCGGGTAACGGTGCTGCCGGAGCTGTTCTTTCCCTGTGTGGAGCTCAACAGCGCTGTGGCCGAGGGCGACGACAACGATGCCTATCTGCCCCGATTGGGAAATGATCTGGGTGAGGTGCTGCAGCTCCGGGACTATGTGCCCGGGGATAATCTGCGCAATGTCCACTGGAAGCTCAGCGGCAAGCTGGATCGGATGATCGTCCGTGACGGCTCCAAGCCGCTGAACCGCTCCCTGCTCCTCCTCTGGGACAAAACGGCGGGGGCAATGGGCGGTGCCGCTGCCGATGCGCTGGCAGAGACCGTATCCTCCGTGGCCCAGGCCATATCCGAACAGGGACTGCCCTTCATTCTCTGCTGGAACGAGGACGGACAGTTGGCGGAGGAGGCTGTGGAGAGCCCGGACGAGCTGCTCTCCCTGCTGCCCCGCCTGATCCGGGATCGGGGCGGCAGGACGGAGGAGAGCGCGATCTCCCTGCTGCTGCGCTCCGCGGAGCGGGAGAATTTAGGCCGCATCCTCTATTTCGCCGCGGAAGCAACGCCCGAACTGGAGGAGCTGCGCAGCCGCAGCCGCCTGACCGCCTTTCTCTGCCGGAGCGGGGAGAGCGACGGCGATACCGTCTATTTTGACAGCGATAGCTATACCGAAACCTTGCAGAATCTGGAGCTGAGGGAATGATGAACGAAAATTCCGCCGCCATCCGCCTGATACTCAGGGAGGAGAGCGACAGCATCGAGCGAAAAGAGCGCCTGCTGCTGCTGTCCGCCTTGCTCTGCGCCGAGGCTGGGCTGGTACATATGCTCTCTGCGGCGCTGCCCGGGGCGGGCGTGTCAGCCGCAGCCGCCCTTGCGCTGCTGTTTGCACTGAGCGCAGCGCTGCTGTTGCTGGCGAAGGGCAATCGTACGCTGCTCTTTGGCTGCGGCGCCTTGCTTATGGCGGGACTTTTTACCCTGCCCCTGTTCCGCAGCGGTCTTCTGGCGCTGGTAAACGGCTTCCGCAGTGCCCTCTGCGCCTGTACGGGCTGCATCATCCTCCCGCTGGAGGGCGCGGACGAAGGGCGCTCGGCCTATGCCCTGTGGGTGCTGCTGGCCTACTTCGCCCTGCTGCTCTGCGCCTCGGTGCTGGGCAGCGGACGGCTGGGTGCGGCACTGAGTCTGCTGCCGTTCCTGCTCTTCTGGGCTGTGGGCTTCGTGCCCGTGGATGGGGGAGCAGCGCTGTATCTCTTCGGCGTGGGTACTCTTCTCCTGCGGGGCAGGGGAGGGCGAAACGCTGTGGCGGCGCTGCTCTGCCTGCTGCTCTGTCTCTCGGCAGCCTTCGGACTGCAAGTGCAAAGCGGTCTGCCGGACAGCCTGCGAATCGCCCTCCATGCCCTGCGCTATGACAGCGAGACCAACGCCATGCCCGAGGGAGATCTTTCCACGCTGGGCAGCTTCCGAAAGAGCGATACCCCGGCGCTGACGGTGACCATGGAGACGCCCCAGAAGCTCTATCTCCGGGGCTTCACCGGCGAGAGCTACACAGGGCAGAGCTGGGAGCCCCTTACCAATGCGGAGAAAGCCCCATGGAGCGAGAGCTTTTACGCCCTCCACGAGAGCGGCTATTACGCCCTCTCCGCCATAGGCACAGCCGCCGAGGTCACAGACAGCCTCCGTCCTGCGGAAATCTCCGTCACCAACGAGAGCGCCTGCAGCGCTCGGCTCTACCTGCCCTATGGGCTCATGGGCAACGGACTTTTGGATGCCTCTGCCATCGGTGACAGCACTGCGCCCCCCGGCAAAAGCTGGAGCGGGAAAATGAGCTCCGGCAGCGTTCCGGACTGGTTTACTCTTCGCGCCTCGCTCTCCGTGATGAGCAGCGATCCCGGGGTAAGCGCATATCTCCGCCGCGAGCAGCTTTACAGGAGCTTTGCGGAAAGCGAGTACCTGCGCGTGCCGGAGGAGACCGCCGCCGTTCTCGCGGAGGCCATCGACCTGCCGGAGGGCGGCTACACCCTCTCGGAGATTAAGGATTGCATTCTGACGGTGCTTAAAGACAGGATGTGCTATGACGAGAGCGAAAGTCTGCGCCTCGGGGAGCAGGACTTCGCCGCCTGTGTGCTGGAAAACGAGATGGCCGGCTACAGCGTCCACTATGCCACCCTTGCCGCGCTGATGCTCAGAACGCTGGGAGTTCCCGCCCGCTATGTGGAGGGCTACTACCTGAGTGCGGAGGAGGCGGCGCAGTATACGGGTGGGGAACCCGTCACGCTGACGGAGAACCACGCCCACGCCTGGGCGGAATATTATCTGGACGGCGTGGGTTGGATACCCTTTGAGACCACGCCCCCCTATATCGACGAGGAGGAGCTGAACGCCGGCCCCGGCACAGGCGAGGAGCGCAA
>DCIK01000041.1 GCA_002315975.1 Clostridiales bacterium UBA1728
CGGCCGGGAGGCCGTGCCCTACGGCTGGGGACAGGGGAAATTCACATTTCTCATTGCGAATTTTCAACAAACACTATATAATATATGCCGCTACATCAAAGGAGGCCGGAGAAGATGGATTATCAGCCTTTAGCGGATGCCCTGCGCCCCACGGAGCTGGACGAGGTGGTGGGTCAGGGACACATACTGGGTCAGAAGGGTCTGCTGCGCCGCATTGTGGAGAGCGGGCAGATTCCCAACATGATTTTCTACGGCCCCTCCGGCACGGGCAAAACCACCGTGGCGCGGATCATCGCCGAGAAGACCCACCGCACCCTCCGCAGGCTCAACGCCACCACCGCGTCACTGCAGGACATCAAGAGCATCATCGCCGAGCTGGACACCTTTCTCACCCCCGGCGGCGTGCTCCTTTACTTAGACGAGATTCAGTATTTCAACAAAAAGCAGCAGCAGAGCCTTCTGGAGTTCATCGAGAACGGCAGCATTACGCTCATTGCCTCCACCACCGAGAACCCCTACTTCTATGTATATAACGCCATTCTGTCCCGCTCCACGGTTTTCGAGTTCAAGACCATCACCCCCGCGGATGTGATGCCCGCCATCTACCGTGCGCTGCGGATTCTCTCGGAGCGGGATGGCTGCGAGGCTGAGTGTGAGCCGGGCGTGGTGGACTATGTGGCCCAGGGCTGCGGCGGGGATGTGCGCAAGGCGCTGAACGCCGTGGAGCTCCTTTACTCCGCCGCTGTGCGGGAGGACGGCAAAGCCCTGCTGACCCTCGCCGATGCCAAAACCGTCACCCAGCGCAGCGCCATGCACTATGACCGGGAGGGCGATGCCCACTTCGACACGGTATCGGCGCTGATGAAGTCCCTGCGGGGCAGCGACCCAGACGCATCCCTCCACTATCTCGCCCGGCTGCTGGAGACCGGGGATCTGCAGGGAGCCTGTCGGCGCATCCTCTGCTCGGCCTCGGAGGACATCGGCCTTGCCTATCCCCAGGCCATGCCCATTGTGAAGGCCTGTGTGGACAGCGCCTTGCAGCTGGGTCTGCCGGAGGCGCGGCTGCCGCTGGCGGAGGCGGTGATTTTCCTTGCCACCTGTCCCAAGTCCAACAGCGTGGTCGTGGCCATCGACGCGGCCATGGCCGATGTGAAAAAGGGTAAGACCGGCGACCCGCCCCGGGAGCTGCAGAATGTCCACGCCGACGGCACGGGCTTTGAGCGGGAGCAGGGCTACAAATATCCCCACAGCTACCCCGGCCACTGGGTCAGGCAGCAGTATCTGCCCGAGCAGCTGAAGAACGCCCGCTATTACGACTACGGAGACAACAAGACCGAACGCGCTGCCCGCTCCTACTGGGCCGCCATTAAGGGGGAGGAGTAAATGAACATTCTTGTGGGCGATATCCTCACCATGAAAAAGCCCCACCCCTGCGGCAGCGCCCAATGGCAGGTGCTGCGCATCGGCGCGGACTTCAGGCTCCGCTGCCTTGGCTGCGGGCACGAGGTCATGGGGGCACGAAGCAAATTTGAAAAGCAGATCAAAGCTCTTGTGCGGGAGGGCAAGACCCTCTCCTTAGAGGATATCAGGAAATGAAAACTCTCTATCTCATCGGCGGCACCATGGGCGTGGGAAAAACCACCACCTGCCAGTATCTGAAGCGTATGCTGCCCCGCGCCGTTTTTCTGGACGGCGACTGGTGCTGGGACGCGGACCCCTTCGTGGTCACAGCCGAGACCCAGGAGATGGTGCAGAAGAATATTGCCTGTCTCCTCAATAGCTTTCTTCATTGCAGCGAGTACGAAAATGTGATCTTCTGCTGGGTCATGCACCTGCAGAGCATCCCCGACACCATCCTCTCCATGCTGGACACCGAGGGCGTTCGGGTGCGGCAGATTTCTCTTGTCTGCTCCCCGGAGGCGCTGACAGAGCGGCTGCAGCGGGACATCGACGCCGGCCTCCGGCAGAGTGATGTGCTGGAGCGCAGTTTAGCGCGCATTCCCCTCTACGATGCCCTGCGGGGCGAGAAGCTGGATGTGAGCGCCATGAGCGCGGAGGACGCGGCGAAAAAAATAATGGGGCTGTAAAAAGCCTGTCATTGCTGTGAAAGTGATGCTGGAATCTTTCTTGGCTCCCTCTGATGAGGGAGCTGCCCCAGTTCGCAAACTGGGGCTGAGGGAGAGAGAATCTTTTGAGCTGCAGCGTAGACGGTCTCTCCCTCAGTCTCGCTCCGCTCGACAGCTCCCTCATCAGAGGGAGCCATAGGGCTTTCGTTCATCGTGGTGAATCTCTTCATCCTGATTGCGAGGAGCGTAGCGACGTGGCAATCCGTTCCCGCCCGCGGCTCGTCCGGGAGGGTAAGCCCTCAAGTACAGTGAACCCTTGTTTAACCCTCATCCGTCAGCTTCGCTGACACCTTCCCCCAAGGGGGAAGGCAAGAAAAATCTCTGCGGAGTTGTCCGCAGAGATTTTTTCATATCCTCGCTACGCCGTCCACCTTTGCCTGCTGTGCCACAGCCTCGGCTACGGCGGGGGCTACCCGGCTATCAAAGGCGGCGGGGAGCAGATAGTCGGCGCGCAGCTCCGCATCGCTGACCAGAGCGGCAATGGCGCGGGCGGCGGCGTGCTTCATGTTTTCGGTAATGTCGGCGGCACGCACCGAGAGGGCACCCCGGAACAAGCCGGGGAAGGCCAGCACATTGTTGATCTGGTTGGGGAAGTCGCTGCGTCCCGTGCCCACAATGGCGGCACCGGCAGCGAGAGCGGCATCGGGCATGATCTCCGGCTCGGGGTTGGCCATGGCAAAGACCATGGCGCCCGCGTTCATGGTGCCGATCATCTCCGCGCTGAGCACACCGGGCTTGGACACGCCGATGAACACATCGCTGCCCTTTACGGCATCGGCCAGGCCGCCCTGACGGTTTTCGTGGTTGGAGAGCTGCGCAAGCTCCTCCTTGTCGGCGTTCATACCGGCGGCGCGGCCCCGGTAGATGATGCCCTTGGTGTCGCAGATGAAGAGCTCGCCGATGCCCATGCCCAGCAGCATACGGCTGATGGCGCTGCCGGCGGCACCGGCACCGTTGACCACGATGCGGAGCTCTTGGAAACTCTTGCCGGTGAAGCGGCAGGCGTTCAGCAGGGCGGCGGTGACCACAATGGCCGTGCCGTGCTGATCATCGTGGAACACGGGGATATCCAGCGCCTTGCGGAGACGGCGCTCCACGGCGAAGCAGCGGGGCGCGGAGATGTCCTCTAAATTGATGCCGCCGAACACGGGAGCCAGACGGATGCAGGTTTCCACAAGCTCGTCCTCGTCCTGGGTGTCCAGGCAGATGGGAAAGGCATCCACGCCGCCGAACTCCCTGAAGAGGGCGCACTTGCCCTCCATGACGGGGATGGCGGCTGCCGCGCCGATATTGCCCAGACCCAGCACTGCGCTGCCGTCGGAGATGACGGCCACCGTGTGGGACTTGATGGTGTAGCGGTAGACCTCCTCCGGCTTCTCCGCAATCTTCCGGCAGGGCTCCGCCACACCGGGGGTGTAGGCCAGCGAGAGCTCCTGAGCGTTGGTGATGGATACGGCGCTGTTGATATGTAATTTGCCCCGCTTCTCCTCATGGAGAGCCAGGGACTGCTCATTGACGGTGGGCATGATGTTGTTTCTCCTTTACAATATTATACGCTTCCACAACCCCGTAGGGCACGGCCTCCCGGCCGTGCCGTGTGGGACATGAACTTTCTGCATTTTAACCAGACAAAGCAGGGTTCGCAGGCTGCGGCACGGCCGGGAGGCCGTGCCCTACATTGAAGCTTTTACGGTTTCGCGTATTCCCTCTGTCCTTCCTGATACAGGTCTCCCCCGTGGCAGTCGTTGATGACCGTGCAAGGCAGATCCTCCACCAGGAGCTCATAGACGGCCTCCGCGCCCAGCTCCGGGAAGGCCAGCACCCTTGCCGCCTTCACGCGCTTGCTCAGAAGCGCACCCGCACCGCCGGTGGCGGCCAGATAAACGGCGTGGTGCTCGATGAGCGCTGCCTTCACGCTATCGCTGCGCTGCCCCTTACCGATGAGACAGCGAACACCCTTTGCCAGCACGGCGGGGGTATAGGCATCCATTCTTGCGCTGGTGGTGGGCCCCACGGGGCCGATGACCGCTCCCGGCGGGGCGGGACAGGGGCCGGTATAGTAGATGGCGGCGTCCTGCGGCTCAAAGGGCCAGTCCTCCAGCTTCATGAGCCGCTCGTGAGCCTCGTCCCGGGCGGTGTAGACGATGCCCGTCAGCAGTACCCGGTCTCCGCTGCGGAGGGAAAGGGCTGCCTCCTCGCTGAGAGGCAGGGTAAGACGAATTTCCATGGCTTCTCCCCCCTTATAATATAACGGTCTGGTGCCGCGCCGCGTGGCACTGGAGATTCACCGCCACGCTGAGACTGGCCAGATGCACCGGATGGGTGAGCATATGCACGCCCAGCGCCGTTCTGCTGCCGCCGAAGCCCTGCGTGCCGATGCCGAGGGCGTTGATCTCCTCCAGCAGCTCCCGCTCCAGCGCGGCCACCTCCTCATCGGGATTGGGCTCGCCCACGCTGCGCAGTAATGCTTTTTTTGCAAGCAGCATACACTGCTCGGCTGTGCCGCCCACGGCGCAGCCCACAATGATGGGCGGGCAGGGGTTGGCCCCGGCCTTTTTTACCGCGTCTACGATAAAGCGCTTCACGCCCTCCCGACCCTGGGCAGGGGTGAGCATTCCCAGCGCCGACATATTCTCGCTGCCGCCGCCCTTGGGACAGACTGTGATCTTCAAAGCGTCACCGGGCACGATGTCCGTGTAGACGATGGCGGGGCTGTTATCCCCCCGGTTCACGCGGCGGAGAAAGGGCGAGTCGAGACTGCTCTTGCGCAGATAGCCCTCGGTGTAGCCCTGAGCCACACCCTCGTCAAAGGCTTTCCGGAAGTCGCCGCCGCTGATGTGGACATCCTGACCCAGCTCCACGAAGAACACCGCCAGACCTGTGTCCTGACAGATGGGGATGCCCTCCCGCCTTGCAATGTCGGCGTTTTCGATGAGATCGCCCAGAATTTCCCGGCAGAGAGCGGAGTCCTCCTCGCTCTTCGCCTTCTCCAGCGCGGCATATACATCGGGGGGAAGCTTGCGGTTGGCCTCGATGCAGAGCTGTGCCACCGCAGCGCGTATGGTATCGCAGGATAGTTCGCGCAGGGGCATTTTTGTACACCTCCCACAAAAATGAATGAATATTTACAAATTGTCTATACAGTTTGAACGGATTGTGTTATACTTGGGTTATCAAGTATATGATTGAAAAAATGCTCTGACAGACTGATTTTGATGCCTCGCAGAGTTTGCGAGCCGCAGCTCGCAAAAAAATTCAATCATTTTCAAGGGAGCTTTGCCCCCTTGAAAATACCCTGAGGCGCACTCTATTGGTGCGCCCTCGCATCGACCAAGGCGGCAGAGCCGCCGCGATCAATGCGAGCGTCTTATCTCGATTGTAAAACGCAGTTTTGCAATCGACTGTAAATGAAAGGAGAGCACAAGCATGAACATCAAATTCATGGACAAGAAAACGGAGACCACCCAGGAGCTCCGGGACTACGCCGCCAAGAAGGTCAACAAGCTCGACCGTCTCTTCCGGCAGGACTCCGAGGGCACCGTTGTATTCAGCCGGGAGCGTGGCCGCTACACCGCTGAGGTCACCGTCAGCAACAACGGGATGATCTACCGCGCCAGCGAGACCACCGGCGACCTCTTTGCCTCCGTGGATTCCTGCGTTGCCTCCATCGAGCGGCAGATCCGCAAGAACAAGGATCGTCTCTCCAAGAAGCTCAAGAGCGAACCCATCGTGTGGAATACCGGCGCTGCCGTTGAACCCGAGGAGGAGAGCGAGGAGATCGCCATCGTGCGCAACAAGCACTTCACCATGCAGCCCATGACCCCCGAGGAGGCCGTGCTGCAGATGAACCTGCTGGGTCACAGCTTCTACGCCTTCCGCAACATGGACGAGGACGGCGCCTTCGCCGTGGTCTACCGCCGGGATAACGGCGGCTACGGTCTCATGAGCGACAACGGCAGCGAGGACTGACAGACAAGGCGCTCCCGACTGCGTACATTATACATAAAAATTCAGTTCTGCACTATACTTTTTTGTTATTCATCGTAAGAGCTGTAATAGCAATATGTCATAACTAACCCGCTCTGACAGCGAAATATAGACGAAAAGCATACCCGAATAGCCATTCGCGCCCCAAAAGAACGCATGACGCGGGTTTACTGAACACAGATTAATAAGCCGTTAGCATAACAAAAAGGCATAATATGCGTCAAAAACGGAAAATCGGGCTCCAAAGCCCCCTTGACGAAAGTCCCGGGTTATGGTAAATTGAGTGAGCAAACGGAAATCGTAGGAAAGCGATTCCGAATTTGTCCAAAGCGACTGTCACCGGAGGCAACGTGCCGGCAGGCAGATCGTAATATTTTGAGGAGGATTTTTAAAATGATCGAAGACATCAAGAAGCTCGTTGAGACTGGCAAGCTGAAGAAGATCGAAGAGGCTGTCAAGGCCGCCGTTGACGGTGGTGCCAACCCCTCCGAAGTTCTGGAGTCCATGACCGCCGCTATGGATACCGTCGGCGAGAAGTTCCAGAAGAACGAGATCTACGTCCCCGAGATGCTGGTTGCTGCTAAGACCATGCAGCGCGGTGTCAACACCCTGAAGCCCTTCCTGGGCGACGCCACTGCCGCCAAGTACGGCAAGTTCATCCTCGGCACCGTCGCTGGTGACCTGCACGACATCGGCAAGAACCTGGTCGGCATGATGATCGAGTCCGCTGGCTTCGAAGTCATCGACCTGGGCGTCGACGTCCCCGCCGAGAAGTTCGTTGAGACCATCAAGGCCAACCCCGACTGCAAGCTGGTCGGTCTGTCCGCCCTGCTGACCACCACCATGGACAACATGGAAGCCACTGTCAAGGCCATCAAGGATGCCGGCCTGCCCGTGACCATCATGGTCGGTGGCGCCCCCATCACCCAGGCTTTCTGCGACAAGATCGGCGCCAACGCCTACACCGCCAACGCCGCTGCCGCCGCCGTCAAGGCCAAGGAGCTTGCCTAAGTTTTAACCCTAACACCTAAGCTTAGGTACTAACCTACCTAAGCTTAGGTAATTTTTATTTTTTGGATTTTCAAGGAGAAACATCAATGATTATCATTGGCGAAAAGATCAACGGCTCCATCCCCTCCGCCGGCAGAGCTATTGCTGCCCACGACGTCGAGGCCATCAAGCGCCTCGCCAAGATCCAGTCCGACGCTCTGGCTTACCAGGTTGACGAGGACGAAGATTCCGCTTACCTCGACTGCTGCGCCTCCGTCAACGTTGGCGAAGTCGAGACCCTGAAGTGGATGATCGAGGCCATTCAGGAAGTTTCCGATGTTAAGATCTGCGTCGACTCTCCCGATCCCCGCGTGTGCCTCGAGGCTCTGCCCTTCTGCAAGAAGCCCGGCCTGCTGAACTCCGTCTCCCTCGAGGGCGACAAGATCGATGTGGTCTTCCCCGAGATCGCCAACACTGAGTGGAATGTTGTTGCCCTTCTTTCCGGCGACGACGGCATCCCCCAGAACGTTGAGAAGCGCATGGAGAACTTCAACAAGCTGATGGAAGCCACCGCCAAGTACGGCATCAAGGATAGCCGCGTGTTCGTCGATCCCCTGGTGGAAGGCCTTGCCACCAACCAGGAGTCCTTCCTGACCTTCGCTGAGGTCTGCCGTCAGATCAAGAAGGATCACCCCACCATCCACATCACCTCCGGTCTGTCCAACATCTCCTACGGCCTGCCCGTGCG
Source organism: Clostridiales bacterium UBA1728 (assembly GCA_002315975.1). GTDB lineage: Bacteria > Bacillota > Clostridia > Oscillospirales > Oscillospiraceae > Apopatocola. Next base: position 7,852 of record DCIK01000041.1, read on the forward strand.
TAAGATGCTGAACATGGGCTTCATGTGCCTCTCCATGCAGGCTGGCATGGACTCCGCCATTGTCGACCCCACCAACCGCGACATGATGGGCATCATCTACGCCACTCAGGCTCTGATCGGCGAAGACGATTTCTGCATGGAGTACATCGGCGCCTCCCGCGAGAACCTGTTCGGGCCCCTGCCCAAGAACTGATCGGTTCTTCCAACCGCCGGTTTCTAAGGAATAGCAAGAACACCGAAAAGCTGCCGCTTTTCGGTGTTTTTTGTTGTGCCCCACGCGCCGTAGGGCACGGCCTCCCGGCCGTGCCGCGCTTTTCAGTCTTCCTTTTCTCGCAAAAAGACTCCGTAGGGCACGG
>DCIK01000017.1 GCA_002315975.1 Clostridiales bacterium UBA1728
CGCTTCTGGTCTTGAGCGGGACAAGTCGGATTACTCCGTCTTCGTACTGCATCTGCCGCTCGATGGACAGCGTGCCCTGCTCGAAATCCACATCAGACCACAGCAGCCCATAGCATTCACCGATTCGCAGTCCACAGTATTTCCCGAGCATATACGCGGTTTCGGCATTGCTGCCCTTGAAATAAGCGTCCAGCCCTTTCATTTCCTCGGCGGAAAAGGCCACAATATCCTCGTCCTCGTCGATCTTCATCTTGGGCATATGAATCTTTGAGTCCTTGTTCACGCAGAGGGAGTTGTACCTGTCTACGCTGAGATAATTCCGTGAATACGCTTGGCCGAAAATCAGGTAAAACATCTTGAGGAATGCTTCTACATATTTGTAAGCCCGCTCCTCCTCATAATACTGACAGCTCAGATAATCGTTAATCTCCGAGGAAGAAATGTCGCTGATATATCGCTTGCCGAAACGATCACGGAGATGGTTGTTCCAGAGACTGTCCTGCTTACGAATGGTACCATAAGCTTTGCCGCTTCTTCCCTTGGCGCAATATTCTTCGTAAACCTCCGCGATGGTGACCCTGCGCCTGGAAAGGGGGAGTGCCGACTCCAGACTAAGCTGTCGAAGATACTCCTCCTTGGCTTTTCTGGCAGCCCGCTCACTTTTGAAAGGATTTCCCTGCTCGTCCTTCGTTCTGCGTACATCTTTCCGTGTGCTATTTACGGTGGTGACGAAGCGGAATCCCCACATTCCGTTTTCCAGCTGAAAGACTCCTGCGGTGCTCTTTTTTGCCATTTTTGACCTCCATTTTGTGATTCTTGGTGTGAATCTTTCAATTCAGGTCAAAATATGAAGTGGGGGAGTGTGAAGTGTCCTTCTCAATTTTGTCAGGGTTTTCAAAGCCTTCCACGCATTCGCCGAGGAAAAACCGAGGCACACCGTCCACGAGATGGCTCGCGACGAGGCTCGTCACGGCAAGTCCCTCAAGGGTCTGCTGGATCGCTACTTCGGCGAGTAATTTCCGACACATAGGTTAAAAGGAGTACGGGGAAGCCCGTACTCCTTTTTGCTGCGGTGGGAGAACCGTTCCTGCGCATTACTGTAGGGCTCGGCCTCCGGACGAGCCGCCGCTTCCGTCCCCGATTGCCGCAGCGCAAACTTTTCTTGACTTTTTCCCCTCTCTGTGCGTATATACTTACAGACAGTCATCAACCCGATCAGAAAGAGGTACATCATGGACGAGAAGAAGATCAACGAGCAGCAGCTCTCTCAGGTCAGCGGCGGCGCGGAAAACGGCGGCGCCGTCTACAACAGCGGCAGCATCAACCTCGACGGCGGAAATATCGTGAACGACTCAGCCGGCATCGGCGGCGGCGGCAGTCAAGGCGGCGCGGTCTACAATAACGGCAGCATCACCTTAGAAGGCGGAACGTCGTTTTCCGGCGTCTCCGGCGGCAGCCAAGGCGGCGCGGTCTACAATAACGGCAACATCAACCTCGACGGCGGAAATATCGTGAACGACACAGCCGGCATCGGCGGTGGCCACGGCGGCGCCATCTATAACCACTGAAACAAAAACGGGTGCGGAGGATTCCGAACCCGTTTTTTGCGCTTGTAAAGCCCGCGGCGCGTATGCTATAATCCGCTTGAAGGGGATGAGACCATGCACCATTACAAGCTCTTAGCCTGCAAGCTCCTGAACAGGGAGCTGTCGCTCTGCGCCGCCGAGTCGGAAAACTACATCGACATCACCTGGATGCGGCAGGAGCTCCACTCCACGCCCGATGCCCTCCGCGCTGCCCTGCAATCGGAGATCGACAGCATCGAGAGCGGCGATGACCTGCACTCGGCGGACTACCGGGTAAACCGGGGTGTACGGCACAAAAAGCTGGACGCCATCCTCTTCGGCTACGGGCTCTGCTCCAACGCAGTGGCGGGACTTCGCAGCAGCAGCGTGCCGCTGGTGATCCCCCGCTGTCACGACTGCACCACATTGCTTATGGGCTCCAAGGAGCGCTACCGGGAATATTTCGATGCCGTCAAGGGCACCAGCTTCATCTCCCGGGGCTGGGCCGACCACGGCTTTGAGAACGATGATCGGGAGCGGGATTTCGAGGCACTGCGGGCGCGCTACATGGAGGAATACGACGACGAGGACGCCGTGGACTTCCTCATGGAGATGGCCGAAAACAGCATGGTGCACTACTCCTGCCTGACCTGTATCTTTTGGAACGAGTTCCCCCGGGAGCGTCTGGAGGAGATGGGCCGCCGCCGGGCCGAGGAAAATGGCTGGGAGTTCAAAGCCTATGAGGGCAGCTCCTCCCTGCTGCGGGATCTGCTGGAGGGGCGCTGGGACGAGGAGAAATTTCTGGTGGTGCAGCCCGGTCAGACCGTGGTGCCCAGCTACGACAGGATGATCATCAAAGCGGAATCATTATGGGGTTGCAAAAAAAGCCTGTCATTGCTGTGAAAGAAACGCCGGAGCCCTTCAAGGCTCCCTCTGACGAGGGAGCTGCCCCAGTTCGCAAACTGGGGCTGAGGGAGAGAGGATCTTTTGAGCTGCAGCGTAGACGGTCTCTCCCTCAGTCTCGCTGCGCTCGACAGCTCCCTCGCAGAGAGAGCCATAAGGCGTTTCGTTCATCGTGGTGAATCCCTTCATCTCGATTGCTGTGAAAGCCATGTTACAGCGCCCCTTGGCTTCCCCCTTGGGGGAAGCTGGCACCAGTGCGTACACTGGTGACTGATGAGGGTAAGTCCTTGAAACCGGTAAGCTCTTGACTGACCCTCATCCGTCAGCTACGCTGACACCTTCCCCCAAGGGGGAAGGCAAGAGCGAAGCGGCGTGGCAATCCGTTTTCTCTCCGGCTCGTCCGGAGGCCGAGCCCTACAGAGGGGCTGGGGAGACGGATGCCACACCGGGGCGCGGACGCTTTCGCAATGACAGGGAGCATTTTTACAGTCCCAAGGGTGGGGCTTGTTTCCCGCCCTACGAGCTTGTATTCAAGACCTTTGTGCATAAGGTAACATCATATATATTTTTAGGAGGTACGATACTATGACCAAGCTGAAAGTCAACCCCGGCGTGTGCGGACTCACCGCCATCATCACCGCCGACAGCGAAGACGGCATGGAGTGCGACATCTCCGTGGAAACCCAGTGCAAAATGGTGCAGAAGCTCTTTGAGACCGCGGGCAGCACCGTGAACGCCTACGAGATCTGTATGCCCCGGGGCGACGAGGAGAAGTTCGCCGTGGAGCTCCTGCGCAAGTGCAATACCCACGCAGCCTGCCCCATGATCCCCGCCCTTATCAAGGCGGTGGAGGCCGAGTGCGGCCTGGCCCTGAAGAAGGACGTGAGCTTCAGCTTCATCGAGGAATAAGAAAACTGAGGGGATGGCTTCGGCCATCCCCTCAGGCATATAAAAACCCCTCCGATGGGCTGGATCGGAGGGGCGCGGGGATATCCACGCTGGGAACAAGGAAAGTGGGAAGGAGAAACTGAAAATGATTTTGTTATAATCGAAAACTATAAGCGGAAAACATTTTATGCGAAAAAATCATTTCTGAGTTAAACTATAATAGCTTTCATCTCTTTTGTCAAGGGGTGCATAATCCAAGAAAAAGGGAGAGAAATTTGTGCATATAACACAAAAACACCCGGAACCCTGCAGGGCTCCGGGTGTGACTTTTGATGAAGGTCAACCAACCAGAATGGGGATGGAGATCTTGCCGCCAACGGGCAGGTTGTTGAAGTTGATGGTGCCGTTCAGATCGTTGAGCATCTTGTAGTTTACGTTGAAGTCGGCGTTGGCATTGCAGTAGTAGCCGTAGACGGTGTCACCGGACTGGATGGTCTTCACGCTGACGCTGTAATATCTGGCGGCGCCGCCGTTGGAGGACATGGGGATGTAGACGGTGGTGCCGGCGGAGAGGGTGTAGCTCTTGAGACCGTTGGCCGAGACGATGATGGCCTTGTTCTTGGAGAAGCTGGAGCCCAGAGCGTTGCAGATACCGATGAGGCTCTCGCCCTCGGCCACGGTGTGGGGCACCAGATAATAGGTGGAGGAGGCGGTGGCATCAAAGAGACCGGCGAGCTCCGTGACGGTGGTGGAAGTGGTGGTGGTCACGGTGACGGGATTACCGTTGGCGTCCTTGGAGGTGGAGGTGGTCACAGTGCCGCTGCCCACACCGGCTGCGGCTTCGTCCAGACCACTCTTGGCGGTGGTGCCGGCGGTAGTGGCGGAGCCGGAGGCAGTGGTGCCGGTGCCGCCGCAGTAGACGGGCAGATAAACGACCTTACCGGCCTGGAAGGCGGTGAGGCTGGTCTTGCTGTTGAGCGTGAGGATCAGGTCGGTGTACTTGGTCAGGTTGATGCCGTAGGCATTGCAGAGGTTGTACATGGTATCACCGCTGACGAGCAGGTGACGGTACACGGTATAGTACACGCTGACGGAGGAGTCCAGCGTGGAGCTGGGCATCCAGTAGCTTCTGCCGGAGATCAGAGCGGTCTCGGAGGAGAGCTTGTTGAGCTTGAGAATCATGGTCTTGTAGGTGGCATAGGTCACGCCGCGGGCCTTGCAGATGGCGCTGAGCGTGTCACCGGTCTGGCAGACATAGCTGCTCAGGTAGAAGGCCACATAGTCGCCGTCCTGAGCCTTGACCGTGGTTTGGGTGGCGGTGGTGGCAGAGCCCGTGCTGCTGCCGGTGCCGGTAGAAGTGCTGCCCGTGCTGGTCTTGGTGGCCAGAGTGCCGCCGGGAATGGGCAGACTGATGCTGGTGCCGGCCATGAAAGAGGTAAGGCTGGTAACACCGTTGAGATTCTTAGTCAGGGTCTCCACAGCGGCGAGGGTGGTGCCGTAGCCGGTGAGGAGAGCACCCACGGTGTCGCCGGAAACCAGAACATGACGGTACACGGTGTAGTAGGCACTGCAGTCACCCAGAGTCTTGGTGGGCATCCACAGCTTGCGTCCGGCCACCAGCTTGTTGGGGTTGGTGATGCCGTTGACATTCTTGATGATGGTGGCGTACTCGGCATACTTGACGCCGCGGCTCTCGCAGATGGTGTTGAGGGTGTCGCCGCTCTGAATCTGGTATTCGGTGAGATAGTAGGCGGCATAGTCGCTGTTGGCGGCGAAAACAGCCGGGCAAAGCGCCAGCAGCAGCACCACGCTCAGCAGCATGGAAAGGATTCTCTTCATATCTTGTTCTCCTGTCTTTCTCTTACGAGAATAGAGTTTGCTTCATGCTAAAGATGATACCACTGAAAGCCCGTTCTGCATATTGGCAAAAGTAACGAAAATTTACAATCTTTTTTGCGTAGATGCGACAAGAAGTTACAGAATGTAACCAAATGCGCGGAGAGGGTCGGTAGATAGACCAAAAGACGAGGCATCTGAACTTGCCTCTCCCTCTGGGAGAGGTGCCCCCGCAGGGGGCGGAGAGGGCAGTATTCGTTTGCGTTGGAAAAGCCCTCTCAGTCACGGCTCCGCCGTGCCAGCTCCCTCATCTGAGGGAGCCAAGAAGGGTTCCTTCACTGCTTTCTTATAGTGACAAAAACAGCGCACGACCATGTCCGGTCGTGCGCTTACATATTATATTGTATTCAGTTCACATCATCCGCCACGGTTTCGGGGGGCTGCTCCAGAAGCTCGGGGTTTTTGAGGAAGTACTTCATGCATTTGAGCGCCTCCACTAGATAGCTGGCACCGGCGATACGCTCATCCACGGTGAAGCGGAGGTCCACCATATGCCGATCCTGCACCTCGCCGTCCTTGTCCAGCTCGTAGACATGGCGCTTGGCGCCGTAGCTCAGAAACAGGGGCAGGTTGCCAAAGTCGTAGATGTGGTGCTCCACGCTCTGCACGCCCAGACTGCCCAGGTCCAGCACCGACAGAGAGGCGTGGTAGGGGCTGGCCTCCAGAATCCGCCGGGGCAGAATGTCGAAGTAGTCCATGATCCGCAGACACATCAGATAGGGGCGCAGGAAAAAGCGGCTCAGCCGGGTCATGGAGGCGGAGAGACGGTCATAGTCGCTCTCGCCGGTGCCGGCCTGCACATCGTCAACGGCCTCGTTGATGCGGTTGTATACATCATATATTGTATCCGTGGGGCTGAAGCTGACCTTTACGGCGGTCCAGGCGGAGTCGCTGCCCACGCCCTTGCGGATGCGCAGCACCACCTGAATGTCGCTGCGGGCGAAGATGCGCCGTCCGGCCACAAAGCGGTTGATGCCCGGGCGCATACTCACCGTGCGCACATAGGCGGCCACCATCAGATGGGTGAAGTTCATGGCGCTGCTGCCCTCGGTGCGCTTGTCCATCAGCCACTGCTCCAGCGCGGAGATCTCGATATTGTCCGAGTAGCTGTCGCAGGCATCGCTGCGCCGGCGCATGATATAGGGTCCCAGATTGGTGGAGGGGTCAAGACTCCGCAGCTGACGCCCCTCTCTGCGATCACCCACGCGGCTGCCGGAATTCCGGTTATTTCTGGCCATGGTTCTGCCTCCTGTGTCTTTGCGCTCTACGCCATACTTCCCATAATACTGTCGGCATTATAGCGTGAAAAGCTCCACTTGACAAGAGAAAAAACATTTCCCCTGCCGGAATATGAAGCAATATAGCATATATGCAAAAAATGCATAGAATGAAACAAAAGAAGCATAGTGCATTTTCTTGAAAAAAATGACGAAATGTCTTGCCAAGCTTGCAAAAAAGCTGTATAAATGTATAGCAGTGAAAAGTTTTAGTTGCAGGGAGGTGTAAGAATGTCAATGGATGCGATCACGGCTGTCAGCACCGCTGAAGCCGAGGCCAAGGCCGCCGTTGCCGCTGCCGAGGCGAAAGCCCGCCAGCTGGTTATGGATGCCGAAGCCGCCGGTAAGGCAGCAGTGGAAGCAGCACTCGCCAAAGCAGGCACAGAGCTTCAGGAGCTCGCCGCCAAGGCCGCCAAAGAGGCGGAAGCCACGGCTGCCGAGTTTGCCAGGGAAGCAGAGACCAAGAAAGCAGCACTGCGCGCTGAGGCCGGAGCCAAGCTCGAAAAAGCCGCAGATCTCGTAGTGGAAAGGATCGTGAACAGCTGAGATGTCCATTCAGAAAATGAAAAAACTCCGGCTCGTCGCAATCCGCTCCAAGAAAGAGGAGCTGCTGCGTGAGCTCATTCGCCTCGGTTGCGTTGAGTTCTCGGAGCAGGACACTGCGGGTAATGAGCAGGCCGTTCGCGAGAGCAGCCAGCTTATGAGCCTCAAGTCCCAGCGCACCGCTCTTGTGGGAGCGGTGAACACCCTCGGAAAGTACGCGCCGGTAAAGAGCAGCCTGCTCGCCCCCACGCCGGAGTTTGATGGAGAGGTTCTCCTGGACGACAGCGACATTGAAGCTGCCATGCAGGTCACCGCTACCATTGAGGGGTCGGAAGACCGTATCCGCCGCGCCAACGCCGAGGACAGCCGTCAGAGAGGCATTATCGAGTCTCTCGCTCCCTGGATGAAGCTTGACCTTCCCCTGGAGCAGGACGGCACCGAGCGCACCATCATCCTCAAGGGCACCTTCCCCGTTCGTCAGTCCCTGGATGCCGTGGCCAACGCTCTTCGTCAGGTCTCTGAGGAGGCCGAGCTCTTCCCCGTCAGCGACGATAAGACCGCCCACTATGCGCTCATCGTCTGCATGAAGGAGGACGCTGCCGCCATGCAGGAGACTCTGCGTACCTTCGGCTTTGCCGCCGCTGCCGTCACCGGCATGATCGGCACCGCCAAGGAATGCACCGCCGCTGCCGAGGCCGCCATCAAGGCCCTTGCCGCCGAGAAGGAAGAGGCCACCAAGGCCATCGTGGCTCAGGCCGGTCAGCGCGATGCCCTCAAGCTCGCCGCCGACAAGCTTCAGGCCAAGATCGCCATGGCTGAGGCGGAGGAGACCATGCTCGGCACCGAGAAGACCGTGGTCATGGAGGGCTGGATGCCCGCCGACAAGGAAGAGGAGCTGGGCAAGCTCTTCGATGCCTATGACTGCGCCTGGGAGGCCGAGGAGCCCGCCGAGGAAGAGTATCCCAACGTGCCCGTGAAGCTGGTGAACAACAAGTTTACCAACGCTCTCAACATGGTCACCAATATGTACTCTCTCCCCGCCTACGGCACCGTTGACCCCAACCCCCTGATGGCCCCCTTCTTTATCCTCTTCTTCGGTCTGATGATGGCCGACATCGGCTACGGCATTATTATGATCATCGCTGCCGTCGTGGCCCTCAAAAAGATGAAGCCCAGAGAAGGCAATCTGGCTTTTGCTCAGCTGCTGCTCTACGGTGGCATCTCCACTACCCTCTGCGGTGTGCTCACCGGCGGCCTCTTCTCCGATATTCCCAAGCAGGTTTACGACATCGTCAACCCCAACGGTAACTGGCAGGGTCTCTGGAACCTCTTCAGCCCCGAAACCGACTCCACTCTGGTGCTCTACGGCTCCATGGTGCTGGGTGTGCTCCACCTGAACACCGGTCTGGCCGTGAACTTCTCCCAGAAGCTCAAGCGCGGCGAGGTTGCCTCCGCTGTGTTTGAGGAGCTGTCTCTGTGGATCATGCTGGTTGGCGGCCTGGTCTGGGGCAGCACCATGCTCTTCAGCGGCGTCAGCCCCGTGGTCGGCAAGGTGGGTCTCGGCATTCTGGCTGTGGGTACCGCCATGCTGCTCTTCGGCTCCGGCCGGGAAGAAAAGGGCTTCGGCAAGATTACCGCGGCCTTCGGCTGCATCTACAATACCGCCACCGGCTGGTTCGGCGATATCCTCTCCTATTCCCGTATCATGGCCCTGATGCTGGCCGGCGGCGTTGTCGGCAAGGTGTTTAACACCGTTGCCGTTATGCCTGCCAAGAATGCCGGCGGCTTCAATGTGGTCACCTTCATCGTCTTCGTGCTGATCTTCACCATCGGCCATGTGCTGAACTTCGCTCTGAACCTGCTGGGCTGCTATGTCCATGACCTGCGTCTGCAGTGCCTGGAGTTCTTCGGCAAGTTCTATCAGGACGGCGGCAAGGCCTTCAAGCCCCTGAAGTTCGAGGGCGATTACGTTCGCGCAAAGGAAAATTAACATAAGCGTCAACAAAAAACGAGTAAAAAACTTTCTTAGGAGGAAAGAAACACAATGGAAAACATTCTCATGACTATCGGCGGCAAGGCTATTGCCATGATGGGCGCGGCTCTCGCCGGCGCTCTCGCCTGCGTTGGTTCCGCCAAGGGCACCGGCATCACCGGTGAAGCCGGCGCCGGCCTCGTCTCCGAAGATCCCAGCAAGTCCGGTAAGGTTATGATTCTCCAGGTTATCCCCGGCACCCAGGGCCTCTACGGCTTCGTTATTTTCTTCCTGGCCTTCCTGAAGATTTCCGCTGTTGACACCATCTCCCTGATGCAGGGCGGCCAGATCTTCTTCGCCTGCCTGCCCATCGCTCTCGGTGGCTGGCTCTCCGCCGTTGCCCAGGGCAAGGTTGCCGCTGCCTCCATCAACATTCTTGCCAAGAAGCCCGACGACTGGTCCAAGGGCATGATCATGTGCATCGTCGTCGAGTTCTACGCCATTCTCTGCCTGCTGGCCTCCTTCCTGATGCTCAACGCCATCACCCTGTAAGCAAAAAGGCGGGTTTGATATGAAAGGCACTGAAAAAATCATCGCGCACATCCAGGCTGATGCTCAGGCTCAGGTTGACGCGATTCTCGCCAAGTGCGAGGAGCAGTGCGCCGCCCTCCGCAGTGAGTATGAGGCTAAGGCCAACGCTGCCTATGAAGAGCGGCTGCGCGTCGGCAAGGAAGAATGCGCTGCCCAGACGGAGTCTACCAACCGTCTGGCCCAGATGGAAGCCCGCAAGGGCGTGCTGGCCCTCAAGCAGGAGATGATCTCCGAGTCCTTTGAGAAGGCCTGCGCCAAGATCGTGGCTCTGCCTCAGGAGCAGTATGTGGCTCTCCTGGCCAAGCTGGCCAAGGAAGCTGCCGTCACCGGCGATGAGCGCATCGTGCTCAACAAGCGTGACAAGGCTGCCGTGGGTGCCGCCGTGGTCGAAAAGGCCAATGCCCTGCTGGGCAGCGGCAAGCTCACCCTCGCGGATGAGACCGGCGATTTCGTCGGTGGCCTCATCCTGCGCCGCGAGAGCATCGAAGTCAACTGCACCGCCGAGCTTCTGGTGAAGCTCAGCCGCGACGAGCTCTCCTCCAAGGTGGCGGGCGTTCTGTTCGCGTAATCCCGTCAGCAGGGAGGTAACGAATTGGCTACGAATAAAGAAAGCTATCTCTGCCTGTCTGCCATGCTTCGTGCCAGAGAGAATAAGCTCCTCAACGAGGAAAAGGCCCAGCGTATGCTGGACGCCGCCAACTTCGCCGAGGCTGCCAAGCTCCTGGTGGACTGCGGTTATGAGGATATGTCCTCCATGAACAGCACTGAGATCAACGCTGCTCTCAATGCCCACCGCAGCGCCATTCTTTACGAGCTGGACGGTCTCGTGCCCGAAGAGGGAATCGTGGAACTGTTCCGCATGAAGTATGACTACCATAATGCCAAGACCGTCATCAAGGCCGAGGCTATGGGTCAGGAACCTGAGAGACTTATGAGCGACGCCGGTCGCATGAAGCCGGCTGCTCTCCTTGACGAATATCAGGAGGAGCATTACAGCGCCATGCCCGGTGAGCTGGGTACTGCCATGGCCAAGGCCAAGGCGGTTCTCGCCCGCACCGGCAACCCCCAGCTGGCTGACACCGTTCTCGATCAGGCTTATTTCGATGAGCTGAGCGCCGGTGCCAAAAAGCTGAACAACGCATTTATTGCGGACTATGTCCGTACTCTCATCGACAGCACCAACCTGAAGATCGCCGTCCGCATTCTGCGTGTGGGCCTTGGCAGCGATGCCATGGTCGATACCCTCATCCGCGGCGGCAGCGTGGAAACCGACCGGATCATCGCCGCCGGCGACGGAGAGAGCATCTCTGCCCTCTTTGATTACGGCAAGCTGGAAAAGGCCGCTTCTCTCGTGTCTGATGTCATCCGGGGCGGCTCGCTCACGGCCTTTGAGCTGGAGTGCGACAATGCTGTCAATGCCTATCTCAAGGGCGCCAAGCTCATGAGTTACGGCATGGAGTGCGTGGTGGCCTATGTGGCCGCTGTGGAGACCGAGATCACCGCCGTGCGCATGATTCTCAACGGCTTCCTCGACGGCATCGCCCCTGCGCGTACTATGGAAAGGCTGCGTGATATGTATGCATAAGATCGGTGTTATGGGCCGTCGCGAAACGGTCATCGGCTTCAAGGCACTGGGTCTGGATGTGTTCCCCACCTCCGACATCACGGAGGCCCGGCACACTCTGCGCCGCATCGCCAAGCCCGAAGAGAACTACGCAATCATCTATGTGGAAGAGAACCTTGCCAAGGAGCTCTGGAGCGACATCAGTCGTTACAAGGATGCTCCCACCCCCGCCATCATTCTGATCCCCGGGCGTGACGGCTCTCTGGGTCTCGGCCAGTCGGCTCTGCAGGAGGCCGTGGAGCGCGCTGTTGGCTCCAACATTCTGTGATAACCACGAAGAAAGAAGGTAAGTAACTTTTGAGCGGTAAAGTTATTAAAGTATCCGGCCCTCTGGTGACTGCCAACGGTCTGCAGGACGCGAATGTGTCCGACGTGGTCCGTGTCGGTAAGCAGCAGCTGGTCGGCGAGATCCTGAATATGACCGGCGGCACCGCCTCCATTCAGGTTTACGAAGAGACCTCCGGCCTTGGCCCCGGCGCCGAGGTCATCAGCACCGGTATGCCCATGAGCGTTGAGCTCGGACCCGGTATGCTGGAGAACATTTACGACGGTATTCAGCGTCCTCTGCCCGAAATTCGCGCCCTCACCGGCGAGACCATCGCCCGTGGCGTGAACGTCCCCTCTCTGAACCGCACCAAGGAATGGGAATTCGTTCCCGTGGCCAAGGTGGGCGACGAGCTGGTGGGCGGCGATGTCCTCGGCACCGTGCAGGAGACCACCGCCATTTCCCACAAGATCATGGTTCCCCCCAACACCAAGGGCACCCTGGTTGACATCAAGGCCGGCAAGTTCACCGTCGAGCAGACTGTCGCCACCCTGAAGCTTGCTGACGGCAAGACCCTGGACCTGAACATGATCCAGCGCTGGCCCGTCCGTATTCAGCGTCCTTACGCTGCCAAGCACACCCCCAGCCGTCCTCTGAACTCCGGACAGCGCGTGGTTGATACCCTCTTCCCCGTGGCCAAGGGCGGCACCGCCGCTATCCCCGGCCCCTTCGGCGCCGGCAAGACCGTGCTGCAGCACGCTCTGGCCAAGTGGTCCGATGTGGACATCGTTATCTACATCGGCTGCGGCGAGCGCGGCAACGAGATGACCGACGTTCTTAACGAGTTCCCCGAGCTGGTTGACCCCCGTAACGGCGAGCCTCTGATGAAGCGTACCGTTCTGATCGCCAACACCTCCGATATGCCCGTGGCAGCCCGTGAGGCTTCCATCTACACCGGCATCACCATCGCCGAGTACTTCCGTGACATGGGCTACGACGTGGCCGTTCTGGCTGACTCCACCTCCCGCTGGGCCGAGGCCCTCCGTGAGATGTCCGGTCGTCTGGAAGAGATGCCCGGCGAGGAAGGCTACCCCGCCTACCTGGCCTCCCGTATCGCCCAGTTCTACGAACGCGCCGGCGTTGTTGAGTGCCTTGGCAAGGACGGCCGTATGGGTTCCGTCACCGCCATCGGCGCCGTGTCTCCTCCGGGCGGCGACATTTCCGAGCCCGTCTCTCAGGCCACCATGCGTATCGTCAAGGTGTTCTGGTCTCTGGACTCCTCTCTGGCCTACGCCCGTCACTTCCCCGCCATCAACTGGATGAACTCCTACTCCAACTACGACGATACCCTTCGTCCCTTCTACGACAAGACCTTCGGCAGCGGCTTCATGCAGAACCGCACTAAGGCTATGGCCATTCTGCAGGAAGAGAACGAGCTGAACGAAATCGTCCGTCTGGTCGGTCAGGACGCTCTGTCCGCCGATGACCAGCTCACTCTTGAGACTGCCCGTATGATCCGTGAGGACTTCCTGCAGCAGAACTCCTTCGTGGTTGAGGATGCCTACTCCTCCTACGATAAGCAGTACAACCTGCTGGACATGATCCTCAAGTACGACTCCCTCTGCCGTGAGGCCCTGACCAAGGGCGCCTCCCTGCAGAAGCTGAGCCTCATTCCCGCCCGTGCCAGCATTGGCCGTGCCAAGACTGTGGATCAGGAAGTCTACAAGGGCCAGTACGACGAAATCATCAAGAACATGACAGCCGAAATCAACGCTGTTGTCGCAGGAGGCGAAGAGGAATGATTAAGGAATACAAAACTATTCACGAGATCGCCAGCCCCCTGATGGTCGTTGACCATGTCGAGGGTGTCACCTACGACGAGCTGGCTGAGCTTGAGCTGCCCTCCGGCGAAGTCCGTCGCTGCAAGGTTCTGTCCATTGAGGGCGACCGCGCTGTTCTGCAGCTGTTCGACTCCGCTCTGGGCATCAACCTGGCCGAGAGCAAGGTCCGCTTCCTGGGCCATCCTCTGGAGCTGGGCGTCAGCGAAGATATGCTGGGCCGTGTTTTCAACGGCATGGGCGACCCCATTGACGGCGGCCCCGCCATCATTGCCGAGGAGCACCGCGACATCAACGGTCTCCCCATGAACCCCGCTGCCCGCGCCTACCCCGCCGAGTTCATTCAGACCGGCGTTTCCACCATTGACGGCCTGAACACTCTGGTTCGTGGCCAGAAGCTGCCCATCTTCTCCTGCTCTGGTCTGCCCCACGCCGCCCTGGCTGCTCAGATCGCCCGTCAGGCCAAGGTTCTGGGCAACAACGAGGCTTTCGCCGTCGTGTTCGCCGCCATCGGTATCACCTTCGAGGAATCCGAATACTTCATTCAGGAGTTCCGCCGCACCGGTGCTATCGACCGTACCGTCGTCTTCTCCAACCTGGCCAACGACCCCGCCGTCGAGCGTATTTCCACCCCCCGTATGGCTCTGACCGCTGCCGAGTACCTGGCCTTCGAGAAGGATATGCACGTTCTGGTCATCCTCACCGACATCACCAACTACGCCGAGGCTCTTCGTGAGGTTTCCGCCGCCAAGAAGGAAGTTCCCGGCCGTCGTGGCTATCCCGGCTACCTCTACACTGACCTTGCTCAGATGTACGAACGCGCCGGCCGCCGTCTGGGCAAGAAGGGCTCCATCACCATGATCCCCATTCTGACCATGCCCGAAGACGACAAGACTCACCCCATCCCCGACCTTACCGGCTACATCACCGAGGGTCAGATCATCCTGTCCCGTGACCTGTACCGCAAGGGCATCATTCCTCCCGTGGACGTGCTTCCCAGCCTGTCCCGTCTGAAGGATAAGGGCATCGGTGAGGGCAAGACCCGTGAGGATCACTCCGGTGTTCTGAACCAGCTCTTCGCCGCCTATTCCCGCGGCAAGGAGTCTGCCGAGCTGATGACCATTCTCGGCGAGTCCGCTCTGTCCGACGATGATAAGCTCTACGCCAAGTTTGCCGAAGCCTTTGAGAAGGAGTATGTCAACCAGGGCAACGACACCAACCGCAGCATCGAGGATACCCTCACCATCGGCTGGGAGCTGCTGAGCATCCTTCCCGAGCGTGAGCTCAAGCGTATCAAGGAAGAGTACATCGCCAAGTACCTGCCCAAGAAGGACAAGGAGTAATCCGCATCCATCCGGGCGGTATAAGCCCAAATCCGTGAGGTGAATTTTAATGGCAACAGTCACACCGACCAGAATGGTCTTAAACCAGATGAAGGGTCGTCTCACCACTGCCCAGAGAGGTCACAAGCTTCTCAAGGACAAGCGCGACGAACTCATGCGTCAGTTTCTGGATGTGGTGCGCCGGAATAAGGAACTCCGTCTCAAGGTCGAGGCGGGTCTGACCGAGGCTTTCGCGGCTCTGTCCGTGGCCGGCTCCGTCATGTCCCCCGAGATGCTGGAGCAGAGCCTTCTCTACCCCCGGCAGAGTGTGGAACTGGGCGTGGAATTCAATAACGTGATGAGCGTGAATGTACCGGTTTACGATTTCAAGACCAAGTCCGCTGAGAGCGGTGACATCTTCCCCTACGGTCTCGCCCAGACCTCCGGCGAGCTGGATGACGCCATGGGCGCCATTTCCGGCGTGTTCGAGGATATGCTGGAGCTGGCTCAGGTGGAGAAGACCATGCAGCTTCTTGCCTCCGAAATCGAAAAGACCCGCCGCCGCGTGAACGCTCTGGAATATGTTATGATTCCCGAATATCAGGCCAACATCAAGTACATCACCGCCAAGCTTCAGGAGAATGAAAACTCCACGAAGGTGCGTCTGATCAAGGTGAAGGAAATGGTTCTGGAAAAGGCCCACGACTTCAAGTACGCCGACTAAACATCCGGGAAAACACCCATAGAACAAACGCAAAAGAACAGTTCACAGCCATTCAAAAGATGGCTGCGAGCTGTTCTTTTTTGCCTTTTGACAGTTCCGGCGTAGGATGACTCGTCCGGAGGCCGAGCCCTATGGGACGCAAGTGCCTTACGCCTCCAGCAGATCCCGGAGCCGGCAATAGTCCTCGTAGTGGGACTTGATCTCGTAGATCTGGGGCAGAATCTGGGTCTTGGCGGCCTGGAAGAGATCCTCGTGCCGGGGGTAGCGGTGGCGGCAGTCCTTGAAAAAGGGGATGAAAAACTCTTCCGTTTCCACGGCCTTCCTGTAGCGCTTTTCGATGGACGCATCGGAGAGGGTGTACATATTGTGCATACGGTCGGCGGTTTTGATCACGGCTGTGTTCACATCCTCGGCGATATGGGATAGATGCTCCCGGAGCACCGCCGGGTCGTGATAGTTCAGCGCCGGGTCGTTGCTCACACCGGAGACAAATCCGGCCACTCTCTCGCCGAAGAGACAGGCGATGCTCTCCCGGCTGTGACCGGGCACATCCTCGATGATGTCATGGAGCAGGGCAGCGCTCAGCGTGTCCTGATCCCGGATGCCGTAGGAAATGAGGAAGTTGGCCACGTCCACGCAGTGCATATAATAGTCGCTGCCGTCGTAGCGCACATAGCCTTTTTTGGCGTTCATCTCTCCAATGATAAAATGCAGCGAGCGCATGGAGGGCGAGTCTGCGCCGTAGAGCAGGGTGAGTCTCCGCTCTAAAAGAAGTCTTGAGCTTTGCTTTGCCATAACTTTCCGTCCTTTCTCTCATTTTGGGTATAAAAATCCCTCTGCCGCGCGAACTTCGGCAGAGGGCCTTTGTTATTTCAGGGCTGTGCGTTGACGGTGGCACCGTCGCAGCTGAAAACGCAAGCGCCCAGCTCCGCACGGGAGAACAGTACGGTGGTGAAGGGATAGATCGCGTTGAGCTCGCCCACGGTGCTGCCGTTCATGGTAATGGTAAGCTGAGAGTCGGCGTGGCCGCTGATGGCGCAGTTGATGCTGCTCTGGCTGCTCTGGGCAGAGGCGGACTTCACGGTCTTGGACTTGCCGCAGGCGAGCACATTGCCGCCGTTGATATTCAGCGCTACCTTGGCATCGATGCCGTCCTGATAGGCGGAGATGAGAAGATTGCCACCGTTGATGGTCACAACGCCCTCGCCGCTGCCGCTCTGACCGGCGTGAAGACCGTCCTCGCCGGAGGCGATGGAGAAGCTGCCGCCGTCAATGCGCAGCTCTGCCTCGGAGTAAATGCCGTCCTCAATGGCGTCCACGGTGAAGGCGGGCTCGCCGCTGATGGCCACATCGCCCCGGGCGCTGATACCGCGACCCATGGAGGACTTGAGGGTGAAGCTGCCGCCGCTGATCTCCAGCGCAGCGCCGGAGCGGATGCAGTGGTCGGTGGTGGTGAGTGCAAGGGTGCCACCGGAGATCAGCACGCCGGTCTGACCCTTCAGACCCTTGGCGGAGCCCAGATCGGGGGAGCCGGTGGTGGTAACGCTGATGCTGCCCTCGGAGATGAGCAGCTGGGTCTCGGCAGCAATGCCGTCACCCTCGCAGCTGATGCTGATCTCGCCGCCGGACACGGACACATAGCCCTTGCCCTCTTTCTTGGCGGAGGTGGACTTGATGCCGTCGCCCATGGCGGTGATGCTCAGCTTGCCGGCCTCGATTTCCACGCTCTCGCTGCCGCGCAAACCGTTATTGGCCGCCGTGATGGTAATCTCGCCGCCCTGCACGGCCAGATCGTCCTTGCAGGTGACGCCGTTGTTGATGTAGCCGTTGATCTCCAGCTTGCCGCTGCCCTCAAAGTCCAGGTCATCCTCGGAGAAGATAACGCCGCCGTTGGCATCCTCGGCAGCCGCGGTCAGCTCGCCCTTGATGCCGGAGGTCAGAGAGTTTTCGCTGCCCTCGTCCAGAATGAGCTTGAGCTTGTCGCACTGCTGCACCAGAATGCAGGGCTCGGTGGCGTTGCTGATGACGGCACCGTCCAGATGCAGGAGCACCCGAGCTCCCTCCTCGGCGGCGTTGACGACGATCTGGCCGTTGTCCAGCGTGCCGCGGACGGTATACTCGCCCCCGGCGGTGATGGTGGCGGTGGTGCCGCTGACCGTAACGCCCTGAGCCGTGCAGCCGATGGAGCTGCCCGCCAGGTCAATGATGAGTGCAGCGGCGCTCTGCTCAGCGGCGGGAGCGGCGGCGGGTGCGCTCTCGCTTGCCTCGCCGCAGGCGGAGAAAGAGAGGAGCAGCATCAGTGCCAATATAAGAGAAAAGGTTTTCTTCATGGTCGGTATCCTTTCGTATCTTTCGGATGGTCTCATTATACCGTAGGACGGTTGAAATAGCAATGAAAAAAGTTGCAGCACCCTGCATAGCACAACACGCTCCCCACTCCAAAGGAGTCGGAAGCGTGTTTGCTTGGTCGCCCTCAGCCGACGCTCAGCTCAGCCATGCAGCGCTGGCAGACGCACTTTTCACGGAACATGGTAATGTCCCTGTCGCCGCCGCAGAAAATGCAGCTCTGGGAGTGCTTCTTCAGAATGATACTGTCACCCTCCACATAGATTTCCACGCTGTCTCTGACCTCCAGCTCCATACTGCGGCGGAGCTCCACGGGCAGAACCACGCGACCCAGTTCATCGATGCGGCGTACAATACCGGTAGACTTCATAATGCTTCTCTCTCCTGCATAGAATAAGTGATAAGGGCTATATTTTATCAATATTTGGAAAAATGTCAAGTCTTTTGCAAGAGAAAAAGCGCAAAAAGGCTTATTCTATCCGTGCAATACCGATATAATGGACTGAAAATTGCGTTTGCAGTTCGCTTGCGGAGAAATGTACGCTAAGCGGCATACGGAAAAGCCCCTGTTGATTGAGCAGAATATGGAGCTGTTCCCGGTTTTCGATGCTCACGCGGCAAAGGGCAACGCCCCGTTCCTCCATATCTTCCAGAGAAGCTTCCCAGTCCGACCAGTCCAGCGTCCCGGCAGGCACGGCCTCCTCCGTGGAGAGATAGCGGTACTCGGAGCAGAGGCAGGCGGGCTTTTCTCTTTTGTGCTCGCGGAAGGGGAGAGCTCCCACGGCAGCGGCGATGGCGCGGATGTGCTCGGCATTGCTGCCGCAGCAGCCGCCGAAGATGTCGGCACCGCAGCGGTAGTAGCGCAGGGCGTTCTCCGCCATGGTTTCGGGGGTCATGGTATAAACGCTCCTGCCGTCCACGGTCTCGGGCAGACCGGCGTTGGCCTGCACCATAAGGGGCAGCGCGGTGAGAGCGCGCAGCTCGGAAACGGTCTTGGAGATGAGCTCGGCGTTGTCCACGCAGTTGATGCCGAAGGCGGCAATGCCCAGAGGCTCCAGCGTCAGCAGAGCGGAAGCAATCTCGCCGCCGGAAAAGCTCTTGCCGCCGGGGGCCATGGTAAAGCTTGCCAGAACGGGCTTGCTGCTCACCTCCCGGATGGCCAGCACCGCAGCCTTGGCCTCGGCAAGAGAAATCTGGGTCTCGACCATGTAGAAGTCCACGCCGGCCTCCTCCAGCGCCCTGGCCTGCTCGGTAAAAATCTCCTTCACCGAGTCGAAGAGGGCCGGGTCCACACTGCCGCAGCAGAGACCCGTGGGGGAAATATCGCCGCCCACAAGGGCTTTGCCTCCGGAGGCCTCCCGGGAGAGTGCCACCAGACGGAGATTGTAGTCCCGGACACGGTCGCCCATGCCGTGACGACCCAGAGCAATTCGGTTGGCACCGAAGGTGGGGGCGAGGATGGCGGTACTGCCGGCGTCCACATAGCGGCGCTGAATGTCCAGCTCCGCCTCGGGATGGTCAAGAATCCACTGCTCACTGCAGCAGCCCGGGGGCATACCCCGTCGCTGCAGCTCCGTGCCGTTGGCACCGTCGAGGATCATATGCGCAAGAGTGAACATGGTGGGAACCTCCTTGGTATGATGGATCAGAAAAAAGAGGCTGTAAAAAAAGCCTGTCATTGCGAGGAGCGAAGCGACGTGGCAATCCGTATTTCTTTCGAAATTCTACAAAAATGCAGGAAAAGAGACGGATTGCCACACCAG
>DCIK01000010.1 GCA_002315975.1 Clostridiales bacterium UBA1728
TCGCCTCCGGCATCTTCGTCTCCTCGTTCATTCCTTCACCTCCCGCTCTGCTCTTTCGTTCTTGGCGGCCAGGGCTGCGGCGTAGCCCTCGGCGAAGCCGTTCACAAAGGCCTGCCCGTCCTTGGGCAGACGCTCCAGCCGCTTGACCGTCTCCACGGCCTTGGCTCTGTTTTTCTCGTTCATATGCGCTCCTTTTCGTTTTTTGGGGTTTTCAACAGCGATATACTCACTTCGCATATAAAATAAACCAGAACGAATATTTTGTCAAGGGTAAAATATTCATTTTGGTTATTTTTTCTTGACTTTTTTTCAAAACCCTGCTAAAATCCCCTCGAGGTGATAAAATTGCACGAACGCTTAAAGGCTCTGCGAAAGGCTCTCGGCCTGAACCAGACTGAATTTGGAAATAGAATTTCCGTACCTCAGACTTCTCTCTCCCGTTGGGAAAGCGGGGTGAATACCCCCGCCGATTCCACCATCGCCCTGATCTGCCGTGAGTTCGGCGTGAGTGAGGCGTGGCTTCGCCAGGGCAGCGGCCCCATGTTCCGCGCCCAGAGTGCGGACGAGGAGCTGGCGGAGTGGTTCGGCGAGCTGTTGAGCGGCGGCGGCAGCCTCGCCGCGCGGATTCTGGTCGATGCCATCCGCCGCACGCCCCCGGAGGCACTGGAGGATTTTCTGACCGCCGTCAACGCCGCCATGGACGACTGGGAAGCGAAAAACAGCCCCGCCGACTGAGGCGGGGCTGTCTTTTCAGTGTGTCAGCGCGTAGAGGAATAAGTACACCGCCCGGAGCTTCCCCTCCGGCAGCGCATCCACCAGCGCGTGAATCCGTTTTCGCATCTGCTCACCCCCTTTCGGGGGTATTGTAGCGAAGAATCAAAAAAGCTCCCCGGTCTCCCGGGGAGCAGGCGTTATTCTTCTTCGTCCTTCGGCGGGTAGCGCAGCCGGTGTTCCAGCAGTGCCAGCACCCACGGCGCGGGCTTGGCCGCGCCGCCCCGCCAGTTCTGGAGGGTGCGATAGGGAATGCCCAGCTCGTCACTGAGCCGCTTCATGGTGGTGTTGTAGCGCTTGAGAAGCACATCCAGCGTCAGCTCGTCCATGGCTCAGTTCTCCTTTCTCTGTTCTCGCAGGTCCATGACCAGCAGCAGCGCGATGCAGCCCCAAAGGAGCACCCGGCACACATTCAGAAAGATTTCAACGGATTTTTTCATCTTGACAGAATCAAAGGGCTGTTGTATTCTGAGAACCAAGGGGGAAGGCCCTCCCCCTTGTCCGCTCGGCTTGTTTATCTCTTCTCCAGCTCGTTGAAGAGATCAAGCAAAGCTTTGAGCATCTCCAGAACCACAGTGAGCAGCGCGATGATCTCCGTTGTCTGCTCGCCGTGGTTCTTTTCGTGTTTGCCCTTTGGCACCCTGTTCACATCAGATAGCATTTCAGAAAGAAAATAATAAAAAGCCCTCCTGTGACCAGACAGGAGGGCGAAACCATAAGCTCAATGCCGATGAGCTCACAGAAAGGACAAAAGGATGATAGCACAGCAAACGAAGGAAATCAAGGGGGGTGACGGTCACGGCAAAAAAAGTTGATTATGCCGCCCTCTACACGCAGCGCTCCGATGGGCGGTATATGGGCTATTACCGGGACTATGCCGGCAAGCGCCACGCGGCCTATGACCGCGATCCCGAAGCCCTGCACAGGAAGCTGAAGGAGCTGGAGCTTGCAGCGGCTGCGCCGCCCACCGTCAGCGTGAGGCAGGTTGAGGAGGAATGGGAGCGGCAGCACCGGGAGGAGATCGGCGTGAGGACATGGAAGAACTATGCTCCCCATGTTTCCGAGATTCTGGAGGAGCACGGGGAAAAGCCCATTACGGAGCTTTCGGCCCTGGACATTCAGCGTGATCTGAAGCAGGCGAAGGCGAAGGGCTACAGCGCCACCATCGTGCAGACCCGGAGAAGCATTTTCCGTATGATCTGTGACTATGCGATCATCCGAGGCTACCGGCTGGACAATCCCTGCGCGGCGGTGAAGCTGCCCAAGGGTCTGCCCCGAGGCAGGCGCGAGGCTCCCACGGACGAGGAGATCAGAAAGATAATGCAGAGCGCAGACGCACCCTTCGGGCTTTTCCCCATACTGCTGCTGTGTACGGGGCTGAGAAAGTCAGAGGCGCTTGCTCTTGACTGGGCGGATGTTGACTGGAAGAGGGGAGAAATCAGCATAACGAAATCTCTCGACTATCCCAGCGGCAGCCGACCGGTGGTAAAGAGCCCCAAGACCGATGCGGGCATACGCACGGTGCCGCTGCTCTCGGTGCTTCGACCGCATATGGAGCAGGCATATAAAGCGCGGACGGGCCCGCATATCTTCCCCGCTCCGTCCAGTAACCGCGCCGGGGACGGCGGCGGCTATATGACGCTCCGTGGCTTTGACGGAGCCTGGAGCCGTTGGCAGGAGGCCACGGGGATAGACCTTACGGCGCACCAGCTCCGACACGGCACGGCAACTCTCATGTTCGAGGCGAATGTGGACGAGCTGACGGCGCAGCGAATCCTCGGCCACAGCCGCATAGAAATCACTCGAGAGATCTACACGGAGCTGCGTGAGAAACAGCAGAATGTCAGCGTGCAGCGCCTCAACGATAAGCTCAACGATATGCTCGGCGGAAAGATGGCCTAACACGCCCTGTTGTAATATTGTTGTCAAAAAACCTGAAAGTATTGAAAAACGGTGGTTTTTATCAGACTGTAAATCTGCTGGCAATGCCTACGGTGGTTCGAATCCACCCGCCCCCACCAATCAAGTTGCCTGATTTGTCTACCAGATAAATCAGGCAATTTTCTTGCTTTCAGGGCAAAATCGGCCCCAAATACTGCAAAATCAATGAAAACCGGCTTCGGAATGGTCAATGAGACCACACCGAGGCCGGTTTTTTGCGTTTCCGGGTCAAAAATTCCGCGCACCGTTTACTTCAAATTAACTGAGCAAAGTTGAAAGGAAGAAGTT
>DCIK01000036.1:0-38017 GCA_002315975.1 Clostridiales bacterium UBA1728
TTGCCGACCTTTGCCGCCGGATTGCTTTTCAGCTCATAGAACCGCACCGCATGGTTGAAAATGGCGCTGCACTGGTTGTGGATCGTTTTCAGATAGGTGGGCGAATAGGGCTTGCCGTTTTCATCCCTGAAATGAATCATCTCATTCTGCCATGCGATGATGTCAGCAGGCTTGATCTCGGACATTTTCTTGTCCTTGAAAAACGGCAGGATCTTGTGGTCGATGACGCTTTCCTTCATGACCCAGGTGTTGAGCTTCAGGCGGTCTTTCAGATCCTTTTTATAGATATCAACGAACGACGCAAAGGTCATGCTCAGGTCGCCCTTGCCCTTCTGCAGGAACTCCCGTTCCCATTCGAGCGCTGCCCGCTTGGTGTCAAAGCCGCGCTTTACCTTGCGGGATCTTGCGCCCTGCCAGTTGTCGTAATAGCAGGATACAAACCACTTGCCGTTGGAATCCTTATATGCAGGCATATCTGTCACGCCCCCTGTCTGTTGAATTCGGCCATGCCGTAAAACTGTTCCTCGAAATACTTTCTGCTGATTTTGCCGCGGATGATGGTATAACCCTTCTTCTGAAGTTCCTCGTTGAACTTCCGGATCAGGTTGTAAGCGCTGGATTCGGAAATGCAGAGTTCCTCCATTACATCTTCGACGGTCATCATGATTCTTGCCATTTTGTTTTCTCCTTTCAGATTTGAAAAATGATTTTGTTTTGCCGTTCTGTCTGAATGCCGTTCCTGTCCGAGGATCTCTCCGACGTTGTCTCGCTCCACCTGTTTTCGCAGGCCTTGTGGCAAGAATACATATCTCATTCAGCCGGTCATCACATTGTTGGAAAATGCAAAATTTGTTTTCTGCATTTTCTATTTCATACTATAAAGCCCTCTTGACAAAAAGGCAATAGTTTTGCATAATGTTGATTGTAGTGATGTGGATTATCCAAAAACGGCGGAATCTGCATTTTCCAAGAGAAGGTGAAAGAAATGAAGAAGGATTTTTCCGAATATCAGTATTCCGAATATGATAAGTACCTTTCCAAGCGTTCAAATCAGCAAAATATGAAGCTTGACCTCTTTACAAACAAGGTTGCCTTCTTTTCTGAAAAAAAGCAGTTCTACGTCACCGTAGACAACTACTGGGAACCGGAATTCATGCAGGAGATCATTGATGCAGTGGAACGGGAGAGGGGAATTGTTTCAGCCGAGCTTTCACCGGAGGATCAGGCTGATTTAGAAGAAGATCGTAATGATGACCTGAAAATGAATCAGGAATGGTACCGCCATTTTCAGGAGAAGTACAATATAGTATCAAACAGAAATATCATGTCAGAAGACGACGAGTACCCCACAGCAGACACAGTCAATGTGCTGAACGGAACAACAATCTGTTTGAATTACGGAGAAGGGATTCTGGATTTTATCTATGCGGATTTTCAGACTCCGCTGAAAAAAGAACTGCAGCTATACATGCTGTTTGACGGTTTTCGTGAAACATATAAGAATGATGCGCAGAAGCCGCCGTCGGCGGAGGAGCCGGAAAAGATCCTTAATCAGGATCAGCTGATCGCGGACGATTTTTTAGCCTATGAGGATACATACCGAAGCATAATGGATGTGGCGAATGCGTCGCTTTATTCCGCTATTTGTCCACCACAATTCAAAGGCGGCGCGATAGACGAGACGAAAAAATTGAAGCAGTACGGGAGCTATCTGCTCACATTGCAGAAAGAATTTCAGGAAATGATCGAGTTCTGTTATGATGAGGACTATTACCCGAACCTTCTTGGAAAGCTTTATCCCAGCGAACGCCTGAATATTTACCGACGGGCCCATGATCTGCCGTCCCGCTATTTACGAAAGGAACAGCTTGAGCTATCCCAACACAACATGGGCGGACACGAAATGCCGTTTGGAATGCCGGCCGATCAAATCCTGGAACGCTTAAAGAACTTTCGCTTTGAGACCACAGAGGAAGAAGATAAGTTTGCTGCTGAAATCGGTATTTCCTCCAGTCAGCTTGCAGCGTATCTGCACCACCCCACATTTATGAGCATTACCTATTATTTTGGCTCCATTGCGCAGATCCTGGAGCTGGAGTTCACAAAGATGATGGAGCAGAATGTTCGCTTCCGGAAATGCAAGCGCTGCGGAAAATACTTCATCATGAAGGGCAACTACGACACCAATTACTGTGACCGCATCGCAGAGGGCGAGACCCGAACCTGTCAGGAGCTTGCCGCAATCGAAAACTATAAGGCGAAAATCGCCGACGACAAGTCAATCCCGATCTACAACAGGTATTACAAGCGGTACGCTGCACGGCTGAAGGTACGCCAGATCAAGGAAACTGACTTCAAGAAGTGGAAATATCAGGCGATGGCTAAGCGTGACGAATGTTCTGCAGGTACGATCACGCCGGAGGAATACACGGAATGGATGGAGGCAGCGTTCCCAAATCGCACACCGAAAAATAAATAAAAACAAAAAATCCCTCCTATGCGAATTAAGCAATTCAACATAGGAGGGATTTCCTCACAAAGTTTGAAATTATCGAGGGAACACGAAAGGCAGTATCAAAACAGTATCATTTTGACCTTGCAACCTCGAAAAATGCCGAAATTACAGGCTTTTTCGGGGCTTGTTCCTTATTCCCACTCAATGGTGGCGGAGGGCTTGGGGCTCAGGTCGTAGAGGACGCGGCTTACGCCTTTGACCTCGGTGGTGATGCGTCTGGTGAGGGTGTCCAGCAGGTCCCAGTCCAGACGGGGGGCCACGGCGCTCATGGCGTCCACGCTGTCGATGGCGCGGATGATGACGGGCCAGAGCTCGGTGCGCTGTCCGTCCACCACGCCGGTGGTGCGGATGTCGGGCACCACGGTGAAGTACTGCCAGATTTTGCCCTCAAGACCGGCCTTGGCAAATTCCTCGCGGAGGATGGCGTCGCTCTCGCGGACAGCCTCCAGACGGTCGCGGGTGATGGCACCGGTGCAGCGCACGCCCAGGCCGGGGCCGGGGAAGGGCTGACGCCAGACCATGTCCTTGGGCAGACCCAGAGCCTCGCCCACGGCGCGAACCTCGTCCTTGAAGAGGTACTTGACGGGCTCCACCAGCTCAAAGCCGAACTTCTCGGGCAGGCCGCCCACATTGTGATGGGCCTTCACGCCTTTTTCACTCTCGAGAATGTCGGGCCAGATGGTGCCCTGAGCCAGGAATTTCACATCTGTGAACTTAGCAGCCTCTTCCTCAAAGAGGCGGATGAACTCTTCGCCGATGATCTTGCGCTTGGTCTCGGGGGCAGCAACGCCGGCCAGCTTATCCAGGAAGCGGTCGGTGGCGTCCACATAGGTCAGGTTGGCACCCAGATTCTTCTGGAAGACCTCGATGACCTGCTCGGGCTCGCCCTTGCGGAGAAGACCGTGGTTCACATGGACGCAGTAGAGACGCTCGCCGATGGCCTTGATGAGAAGGGCAGCCACAACGGAGCTGTCTACGCCGCCGGAGAGAGCCAGCAGCACCTTGCCGTCGCCAACCTGCTCACGGATGGCGGCAACCTGCTCATCGATGAATTCCTGTACATTCAGCTCCCTGCCAAAGGCACGGCCGCCGATTTTCTTTTCCTCGCTCATATTTTACCTCCAGATTGGATAGTATAGACTTTGTTATGATGATACTGATGATACGAACGCTGATTCTGTTTGTCTCGCTGCTGCTCTTCTTCCGGCTGCTGGGAAAGCGGCAGTTGGGAGAGCTGGAGCTCAGCGAGCTGACCGTTTCCATGCTCATTGCGGACATCTCCGCCATACCCCTGCAGGACATCGGCATCCCGCTCATCAATGCCCTTGTGCCCATGGTGATGCTCTTTGCACTGGAGCTGCTGCTCTCGGTGCTGACGGAGAGCTCCGTGCGCCTCCGGGGGATATTATGGGGCAGACCCTGCTTTTTAATCGAGCAGGGCAGAATCAACCAACGGGAGATGCGCCGCTGCCACTTTACGCCCGATGAGCTCACCCAGGAGCTGCGGCGGCAGAGCATTGTGGATCTGAACACGGTGGAGTATGCCATTCTGGAAACCGACGGCACCCTCAGCGTATTGCTGACGCCCCCCAACCAGAGCGCAACCGCCGCACAATTGGGCGTGGAGAGCCCGTCGGTGGGCTACACGACCACCATCATTGAGCAGGGGCGCATTCTGGGGGATAACCTTCGCAAGTGCGGCAGGGACAGGCGCTGGCTCCAGCGGGAGCTTCACCGTCAGGGCTACGGGAACCCGAAGGAGATTTATTTCATGACGGTCAACGCCGCCGGGCAGGTGTATATTGCCCCGAAGGAGGATACATGAAGCGAACACTCATCGCCCTTGTGCTCCTTTTGCTGCTGGGCGCTCTGGGCATATGGAATCTCCGGCAGGTGGACGCTCTCACAAACGGGCTCTGCGGCTGCATAGAGCTCAGCATCCGCTGCATGGAGGAGGGAGACAGTGCCGCCGCCAAAGCTGCCGTGGACAGCGCATTGACGCTCTGGGAAAGGCAGGAGCGCTACACCCATATTTTCCTGCGCCACAGCGAGGTGGACAGCGCCGCCGACACGCTCTACGAGCTGCAGGAGGCCGTCTATGCCGGTGATGCGGCGCAGGCACTCTCTGCGGGAAATCCGGCGCTCTATCACCTGCGCAGCTTGCAGAGCATGGAGCATCCCGCCTGGGGCAGCGTGTTCTGAGGCTCAGTCGCCCTTGCGCCCCTCGATGAGCTTTTTCAGCTCGTCCATGAAGCTGTTAATGTCCTTAAACTGGCGGTAGACCGAAGCAAAGCGCACATAGGCCACCTCGTCCAGCTCCTTGAGATGATCCATGACCATCTCGCCGATGATGCTGGTGGGAACCTCCCGATCGAGGCCGCTTTGCAGGGTCTGCTCGATTTCGTCGGCGATCTGCTCAAGCTGCTCCAGCTTCACGCTGCGCTTTTCGCAGGATTTGAGCATGGAGTTCACCAGCTTGTTTTTATCGAAGCTCTGGCGGCTGCCGTCCCGCTTGATGACCACAAGGGGCAGCTGCTCGATAATCTCAAAAGTAGTGAAGCGGTTCTGGCAGCGGAGGCACTCTCTGCGGCGGCGAATGGAGGAGCCCTCCTCGGCGCTGCGGGAGTCGATGACCTTGCTTTCGCTGTAGCCGCAATGGGGACACTTCATACTGTTCTCGCTTTCCGGGCGTAAACCCTCGGCTCGTTTTATGACAAGAAATTTTAGCACAGATTCGCCGATTCTACAAGACTTTTTGAGAAAAAAGGAAGTTTTTCACAGCAAAAAGGAACGGGGCAGACCGTTCCTTTTTCCGTTATTTTTACCAAAACCTGTTCCTTGCCTTTTTCCGATGGATGAGGGAAAATGAAGGCGCTTACCCGATCCGCTTTTCCCGCAGGGCCCGTCCGGAGGCCGAGCCCTACAAAGGGTGGATGATTCGCTTATCGGCAGCGGCGCCAAAAACCACCGGGGAGGTACCCATGGAAAAACTTCGTCACATCATCAGCTCTGCCCATCCGCATACGCACCGGCTGCTGCTCTATGCTCTACGCAGTAGCTGCATGGCCCTGTTTGCGGCCTTTGTGCTGCTGCTACATACGCCGCTGACGGTCTATTCCCTGCGGGTTCTGCGGCAGCTCTATCTGCTGCCCAAGGGCTTACTGCTGCTGGCCGTGATCCTCTGCCCCGTTCTGGAGGAGCGCAGCCGCCTGCTCTGAAAATTCCTGCCTGGACATCAGCACATTCACAGCCTCCAGCAGTCCTTTGGCACTCAGCTTCTTCGGCAGCTTCCACGCCTCCAGCAGCAGCGAGCGCTTTGCGGCGCTGTTCTCGCCGCCGGAAAGTCCCAGCGCCATAAAATCCGCCTTGGTTATCTCCTCGCCGCGCTTAGCACTCTCTTGGCGCTCCACGGTAGCACCGGCGGCAAGCAGGGCGGAAATCAGTACCTCGCTCTTCATGCCCTCCACGCCGAGGGTACCCTCTTTGGAGCCAACCTTTTTCCGCTTCTCCTTGCCGGGTATGTCGGGGATATAGGCGTGCTTGAGATACTTTGCGGGAATCGCCCCCCGGATGCGCCTGCGGATCACAAAGCCCGCACCGTCGCTGTCGGTGAAGACGATGAGCCCCCGCTCTTCGGCGCAGCGGCGCAGCAGCTCCATTTTATCCTTATCGTTGAAGATGCCGAAGCCCTCGGTGGAGAGGATGGTGGCATCCACACACTGGGAGAGGGTATTTTTATCATAGCGTCCCTCCACCACGATGACCTCTTTAATGCTGGGCTTTTCCATGCATGGTCAGACGGATCAGCAGCTCGGCCATCCGCGCCTCCTCCCCTATGGTCTGGTCGCTCTTGAGGAGCCTGTCTGTCCGGGCGCAGAGACGCACGTCCTGCCGCAGCTCCTCCAGCGAAAACTTTTTCGCCGTGTTGAAGGTCACGGTGGCGCCGTAGCCGAACTTGCCGGTGACCTCCTTGAATAAGTCTTTGTTCCCCTCTAACCTCCGCTGCTGGAAGACCTTGGCGGCATAGAGAGCGCGGTACTGGCTGGCCAGCAGCGCCGTGACGGCGATGGGCTCCTCCCCGCTCTCCAAAAGCTCCGCCATCAGGGAGGCGGCCTTGTTCATGTCCCCGTCGGCCATGGCGTTGGTCATCTCGAAGGTACGCGCCTCGGGGATGTGGTGGGCAAAGCGCTTCACATCCGCAGGGGTAATCTCCTCGGCGCTGACGGCGGAGCAGAGCTTGTCGATCTCCGGGATGAGGCCGGTCATCAGTCTGCCGGAGGCGAAGCAGAGGGTGTCCATGGCACTGCGGCTGATGGTATGTCCTCCGGCAGCAAAGCGCTTTTTGATCCATGCATACAGGCTCTCCTCGCTCTGCTCGCTGAACTGCTCGGCAAAGCCGTCCTTTTTGATCTGTTTGACGATGCCCAGGGTGCCCTTGGGCGCAACGCCCGTGGCCTGCCGGATGAGCACCGTGCACCACGCGGGGATATCGGCAAAGAGGGCGCGGAAGTCATCGCCGTTGAAAGCGTTCACATCGGCGTTCCACAGCTCCAGCAGGGTGTGCTCGCTCATGAAGGGCATAGCGTCCATGGCGTCCCGAAGCTCCCGAAGGGAGGGATTGCCGTTGAGCCGATGGAGGTTGAAGTCGGCATTGTCCTCGCCGATGGCCTCCTGACGGATGAGGGCGGCAAAGCTGTCGATGAGATAGCTTTCCTCGCCGTAGAGCAGGTAGAGCCGCCCCAGACCCTCGGACTTGAAGCGGGCTACAATATCCTTATAGGCTTTCGCCTTGTCGCCTCCGCTTTTAGCGGGGGCTTTCTTTGTTGATGCTGCCATCTGTTTCTCCTGTGAGGCGGACGGTGCCGTCCCGGTCGGTTCTGTATACGGTGATGCCGCGGCTGCTGAGCCGCTCCAGTATGGTATCCGTGGGGTGTCCGTAGGTATTATATCCAACGCTGATGATCGCCGCAGCGGGCTTAATGGTGTCCAGCAGCAGCTCGCTGGTGGAGCCGGAGGAGCCGTGGTGTCCCACCAGCAGCAGCTCCACATCCTCGCAGAGGGTAAGCTGCGCATAGCGCCGCTCCTGAAAGGCGTCACCGTCGCCGGTGATGAGCGCATCGAAGTCCCCGCAGGAGGCCAGCACGAAGAGGCTGGGCTCGTCCTGCTGGTATTCCGGCGGCGGTGAGAGCCGCAGGGTCAGTTCCTCGGCGCAGAGCTTCAGCTCCCGCTCCACATAGACCACTTCGGTGCCGTGGCGCCCGGCAGCGGCGAGGATGGCCGCCTCGGCCTCCGCCTCCTGATTCCGGGGCAGATAGAGCTTCTGCACCTTCACGAGGCTCATGAGCTTCTCCACGCCGTTGGCGTGATCCCGGTGGAGATGGGTGAGAACCAGCGCCGAGAGCTCGCTGCGTCCCCGGCTGAGGGTGTAGGCCGCTGCGGTATCGCCCGCATTGGCCAAAGTGTTGGTGCCGCCGCAGTCGATCATCACGGCGGTGTTGCCCTGCTCGATGAGGGTGCAGGCTCCCTGCCCCACATCGATGGCAGAGACGGTCATGCCCCCGCCGTTCCGGCGGAAGCGGACGCTGCCCAGTGCCAGACAGAGGCACAGCAGGGACAGGGCCAGAGGCCGCAGCAGCGGCGCTTCCTTTTTCTCCAGCCTCCCTTTGAGCAGAAAGAAGGCGAAAAGCCCGTAGCTCAGCAGCAGCCACCGGCGGTAAACGGGATTCACCGTATACACCGCCGCAAAGGGCAGCGCCGAGAGCCCTTGCGCCACAAAGAACACAAAGCGGTCGCCCCAGGAGAGCACAGCACCAAGCAGTGTACCGAGGGCGGGAAAGAGCGCCCCCAGTCCTATGGTCAGAAACCCGCCCACGAAGAGGAAAGAGATGAGCCAGAGGCAAAGGGCATTGGTCAGCGGTGCCACCACGGACACGGAGCCGAAGTGCAGCGCCATCAGCGGCAGGGTAAAGACCATGGCCGCAAAGGATGTGGCCACAGCGGAGAGCCCCGGCCGCAGGATGCGCCCGACAATGCCCCTTGTGGGCAGAGCCGCGTTCATGCGCTCCAGCAGCGCGTTGCCGCAGAGGAGGATGCCCGCCGTGGAGGCAAAGCTCAGCTGCAGGCTGACGCTGCCGGCGCTGCAGGGGTTCACGCACAGCAGCAGCGCCAGCGCCAGAGACAGCGAGGTGGGCGAGTCGGCCTCCCGCTTTACCAGCGGGGCTGTAAGCAGCACAAACTGCATGAACACTGCCCTGCACACCGAGGGCGAGAAGCCTGTCAGCGCCGCGAAGAGCAGCAGAAAGGGCGTGGCCAGCAGCGCCAGCAGCCGCTTGTTGCCGACGAGCAGACTGAGAAAGCCCACCAGAAAGCTCACGTGCATACCCGACACGGCCACCACGTGCATCAGTCCCGCCCGGGTGAGAGCCGTGTGGAGCTCATAGTTCTCGTAGAGCTCGCTCTTGTCGCCGGTGAGCAGCGCCTGCTGAAAGGCCGCCGTATCCGTCGGGAAGAGCGCCGCGCAGAGCTCGAGGAGCTTTTCTTTCCAATATAAGGGTGCATAGAGCCGGGCATATTTCCAGCGCCCGGTGATTTCCGCTTCCCCCTTGAGGGTGCCCCGGAGGAAGATGCCCTTGGCGGTGAGACTGTCGCTCTCCTCGCCGTAGCGAACCCGGGCGGAACGGAAGCGCAGGGTGCAGCGCAGCTCGTCTCCCGGCCGGAGGGAAATGCGGTCATAGATGCTTACCAGACAGCGCACCGAGGGGGTGTTGTCGCCGATGAGGCGCACCACCACGCTCTCGCTCGAATCGTAGAGCTCCGGCAGCTCCACCACCCGGCATTCCACCTCCCGCTCCTCCCCGGAGAGCGCCTCCGAGGGCAGCAGGGTCACCGACAGGCGGGCGTAGCTCAGGCCAAAGCCCAGCGCCGCTCCCAGCAGGAGCAGAGAAATGATACGCAGCGCTCTTCTTTTGAACGAAAGAAGCAGCACACCGCCCAGCAGCACCGCCGCCATCAGCCGCAGAATCTGCGGCAGCTCCAGAGCCAGCACCGAGAGGAACGCCGCCGCGGACAGTCCCGCGCAGAACCAGAACGCCAGCCGTATTCCCTTTTGCTTCACGCTTTGCGCCTCCTCCCGGCTTTTTGTATGATTATAAGCTTTTTCCGTCCTTTTCGCAAGAGCAGAAGCAAAGTGAGAATAAATATCAGATATCGGAAAAAAATATGAAAAAAATCCGTTTTCTCTCTTGCATTCTTCTCATAGTCGGGTTATACTTAAATTGCAGTAGTATAAAATTCCGTTTCCTTTAATTCTTTTACTTGAGTTAGGAGTCATTTCCATGGCCGACAATACAAGCAAGCTTACTGTTCAGATGCTGGGCGGTTTCCATATGTACTGGAGCAACCGGGAGATTCGCATCAAGTCCGGTTCCTCCACCAAGGCCGCGCACATTCTGCAGCTTATTCTTTTTCATGCGCCCAACCGCGTACAGACCGAGTATATCACCGATCAGGTGTTTTCGGGCAGCGAGCTGCTGGACCCCAATAACAATCTGAAGGCATCGCTGACGCTGCTGCGCAAGCAGCTGCTCTCCAGCGGTCTGCCCCGCTGCTCCTATATCACCTTCCGGGATCGGGGCTATATCTGGACTGAGGAACTGCCTCCCGAGCTGGACACTGCCCTTTTTGAGGCTGCCGCTCAGAAGGCTCTCCGCGTGAGCGATGAGCGGGCCGTCAAGGCCTGCCAGGAGGCCTGCCGACTCTACAACGGGCATTTTCTGCCGGAGCTTCACGGCTTTGACTGGGTGGAAAAGGAGGATCAGCGTCTGGTAGAGCTCTTCACCAAGGTGATGCTGCGGATGAACGGCCTGATGCGTGCCTCCGGGCGGCAGGAGGAGCTGCTGGGTCATCTGGAAAAGGCCTGCCGTCTGCTCCCCGGCGAGACCTGGGAGACGCTGCGGATGCAGTGCCTGATGGATCTGAACCGCTGGGACGATGCCAAGAAGGTCTATATCGACGCCGTGGGGCAGCTCTCCCGGGATGAGGACATCCAGCCCCCCGCCGAACTCACCGCCCGGTACAGGGAGCTCAGCGCCCATCTGGTTACGCGCACGGGAACGCTCCGGGAGATTGTGGATTTTGTCCGCGAGGAGAATGCGCCCGACCGCGCCTATTGCTGCACCTTCCCAGGCTTTGTGGATGCCGCCCGCATCGCCATACGCACCCTGGGCCGCACCGAGCGTCCCAGCTTCCTGATGCTCTGCACGCTGGTGGGCATCGACGGTGAGCCTCTGGACAGCGGCAGACTGGAGGAAGCCTCCGCAAAGCTGGATGAGGCGCTGGGTCGCAGTATGCGCCGCTCCGACTTCTACACCCGCTATAATCTCAACCAGTTCCTGATTTTCCTGCAGGGCACCGAGCTGGACAACTGCCAGCTGGTGCAGGAGCGCATTGAGCAGACCTTCCACTCCTACTCCATCCGGGGTGCCCGCCTGAAGTTCGAGGAGTACACCGCCAAGCTAAAGGCGCTGGATCAGCTGGATTGATACGAAAATGAGAGAGCACGGTTTTTTCGGGCTCTCTCATTTTTTATTCCAAGCCCTCTCTGATAGCATCCACATTCTCATCGGAATACTCGATCTCCGAGGAGTAGAGCCGACTGAGCTCCCGAAGACTGCCGCAGCCCTCAGTATGGAGGGAGGAAAGGACACGCACGCTCAGCACCGCAAAGGCAATGGCAGCGCGGTCTTCCTCATCGGTATAATGGCGGAAGAGGAAGTACACCAGCAGGTTTTCCAGTGGGATGCTCAGACTCCGCTCCACGGGCAGAAGTTGGCCGTCCCAGCGCTCCAGCGCCGCCGTCCAGTCCTCGTCCATGCGCTCCAGCGAGAGGAAGATGCGCTTCCAATCCCTTTCGGGCAGAGCAGAGAGCAGCCCCAGGCGCCTTTCGAGGGAGAGCCTTCGGTTCCGGGCAAGGGAGACTGTGTTCTCCCGCCATCCCCACTCTCCGGAGAGGCGCAGGGGCTCCCTGGCACTTAGCAGCAGTCTGGCACTCTCCTCGCAGCAGAGGCCGTAGCCCCCCTCCTCCACGCCGTTGATCTCGTGATAAAAGCGGGGATGCTCGGTGCAGATATCCGAGAGGTAGTCCTCCCCCAGCTCTAAAATCAGGCGGCAAAGCCCCTGTTCGTTGAGAAAGGGGCAACGCTCCTCCTCCCCCCGCAGGGCAAAGGAAGCACCCTCGTCGTCAATGAGGATGTTGCGGCGCAGCTCCTGTCCCAAGGGAGCGGGTACGGTGCCGTATTTACGAAGGGTGGCATCGTCAATGGCGATCTCCCAGCCCTTGCAGCAGCTATGCCGGCATTGATCGGCGATGCAGCGAAAGTTCTCCCAGCAGTTGAGCGTAATCATTTCCCGTCCGGCAGGGTGATGGCAATATCGTCCCTGCCCACCTTCTTTTTATCAAAGATGCCCACCAGCTCCCCGGCTGAAATGGGCTCGTATTTCTCCAGTTGTCCGGCAGCATAGGCCAGTGCGCCCACCAGCTCCTCCGGCCGGTAGCGGAGCTTCAGCAGTCCCATGTCCAGATCCTCGTCCCGCTTGCTGAGTCTGCGCCCGTCGGGGGCAGTCAGCAGGGGCACATGGAAGTATGTCGGCGGCTCCGCGCCCAGAAGACGGTAGAGGTAGAGCTGTCGGGGGGTGGAGTCCAGCAGGTCACGGCCCCGCACCACCTCGGTGACACCGCCGGCGATGTCGTCGGCCACCACCGCCAGCTGGTAGGCAAAGACCCCGTCGGCCCGGCGGAGGATAAACGCGCCGCACTCGCTCTGCAGGTTCTCCTCATAGTGACCGTAGTTCCCGTCCTCAAAACCGATGACCTCATCGGGCACGGCAAGGCGCATGATGCCCGGCTTTTTCCGGAGCCTGATTTCCCGCTCCTCGGCGCTCAGAGCCCGGCAGGTGCCCGGATAGATGGGGTGCCCGTCGGAGGCGTGGGGCGCGTTGGCGGCGTTCTTCAGATCTCCCCGGGTGCACCAGCAGGGGAAGACCTCGCCCCGCTCTGAGAGTCTTTGAAGGCACTCCTCATAGTAGGCGCTGCGCGTACGCTGGGCGGGCATCTCCCGATCCCAGTCCAGCCCCAGCCAGAGCAGGTCCTCCTTGAGCAGATCGGCGTTCTCCACCGTGCAGCGGAGGGTGTCTAAATCCTCAATGCGCAGCAGCAGCTCCCCTTGCCGGGAGCGCACCGACAGCCAGCAGAGCAGGGCGGCGTAGATATTGCCTAAATGCAGCCTCCCGCTGGGCGTTGGCGCATAGCGGCCTATGATTTTCATACAGAATCCCCCATAGGTTTTTTCCCATCATAACACAAAGGGCGAAAAAGGAAAAGCCTCTTTCCATTTTTCGCCGCGGATAGTATAATGAGCGCATGAAAAGACTGGAACTGACAATCGAACAGGAACAGCGGGGTCTCTCCGTTGCGCAGCTCCTCCGCCGCCGCTGGCACATGGCCGGGGGCTTTGTGTCCTCCCTGAAATTCCGGGAGGGTGCCATCCTCCTCAACGGCGAGGGGGTGCGCAGCAACGCAGTGCCCCGACTCGGGGATGTACTCAGCGTGGATATTTCCGATGCGGGCGGCGGCAACGAAGCAGAGCCCATGGAATACCCCCTCCGCTTTGTGTATGAGGACGAGTATCTGGCGGTGCTGGACAAGCCCCACGGCATGGCCGTTCACGGGTCACTGAGCGGCGGCGAGTGCACCGTGGCCAACGCGCTGGCGTATCTCTGGGGCAGGGAGCAGAGCTTCCACCCGGTAAACCGGCTGGACAGGGGCACCGGCGGGCTCATGGTCATCGCCAGATGCGGCTATGTCCACGACCGGCTCCGGAATGCTCTCCACAGCGAGGACTTTGTGCGGGAGTACGAGGCCGTGTGCGAGGGCAGCGTGGCGCAGGATTACGGACGCATCACCCTGCCCATAGGCAAGGGCGAGGGCACCATGCGCATCATCGACCCCGCAGGCGAGAGCGCCGACACGGAGTATTGGGTACTCCAGCGGCAGGAGAGCAGTACCCGCCTCCGTCTGCGGCTCCATACGGGCCGCACTCATCAGATTCGCGTCCACCTCTCCGCCCTGGGTCATCCCCTCTGCGGCGACGCTCTCTACGGAGCAGCCCAGCCCTATGATGATACCGGCTTTGCGCTGGAGTCGGTCTATGTCCGCTTCACCCATCCCGTCAGCGGAAACACCGTCGAAATCGCAAAATGAAATATTTAGGGACGGTTCTCAAAAGTACCATTTGGTGTTTTTGAGAACCGTCCCCATTTTTGTCATTTTTTCAGTGCATGACCTTTGTGGCCTCTTCGGGCAGCTCGAGAGCCAGATATTCCTCCACGATGTCCAGCACGGTCTCGTCCCGGAGAATCATGGAGATTTCAATGCGGCGGTTGGCGGAGCGTCCCGCCTCCGTGTCATTGCTCTGCACGGGACGGGTGGAGCCATAGCCGGCGGCACAGAAATACTTTGCCTGCTCCTTCAGCTTTCCGTTCTGCCCGGTGAGCAGGTAGCTCAACACGGCGTTGGCGCGGTCGGTGGAAAGCTTGCGGTTGATCTCGTCGGTGCCGGTGCTGTCCGTGTGGCCGGAGATGACGATGCTGTCCACATATTTGGCATTTTCCTCATCACTGAGGAATTTATCAAAAACCGAAATCAGCTCGTTGAGCACCTTCTGGCTGCCGCTCTTCACTTCGGAGGAGCCCAGATCGAAGAGGATGCCCTCGCTGAGGATGATATTGCCGTTCTCGCCGATGCTGACCTTGCTGGCATCGCCCATGACCTCGGCGATGCTCTCGCGGATCTGCTCGAGTATGGACAGGCGCAGCACGGCGATGGTCTGCATCTGATCCCGCATGGCCACGATCTCCTCATTGGCGTCCCGGAGGAACCGGGCCTGATCGCCGATGAGCTTCTCCTGAGAGGCGATGGTCTCGGTCTGCTCCTCGATCTTTACGGAGTAGCCCGCGATCTCCTTCTGCTGGAGATCCAGCTTGAGCTGGGCCTTATCCAGATCACCGGTGACGGCGCTGAGCTCCTTTTCAGCGGCTTCCTTCTCCGAGAGAATGAGGGTCAGCTCCTCCCGGGTGCTCTCCAGCAGCTTTTCCGTGCTCTGGAGGTCGTTGCCGGTAATGAGATTCTGTATGTAGGATAGCAGCATCAGGAAGAAGAGAATCAGCGCCAGCGCAGACATCATATCCGCGTAGGAGGGCCAGAAGCCCTGTTCGCCGGCGCTCTCCGGGGTGCGTCCCCTGTTGGCGGCTCTTTTCATTTCTCGACCTTTCTGCCAGCTTCGCGGAGAGCCGCCACCAGATCGCGGATGCACACGTCCATGCGCTCCACCGTGCCCCGCAGGTTGTAGTTGAACTCGGAGAAGTCGCGGACACCGTTGTTGAAGCTGCCCACGGTCCTGTCAAAGGCGGCAAGCTGCTCCCGGTTGGCATTTGCGGTCTTGACCAGTCCGTCGGTGGCCGTGCTCAGCGACTGCTCGATGGTGGCTGCGGTCTGCTCCAGCGTGGCGATCAGGCGGCGGAGCTGCGTGACCTCGTCGCTGCTGTTGCTGTTGGGCAGAGTGGGCGCCACGGTGTGATCCAGCCAGAGCTCCAGCGCCGTTTCCATGCGCTCCCGCTCGGCCTGGGGGCTGCAGATAGAGCGCAGCACCGTCAGAATAATGGAGCAGGCCACGCCCACCAGCGAGGTGTAGAAGGCCACGCCCATGCCCGAGAGAGAGGACATAAGCCCCTCGCCCACACTGTCCAGCACACTCAGCCACTCGGAGGTGTTGCTGTAGCTGATGAGCTCCGTCAGAGACGACACGGAAAGGCTTAAGCCCAGAAAGGTGCCGAACAGACCCAGCGTGACAAAGAGCGACACCGCATTGCTGAGAAAGCGCTCGCACAGAAGCAGGCCGCCCAGCTTCACATTCACGGCGTTGGTAATCAGCGCCGGGGTGTTTACGTCCTCGCCGTACTGCTTGTAGGCATCGGCGAAATCGTTGACCGCATAGCGCAGAAATTCATTGTCCTTGCGGATATTGCCGCCCACCGCAATCGTCAGACGGCGGTAGCGTCCCCAGGTGTAGAAAAGCAGAACCAGCGCGATGCCAAACAGGATCAGAATGGCAACCACCACCGCCACACCGGCGGCGGGCATATTCTTCCAACTGCTCATGGATCGAACCTCCCAAAAAACATAATACTTTGTATACGAAACATGAAAATTGGGGACGGTTCTCAATTACCAGAGTGGGAATCGAGAACCGTCCCCAATTCCCAAAAATCATTCGGCGGCGGGGATATCGCGGAGGAGCTGCTCCACATCCTCTTTCTTCGTGGCCCAGCTGGTGCAGATGCGCATACAGCGGTGACCCTCGTCCACTCGGCCGTTATCGCTGAACATATAGCGCCCGGAGAGCTGCTCGATGAGAGCGTCGGAGAAGATGGGGAACTGCTGATTGGTGCAGGAATCGTAGAGGAAGCGGTAGCCCTTCTCCGTCAGATCGCGCTTGACG
This sequence comes from Clostridiales bacterium UBA1728, assembly GCA_002315975.1. Lineage (GTDB taxonomy): Bacteria > Bacillota > Clostridia > Oscillospirales > Oscillospiraceae > Apopatocola. The sequence goes on from DCIK01000036.1 coordinate 16,069, forward strand.
AGCATGGCCAGATCGTTTTCGTAGCGGCCGATCTCCAGATAGAGACCGTCCCTGAGGATTTCCCGGAACTGCACACCCAGCAGGCGGCCCTTGGCCAGCATACCGCCGTTCTGCTTGAGAATGTAGCGGAAATCCCGATTGATGCTCTCGTTGGAGATGACCAGCACTTCTCCGAAGAGGCAGCCCAGCTTGGTGCCGCCGATGGTGTAGGCATCGCAGACGGAGGCGAGGAAGGCGTAGTCATAGTCCACCTGCTCGCAGCAGAGGGCGCTGCCCAGACGGGCGCCGTCCATATAGAGGGCCATGCTCCACTTGTCGCAGACCTTCCGCAGCTCCAGCAGCTCCTGACGGGTATAGACCGTGCCCCACTCGCTGGGGTTGGAGCAGAAAATCATGCCCGGCTGGACGGTGTGCTCGGCGGTGGAGCTGGCGTAATGCTCGGCGCAGTAGGTATCCACCGCAGCGGCGGTAAGCTTGGCGTCCACGGCGGGGAGAGTCAGCACCTTGTGGCCGGTGGCCTCGATGGCACCGCTCTCATGGGTGGCGATATGGGCGCAGTCCGCAGCCACAACGCCCTGATGGGGACGGAGGGCGGCGGCGATGAGGGTCTTGTTCACCTGGGTGCCGCCCACAAGAAAGTGGACGCTGACCCTGGTCTCACCGCAGAGATTCTCCACAATGTGCCGAGCCTCGTCGCAGATCTCATCGGTGCCGTAGCCCACGGTCTGCAGCTCGTTGGTCTCGCACAGGGCCTTCAGCAGTCGGGGATGGCAGCCCTCTAAATAGTCGGACTCAAAATGGATCATGATATATTTCTCCTTCGATTTTTTCTCAGTCTAACACAAGACATACCGGCTTGCAATGGGAATTGCAAAACGGGGCGAAATCTGCTATACTATGGTGGGAAAGGTGGGTGCAGTATGGAAGAAAACCTTTATAGGAAAAATTTTTCTGTCAATGCGGCAGATTGCGATATGTTCGGCAGGCTTCGTCCCGCGTCCATGCTCAAGCTCATGCAGGGCGTGGGCTGGGAGCAGCTGGACTCGTGGGGACTGGGCAACAATATCGTATGGGATCAGGGCTTGCTGTGGATCATCGGCAGAACCGTGGTGGAAATAAACCGTCTCCCCGCCTCTGACGAGTCGGTGGAAATGCGCACCTGGCCGGGAAAAATCCGCCGGGTGTTCCTCCCCCGCTCCTTTGAGCTGCGGGACGCGGCGGGTAGCGTGCTCATCCGCGCCAAGAGCATCTATCTGCTCATGGACAAGGAGAGCCGCCACGCAGTTACGCCCCAGAGCGCGGGGCTGGAGCTGCCCCAGAGCTTTGAGCCGGGCGAGCTGCCCGATCCTCCCTCCCGGGTGCTTTTCCCGGCGGAGCTGCCAGGGGCGTGCAGCCGCTCCGCCCGGTACAGCGAGCTGGACCTGAATGGGCATCTGAACAACACCCACTATCTGAGCTGGGGCGAAGACCTGCTGAGCGTGGACTATCACCGCTCTCACGCCCTCCGCTCCCTTTGGGTGGAGTATCGCAAGGAGGTTCGCCCGGAGGATGAGGTTGAGCTGCGCTACACCCTTGCGGACGATACATTATATGTAAAGGGTGGGGACTACTTCGCCATGACGCTGGGGTACGGAGAGCCCTCTCAGTCTCGCTGACGCGAGCCAGCTCCCCCAGAGGGGGAGCCAAGTTTTCGACAGCGTGTCACGCATGAGCCGAAATGCAGACGCGAGCCAGCTCCCTCAGAGGGGGATCCAAGGGAAAACGTTTGCTTACTCCACGCCGCCGAAATACTTCTCCGCAAACTCCGGGTTGCTGCCCTGCACGGTCTTTCCGTCCAGATAGCTGAGAGCGCCGCTGTCGCTGGTGAAGGCGAAGCGCAGGCGGTAGGAGTGCAGCAGCTGCATCTTCTCGCCGTAGTCGCGGTTCTTCCGTTCCCGGCCGTATTTGCCGTCTCCTAAGAGGGGGCAGTCGGCGTGAGCCATCTGGGCGCGGATCTGGTGGGTGCGGCCCGTGATCAGGTGGCACTCCAAAAGCGAGAGCTCCCCGCGGCTTTGCAGGGTGCGGTACTCGGTGACGCAGCTCAATGCGCCCAGCCGGGGCTCATCGTATACATAGACCTGGTTCTTCCTGGCATCCTTAAAGAGGAAGCCCTCTAAGCGGCCTCTGGCAGGCTGGGGATGCCCCAGCACCACGCAGAGGTAATATTTCTCGATCTCGCGATTTTTGATCTTCTCGTCCATGATCCGCAGCGCCTCGGCGTTTTTGGCGGCGATCACCAGACCGCCGGTGTTGCGGTCGATGCGGTTGCAGAGCGCCGGGGCGAAGCTGTTCTCCTCCTCGGGTCGCCACTCTCCCTTCTGGCGGAGATAAGCCTGAATCTCGGCGATGAGCGTGGTGGGGCTCCAGCCCTCGGCATCGTGGCAGAGGACACCGGGCTTTTTGTCCACGATGAGGATATTCTCGTCCTCATAGGCAATGGAGAGCTTCACGCTTCGCATTTTCACCGCAGCGGGAGCCTTAGCGCCCTCCAGAAGCTCGTCGCTGAGGTAGATGCGCACCACATCGCCCTTTTCCAGCCGGGCATCGCCCTTGGCGCTCTTGCCGTTGATCTTGATGTCCTTTTTCCGCAGGGTCTTCTGGAGCATGGAGTCCGGCAGCCGGGGGGCGACCTTTTTCACAAAGCGGTCTAAGCGCTGGGCGGCATCGTTGGGGCCCACGGTATATTCTTTCATAGGTTTCTCCCTGAAAAAAATCTTGTGTTTTTGTCGAATCGGCGTTATACTGTAGTCTATAACACTTTTTGCTCCAATGCAAGACCTCCTTTGCCCCGGAAAGGGTAGAAATTCGTGAATTTTCTGTTGACAAGCGGGGTCTGTTCATTTATAATAACAGGGCTGTTTGAGGTATTCTCATGAGCATTGATCTGCACGAACTGATTATCAACCCCGGTAAGTCCCTCCCCTTCTCCTGCGAGGTAGATACCGAGCGGCTGGATTTCCCCGCCATCAAGCGCTTTCTCACCCCCCTCACAGGTAAGGGCGAGATTCGCAACAGCGCCGGACTCCTGACCCTCAGCGCTCACCTCAGCGCCGATCTGCTCTGCATCTGCGACCGCTGTGCTGCCGAGTTTGAAAAGCACTGCGACATTCCCGTGGAGCTGACGCTGGCCACTGAGCTGGAGGACGAGGAAAATCCCGACTTCTACCTTCTCATCGACGAGAAGCTGGAGCTGGAAGAGGTTCTGTCCGACTGCTTCATTCTGGAGCAGGACAGCAGCTTCCTCTGCCGCGAGGACTGCAAGGGTCTGTGCTTCCGCTGCGGGGCCAACCTGAACGAGGGGTCGTGTTCGTGCAAAAAGGAAAAGGATCCAAGACTGGCTGTTTTGGAACAGCTGTTGGACGATAAAGACTAATACATTGAGCTGCTGAAAAAACAGCCGAAGTAATGAGGAGGTGTCAACATGGCAGTCCCCAAGGGAAAAGTCAGCCGTCAGAGACGCGATAAGAGGCGTGGCTCCAACTGGAAGCTCACCGCTCCCAGCCTGGTCAAGTGCCCCAACTGCGGCGCTTACCTGCTGCCCCACCGTGCCTGCAAAGCCTGCGGTTTTTATAAGGGCCGCGAGGTCGTGAAGGTCGGAGAAGCAAACAAGTAACGGCTCGAAAAAGAGGCGGCAATTTTGCCGCCTCTTTTTCTGTATTTCCGATGTTCCTTTTAGGCTCCCTCAGATGAGGGAGCTGTCGAGCGTAGCGAGACTGAGGGAGGGACAGCATTCCCGAACCCTCAGCCGTTGTTCCCTCCCTCAGCCCCAGTGTGCGCACTGGGGCAGCTCCCTCATCTGAGGGAGCCATTTACCTGTTATACACAAGGAGCGTTATGCAAGATGAGCTTTAACACCATTGCCTGTCTGGATGAGGACTGTCCCCTCGCAGGGCTGGTGCAGAGCGGCGACGAGCTGCTCTCCATCAACGGTCATCCCATCCACGATGTGCTGGACTATAAATTTTACGCCTATGATGAGCTGCTGACCCTGTGCTTCCGGGATGCGGGCGAGATCGAGGTGGAGAAGGACGAGGGCGAGGACTTAGGTCTCAACTTTGAGGACTACCTGATGGACAACGCCACCCACTGCGCCAACAAGTGCGTGTTCTGCTTCATCGACCAGTTGCCCAAGGGTCTGCGCAATACCTTATATTTTAAGGATGACGATGCCCGCCTCTCCTTCCTCACCGGCAACTACATCACCTGCACCAACCTCTCCGAGCGGGAGCTGCAGCGCATCTGCGATCTGCGGGTCAGCCCCCTGAACATCTCCGTTCACGCCACAGACGGGGAGCTGAGAGCAAAAATGCTCCAAAACAAGCGGGGCGCGGAGATCATGGACATCCTGCACCGCTTCGCCGAGGCGGGCATTGAGATGGAGTGTCAGGTGGTGGTCTGCCCCGGCTGGAACGATGGGGCACAGCTCCAAAAGACCATGGAGGATCTCTCCGCCCTCTACCCGGCGGTGAACAGCGTGAGCATCGTCCCCGTGGGTCTTACCTGCCACCGGGAGGGGCTTACGGCGCTGACTCCCTTTGATGAGGAGAGCGCCCGTGCCACCGTTTCGCAGGTGGAGGCCTACGCCAGACAGTGCCTCGAGAAGTACAACACCCTGCTCTTCTACTGCTCCGATGAGCTCTATCTGAAGGCGCAGCTCCCCATCCCCGCCGAGGAGGACTATGAGGGTTATCCCCAGTTGGAGAACGGCGTGGGTCTTCTCCGGCTTTTGGAGGAGGAGCTCCGCTACGCGCTGGAGAACGAGGACGAGCGCCCCGCAAAGCCCTTTTCCATTGCCACCGGTGTGTCTGCCGCTCCCTTCATGGAAAAGCTCTGCGCTCTTGCCGGTGCCGATGCCCGCGTCTACGCCATCGAGAACGACTTTTTCGGTCACACGGTGGATGTGGCCGGGCTGATCACCGGCGGCGATCTGCTCCGGCAGCTCAGGGGCCGGGATTTAGGCGAGTTCCTGCTGATTCCGCTGGTGATGCTGCGCCACGGCGAGGGCGTATTTTTAGATGATATTACCGTTGACCAACTCTCCGAGAGTCTGGGCGTGCCCGTCTACCCCGTGGACAACGACGGCGACGCGCTGCTCTCCGCCATGCTGGGAAGGATGTGATAAGTCATGGCAAAACCCTTAGTTGCAATCGTGGGACGGCCCAATGTGGGCAAATCCCTGCTCTTTAACCGTCTTTGCGGGCAGAAGCTCTCCATCGTGGAGGACACCCCCGGCGTGACCCGGGACAGGCTCTATGCCGAGTGCGAGTGGCGGGGCAGAACCTTTAATATTGTAGACACCGGCGGCATCGAGCCCCGGGCCGACAACGAGATTCTCCTCTTCATGCGCGAGCAGGCCATGCTGGCCATCAACAGCGCGGACGTGATTCTCTTCATCACCGAGATCGGCACCGGTGTCACCGCCGCCGACGAGGAGGTGGCCACCATGCTCCAGCGCAGCGGCAAGCCCGTGGTGCTCTGCGTGAACAAGATGGACAGCACCGGCACCGTGAACCCCGACATTTACGAGTTCTACTCTCTGGGTCTGGGCGATCCCATTGCCCTCTCCGCCGTCCACGGTCACGGCACCGACGAGATTCTCGATGCCTGCTTCGACTACTTCCCCCCGGAGGAGGCCGAGGGCGAGGAGGACGAGCGCATCCGCGTGGCCGTCATCGGCAAGCCCAATGTGGGCAAGAGCTCTCTGGTCAATCTGGTGCTGGGCGAGAAGCGGGTAATCGTGGCCAATATGCCCGGTACCACCCGCGATGCCGTAGACACCGAGCTGGACAACGAGCACGGCAAATATACCTTCATCGACACCGCCGGCATCCGCCGCAAGTCCAAGGTGGACGACCGCATCGAGAAGTTCTCCGTCATGCGCGCCCAGCTGGCCATTGAGCGAGCGGACGTGTGCCTGATCATGATCGATGCCCGGGAGGGCGTTACCGAGCAGGACACCAAGATTGCCGGTCTGGCCCACGAGGCGGGCAAGGCCAGCGTCATCGTGGTGAATAAGTGGGATCTGGTGGAAAAAGAGACCAACACCATGGAGAAGATGCGCAAGGACATCTACCGGGACCTGTCCTTTATGACCTACGCCCCCATCGTGTTCATCTCCGCCCTCACCGGCCAGCGCACCAACCGCATTTTCGAGCTCATCAACTATGTGAATGAGCAGAGCCATATGCGCATCACCACCGGGCAGCTCAACAATGTTCTGGCCGATGCCCAGGCGCACACCCAGCCGCCCACGGATAAGGGCAAGCGTCTGAAGATATACTATATGACCCAGACCGGTGTCTGCCCCCCGCACTTCGTCATTTTCTGCAACGACCGGGAGCTGTTCCACTTCTCCTACCAGCGCTACATTGAGAATCAGGTGCGCAGTGTCTTCGGTCTGGAGGGTACGCCCATTACCATTGCCATTCGTCAGAAAGGAGACAATGAAGAATGAAGATCAACATCGGGCCCGACGGTATCCATCTGGACCCCGAGGGTGACGGCGTTCAGTTCGGCGACCGCCCCGTAACGCCCCGAAAGCCCCGCAAACAGCGCAGTAAGGCTCAACTATTGGCGGGAAATCTTGTGATCACCCTGCTGGTGGCGCTGGTGAAGTACTATGTGGAGCTGCCCGCCATCAACCTGAAGAATCCCGCGTTCTACGGCTATTTTCTCTTCCTCTCCGCCTTCTACTGCCTCATCTCCCTCATCCGCAGCGTGGGTCTGGATGCCCTGCAGAACCCCAAGGAGCTGTGGAAGAATGTGAAGGACACCTGCTTTGTGCCCGCCGTTCTCTGCGGCGCTCTGATTCTCCTCTTTCTGGTGGGTAATCTCATCTCCGCGCCCATCTTCCGGGCCAAGGCCTACTCCGAGCTGCTGAAGACCGAGGAGAGCAGCTTCACCGAGGACATTGACGAGATTTCCTTCGACCAGATTCCCCGTCTGGACTCCACCTCCGCCAACAATCTGGCCAACCGCAAGCTGGGCGAGCTCAGCGATCTGGTGAGCCAGTTTGAGGTCAACAGCGAATCCTACCAGATCAACTACAACGATCAGCCTGTCCGCGTGACCTACCTCAACTACGGCGACTTTTTCAAGTGGCTGAAAAACCGCAGCAACGGCATCCCCGCCTATATGATCGTGGACATGGTTACGCAGGATGTGAGCGTTGTCCGTCTCAGCGAGGGCGTACGCTACTCCCCCAGTGAGTATTTCTTCCGCTATACTGACCGCTATCTGCGCTTCAGGTACCCCACGCTGATGTTTGACGATGTGAACTTTGAGATCGACGAGGAGGGCAAGCCCTGGTGGGTGGCCTCCGTGCTGACCAAGCGCATCGGTCTCTTCGGCGGCGAGGACATCATCGGCGCGGTGCTGCTGGATGCCGTCACCGGCGAGAGCTGCTTCTATGCCGCCGAGGATATTCCCACCTGGGTGGATCGCGCCTATACAGCCGATCTGCTGACCATGCAGTACGACTACTACGGAATGTACCACAACGGCTTTATCAACTCCCTCTTCACCCAGTCCGGCTGCACCAAGACCACCAGCGGCTACAACTACATTGCCCAGGACGACGATGTGTGGGTGTACACCGGCATCACCTCCGTGGGCGGTGACGAGTCCAACATCGGCTTCATCCTTGTAAACCAGCGCACAAAGGAGGCCAAGTACTATGCCATTGCCGGTGCCGAGGAATACTCCGCCATGAGCAGTGCCGAGGGCGCCGTGCAGCAGTATCAGTATATTTCCACCTTCCCCCTGCTTTTGAACATTGAAGGCCAGCCCACCTATTTCATGGCCCTCAAGGATGCCAGCTCCCTCGTGAAGATGTACGCCATGGTCAATGTGCAGCAGTATCAGATCGTGGCCACCGGCACCACCGTGGCCGACTGCCAGCAGAACTACCTGCAGGCGCTCAAGAAGAACTCTCTGGTGGATGAGATTCCGGACATCATGCCCTCCACCGTGCCCGATCTGCTTTCTGTGGAAGGCTCCATTGCGGAAATCCGCTCCGCTGTCATAGGGGGCTACACCCACTTCTACCTGTCCGTGAACGGCAGCTGGTTTGACCTGTCCATTGCGGACGCACCCATCGCCGCCATCCTCAGCGCAGGCGACAGGGTTCGTCTCTCCGCCTCCACCGTAGACGGCGAGCTGAACACCGCCCACGCCGTGGAAATCCTCGCACCACCGCTCGGGTAATAGTAGAAAATGACACTTTTGGGGACGGTTCTCAAAAGTACCAAATGGTGCTTTTGAGAACCGTCCCCGTTTTTGCCATTTTTGAAAAATAATACTTTTCTTTTTCCTCAGGATGTGCTATGTTTATTATGTACCACAAATGGGACTATTCATTCAAGGGGATGAAATAATGGCAAAAACTTCCGGGGAGAAGATCAAGCTTCTGCTGATCCGCAATTATCTTCTGCGCCATTCCGATGCCGAGCATCCTGTGAGCATAAAGGACATCACCGAGGAGCTCTCGCGCTACGACATCAGCGCCGAGCGCAAGAGCATTTACCGGGATCTGGAGACGCTGGGCTGCTTCCCCGCAGAAGAATCCGGCGAGATTCCCCGAAAGGACTATGAGCTGGAGCTGGTGAAGGATCACGGCGACTATTATATCAGCAGGCGGCTCTTCTCTCCGGACGAGGTATCGCTGCTTATTGACATGGTGCAGAGCTCCAACTTCATCACCACCCGGAAGACCAACGCGCTGGTTTCCAAGCTGAGCACTCTGGTCAGCAGTCATCAGGCCAGAGAGCTGAAGCGCAGTGTCTATGTCCGCAACCGGGTTAAGGTCATGGACGAGAGCGTTTTCAACTATTTCGACACGGTCTCCCAGGCCATCAACAGAAAGCTCATGCTGCGCTTCCAATATTGCAGCTTCGATATTCATAAGAAAAAGCAGCCCCGCAACGGCGGAAAGTTTTATGCCGTCAGTCCCTATGCCCTTCTTTGGGTGGATCAGCGCTACTATCTGCTGGCCTACAGCGAGGAGCACCGCCAGATTTGCACCTACCGCTTAGACCGCATGAGCAGACTGAGCATATGGAACCGCCCCCGCAGCGGGGAAGCCGAGTTTAAGAAGCTGGATATGAGCACCTATACCATGAAGGTCTTTCATATGTACACCGGCCCCCTCCGGCGCATCACCCTGCGCTGCGGGCTCTCTCTCATCGACAGCATGGTTGACCGCTTCGGCAGCGACATTGCCTTTATCCCCGACGGAGACGGTCACTTTACCTTCAATGTAGAGGTGGCCGTATCCCCCCAGTTCTACGGCTGGGTGGCGGGCTTCGGCAGCGCCGTGGAGATTCTATCCCCCACCGAGGTGCGCGAGGGCATGGCGCAGCATCTGGAGGCATCACTGGCACTATACAGATAAATAAAAGCGATAGGTAAACCGTGGCTGCGGTAAGATGTGTTTTGTCAAAAAACAGCCCTGTAGGGCTCGGCCTCCGGACGAGCCGCCGCGCCCCATTGCAGCGTTTTCGGCTCGTCCGGGAGGCCGAGCCCTACATGAACCTTTCCGGAGCAGCAATCATCGGATCCTGACTTTTTTGAAAAACTTTTTTATCCAGACTTCTACCTGTACCGTTTATGGTACTATCCCCGTGATATCATGCTTGCAGAATAAACAAGGAGGCAAGAATATGAAGCTCATCCATCTCTCCGATCTCCATCTCGGAAAGCGGGTAAACGAGTTTTCCATGCTGGAGGATCAGGCATACATCCTAAAGGAAATCCTGCAGCTGCTGGATCGCGAGCAGCCCGATGCCGTGCTCATCGCCGGTGACGTCTACGACAAGTCCGTGCCCTCTGCGGAGGCTGTGGAGCTCTTTGATAATTTCCTCGTCTCGCTGGCGGAGCGGAGGCTGCAGGTGTTTATCATCAGCGGCAATCACGACTCACCCGAGCGGCTATCCTTCGGTGGAAGGCTCATGGACCCCAGCGGCATCCACCTTTCTCCCGTTTATAACGGCACGCTCAGACCCATCAAGCTGCAGGACGGCTTCGGTCCGGTGAACTTCTATCTGCTCCCCTTCCTGAAGCCTGCCCATGTCCGCGCCTGCTTCCCGGAGGAGGAAATCGGCAGCTACACCGAGGCCATCTCCGTGGCTCTGCGGGGTCTGCCTCTGGATCGCGCTGAGCGCAATGTGCTGCTGACCCACCAGTTCGTCACCGGTGCGGAGCGCTGCGAGTCTGAAGAGCTGTCGGTAGGCGGCAGCGACAACGTGGACGCGAGCGTATTCGCCGGCTTTGACTATGTGGCGCTGGGGCATATTCACCGCCCCCAGAACGCCGCCGGAGAGCACATTCGCTACTGCGGCACGCCTCTTAAATACTCCTTCTCAGAGGTGAACGACCGCAAATCCCTCACCGTTGTGGAGCTGGGCGAAAAGGGAGATGTAAATGTCCGTCTCCTTCCTCTTACGCCCCTGCGGGATATGCTGGAGCTCCGGGGCAGCTATGATGCGCTGATGCTCCGCTCCTTCTACGAAAACAGTCCCTACCCCGGCAGCTACCTGCGCATTACCCTCACGGACGAGGACGACATCCCTGAGGGCGTCAGCAAGCTGCGGCTGGTCTATCCCTATCTGATGCGGCTGGACTACGACAACGCCCGTACCCGCCACCAGGCCGACTTTTCCGAAACCGCCGATGTGGAGCACAAAGGCCCTGCAGAGCTCTTTGCGGAGTTCTACGAGCAGCAGAACGGCAGCCCCATGTCCCCCGAGCAGACGCAGTTGGTGGCCAGACTGATTGAAAAGATTCAGGAGGAAAGATCATGAGACCGATTCGCCTTACCATGTCGGCCTTCGGGCCCTATGCAGGAACCGCCGTGGTGGAGATGGATAAGCTGGGCAAGCAGGGGCTCTATCTCATCACCGGCGAGACCGGCGCAGGAAAGACCACCATCTTCGATGCCATCACCTTCGCCCTCTACGGTGAGGCCAGCGGTGACAATCGCAGCGCCTCCATGTTCCGCTCCAAATATGCCTCACCCGCCACCCCCACAGAGGTGGAGCTGGTCTTTGAATACCGGGGTCAGCGCTATACCATACGGCGTAACCCCGAGTACCAGCGCCCCAAGCTCCGGGGTGAGGGCACCACTAAGGCCAATGCCGATGCCACGCTGATCTACCCCGACGGGCGGGTTGTCACGAAGGTAACAGAAGTCAACGCCGCCGTTATTGAGCTCATCGGCATCACCCGCAACCAGTTCACAAGCATCGCCATGATCGCCCAGGGTGACTTTCTCAAGCTGCTGACTGCCTCCACCGAGGAGCGCAAGGCCATCTTCCAGAAGCTCTTCCGCACCGACCTGTATGCCCGACTGCAGGATGCGCTGAAATACGAGGAGAAGCAGCTTCAGGACACGGTCAAGGCCAACCGCAGAAGTATTGAGCAGTACATTTCCTCCATAGCCGTGGAGAAGGATGCGCCATTGGCTGTGGTGGCAGACAAAGCCAGAGCAGGCCAGCTTCCCCTGAGCGAAACGCTGGAGCTGCTGGATACGCTGCTGCGCAAAGACAGGCTTTCCGCTGAGGAAAACGAAGGGGCTCTCTCTGCCGTGGACGCAGAGCAGAAGGCCATTGCCGTACGGCTCAGCACCGCCGAAGCACGGCAGAAAAATCTCCGGGGACTCGCTGCGGAGGAAAAAGCACAGCAGGCCGCAGAGCTGCGCAAGAGTGAGCAGGAAAAGGCGCTGCTGGAGGAACACGCCCACGACGAGGAAATCGCCGGTCTGGCCGATCGCGTGGCCGAGCTGAAGACGCTGCTCCCCTTCTATGCAGAACGGGAGCAGGTGCGAACAGAGCTGAAAAGCCTCCAAAACCGCAAGTCAGCCGGGGAGAGAAAGCTTCTATCTGATGAAGCTTCCGCAGAGGAGAAGGAGAAGCTTCTGACTGTTCTCCGCACCGAGCTGAGCTCTCTCTCCGATGCGGGCGAGAACCGCGTGACCCTTCTCGGTACGCGGGAGAGTCTCCGCTCCCGCATCAGTGAGCTGGACGCTCTCGCCTCTGAGCTCAGCGCTCTCAACGACATCCATGCAAGTCTCAGCGCCGCCGAGGAGGCCTACAGGCAATCTGCCGCTCAGTCGCAGGCCGCCTCCGAGCACTTCACCGCTGCCAATCACGCCTATCTGGATGCACAGGCCGGAATTCTCGCCTCCACGCTGGAGGAGGGCAAGCCCTGTCCTGTATGCGGCAGTGTTCACCATCCCGCTCCCGCAGTTCAGCCCTCGACGGTGCCCACCAGAGAGCAGCTGGACAGACTCCTCAAGCAGCGCAACAAGGCAGAGGAGGCCGCCTCCCTTGCCTCCTCTGCCGCCGCCGCGGTAAAGGCACAGTGGGAGGAAAAGCGCCGCGCCCTTGAGACGCACGCCCGAAGCTTCTTCCCCGAGAGCTCCCTGACGGGGCTCACCGAGCGCATCGCTGCGTCTCGGGAGGAAAGCGGCGCAGCTCTCGCGCAAACGGAGCAGACGCTCAGACAGGCCGACAGGGCTCTGCAGCGCCGTAAAGAACTGGAGGCGAACATTCCCGCCGCAGAGGCTTCGCTGAAGACTCTTCAAAAAGACAACACCGCCGCTCGTTCGGAGCTGGCTGCCCTCACCGAGGCGGAGAAGCACGCCGGGAGCCGTCTCGCTGAGTTGGACGCGCGGCTGCTCTATCCCTCCGAAAAGGAGGTCAATGCAGAAATCAGCGCCCTGACACAGAAGCGCAATGCCCATGATGGGCGGATCAGCACTCTTTCCGAAGCGGTACACAGCGCCGATAACGAGATATCCGCCCGGAAGGCCGCCATCGAGCAGCTGCAGAAGGCTCTGGCCGAGGGTGCGGAGATCAATACGGAGCAGGAGCAGCAGCGAATGCTTGAATCTGAGACGCGCAAACGTCAGCTCAGCAAAAACGGGGAGCGCATTGCCGCCCGGATTTATAACAACGAAGTCATATGTGAAAACGTCAGCAAACGCTCCGCGGAGCTGGAGGCGGCGGAAAAGCGGCTGGTCTGGGTACAGGCTCTCTCCGTCACAGCCAACGGAAGTCTCAAGGGCCAGGCCCACATCATGCTGGAGACCTATGTTCAGATGCACTATCTGGACCGTATTCTGGATCGTGCCAACCTGCGGCTGATGGTCATGACCGCCAACCACTACGAGCTCTGCCGCTGCCGGGAGGCCGATGGCAACAAGAGCCAGAGCGGTCTGGATCTGAATGTGAAGGATCACTATAACGGCAGTGAGCGCAGTGTGAAGTCTCTCTCCGGCGGCGAATCCTTCCTGGCCTCTCTGGCGCTGGCGCTGGGTCTGTCCGACGAGATTCAGGCATCTGCCGGCGGTATCTGTCTGGATGCCATGTTCGTGGACGAGGGCTTCGGCTCGCTGGATGAGGATACCCTCTCGCTGGCCATGAAGGCGCTGCAAAGTCTCTCCGAGGGTAAGCGTCTGGTAGGTATCATCTCCCATGTAAAGGAGCTGCAAGGGCCCATTGACAAGATGATTGTGGTGAAAAAGCATCGCGAACAGGGCAGTTTTGTTGAGATTAAAATATAGGTAAAAAGTTCCGGTTTTTTCCGGAACTTTTTACTTGAGTTAAATGTCTTTTTAGTTTTCCGGTAGAAAAACAATTGACAAAGTATAAGGCTTGCTGTAAGATTACCAGAGAATCATCGAAGGAGAAAAGATATGGATGTTGCCCGTACCGACTGTATGGTTTCTGTGGTTTGTATAACCTATAATCACGAAAACTATATTCGAGACGCCCTGGAAAGCTTTGTCAATCAGAAAGTAAATTTCCCCTATGAAATATTAGTGGGTGACGATGCTTCGACCGATGGCACTGCGGATATTATCCGCGAATATGAAGCGAGATATCCTTCCCTTGTCCGGGGCATATACCAGACAGAAAATCTGTTCTCCAAGGGCATATCTCAGGAGGAAATTCTTTTTGATGCAGCTCGCGGCAAATATATTGCTTACTGTGAGGGTGACGATTACTGGCTGGACGATGCAAAGCTCCAGATGCAGGTGGATTATCTGGAAGCCCATCCCGACTGTGCAGCCTGTGTAGGAAATACCATCTGGCATTACTGCACCAGTTCTAAACCGGACACGGATTTCGCGCAAAAGGGCGACTGCGATTTCACTCTCGCCGATATTCTGAACGATTATCTGTATCATATCAGCACTCTTGTGGTCAGAAGCGAACTGCTTCGTGACCGACCTGAGTATTATTATCTTGGTTTAGAAGCCTATGAAAGCGATGCTACTTTATCCTGGCGTATTACTCTGGCCGGAAAAATTCACTACATTAACCGCGTAATGTCCCTCTATCGTTATCGCAGTAACCCCGAATCAATGACTGTCGCTTTTGGGCATGATCGTATTTTAAGACTCAATAGCGATATCAAAGCCCTGCAGAGTCTCGCAAAGTATACAAATGAAGAGCAGACGAAGCTGGTGCAGGAAGCCATACTCTTGCGTAAATTCGATCTTTTACATGAAGAGGACCGAAATTGGGAGATGTATAAAGAACCGTACCGAACCATTCTCCGGCAGAAGAGTCTCTCATACCGAATCAAAAACCTTATTAAGTGTGTCTTCCCTTGGGTCAGACCTCTTTATCGCAAATGGTTTCCTCCTGAATAAGTTGTAGATTGCGGCTGTATGGAAGATAAAGAAAACAAAATTTTTTCAAATCTGATATGGAAATTCATGGAGCGCAGTGGGTCCCAGATCGTATCCTTTGTGGTCTCAATCGTCCTTGCCCGTCTGCTGGAACCTTCCATGTACGGTTCCATCGCTCTGATAACCGTAATCATCTCTATCCTCCAGGTTTTTGTGGACAACGGCCTGAGCAATTCTTTGATCCAGAAAAAGGAAGCGGATGAGCTCGATTTTTCCTCTGCCTTTTTCTTTAATTTATTTCTTTGCCTGCTTCTGTATGGAGGACTGTTCTTCTCCGCTGGCCCGATTGCCGGATATTATCAGGATCCGACCCTCGTGCCTGTCATCCGGGTTCTGGGTCTTAGTTTGCTGTTCTCCGGTGTGCTGAACATTCAGCAGGCTTATCTCTCCCGCACCATGCAGTTTCGCCGTTTTTTCTTTTCCACGCTGGGCGGAACCGTTTTTTCCGGCGTTTTGGGGCTTGTCATGGCGTATACCGGCTTTGGAATCTGGGCTTTGGTAGCGCAGCAGCTTTCAAACATAGCAATCCGTGCCATCATTCTGTGGTTCACCATCGATTGGAAACCGCAGCGAATGTTTTCATGGGAACGTGTGAAAACGCTGCTCTCTTATAGTTGGAAGCTTCTGGCCTCCGCCCTGCTGGATACCTTTTATCTCAAGCTTTCCCAGTTGGTTGTCGGTCTGCGTTATACCTCTGAGGATCTGGCGTTTTATAACAAAGGCGACAGTCTGTCTTATCTCGTAGTCGGGAATGTAAACGGCTCCATAGACAGCGTACTCATGCCAGTGCTCAGCAAGGAGCAGAATGACAGGGCGCAGCTGCTTGAGATCACCAGCCGCGCGATCCGAACCAGCACCTACATCCTGATGCCGATAATGATGGGTCTTGCCGTTTGTGCCGAGCCGCTGGTGCGGCTGATGCTGACGGAAAAATGGCTGCCCTGCGTACCTTATTTGCAGATTTTCTGTGTTTCCTATGCCTTTTACCCCCTTCACACTGCAAACCTCAACGCCATCAAAGCAGTGGGCCGCAGCGATATTTTTCTGAAGCTGGAAATCATCAAAGAGGGTATTGGCATTCTGATTCTGCTCTTGATGATGCATATCAGTGTCACGGCCGTGGCTGTGGCTCAGCTGCTGAGCGGAGTTATCAGCTTTTTCATTAATGCCTGGCCCAACCGAAAGCTTATCGGATACCCGATTCGCCAGCAGCTTCGGGATATGTTTCCCGCTCTGGCGCTGAGCGTTTTAATGGGCGTTTGCATTTATCCCGTTTCTCTGTTGAAGCTCAGTGATCCGCTCATCCTGCTTATTCAGGTTTCACTGGGTGTCGGAATCTATGTTGCCGCCTCTCTCATTTTCAGGATTGACAGCTTCCGCTATCTCCTTTCTGTTATCCGCAAGCTGATAAGTCGCGGAAAAACAGAAGAAAGCTGATTTCGTTGTAAATGCCTCAGTCGTAGTCTTGTAAGAAACGCGGTGGAAAGGATAATATATGTCTGACGTCATCAATGTAACCCGCTCCTCCATCCCCAGCTTTGAGGAATACTGCGAGGAGATCCGCCCCATATGGGAGAGCTACTGGCTCACCAATATGGGTGAAAAGCATCAGTCTCTGGAGGCCGCTCTGGAGGAATATATGGGCATCGAAAGTGTGTGCCTGCTCACCAACGGTCACGCGGCACTGGAGACGATCATCGAGGCTTTTGACCTCCACGGGGAAATCATCACCTCTCCTTACACCTTTGCCTCCACCACCCACGCCATCGTCCGCTGCGGCTGCACCCCCGTCTTCTGCGACATCAATCCTGTGGACTACAATATCGATGTAGATAAAATCGAAGCGCTCATCACCGAAAAGACTGTGGCCATCATGCCCATCCATGTTTACGGCAATCTCTGCGATGTGGAGAAGCTGGCCGCCATCGGAAAGAAGTACAATATCAAGGTCATCTACGACGCTGCCCACGCCTTCGGCGTGACCAAAGACGGTGTCAGCTCAGCCTGCTTCGGCGATGCGACCATGTTCTCCTTCCATGCCACCAAGGTGTTTAATACCATCGAGGGCGGCGCTCTCTGCTTCCACGACCACGCCCTTACCCAGCGGGTCAACGATCTGAAAAACTTCGGCATCCACAGTGCCGAGGAGGTTCCTTTCGTGGGCGGCAATGCCAAGATGAACGAGTTCTGCGCCGCCATGGGTCTTTGCAATCTGCGCCATATCGACGGCTGGATTGAGGAGCGCAGGCTCGCCTATCTCCGCTATGTGGAGCGGCTCAGCAATGTGCCCGGTATCCGGCTCTGCCCGCCCCAGAAGGGCGTGAAGGCCAACTACGCCTACTTCCCCGTGGTGTTTGACGGCTACAAGTACAACCGTGATGAGATTTTCGATATGCTTGCCCGGGAGAATATCAACGCCCGCAAGTACTTCTACCCCATCACCAATGCCTTTGAGTGCTACCGGGGCCGCCCCGGCTTTGACCCCGCAGATACGCCCGTTGCCGCCTTCGTGGCCGACCGGGTGCTGACGCTGCCCATGTTCGCCGGTCTGCGCACCGAGGATGTGGATCGCATCTGCGACATTATTCTGAAGTAAATAAAGTGTTAGTTTTGTAATTTGAACTTGGTGAAAGCAAGCGCAGAACAGCCGTTGTAGGGCACGGCCTCCCGGCCGTGCCCTACGATGTTACAGGGTTCTAAAGAACAGATCAGTCAGGAGGCAGTCCGCAGGGATTGCCTCTTTTTCTTTCCGCCGCAGCCGCTATTTGGCATTGTGCCCTTTATCCCGCTGCTTTTCTTCAAAACCTTGTCAGTTTCCATGAAAAAGTCAAAGGGTGAAAAATGCGCTTGTTTTCTTGTTCTTTTCATGGTAGAATATCGTATGTCAAAGACATTTGTCTCTTTTGAAAAAACATTTCTGCTTGGAGGATGCCATGAAGCTTGCTTTACTGGGTATCGGCACCGTTGGTACGGGCGTGTATGAAATGCTCTGCGCTTCCCCCGCTTTTGAAGTGAGCCGGGTTCTGGTTCGGGAGGGAAAGGCAGATGCTCCCTATAAATGTACGGACATCCGAACTATTACGGAGGATAGCGAGATTTCCGTGGTGGCAGAGCTCATGGGCGGCATTGAGCCCGCCTTCAGCTATCTTTCCGCTGCCATCAAAGCCGGAAAGCACGCCGTCACCGCCAACAAGGCGCTGGTGGCCGAAAAGGGCATTGAGCTTGCCCGGCTGGCTCGGGAGAATGGGGTGTCCTTCCTCTTCAGCGCGGCCTGCGGCGGGGGCGTGCCCTTCCTGCACAATCTGGCTTTGGCTGCGGAGGGGGATGAGATTGTCTCCCTCAGCGGTATCCTCAACGGCACCACCAACTTCATGCTGGATCGGATGCAGCGCATGGGTATGGACTACGCCGAGGCTCTCCGGGAGGCCCAGCAGCGGGGCTATGCCGAGGCCGATCCCAGCGCCGATGTGAGCGGACTGGATGCTCTGCGCAAGCTTATGCTCTCCTGCGCCGTGGCCTACGATAAGCTGCCCGCCGAGGGGTTCTGCCGCGAGGGCATAGAGAGCTTCACCGCCGCCGATGTGGCGCATATTCAGTCGCTGGGGCTATGCTGCCGTCTGATTGTCAGGGGCGGCATGGTGGGTGAAAAGCTCTACGCCTTTGTGGAGCCTGTGCTCTTCCCCGCCACGGAGAGCGAGTGCTGCGTGCTGGAGAACTACAACATGGCCAAGTATGTGGGTAAAAATGCCGGGCCCATGGTGTTCATCGGCCAGGGCGCAGGGCGCTACCCCACCGCCTCGGCTGTGGTCCGGGACATCTGCTCCGTGGGCAGTGCTCGGGAGATGCTCCGGGAGGGCTGCGAAAAGGTCAGCGCGGACAACTCCGTCTGCTTTGAGCGCTACTATGTGCATCTGCCCAAGGCCTTCGGGAACAGATTCCGCTCCGAGCAGCTTTGGGACGAGGGCGAAACCCTCCGTCTCATCAGCGGTAAGCTCTCCGTGCAGGAGATGCACGCCATCGCTAACGAAATACGGGAAAAGGGCGGCAGCATTTTCTTTGCCGCTATGGGTGAATAAGGAATGATCAAAACAGCGAAATTCGGCGGCTCCTCCGTGGCCGGAGCGGCGCAGTTCAGAAAGGTCAGGGCCATTGTGGAGTCTGACAGCACCCGGAGCGTGGTGGTGGTCTCTGCGGCGGGCAAGCGCGATTCTGCCGACCACAAGCTCACCGACCTGCTCTATCTCTGCCACGCGCACCTGACCTACGGGGTCTCCTGTGAGGAAATCATGAGCACCATCCGCCAGCGCTTTGTGGAGATTCGCGACGAGCTGGGGCTTACCTACCGGATCGAAGAGGAGCTGGACGCTCTCAACCGCAGTCTCAACAAGGACATGAGCGTGGATCTGCTGGTATCCCGGGGCGAGTACTTCACCGCCCGCCTGATGGCCGAGTATTTAGGCTACCGCTTTGTAGACGCCGCCGACTGCATTTTCTTCGGCTTTGACGGACATTTAGACAAAGAGAAGACCTATGCCGCCATCCGCAGCGCCCACGAGCAATACGGGAATATTCTCATCCCCGGCTTCTATGGCCGTCTGCCCACCGGCAAGGTCAAGGTCATGACCCGCGGCGGCGGCGACATCACCGGCGCTATTGCGGCAGCAGCCGTGGAGGCGGATGTATACGAGAACTGGACGGATGTTTCCGGCATCCTCATGGCTGACCCAAAGATTGTAGACAGCCCCGGCTCCATCGAAAAGCTCACCTTTGCCGAGCTGAGGGAGCTGGCCTTCATGGGTGCCAGCGTTCTCCACGAGGACGCCATCTACCCGGTAAAGGAGATGGGTATCCCCCTGAACATCCGCAACACCAACCGCCCCCAGGACCCGGGCACCCTGATCGTAGACAGCGCCGACGAGGACGGCATTCAGGAGCGCTTCCTGACGGGCATTGCAGGGCGCAGAAATTTCTCCATTCTCACCGTCAGCAAGCACAACATGGACCTGAGCCGGACGCTTATCGAGACGCTGGAGATTCTCGACCGCTACCACGCCTCCGTGGAGCACATCAATCTGGGGCTTGACACCTTTGGTCTGGTGGTCTCCACCGCTGCATTGGGCGATGCCATCTACGAGGTCATTTCCGACATCCGCCGCGCCGCTCATCCCGACGATGTGCGCGTGGAGGACGGCATCGCGCTGGTGGCCGCCGTGGGCAGAAAGATGAGCTTCCGCCCGGGCAGCTCCGGCAAGCTCTTTAAGGCGCTGGGCGAGGAGGGCATCAGCATCCGCACCATCGCCCAGGGCGCTGACGAGCTCTCCATTATCATCGGCGTAGACAACAAAAATTTTGATGCCGCCATCCGGGTGCTCTACCACGGCTTTGCGGGATAATTCGATGGCAAAACTCCGTTTTACCATCGAAAAAGGACACTCGCATTGATCGCGGCGGCTTTGCCGCCTTGGTCGATGCGAGGGCGCGCCAATAGTACGCGCCTCATGGTATTTTCATTCGGGCAAAGCTCGAATGAAAATGATTTGATTTTTTTGCGAGCTGCGGCTCGCAAACTCTGCGAGGCAACGGAAAAAGTCCGGCAGGACAGTTTTTTCAATTTCCTATGAAATCATTACAAGGAGAGATAGCTATGAAAGCTTTGAATATTGCCGTTCTGGGTGCCACAGGCGCTGTGGGGCGCGAGATGCTCCGTATTCTGGAGGAATACGACATTCCGGTAAAGAAGCTTCTGCCCTTGGCCAGCGCCAGAAGCGCGGGCAGTACCCTGCCCTTTAAGGGGCAGGAAGTGGTCATTGAAGAGGCCACTGCCGAGAGCTTTAAGGGCATGGATGTGGTGCTGGGTGCCGTGGAAAGCGCCCAGAGCCGCCAGTTTGCCCCCGCCATCAAGGCCGCCGGTGCGGTCTACATCGACAACAGCTCCGCCTTCCGCCTTTTCCCCGACTGCCCCTTAGTGGTGCCCGAGGTCAACGGCGAGGACGTATTTGCCCACAACGGCATCATCGCCAACCCTAACTGCTCCACCATCATCACCATGGTGGCTGTGGCGGGCATCCAGAAGCTCTCCCCCATTCAGACCATGGTGGCCTGCACCTATCAGGCCGTATCCGGAGCCGGTCAGGCCGGACTGGTGGAGCTGGAGGAGCAGCTCAGTGCCCTTGCCGCCGGGGAGAAGCCCCAGCCCAGGGTGTTCCCCACCCAGATTGCCATGAACGTAATTCCCTTCATCGGCTCTCAGACCGACAACGGCTACACCGACGAGGAGATGAAGCTCCAGAACGAGGGGCGCAAGATTCTCCACAATCCCGAGATGAAGGTCACCTGCACCTGTGTCCGCGTGCCGGTCATGCGCTCCCACTCCATTTCCGTGACCCTGCGCACCGAAAGACCCGTCAGCGTGGAGGAGGCCAACGAGGCCGTCCGCAGCTTCCCCGGCTGCCGCCTCATCGAGGATTACGAGGGGCGCAATTACCCCACGCCTCTGGACACCTCCGGGCAGGATCTGGTCTGGGTGGGCCGCATCCGTAAGGATCTCACCGATCCCAACGGTCTCACGCTCTGGTGCTGCGGCGACCAGATCCGCAAGGGCGCTGCCAGCAACGCCGTGCAGATACTTCAGAAGCTGGCCGAAAAGCTCTGAGTGGGAGGAACGCATTATGGCATTTGAAAAAGCAAAACAGTATCTGGTCTCCAGAGGCTACGGCGAGCGGGTGCAGGAATTCAGCGTCTCCAGCGCCACAGTGGATCTGGCGGCCATTGCCGTGGGCACCGAGCCGGAGCGCATCGCCAAGTCCCTGACCTTCAAGGTCGGCGGCAAACCCGTCATGATCCTCTGCGCCGGGGACGCCAAGGTGGCCAACGCCAAGTACAAGGCATTTTTCCACGAGAAGGCCACCATGCTCTCCCCTGACGAGGTGCGGGAGCTCATCGGTCATGAGATCGGCGGCGTTTGTCCCTTCGGCATCAACGAGGGCGTAAGCGTGTATCTCGACAGCTCCCTGCGGCGCTTCGATGTGGTCTATCCCGCCTGCGGCAGCAGCAACAGCGCCGTAAGGCTCGGCATCGACGAGCTGGAGGCCGTCTCCGGCTTTGCGGAATGGGTGGATGTCTGCAAGCTGCCGGGGGAATAAGGCTGTTCTCTACCTTCCCGGCGTTTTTCTGCGCCGGACGCAAAAAACAAGAGGCTGTAAAAAAAGCCTGTCA
>DCIK01000036.1:38081-39313 GCA_002315975.1 Clostridiales bacterium UBA1728
AGACGGATTGCCACACCAGTCTGCGGACGCTTTCGCAATGACAGGGAGTATTTTTACAGTCTCTTGCTTTATTATTGAGATACTGTCATGATTCAAAGGCATGGAGCCGAAGCAGGTGGGAGATGTGCTCCATGGCCGCAATCGCCGCAACGCTGTTGCCCGCCTGATCCAGAGCGGGGCCATAGAGTCCAAAGCCCATTCCGTTTCCGGCGCAGACAACGCCGCCGCCCACACCGCTCTTGGCGGGAATACCGACTCTGACTCCCCACTCACCGGAAAAATCGTACATACCGCAGGTGAACATCAGTGCCTTGATAGTGCGGACATAATTGGGGGCAATAAAATGCTTGCCGGTAAAGGGATTCATGCCGCCGTTGGCCAGAACAATGCCCAGCCCCGCCAGAGACCGTGCCGTAACATTCAGAGAGCAGAGTCTGAAATACAGGTCAACCGTTTTCATGGGGTCAGCCATCAGCACGCCCTTGCTTTTGAGCAGAAAGGCAATGGCCCGGTTTCGGTCTCCGGTCTCACTCTCGCTGCGGTACACATCCTCGTTCAGCGCAATGTCGTTGTCCATGCACATCTGCCGAACAAAGCCGAGCATTTCTTCAAAGTCAAACATATCCGCCAGCAGGCTGACCACCTGAATGGCTCCGGCGTTGATAAAGGGATTAAAGGGCAGGTCGCTTCTGGTATCCAGCTTCAGTATAGAGTTAAACTCGTCGCCTGTGGGCTCCATGAGCACATGGGAGAAGGTGTCCATGTAGCCACGAAACTTCAGAGAAGCCGCCAGATTGATCACCTTGGAAATTGACTGGATGGTAAAGCGCGTTTCCACGTCGCCGAGCTCGATCCGCTCACCGGCATTGTTCAGGAAGCTGATGCCGAAGGCGTTGCCGTCGGCCTTGGCCAGCTCGGGAATATAGTCCGCAGGCTTTCCCTTTGAAGTTTCCTCACAGCCATTGTGATAGGCCTCGGATATGATCTCTTTTATGCTCTCAAAACTTTTATCAGGTGTATAGCCTCTCTCATAAGTCTGATATTTCATACTGCATCCCTCGCTGTCAGATTTGGCTCTATTTTAGCACACTCGGTGCGGCGCTTTCAAGTGTTCGTTGCGAAGCTATGAATGCGCAAAAAACAGGGCTGTAAAAAAGCCTGTCATTGCGAGCCGCAATGCGGCGTGGCAATCCGTTTTCTTTTGAAAAACTGCAAATTATGCAGAAAAGAGA
>DCIK01000036.1:39339-77973 GCA_002315975.1 Clostridiales bacterium UBA1728
ATTGCCACACCAGTCTGCGGACTGGTTCGCAATGACCGGGAGTATTTTTACAGCCCCCTTTTTCGATCCGATGGAAGAACAACAGAGGCTGTTCTGACAGCAACGCCTCCATTTTCATCTTTGGACTTCAGCTGAATCTCTCTTCTTCCTCCCCCGAACCAGCAGGCCTGCCCAGAGCAGGAAGCCGACGACTGTGCATCCCAGCGCAGTGCGCAGGGGCGTGTAGCGGTAGACAAACTGCACATGGTTTTCGCCCTCCGTTACCGGCACCGCCATCAGACCGTTGACGGAGAGAATCTGCACGCTCTCGCCGTTCACTGTGCACTGCCAGAACCGGTCATAGGGCACGCTGAAGAAGGCGCAGCCTTCGGCATCCGAGCTAAGGCGCGTTTCAAAGCTGTTTTTCCCTATGCTGAAATCTTCTACATCGGTATAGTGGATTTCACCCTTTGCCAGTTCCTCTGAGGCTCTGAGGTGGCGGAGACTCTCAGGCAGGGAGGACACATCCTCATCCTTTACCACCATGCAGCGAGCCAGAATCGAAGCCAAGAGTTCGGACTCTTCCGGAGTTGCATTTTTCTTCTCCGACCCATCTTTTTCCGTGTCATCAATTATCTCTTCGGCCAAAGCGGAATACTCACTCGCCGTTATGTAGCCGGTATAGAGAAGTCCGCCAATGGGGATGGCTTTCGGATCCTCCTGCAGATAAAAGGTCTGTCCGTTCCGATTGGTGAAGGTCTGAAGAACTGAGAATTCCTCGTCCGGCTCAAGATTCAGAATATACCTGGCAGAAAGAAGCTCGTTTACTTCGTCTGATATTGCAGGCGTCATTACGGTGCGCGTCTGCCCCAAAGCCGCATAAAACTCCGTGATAGAGTTGTTGCAGGTCGTAGTAAAGGAGTTGATCGTCGGCAGACTGTTAGTCATGCCCAGATTATAAACGCTGTAGCGTATCGTACCCTTCAAAGCAACTGGATACTCATTGAAATAGTAACGATAGGCTCCGATATCACCGGAGAGCTCGGAGGGAACCTCTGTAAGAAATACGGCCGCACTCTCTGCGCTTCCGTTGGGGCTGTTGTTGGGATTGATCTTGCTGTCATTGGATTTACCCACGTAGTAGTCAGCGATGGACACGCAGAAAAGCACCGTACTCATCAGCAGCGTGCCCAGCATATATGTACGCAGAGAATACTTCCGCTTTTCCTGTGAGAGCGGCAGGAAAAAAAGGGCGCTACACACCGCAATACCAATAGAGTAGCCAAACTTACCAATACGGTTGATATCTGCTATCGACAAAACAGCAATCAGCGGCATCAGATACAGGGTCAGAACGGAAAAGCGGACGATGTTTTTTCGGTAGGGTTCCACGTCCTCGCAGATTTTTGCGCTGACGCAGGCCAGCAGGATGTCCAGCATAAACAGCCACCGTCCGTATTTATCCGGGGAGAAGGCCAGAAAGCTGCTGTTCAGGATCGGAATGAAGGCCATAAGCAGACAGCATACAATGGCGCGGAAAAAGCTATCTCGTTTTTGGAAAATATAGGACAGAACAAAAACCATGCCGAAGAGGGGCAGATATGCGCCCCAGCTGGTCCAATTTATTGCGCTGAACACCGAATAGAAATTCATAGATTCGGCCGGCAGGAAGAACGCCATAACGCGGATCACATAGTCGGACAGGGGCAGTGTAAACCACTTGGATACCGGCAGCACCGACGTTGCGCGGGCATTCCCCAGCATATTGATAACCGTCGGAACCGCGATCACAGCGCCCATCAGAGCAGCGACGAGGCCCTCTGTCAGGCAGCGGAATGTCAGGCGAAGAATTCTGCGAAAATCACGGAAGGGAAAAGCATAGCTGCAAATAAACCAGAGCACGCAGAACAGTGCAGACGCAAAGAAAAACACAGGATTGCAAAGAAGATTCAGTGCACAGGCTGCGGCAAAACGGCCCCGTTTTCCCTCTTCCACCAGCTGCTCCATTCCGATCAGCATCAGCGGAAAGAACGCCATCACATCCTGAAAATGAAAAATCACATTGATGCACTGGGCACCGGAAAAGGAATAAAGCAGTGCGCCGATGAGAACCGCTTCCCGTCGGGAAAGATGCCTTTTCATCCAGGAAGAGGATGTGGCACCGGAGACGGCGAATTTCAGAATCAGCACCCAGCCGACGAGCTTCGGATAGACCTCTGCAGGGAAGGGCAGCGTTATCAGGAAAAACGGAGACGCAATATTATAGAACGCGAAGCATTCTAACAGGTTTCCGCCCAGATCAATTCCCCAGCTCCAGAGCGTGCCGCTTTTGATGGCATCGTTCATGAGCATCCCGAAGGGTACTTGCTGCTCAATAAAATCGCACGAGAGCGCAAACACGCCGGCGTTTCTGAGCATAACGGGCACAATCGCTACAGCAGCGACCAGAAAGCAGAGGATTGCCGCCTCAGCCTCCAACGGGAGAGTTCTTTTTCTGTTATTCTGCATCATTTCAATTTCGTTCATATGGACAGCTCCTAAACTGTGCTGCTCGGATGTGAAAGAATTTACTTCGTAACTTGTGAAATATGGCCTGACGGCCATGGGAAATATAATAGTCTTCGTAAAATGTTAAGGAGAAGGCATGGTGCCGAAGCGTGTCCTTGAAGTACTTGTACAGGAAAAAATCAACGGGTCCAGGTTTTTACGCTAACACCAAAGTAACATACTTTCGAGCTTGAGAATACTATTCACTATTCACTATTCACCTTGAACATCCCGTCGGAGAGAGTTGGTGAATAGTACAAATGAAAAACCTGATGCAAAGCATCAGGTTTTTCATTTGGCGGAGATGAAGAGATTCGAACTCTTGATATCCTTATGGGATATACACGATTTCCAATCGTGCGCGCTCGACCAACTACGCGACATCTCCATAGCTTGGGCGAAACACAAATCTGTATTCAGCCTGGTTAGTATACCGCAGGGAACGGACAAAGTCAAGAGGAAATTTGACATTTTTTCGAGTTTTGCATCATTTTTTCCGGACTTATATTTATTGACTTTAGCGGAAAAAATGATAAAATAGTAAAGATTACAAGCAAATTATCAGAAAGGCAAGCTATGTTGAATTTCCGCTCTGTGGAGTTCTCTGATCAGGCGTTGGTAAACAGCTATATGTCCCGCTACGGCGGCAGCTCCTGTCAGCACTCCTTTGTTTCTCTTTTTACTCTTTCCGAGAAATACGGCTCTAAAATCTGTGAGCAGGACGGTTTTCTCTATGTTCTCCGCGAAAAGCTATGCAGTCCGGGGAAAAGAGTATATCTCGCTCCCATGGGCGGCGGCGATCTGAAAGCAGCCTACAGCACCCTTTTAGACGATGCAGCAGCCCATCAGTGCAGGGCAGTTTTTGAGACTGTTACTTATGAGCAGCTTACTTTTCTCAGGGAACACTTTCCCGGACGCTTCTGCTATACAGAGCTTCGGGATTATGCGGAATATATTTTTTCCACGAAAAGTCTCTGCGCCATGGCGGGGCGGCGCTTTGCCAACAAGCGAAACGAGATTCGCTCCATACTCAGAACATACGGAGACAGGCTGGAATACCGACTGCTGACCTCCGCTGATACGGACGCGGTTCTGTCCTTTTCGCAGAAGTGGTTAGAGCGCAATGGGTCCGTTCACGATGCCGCCGCTCTGACGCTGGAAAGGAAAATCATGCAAAAGCAGCTTGATCATTTTGATGCTCTCTCCCTTCAGGGCATGGCCATCTATCTCGATGGCGAAATGATCGCTTTTGCATACGGTTTTCCGCTGAATGACCAATGCTTTGACGGTCTGGTTGAGAAGGCAAGCTACGATATTCCGAATTTGTACAAGCTTCTGAACTGGAAAATGTCCTGTCTCTGCGCTGCGCCCTACCCCTACTACAACTGGGAAGAGGATGTGGGGGTTCCCGGACTTCGCTTCGCAAAGATGGAATACTTCCCCGTTCTGCTGCTTAGAAAGTATGTGGTATCCGAGCGCAGTGAGTCCGCATCAGCTCCCGAAAGTGATGAGATTCCCGTCCTCTCTGCCGTTCCTCCTCATCCCGATGAGGAGCTTCTCCCCCGCAGCTTTTCCCCGTCAGCTGACACCGTTTCCCCAAACCTATAGAAACTGAGGTGGGTTCATGAAAAAGCTAAACATGAATAAGTCCGTTCTTTCGACTCTCGGTCTGATTCTCATCACGGTATGGTCTGCTGTTCAGTATCTTTTTTACAGCAATGTACCGGAGGACATCTCCAGCTTTGCCTTCGTCTTCATAACGAATGTCTGCGGCTGTCTGCTTCTGGCGCTCACGCAATTCTCCCATCTGAAGAATGTCACCAAGGCTACCGTGAAGAAGGCGATCCTCCTCAGCGTCATCCAGCTCATGATCAATGTGATGATTCTTCTGGGCTCCCGGAACATGAACTCGGTGATCATCTCCAGCGTTACCGGCCTCTACTTCATCTTTGTCACGCCTCTGCTGCTCCTGCTGAAGAAGCGGGTCAGCTTCCGTTCCGGTGTGGCCACGGTAGTTGCTCTCATTGCCCTGCTGCTGGTGTTTAACGCGAATATCGAGGGTCTGTTCTCCTCGATCAATGTAGTCTATCTGCTGATTGCGGATGTATGCATTGCAGGTCATGTGGTTGCCATCTCCATCATGGCAGCGGACGAGGACCCTCAGGCAATATCGGTTGTGCAGATGGCCAGCACTGCACTCATTTCACTGATTGCATGGGTGGTTGAGAGCAAGGTTCTCGGTCTGAGTGCCATGAAGCTCAGCCCCGATCCCGCTTTCTGGGTCAGTGTGCTTTTTATCGGCATCTTCATTCGCGCCCTCTATTCCGTGATCCAGTTTGCTGCGCAAAAGAATGTGCCCCCCATTAATGCCTCACTGATCTTTGCCAGCGAGATTGTTATCACGCTGATTCTCAATCCCCTGCTGTGCCGCCTGTTCGGTACCGGTTATGAGCCCGCCACTCTTTTCCAGGTCGTTGGCTGCGTGCTCTTTGTGTTAGCCGTGCTCATCTGCGATGACGACTTCATGAAGAAGTTCCATTATAACGACATGGACTCCACCACTATCATTGATGAAAACGGCAACGAGATTCAGCAGGTTCCCCTGTCCCGAAAGATCGTGAACATGAACCTGCTCATCGGTCTGGGTGCGCTGGTCTTCTCCACGCTGGTATGTCTCTTCTCCATCACCGTCATCCGCAACAATGTCATTGATACAAGCCGTGCATTCGGCAACGATGCTTCCACCTCCAGCGAAACCGCTCTCATGGAGCAGGTGGAAAAGGAGCTGGAGCAGAAGGTGGCCGACAAGGCTGCCGTGGCTACGGAGCGGCTGGACAGCTACCGCTCTGCCGTGCAGAACGCTGCCAGTCTGGCCGGACAATTTCTCAGCGATCCTTCATCCTATAAGCGCATGCCCGTCGGCTTCCCCCATGTAAAAAATGCCGGCATCTGGACCATGCAGATGACGCTGGCGGATGAGGCCGTCAGTCAGGAAACCATCGAAACGCAGAGCTGCGCTTTGGGCAACATGGAAACTCTTTTCGTTTCCATTCAGCAGAGCTTTCCTGAACTGACCACCGTATATGTGGGCACAGATGCGGGTGTCATGATCAGCTATGACCCCGGCAGTGACGGTGCAGGGGTTTACGGAACGCCCTTCTATTACGAATACCGCGGCGCAGACTGGTTCACCACCGCAGACAAGCTGAAGGCCGTCGGCTTTACCGATACTTACCTTGACTACACGGGTCGCGGCCTGACCATCACCTGTTTCTCCCCCATCTACAGCAGCACCGGTAAGTTTCTCGGTGCCATCGGCATGGACTTCCTGCAGACCGATCTGAACAAGCAACTGGTCGATGTCGGTATTTCCGCCCCGGAAAAGGCCGTTCTGGTCAGCGCAGAGGGCACCATCATCGCCTCCACCGGTGATGACAGTGTCAGCGAAAGCACCCTCAGCATCAAAGACTCCGCCGCCAACCTGCCTCTTGAAGGCATTGCCGATTGGATTCTCAGCACCGACAGCGGCATGACCCTCACGGAAGACCCGCTTGGCAGCTACTATGTCTCCTTTGACAAGGTGGAATCCACCGGCTGGAAGCTCTGCATTATGAGCCCGCTGGAAAATATCATTGCCCCCGCCGTGGAAATCCGCGACAACATCACCAACAGCACCGAGCAGATCAGCTACACGGTCAGTGAAGGTATTCGTACCATTATCGCCTCCTGCCTGATTTTCTTTGCCGTCATCGTGCTGCTCATCACCTACTTCGTGGGCCGTCTGTCCGACAAGATCACTGAGCCTCTGAGCCATCTGGAAAAAGATGTAAAGGAGATCAGCCAGGGCAATCTGGATCGCCGCACGGAGGTTACCACCCGCGATGAGATCGGCAGCCTTGCCCGCGCCTTCAACAGCATGACCGCCAACCTTCAGCAATACATCGTAGACCTGACGGAAATGACCGCCCAGGAGGAACGCATCGCCAGCGAGCTCTCCGTGGCCACCCGTATCCAGTCCTCCATGCTGCCCGATGCCGTGGGTGCCTTCCCCGATCGCAGCGAGTTTGAGCTTTTCGCAGCCATGACCCCCGCCAAGGAGGTGGGCGGCGACTTCTACGACTTCTTCATGGTGGATGAGCGCCATCTGGCCGTTGTGATGGCCGATGTGTCCGGCAAGGGTGTTCCCGCTGCTCTGTTCATGGTCATCGGCAAGACCCTCATCAAGGATCATACGCACCCCGATGCCAATCTGGGCGAGGTCTTTGAGCGCGTAAATAATCTGCTCTGTGAGTCCAACAGCGAAGAGCTGTTCATCACCGCCTTTGAGGGCGTGATCGACCTTGTCACCGGCGAGGTCAGCTTTGTGAATGCCGGCCACGAGATGCCCTTTATCTATCGCAAGGACAAAGCGTTTGAGGTACAGCGCGTCCGTCCCGGCTTCGTGCTGGCCGGTATGGAGGATATGCACTATCGCTCCGGCAGCTTCACCCTTCAGAGCGGCGACATTCTCTTCCAGTACACCGATGGCGTGCCCGAGGCCACCAACGCGGAAAATGAGCTCTTCGGCATGGATCGCCTCACCGAGTCACTGAACAAGGCCATCGGCAGCAGCCCCGAGGGCATCATCAAGGCCGTGAAGGCTGATGTGGACGCCTTCGTGGGCGAAGCCCCGCAGTTTGACGACATCACCATGCTGGCTGTGAAAATCAACAAGCTTATGGAGCCCTGAGCTGCGCAAACGCGCAACACCCCGGATCCCAAGGATCCGGGGTGTTGTAGTCTGTGAAGTATGGTGAGGAAACCTGAACCTGCTTTCATTCGCCTCGTAGGGCACGGCCTCCCGGCCGTGCCCTACGTCGACTGTTCTACGAAAACTGTCACAAAATAGAATATCAGAATATCGGCAGCAGCTCGGCGATGCAGCCGAAGGCCACACCGGCGGCATAGAGGAGGCCGATGGTCTTCAGGTTATCCTTCCAGTCCTTGTTCATACGGCAGAGCACCAGGATGCCCACGCCGCTGCCTACTAAGAGACCTGCGAGCATGGCGCCTGCGGTCATGCCGCCCTGGAGATACAGCTCCGTGATGACCACGCTGGCCGCGCAGTTGGGAATCAGGCCAATGAGACCGGAGAGCAGAGGGCCGATCACAGGCTTATTGAGGATAAAGCCCGCCAGACGCTCGGTACCGACCGTCTCCACCGCAAGGCTCACCAGGAAGTTCACCAGCAGCAGGAAGCCGAAAATCTTTATCGTGTGGCGCAGGGCGGACTTGAAGATGCCGTCCTCGCAGTTGCAGCCCTCCTGCTCGCAGAGGTCGTGGATATGCTCCCGCTCCTCATGCTTTTCAAAGCTGTCCACCAGCAGACCCACAATCACGCCCACCACCAGCTTGTAGCCCAGCACCTTGAGAATCAGCGGCAGGGGTACGCTGCGGGAGATGAAGATGGGCAGCATCTCATCGGAGGTGGAGAGAAACACCGCCAGAACCGTGCCCCGGGTGATGATGCCGCCGGCATAGAGGTTCGCTGTGGCAGCGGAGAAGCCGCACTGGGGAATCACGCCCAGAGTGCCGCCGATGACGCTTCCCCATTTGCCGGCCTTGTGCACCAGCGCCACGGTCTTTTCCTCGCTGACCGTCTCCAGCAGCTCAATGAGCAGGTAGGCTCCGAAGAGGAAGGGTAAGATCTTCACGGAATCCAGTAATACATCTAAAAGAATGTCCAGCATGGGCATACTCCTTCACAATAGTAGAAGAGATGATACCATACTTTTCCACATATTGCAAGAAAAAAAGCTGGTGTTTTCCCTGCGCTTGTAGTAAGATAGCCACGGGAAAAGCACACGGGTATACCATTCAGATAAGATAGTCGATTGTAAAAGTGCTCACCAGATTGATTTCGTTAGCCTCGCAGAGTTTGCGAGCCGCAGCTCGCAAAAAAATCAAATCATTTTCAAGGGAGCTTTGCCCCCTTGAAAATACCCCGAGGCGCACTCTATTGGTGCGCCCTCGCATCGACCAAGGCGGCAGAGCCGCCGCGATAAATGCGAGTGTCTTTTCTCGATTGTAAAACGCAGTTTTACAATCGACTGATTCAGATAAGAGAGGGAGAAAGAAATGGAAATCAAAATCACACGCAAGCTCAATCCCGCAGCGAAGCCCCAGGACGAGAGCAAGCTGGGCTTCGGCACCATATTCACCGACCATATGTTCCTGATGCTCTGGGACAAGGCGCAGGGCTGGCACGACGCGGAGATTCTGCCTCTGGGCAATCTCTCGATCCACCCCTCTTCCTCGGTTCTCCATTACGGCGCAGAGATTTTTGAGGGTCTGAAGGCCTATCGCCGCGCCGACGGCGGCATTCAGCTCTTCCGCCCCTGGGAGAACTTCGCCCGCTTTAACCGCTCCGCCCGGCGCATGGGTCTGCCCGAGGTTGACCCGGAGTTCTGCCTGGAGGCGCTGAAAAAGCTCATTGCGCTGGATGCCGACTGGGTGCCCCACAATCCCGGCACCAGCCTGTATATCCGTCCCTTTATGTTTGGCGATGACGAAAATCTGGCGGTGCACGGCTCCGGCAAGGCTCGCTTTATCATCATCCTCTCCCCCGTCGGCAGCTACTATCCCGAGGGTCTGGCTCCCGTGAAGATCATGATCGAGGACGAGGATGTCCGCGCCGTCCGCGGCGGCACCGGCGAGGCCAAGTGCGGCGGCAACTACGGTGCTTCTGTCCGGGCGGGCAACCGCGCCGAGGAGCGGGGCTTCTCTCAGGTGCTGTGGCTGGACGGCGTGGAGCAGAAGTATATTGAAGAAGTTGGCGCCATGAACATCATGTTCAAGATCAACGGCAGGATCGTCACCCCCGCTCTCAACGGCTCCATCCTCCCCGGTATTACGCGCAAGAGCATTCTGGAGCTGCTGCGCTCCAAGGGCATCGAGGCCGAGGAGCGGCGCATCAGCGTGGATGAGCTGATGGAGGCCGCCCGCACCGGTGCACTGGAGGAGGCCTGGGGCTGCGGCACGGCGGCGGTTGTCTCCCCCGTGGGCGTTCTGGCCTATCAGGGCGAGGAATATACCATTGGCGGCGGAAAAATCGGCACTGTCACCCAGCAGCTCTATAACGAGCTGACGGGCATTCAGTGGGGCGAGCTCCCCGATCCCTTCGGCTGGGTTTGCAAGCTGAACTGAAAAACAGACTCTAAAAAATCGCACAATGTACAAATAACCGGAATACTCTCGGCTCCCCTGTTCCCGCTGGGAATGGGGGAGCTGCCGCGAAGCGGCTGAGGGGGTTAGCCTATCGTTTTCCCCCATCGGCTTTGCCGACAGGGGCGGCAAGGGGATTGTGCGAAACAAAAGGGCTGTGTGATCCAACGAAAGCACTCTTTTGTGCTAATCGTCGCTTCACACAGCCTTTTTCCGGTTATTCCAATCAGGAAAAGCCCCTGCGAACAGGGGCTTTTCCGAAAAACCAACTTACTTGGAGTAAGCGATACGGGACTGCTTGTACAGCTCGGTGAAGAAGGCGGGGGTCATCTCAGCGGCGTTGTTGTAGGTGCTCCACTGCACGGTGGTGCCGGGCTTGCAGAACTTCTCGGCATACTTGCGGGCGCACTCGCGCTGCTCTTCCTCGGTGGCGGTGGCGGGGTCGAAGTGGAAGGGGTTGATGACGCCGATGGTGATCTTGTCGCCGTACTTCTCCCACAGAGCGACAGTGTCGTTCATGGCCATGGGAGTCCAGCTGTCGAAGCCGGCATCCACAAACACGCCGCAGCGATCTTCCACATGGCCGCAGGAGTGCAGGTCGCAGATCCAGCCGTGAGAATGCACAGCGTCGGTGAAGCGCTTCATCTCAGGCAGGTAGACCTCGCGGGCGATCTGCTCGGAGAAGAAGGGAGCGCCCTGGGAGCCCCAGTCGTCGTGGACGGAGATGGCCTTGATCTCGGGGAAGTACTTGGCAAACTTGTCCATCATGCGCAGGTAGAGGCTGGTGATCTCGTGAGCGATTTCCTTAACGCTCTCGACCTGATCCTCGTCCAGCAGAGCCATGGCGGCGCCTTCGAAGTCCATGAAGGAGATCAGACGCTCGAACCACATGCCGTTGAGGAACCACAGAGAAATGCTCTTGCCCTCGGCAGCGTCCAGATAGGGCTTGCAGGCCTCGTGGGAAGCTTCCCAATCCCAGGAATCAATGTCGGGCATCTTGATGATGTTCTTCCACTCGGCAGCGTCCTCGAGAGTGGGGTTGCCGGGCTTGACCATGGAGCCGCCCACCTTGGGAACAAAGACCCACTCAATGCCGAACATATCCTTGCCGCCGAAGTCTTCGCGGGCAACGGGCTTGTCCATCAGAACGAAGCCGCGGGCGCGGTCGTCGGGGATGATGTCGGGGCAGAGCAGAGCGGTCTCGATGCCCATCTGCATGAAGATGGGGTCGCGGTCCAGGCGGTTGGCCTTGTCGGCCTCAGCCATGGTGCAGGGGTAGTTCAGAACGGGCATTTCAACGCCCAGACGGTTCTTGTAGGTACCAACGACTTCGAGTTCTTTCTCGTTAAAGGGAATCTTAGCCATAGTTGTTCTCTCCTTCAAAAATATATGTTTTGCAAATTGCAAACTATGTTATGCCGTATACTCATGACACGGCACTTTTATTTTACCGCATAATAATCGAATATGCAAGGGCTTTTTTATCAATAAATGCAAAAGGCTGTGCATTGCGCTCTTTACTTTTCCGGTGTGCTATGCTATGGTAGCATCAGTCAGGAGGGATGCGTCCATGGGAAAATATGTGCTTCTGCGGGGAAAAAGCGGTTTCCGCTTCAATTTGCTGGCAATCAACGGGCAGATCGTGGGCAGCAGCGAGGTCTATACCACCAAGGCCAGCTGTCTCTGCGGCATTGAGTCCGTGCGGAAGAACGCTCCCGCTGCACCGCTCTCTGATCTGAGCGTCGGCGCTGAGAGCGCTTCCCCCTGTCCCCGCTTTGAGCTTTTCACCGACAAGGCCGGAGAGTTCCGTTTCCGGCTCCGGGCCAGAAACGGGAAGATCATTCTTGTCAGCGAGGGCTACACCCGGAAAGACGGCTGTCTCAAGGGCATCGAGAGCGTCAGGAAAAACGCCGATTCAAAGGTGGCGGAATAATATGCGGGCTGTAAAAAAAGCCTGTCATTGCGAGGAGCGAAGCGACGTGGCAATCCGTTTTTCTTTCGGAATTCTGCAATCATGCAGGAAAAGAAGCGGATTGCCACACCAGTCTGCGGACTGGTTCGCAATGACAGGGAGTATTTTTACAGCCTCTCTTTTTTCTTTATTCGGGGATTTTCCTGTAGCTCAGTGCTTTCCCGTTTTCGTACTCAAGCTCATAGCCTTCGCCGCCGCCGGGCTGCCAGTCGTAGCGGCCCTTCTGCTCATGGGGAAAGAGGGCGCTCATGATGTTCACAATGGTGCCGCCGTGGCAGAGGAGCAGGAGGTCTTCCCCCTCTTCTGCCAGCGCATGGAACGCCTTCAGCACCCGCTGCTCCATCTCCCTGCCGCTCTCACCGTGGGGCGGTGCCTGCTCGGTGGAGTTGTTGAGCCAATCCAAAAAGCCCGGTACCTTCTCCAGGGCGTAGTAGTCCTGCATCTCGTAATCGCCGAAGCTGATTTCCCGCAGCTCCGGCGCTTTTTCGTGCTCCAGCTCGCCGAAGAGGCAGAGGAGCGTCTCCTCCGTGCGCTTCATGCCGCTGGTGTAGATGCGAAAGCCCGTAATGTCCGGGTAGCCGCCCCTTTCCCGCTTCTCCCGAAGGAGCCTCACGCCGTTTTCGGAGAGGGAGATGTCCGTGGAGCCGCAGTAGAGCCACTTCTCGTTGGCCTCGGTGGAG
Organism: Clostridiales bacterium UBA1728; assembly: GCA_002315975.1. Taxonomy (GTDB): domain Bacteria; phylum Bacillota; class Clostridia; order Oscillospirales; family Oscillospiraceae; genus Apopatocola. The sequence goes on from DCIK01000036.1 coordinate 51,721, forward strand.
CCGTGGCGGATCAGAATAATTCTGCTCATCCCTTCAGCCTCTTCGGAATGCCGCAGTAGAGCCGGGTGACGGTCTCGCTCTGGAGGGCGATAGCCGTGAGCGTCCTGCCGCAGAGCTCCCGCCAGGCGCGAACCACGCTGTCCATGGGTACCACGCCGCAGGACACATCGTCGGCAATGACCACCGCATCGGGTCGGGTGGGGAGCACAGGCGCTTCGTCTCTCTCAGCGCAGCGGTAGAGATACTGCTCATAGTGGTAGAGGCAGCGCCTGGAAAGGTCGATGTCCCCCGCACCGCAGTCGCAGACCTCGCTCTCCGGGATGCCCAGAACGGTCTTTGCGTATGTCAGCTTGCCCTGATAGGCACCGCCGATAATCAGTTCCATAGTACAATCCTCCTTTGGTGACAGCGGGGACGGTTCTCTTTGTCATAAAATGTGACAGAGAGAACCGTCCCCGTTGTCACATTTACAGCAGTGCCAGCGCCACGGCGCCGCAGAGCTCGCCGACGGTGATAGCGCTGCCGGAAATATCGCCGCTCATGCCCTGCAGGTCCTTGCGGATGCTGAGGATGGTTGTCCAGCTTCCCGCTGTCGCCACAAGGGTGCAGAGTCCCGCCCTGCCGCAGAGCATCACCGCAAGGGCGCAGAAGACCACGGTTTCGCCGATGCCCAGCAGCTTGTGGTAGGGCTTCACGCTCTCGGGCAGCCTGGCATAGCCGCTGGTGGACATGGGCAGAAAGCTCAGTACCGCGGTGATGGAGCAGCTGCGGCTCACGGCGGGGAGGAAGAGCAGGCACAGCCACTTCCGCTCCAGCTCCATGCCCGCAAAGGCCGAAAAGCCGAAGAGCAGCCACAGGGCAAGGCAGATCACCGCGAAGCTGCCCACATGGGAGTCTTTGAGTATCTCCCGGCGCTTTTCCAGCTCCCGGCGGGAGAGCACCGCGTCGGCGCAGTCCATATAGCCGTCCAGATGGATAAAGCCGGAGAGGATGGAGGGCAGCGCCGCCAGCACCGCCGCGCCCACAAAGCCCAGATCAAAGCGTACGCAGACCCAGCCGAAGGCCGCCCAGAGGAAGCCGATGAGCAGACCGATGAGGGGCGTGCACAGAAGCATACCGGGGTACTTGTCCTGATCCCACTTTTTCACGGGACAGGGGATAGCGCAGAACATACCCCAGGCCATCCAGAATGCAGTCATAGCGGCAGCTCCCCCTTATATAGTATCGGTATACCGTAGTTGATTTCCACCACCGTGTCGCAGACCCTTGCCAGCTCCCGGTCGCAGAGAGCCAGCGCCTGCCGGTAGTTTTCGGTGAAGTCGTCGTAGCGCTCGGCATCGCTGTAGATGTAGTCGCTGACGAAAACGATGCTGCCCACCCTGTCACAAAGCCGGCAGAGCTCCCCGGCCACCCGCTCTCCGGCCTCGAAGTCCACGATCCCATCGTGGAACATCTCGTTATTGAGGAGGCTGGTGACCGCGTCCAGCAGGAAGCTGCCGGAGGCATCCACGCCCTCGAGGGCATCGAGGATGTGCCGACCGCACTCGATGGTGGTAAAGCCCTTGCCCGCCCGGGATTGGACATGACGGGCAATGCGGGCGCGATCCTCCTCATCGTGGGGAATCATGGTGGCTAAGTAGTACAGAGGTCTGTCCCCTGCCAGCACGCGGGCGCAGTCCTCCGCCGTGGTGGACTTGCCGTTTTTGCAACCACCGGAAAAGAGCATTTTCATATCAGATGGAGAACTTGTCGCCCTTGCGAATCTCGTCAAGATAGCTGTCGTCGATGGTCGACTCCTCGCCGAAGGAGGCCATGCCGCTCATGACGGCGCAGGCAGCCTCCATGACCTCGAAGGCGATGGGGCAGCCGCTGCCCTCGCCCAGACGCATACCCAGCAGCAGCCAGGGCTCCAGCTTCAGCTCCCTGGCGGCCACCATGTAGCCGATCTCGTAGCTGGCGTGGGAGGGGAACATAAACTCGCAGCTCATGGGGCACAGCCGCTGGGCGCAGAGAGCTGCCACGATGGAGATAAAGCCGTCAATGACCACGGGGATGCGCTCCTTGGCAGCGCCCAGAAACACGCCGCACATGGCGCAGATGTCCAGACCGCCCACCTTGGCGAGCACATCAACCACATCCTCGGGATTGGGCTTGTGGAGCTCCAGCGCGTGGGTGAGGACTTCTTTTTTGCGGGCAAAGGCCTCGTCGGTGAGACCGCCGCCGCGGCCGGTGACCTGCTCCACGGTGAGTCCCGTCAGGCAGCAGAGCACAGCGGAGGAGGTGGAGGTGTTGCCGATGCCCATCTCGCCCACGCCGATTACATCGCAGCCGTCGGCCTTGGCCTTTTCCGCCTGCTCCACGCCCACGAAAATGGCCTGCAGCACCTGCTCGCGGGTCATGGCGGGCTCCTTATAGAAGTTCTTCGTGGACTTGGCGATATTGCGGTTCACGATCTCCGGGCAGTCGTACTCGTCGGCAATGCCCACGTCCACCACCACCACATCATTGTTGAAGTGCCTGGCCAGAGAGGACATACCGGTCTTGCGCCTGGTCATGTTCACGGCCTGCGCCGCGGTGACGCTCCGGGGAGAGGAGGACACGCCCTCCTCAATGACGCCGTTGTCGGCGCAGAGGACGATCACGCGCTTGTGATCCACGGAGTTGATAACCTTGCCGGTGATGCCGGCAAGCTGGACGGAGATGCTCTCCAGCGTGCCCAGAGAGCCGGGGGGCTTGGCCAGCCCCGCCTGACGGCGGGCAGCAGCCTCGGCAGCTTCACGGTCGGGGCCGGTGATGGCACTGATGAGGGATAGCAGTTTCTCTTCCATGTTTATGCCTCCAGATAAGAATTTTCTTTTAGCCATGCGGCGCATACCTCGCTGTCCATGCACTCCACCGTAAAGCTGGCGGAGGGACAGAGCTCTATGGCGCGATCCAGGAAGCGGCGCATATCGATTTTGCCCATGTCGAGGGGATCGTGGGTGTCGAACTCGCCGGCATTGTTGTGAATATGGAAATGGGAGATAAAGGGGGCGCACTTCTCCAGCCAGGGGTAGATGGCCTCGCTGCCGGCGGTCACATGGGCGTGACCCACATCAAAGGTAAGCCGGATACGGGAGTCGTCCAGCGCCTTTACGATGGAGAGAAGGTTATCGCCGTCCTTCTCCATCACGTTTTCAAGGCAGATGATGCAGCTGCCCGGATGCTCCGCCAGAAAGCGCTTCCAGTACAATATGGCCTGCTGGGCAAAATAGGAGGGATAGTAGACCAAAGGCACCCAGCCGGAGTGAACCACCATCTTCTTTGCCCCGTAGCTCACGGCGGCATCCCAGGCCTTGCCGTAGCGCAGATCGCATAGTTCCAGCGCCCTATGGTCGATGGCGGAGGGATAGAGCTCGTTGTAGGGAGCGTGAAGCACCCGCTCAGCCACCAACGGCAGCTTCTCAAAGCGGATATGGGCATCGGTGGCGGTGAAGTTGGGCTCGTCCAGATTATCGCTGACGCAATACTCCGCCAGCTCAATGCCCATGCCGTAGCGGACCGCAACGGGAGCCGTCAGGTTCTCGTATTCCGTTTTCCACACGCCGTCTTTCTCGTACATGACCATATCGGCCATGGTGGACAGGTAAAATCGCATGATGGTTTCTCCTTGAAAAGACTGACCCTCATCAGTCGGCTTCGCCGACAGCTTCCCCCTTGGGGGAAGGTGCCCGCAGGGACTCTTATCGAAGGTTTTACACGCCGTATTTGATTTTTATCCTCTCCAGCTTCTCGCCGAAGGGTCTGCCCAGCAGCAGCAAAAATACGACATTCGATATGGCATAGCTGACCATGAAGGGCAGGGCGGTGACGATGGCGCTGAGGTAGAGCTCCCAGTGGAAGGCATTGTCGTACCAGAGCACCGTCCAAACATCCATGATGCAGGAGAAGGCAGCCCCGGCGAACACGCCGTAGATGCCCAGCGCCACACGGCTCTTTTTCAGCGGATTTTGCAGCAGTCCTGCAATATAGCCGATCATGCCCCAGGCGAACATCTGAAAGGGCGTCCAGGGGCCCTGACCGAAGTAGAAGTTGGAGATCACGGCGCTGAGAGCACCCACCATAAAGCCGCTCTCGCCGCCTAAATACACGGCGGTGATGACCACAATGGCGGTGATGGGCTTGAAGCCGGGGATGGGCGCAAAAACGAAGCGTCCCACCACGCTCAGAGCCGTCATGACTGCGATGACAATGAGCCGCCGCGTGCCCACGGTGCGCTTTTCAAAGCCCGCGCAGAAGAGGACGGTGGCAAGAATGACCACGCAGACGGAGATGAAGGCATAGCGCTTCTCCCCGAAGGCGAACACCCCCAGCGCCACCACGGCGGGAATGGCAATCCACGGAAGGACGAACTTCAGGAAGCGGCGGAGCTTCTCGTTTTTGATGACAAAGATCATCTCTCTCCCCCATTCATGCGGCAGAGCTCCACGGCGTCCTCCATGGTAACGGCGTTATCAAAGTGACCGCGGAGCATACGGTTTACGGCGGTGGTGTAGTAGCTGTTCTCGGCGAAGAAAGTGCGGGGCACATCCTCGCTGACCACCTCGCCCCGGAAGAACAGGGCGCAGCGGTTGGCCAGAGAGGCGGCAAACTCCACATCGTGGGTCACGGCCACAATGGTCATGCCCTCGCTCTGAAGGCGTTTGAGGATGGTGGTGATGCCCCGGCGGGCGTAGGCGTCCAGACCCTTGGTGGGCTCATCCAAAAGCAGGAGGCGGGGCTTGGTGGCCAGAACCTTGGCCAGCGCCACCATCTGCTGCTCGCCGCCGGAGAGGTCGTAGGGGTGCTGATCCAGCAGGTAGGAAATGTCATAGGGCAGCTCCTCCACGGCAGCGCCCGCATCCTTCAGCTCCTCCCGGACGGTATTACAGAGGAACACCGTCTGCACATCCTGAGGCAGCAGGGACAGGCAGTCCCGGTAGAGGCTCTGGTTCCTGTATTCCTGAATCTTCTTTCCGAAGACCCGGATGGTGCCGCTGTAGGGCTTCAAAAGGCCGGCGGCGTTGGAGATGGTGGTGGATTTACCGCTGCCGTTGCCGCCGAGGATGCAGAAGATTTCGCCCTCGTAGACGGTAATATCGGTGCCCCGGAGGATATCCCGACCCTCCCGGCTGTAGCGGAACCAGACATCCTTCAGCTCTAAGGCAGGCTTGTCAGAATGGGTATAGGGGCTCTCGGGAATCGCCCGCACCCGGTTGCCGAAATGCTCTTCCACCCAGCGGCGACCCTCCCGGACATTCAGGGGGCACTGGTCCTTGGGCGCAAAGCTGTTATAGAGACGGACGGCGGCGGGCATGGCCTCCAGCATGGCGGGGAAGTCCCGGAGCTGCTCGCAGACCGTCCGGGGATTGTCGTAATAGCGGATGCCGCCCTTTTCCATAACCATGAGCTTATCGCAGCGGGGCACCACAGTCTCCAGCTGGTGCTCCACCAGAATGACGGTCACGCCGGTTTCCCGGTTCAGCCGCCCCACGGTTTCAAGGAAGTCTGCGGAGGCGATGGGGTCCAGCTGGGCGGTAGGCTCGTCGAGGATGAGGAGCTGGGGCTGCATGACCATGATGGCCGCCAGATTCAACAGTTGCTTCTGACCGCCGGAGAGCTCATCCACCCGCATATCGAACCACTTCTCTATGCCGAAGTAGGCCGCCATCTCCGATACCCGGCGGCGTATGGCTGCCTGGGGCAGATTCATATTTTCCAGCCCGAAGGCCAGCTCGTGCCACACCTTATCGGTGACAATCTGCTGCTCGGGACGCTGCATGACAAAGCCGATCTGGGTGGCGGAGGTCATGTCATCCAGCTCGCTGAGGGGCTTGCCCATATAGCATACGCTGCCGCTCTGCTCCCCGATGGGGGTCAGCTCCCGCTTGAGCATACGCAAAAGCGTAGACTTGCCGCTGCCGGTGGGGCCGCAGATCACCATATAGTCGCCCGCCTCCACGGAGAAGCTCAGATGGTGCAGGGTAGGCTCCGAGCCGGTGGGGTAGGTAAAGCTCAGATCGCGGACTGCAAGGATTTCCATCGTAAGGCCTCCGAAATTTCAAGAATGGCGGGGAGCAGACTCAGCGCCCCGTAGGAGATATATACCAGCACCCCGAAGGGCGTGGCCTTCACCGGCGTGACAGCCGGGAAAAATTCAAAGCCGACCTTGCCCAGCCCCATGCCCGTAAAGGTCAGGGCGGTGAAGGCAAGGGAGAGAAGCAGCAGAACGGCATCGCTTCTGCGGAAGCGGAAGATGGCAAACTGACTGCGCTTGCCGATGCCGTAGCCCCGGGCGGTCATGGAGTCGGCGGTGGTGACGCCGTTCTCCAGCGCCCATGTGACCAGCACGGAGAACACCCGCAGACCGCCCTTGAGCCTGTCGGGGATATTGTCCTCCTTATAGAGCCCCAGCGCCTTCTGACTGCGGTTGGTCTTTTCCGCCTGTGCGCGGAATAGGGGGATGTAGCGCATGGTCATGGAGAGGATCAGCGCCAGCTTAGGGGAAGCCGCGCCGAAGAGGTAGAGCAGCCTGTCGCTGGTCATAATCTGGGAGAAGCTGCGGAACCAGAGAAGCGTTCCCACCAGCATACAGCCCATGGCCAGACCGTAGTACACAGACTCCAGCGTGACGGGATTGTCATTGAGCACAAACAGCACTGTAACCCCCTTATGATTGAAAAGGGGGTTTCCGATGGCCGTTATGAGAAAGAGGAGCGGATACCAGAGGCATTCCTTCATCCCCGCCCTGCCGTTGCGGGCAAGGAACAGTGCCAGCGCACCGATGAGCGACAGACCCAGAAGCAGGGGGTCCATACAGAACATCCCCACGCTGGCCACACCCATGATGCAGAAGAACACCGATATGGGATTGTAATCAGCAAAGGCCTTCAAACGAGTATCTCCTTTGTTTGATATTTCCGTTTCAAATCGTTTTTGCTGTGGCTCTGCCGCAGCAAAAACACCCTGAGGCGCACTCTATTGGTGCGCCCTCATGCCGACCAAGGCGGCTTGCCGCCGCGATAAGCATGAGCGCTCAAAACTGAAACGCAGTTTTAGTTTTGAAATTCGTTGCCAATGTCCTTACCGAGCTCGCGGGTATAGCGCCACTCTACGGCGTCGCCGTCCTTGAGCTTATACTCTCCGGCGCCCACATCGGCGTACTGACCGTTGACGCAGTACATCCAGCCGCTGAGATCGCCGAAGTCGAACTCGTATAGATTCGCAAGGCCCTTCACATAGGCAGAGCCGAATGCGCTTTCTTCCTTATCAATATGGATCTTATAGCTCTTGCAGACCTCCACCAGCTGATCGAAGGCGGTGCTGCCCTCCCCGAGGGTGACCTCCACGGTGTCGAGGACGATGCCGTCGGCGGGGATATGGCTCTTCTCGCCCTTGACGGTGTCGCAGCGGATGGTGACGGTGGCGGTGATGGTCTTGCCGGAGGCGGTGGAGCTGTTGTAGTAATCCTCGGTCTTCTCCAGCCGGACAGTAAAGATCAGATACACGGCCAGCGCGAAAACGAGAATCACAAAGAGGAAATTCTTGGCGTTTCTTCTTCCGCTGAAGAAGAAGTAGGCGCAGGCCGCAGCGGCAGCGATGCCGGCAGCCACGGTAAGACAGAGCTTTTTGCCGCTGAGGAGAGGCGCAGAGCTACTTTCCTCCTTCTCCCCGGCAGAGGGCAGAGGCTCGGCGGCTCTGGCCTGCGCCTCGGAGATGTCCTTCGTGGGGGCATCGAACTCGTAGAGGGTCTTGCCGCCCCGGAGATAGCTCTCATATGCGGCAAGGGCGTAGAGGGTTTCCACGGTGGAGAGGTTGTTGCTGTCCGTGTCCATGGTGTGACGGAAGGTACCGTCCTCCAGACGGTAGGTATAGAGGGCATCAAAAAGCGTGATGCCGTTTTTCTGATAGGCTTCGTCCATGGGATCGATGCCCAGGGTGCAGAGGGTCACAATGACCTGGCAGATACTCTCGGGGCACTCCTGCCCAAAGGAGCGGAAGCCGCCGTTGTCCAGTTGGTTATCGGAGAGGAAGGCAAGGCCCTTCTCCACGGCCTCGGCTACGGCGCTGTCCTCCCGGTGGGGGGCAAGAGCCTGCAGCACCATGGAGGTGGCATCGGGGTCGCCCTTGGTGCCGGTGATGGCCCAGCCGCCGTCCTCCAGCTCCAGATCCAGAATGGCAGCGATGATCTCCTCGGGGGTATGGGAGCAGCTCACGCCGTTGTTGCTCAGATGCAGACCGAAGACATAGCTCATCAGACCCAGCTCGCCGATGGAGTTGTGAGCGGCCTGCTCCGTAAAGGGACTCACATAGCCCATGGCCACAAAGCTCAGGGCGATGCGCTCCCGGGTGGAAGCATTGCTGATCTCCTTCTCATCGGCGTAGGCCTGCAGCGCGGCAGCAAAGCGGCTGTAATCCAGCTCCTCGCCCCGCTCCAGAAGGGCGAAGATATACCACTCGGAGCCCTTACCGGCTCCCTCGCTGAGGGTAGTATCCAGCCACTGCTGAAGGTTTGCCGCGCCGCTCTTCTCCAGAGCGTTGTCCAGAATGCCGTCCATCACGGCTTCGGGCGTCAGCTCGGAGGCCGCCGCCGCCGGCAGAGCCAGCAGCGACAGCACCAGTGCGGCGCAGAGGAAAAGTCCTGTCCATTTTTTCATTGGGGTTTGCTCCTCTCTGCGCCTGAAAGCTTGAAATGATTGGGGATGGGGGTGCGGATTGCCGCGTTGCGTTGCGTCTCTCAATGAGGCATACCCCTTGCCTTCCCCTTCGGGGAAGGCTTAGTATACAATGACATTTATCCTCTGTCATTGCCGTGAAAGCTGCGTAGTAAAGCCCCTTGGCTCCCCCTCTGGGGGAGCTGGCACGGTGAAGCCGTGACTGAGAGGGCTTTCCCGCGATAAATGCGAGTGCCTTTTCTCGATTGTAAAACGCAGTTTTACAATCGAAGACTTACTTCACAACGACAATGCACACGGGGGGCACCAGAGTCTCGCCCTCGGCACCCACGGCGCTGACGGTGTAGCTGCCGGCGGCATCCAGCTTCAGGGTGACGCTGCCCTCGGCATCGGTGACGAAGTCGGTGACTTCACCGTTGACGAGGAGCTTGGCACCCTCGGCCGCGGCGGTCTGGAGCTGCCAGTTTTCGTCATAGACCAGCTTGCTGAGCTTCAGGCTGAAGTCCTCGCCGGCCTTGGCCTCCGCATTGCGCTGATCAAAGTAGGCGTAGCAGTCGCTCCAGCCGGTCAGATCGGCGTAGGAGTAGGCGCAGAGATAGTCGCCGGCCACCAGCTGGTAATCGGGCAGAACATACTCGTTGTTCACATAGTAGCCGTAGCTGCCGCCGTTTTCCACGCCCCAGAGCCTGATGATGGACATACCGAACTCAGTCTCCTCAAAAACGAAGCCGGCAGCGGCACCGCCCTCATAGAAGGCATCGTGGGCAGCGGCGATGACCGCATCGGCGGTAACCTTGCCGTCGCCGTCGGCATCGGGAACCTTGACGGTCTCGTTGGCAACCCGGAGCACACCGGCATCGGAGATGCTCACGCTGATGTCCACGGTGGCAGCCTCGACGGGCTCAGCAGCGGGGGTCTCCTCCGCAGGAGCGGCCTCGGGAGCGGTGTCTTCAATTTTGGCCTCTTCCTTGCTGCTGCCGCAGGCCGCGAGGCTCAGGCAGAGCAGAAGAGCAAGCATCAGGGAAAGAAACTTTTTCATGATAAAAATCCTCCATTTTGCTGCGATAAAATAAAAAAATCCATGGGTACACCCATGGACACAGCAACAAAAGCAAGCGCTTTCCGGGTACGGCAGAAAGCACTGCGCCGCTTCCACGTTCCTGACCTATCCCTCGCGGCAAAGCCGGAGAGCCTCCCAGTGACCTTCTCGTGGGTTCCTGCCCCTTTCCGTGTTCCGAAAAAACTCGGTGAAGCAACGCACTTATGAACTTGAGAGCATCATAGCATAAGGAGCCGGAAAATTCAAGAGAAAATTGCGAAAAATGCTCAATTGAAAAAAAACGAAATATTTTGCAAAAAGTCCTTGACAAAGGGAAAAGATTCGGTTATTATAGCGAAGCACTTCGGGTCTGTCCCGAGGGTTCTATCCGGCCGGGTGGTTCAGTCGGTTAGAACGCCGGCCTGTCACGCCGGAGGTCGAGGGTTCAAGTCCCTTCCCGGTCGCCACTTACTTCGCAAGAAGTAAGTCTGCTGCTGTAGCTCAGTCGGTAGAGCGCATCCTTGGTAAGGATGAGGTCACCAGTTCGAATCTGGTCAGCAGCTCCAAAACAAAAATCCTGTCACTTTCGTGGCAGGATTTTTGTTTTGTACTATTCACTATTCACTATTCACTATTCACTAAAGTGACAGCTATCATACAAAAGACTATGTACGGCTCGTCCGGAGGCCGAGCCCTACGGGGTTACTGAATTCCACAGAACAAAGACAGACCATTCCGCAGCTTTTTTCTGCCCGGATTCTCCGTTTTGCCTCTTGTTTTTCTTCGTTATATATGTTATAGTGCAGCATATTAAACCAGAATATGAAGAGAATCACATTTCGGAGGCAATAACCATGTTTTCAGGCGATTTTCTAACCGGCACTGCTCTTTTGGCTGCGGGTCGTCTGGCGCTGGAGCGCGGGGAGTTTATCCCCTATTATCAGGCGCAGTACAACCATTCCACCGGCATGATTACCGGGGCTGAGGCTCTGGTGCGCTGGCTCCACCCGGAAAAGGGGCTGATCAGTCCCGCCGCTTTTCTGCCGGAGTTTGAGGAAAACGGCTTCATTTCGGAGATCGATCTGGCCGTATTTGAGCAGGTCTGTGCCTTTGTGCGGAAATGTCTGGACGGGAAGCTGGCCGTGGTACCCATCTCGGTGAACATCTCCCGGAAGGATATTTTTGTCCCCGATTTTATTGCAAAGTTAGAGGCGCTGCGGGAAAAGTACGGTCTGAGCACCCGGTATCTGCGTCTGGAGCTGACAGAGAGCGCCGCGCAGGGCAGCGTGGAGCAGGTCATCGCCTTCATTGACGAGCTGCACACTCTGGGCTATGTGGTGGAGATGGATGACTTCGGCAGCGGCTTCTCCTCCCTGAATGTGCTCAAGGATGTGAACTTTGATATTATCAAGCTGGACCTCCGCTTTCTCAGCGGCAACCTCTCCGGCGGCAGGGGCGGCACTATCGTCAGCTCCGTAATCCGGATGTGCCAGTGGCTGGGCTTGCCCGTCATTGCCGAGGGCGTGGAGGACGTGCGGCAGGCCGACTTCATGCGCAGCATCGGCTGCGACTATATTCAGGGCTTTCTCTATGCCCGTCCCGAGCCCGAAGAGGAGTTTATCAGGCGGCTCAGCGGCGGCGTAATCGGCACGGTGGTTCCCCAGCTCAGTCTCATCGAAACGCTGGACGCCGGTGCCTTCTGGAGTCCCGAGTCTCAGGAGACGCTGATTTTCAGCAACTATGTGGGCGGCGCCTGCATTTTCGAGTATACCAACGGCAGGGTAGAAATCCTCCGCGTGAACGAAAAGTACCTTGCGGAAATGGGAATGAACATGAGCGAGAAGGAAGTAATCGCCATGGACCTCTTCTCCGTGCTGGATGAGAAGAACCTGCCCGTTTACCGGAATATGCTGGAGCGTGCCATCGAAACCGGCGAGGAGCAGGAATGCGAAACCTGGCGCAGCATCATGTCCCAGTGCTGCGGCGAGGAGCGAATCTGCGTGCGCTCCACCGTCAGGCTCATCGGCAAAAGCCCTGTCAGCACCCTTTTCTACGCCATGATCCGCAATATCACCGCCGAGAAAAACCGCTTTTCCGATATGCTCGACACGGAGCGGCGCTTTAAGGCCGCCAGCGAGCAGGTGAACATTTACTTCTGGGAATATACCGTGGCCACCCACGAAATGCGTCCCTGCTTCCGCTGTATGCGCGATCTGGGTCTGCCCGCTCTGGTCACCAACTACCCGGACACCGCCATCGAGATGGGCATCTTTCCGCCGGAGGTGGCCGATATGTACCGGGACTGGCACCGGCAGATCGAGCAGGGCGCGGAATCCTTAGAGGCCGTGATCCCCCTGACCGTGGGCCGTGTCCCCTTCCGGGTGCGCTATACCACCGAGTTTGATGAGCTGGGCAAGCCCGTAAAGGCTTACGGCTCCGCCGCGCTGGTCATCAACGAGGAGTAAAGCGCCAAGGCAGCGGCGGGGAGGATTTTCCGGGAATATGAAAAAAATTCTTGACAAGTCTCCCCGCTTCTGCTATACTTCACTCACACCGATTCGGCCGGGTGGTTCAGTCGGTTAGAACGCCGGCCTGTCACGCCGGAGGTCGAGGGTTCAAGTCCCTTCCCGGTCGCCACAGGCCCCTTTTTGGGGCCTGTTTGCTGCTGTAGCTCAGTCGGTAGAGCGCATCCTTGGTAAGGATGAGGTCACCAGTTCGAATCTGGTCAGCAGCTCCAACAAAAAGCCACATTTGTCTGATAGACAAATGTGGCTTTTTTGTTGAACTAAGCGTTCCGCCAGGGCAGAACATTAAGTTTGCTTCGCAAGTGAAGTGCCCTTCGGGCGTGAAGAGCCTGCGGGCGTGAGCAGCGGAACGCTGAGCTTCACATTCGGCTTTGCCGAATACTTCACGGCGTAAGCCGCTTCACTTGCCCGACAGGGCATACTTCATTTTGCACAATGTGTCAGAGAGAATCGTCCTCGTTGACGAAGGGCCGTGCGTATTTTCGGAATATTTCTCATTGCCTTTTCCTTCGCTCTGTGCTATACTCTTTTTGCATAAAGAAATAAAGCAAGGAAGGTATAAATGTATGGAACTGCCCATCTCCAAGCGTGAGAATCTGCTGCTGGCTCTCAACCACCAGAAGCCCGCGTGGATGCCCGCTCTTTACTCCGATTCCCAGATCGTTACCTGCAAGACCAGCCGCGACATGGCTCCCACCAAGGAGGCCGCCGGCTTTGACTGGTTCGGCACCCGCTACGACTACTCCGCCGTCCTCAACTGCAATATGCCCAACGGCGGCGTAATGGACGACATTACCCAGTGGCGCGAGAAGGTCAGGTGGCCCGATATGGACGCTCTCGATTGGTCTCACGATGCCGACGGCTTTGTCCGCAACGAGGAGCTCTGCTGCTACGCCCGTCTGAGCAACGGTATCTTCGAGCGCATCCACGCCTTCATGGGCTTTGAGCAGGCCCTGCAGGATATGTTCGTGGAACCCGACGAGTGCCGCGAGTTTTTCCTGCGTATGGCCCAGTACCGCGTCGACCTGTTCAACAAGTACGCCGACTGCTTCCCCCTGGACTTCATCGTGGCTGCCGACGACTACGGCACCGCCCGCGCCCCCTTCTTCTCCTGTGAGATGTACGAAGACCTGCTCTACGAGCCCACCCGCCGCTTCGTGGAGGGCGTTCACGCCCGGGGCGTGAAGTTCATCGCCCACTGCTGCGGCTGCGTTACCCCCTTCATGCCCTACTTTGTGGAGATGGGTGTTGACGGCGTGGAGATTCAGGCTGAGCTGAACGATCTGAGCGCCATCATGCAGCAGTACGGCGATAAGCTCCTCATCGAGGTTCGTCCCACCATCAACGGCTCCGCTGATGAGGATGTGATCGCTGCCGCCCACGCTCTTGTGGACACCTACGGCGCTCACACCAACCCCGGCAGCGGCGGTACCTGCATGGGCCGCGCCGCCACCCCCGAGCAGAACAGGCTCCTCAACGACGAGATCGTCCGCTACAGTCTGGAAAAGTACGCCGCCGTCCGCTGAGACGCAGAAGCTGGAAAATAATTTTTTACCGAGACGCTTTCCTGCGTCTCGGTTTCTTTACATATCCCTTTTTTGTGGTATAATATATATTCAAAATTATAAATCCTCATCTTACCACAGAAGGAGCTTTTCATATGAGCATTTTCAGAGAAAAGAGCATAGAGCGCATCTCCTCGCCGGAGCAGCTTGACAGCTATCTCCGGGTCACCAATCCCCCCATGTGGCTGGGACTGGGAGCCGTGATCCTGCTGCTGACCGGCGCTCTCATCTGGGGCATTTTCGGCCGGCTGGAGAGCACTGTCAGGGCTGTTGCCGTCTGCGCCGAGGGTGAAACGGTCTGCTATGTGAGCGAGACGGATTTTGAGCGTGTTGCTCTCTCCAATGAGGTTCGCATCGGGGAGCTCAGCGCCCATGTGACAGGTAAGGAGCAGGAGGCCGTCCGCGCCGAGACCGTCCTCAACGACTATGCCATGCATCTATGTGAGCTGGAGGAGGGCGAGTATGTCCACGCCCTTACGCTGGACGCTGCCCCGGAGGCCGAGGGAAATTATGCCGCCACCGTTGTGGTGGAGAGCATCCCCGCCATCCGCTTTCTGCTGAACTGAGAGGGTGCAGGTATGAGGAAAACAAACCATACGCCGCTGAGCAGCGGCGTGGCCAGGGTGCCCGTTGTCATGCAGCTGGAGGCGCTGGAATGCGGTGCCGCCTGCCTGACCATGGTGCTGGCCTACTATGGCCGCTGGCTGCCGCTGGAGCAGATTCGCGCCGACTGCGGTGTCAGCCGTGACGGTTCCAACGCTCTGAACATACTCAAGGCCGCCCGCGCCTACGGGCTCAAGGCCTCCGGCGCCCGCTTCGAGCCGGAAAGTCTCCGCGCCCACGGGCAGTTCCCCTGCATCATCCACTGGAATTTCAATCACTTTGTGGTGCTCTGCGGCTTCAAGGGCGACAGGGTCTATCTCAACGACCCCGCCCGGGGCAATCTGGTCACCACCATGGAGGAGTTTGACCGGGCCTTTACGGGCATCGCCCTGCTGCTGGAGCCCGGCGAGAGCTTTGTCCCCGGCGGCTCCCAGAAGAGCATCTGGAGCTTTGTGAAAAAGCGTCTGCCCTCCCTGCGCGTGCCCATCGCCGTCACCGTCACCGTGTCGGTGATCTCCTCGCTGCTGGGCATTATCACCCCGGTCTTTGACAGAATCTTCTACGATCGGCTTCTCACCGGGCAGAACAGCCAGTGGGTCAGACCCTATTTTCTCGCCCTCGCCGCCCTCTATCTGGTGCAGCTCTTTCTCCGTTTCCTCCAGAGCGACACCAATCTGAAGTCCAACGGCAAGATCAACGCCACGGGCTCTCTCTCGTTCATGTGGAAGGTGCTCCACCTGCCCATGGGCTTTTTCTCCCAGCGTATGACCGGCGATATTCTCTCCCGCCAGAGCAGCAACAGTGCCGTGGCCAACACGCTGGTGAATACTCTCTCTCCCCTGCTGCTCAATGCCGCCATGATGATCTTCTATCTGGTGGTCATGCTGCGCTATTCCGTGCTGCTGACGGTGGTGGGTCTTGTGTCCGTGGTCTGCAACCTGATCATGGGACAGACCATCTCCAAAAAGCGTATCAATCTCTCCCGGGTCATGATGCGCGACAGCGGCAAGCTCTATTCCACCACCGTGTCCGGGCTGCAGATGATGGAAACCATCAAGTCCAACGGCGCCGAGGCCGGCTTCTTCGAGACCTGGAGCGGTCAGTCCGCCGCCGTCAACGCCCAGAGCCAGCAGTTTAACCGGCAGGAGCTGCTGCTGGGGCTCATCCCCCAGGCGGTTTCCTCTCTGGCCGGCAGCGTGATTCTGGGCGTCGGCGTGGGACTGATGATGAAGGGCAGCTTCACCCTCGGCACCCTCACGGCCTTTCAGGGCTTTTACGCCTCCTTCTCCGCCCCGGCCTCTCAGCTGATCCGCGCCGGGCAGACCGTGCAGGAGCTGCGCACCCAGATGGAGCGCATTGAAGACGTGATGGAGTATCCCGAGGACCCCATGCTCGTCAGCGAAAAAGCAGACGAGAGCGCCGAGATGCGCAAGCTCTCCGGCGCCATCGAGATTAAGAACCTGAGCTTCGGCTATTCGCCTCTGGCCGATCCCCTCATCGAGGATTTCAACATCTCCATCCGGCCCGGCAGCCGCGTGGCCTTTGTGGGTGCCTCCGGCTGCGGCAAGTCCACGCTCAGCAAGCTCATCTCCGGCCTCTATGAGCCCCGCTCCGGCGAGATTCTCTTTGACGGCAAGCCCATCCGGGAGATTGACCACCGGGTGTTCACCGGCAGCGTGGCCGTGGTGGATCAGGATATTATCCTCTTTGAAGACACCATATCCAATAATGTAAAGATGTTCGACGAGTCCATCGCGGACTTCGAGGTTATCCTCGCTGCCCGGGACGCTCAGATTCACAACGATATACTCCGGCGCCCCAAGGGCTACAACCACAAACTTCTGGAGGGCGGCAAGGACCTCTCCGGCGGTCAGCGCCAGCGGCTGGAGATCGTCCGCGTGCTCGCTCAGGACCCCACCATCATCATTCTGGATGAGGCCACCTCCGCCCTGGATGCCAAGACCGAATTTGAGGTGGTCAGGGCCATCAAGGAGCGGGGCATTACCTGCATCGTCATCGCCCACCGGCTCTCTACCATCCGCGACTGCGATGAGATCGTGGTGCTGGATCACGGCAAGGTGGTGGAGCGGGGCACCCACGAGGAGCTCATGGCTCTGGGGGGTGCGTATACGCAGCTGGTGACCAACGACTAGTCGATTGCAAAACTTCGTTTTGCAATCGAGGTAGAGTACTCGCGCTGATCGCGGCGGCTATGCCGCCCTGGTCGGTGCGGGGGCGCACCAGCAGAGTGCGCCTCAGGGTATTTTCAAGCGAGCAGAGCTCGCTTGAAAATGATTTGATTTTTTTCGAGCTGCGGGCGCAGACTCTGCGAGGCTATTTGCCCGGCAGAGCACTGTTACCCCCTGCCAACGACTGACAAAAGGAGAACGCTATGAGTTGGTTTGATGATCAGCTCCGGGAACGGAAGAAGCTGGACGATGAGACGCTGCGGGATGCCTATGCGTCCGTTGTCAACGCCGTCATCGGCGAGGAGTTTTCTTTTTCCGAGTCTGCGGATGCTCTGGAGCTGATACTCTCTTTCTATCATCTGCCCCGCGTCACGCTGCCTGATGAGGTGGACGAGGACGAAAAGCTGGCCGCCTTCTGCCGTCTGACGGGGCTCATGCAGCGCAGCGTACATATGGACAGCGGCTGGTATAACTCTGCCTTCGGTGCCTTCCTCTGCAAAAAGCGGGACGGGGGCATAGTGGCCGTAACGCCCGATGCCGCCGGTCACTACTCCTATTTCGATCAGGAGCAGCATAAACAGATTCGTCTAAATCGCAAAACCGAGAGGCTGCTGGAGTGGGACGCCATCTGCTTTTATAAGCCCCTGCCCGCCAAGGAACTGACGGTCATGGATTTGCTGCGCTTCGGCGTGTCCAGCTGGTCGGTATCGGACTTTGCCTATACCATTCTTCTCATGCTCATCGGTACGCTTCTGGGTCTGCTGACGCCCCGGCTCAGTCACTTTCTCTACAGCACTGTGGCCGCTCAGAGCAGCATGACGCTGCTTCTCTCCACCATGATCTTCATCGTGTGTCTGAATCTCTCCACGCTGCTGCTGGGGGCCATGCGCTCGGCCTTTACCGCCCGCTCCGGCGTGAAACTCCAGTCGGCGGTCAGCTCCGCCATCATGATGCGCACACTCAACCTGCCCATGTCCTTCTTCCGGCACTACTCCTCCGGCGAGCTGCTGCAGCGCATCAGCTATGCCGAGAGCGTTTGCTCCACGCTGGTGGATATGATCTTCTCCACCGCCCTCAGCTCGCTCTTTTCTCTGGCCTATATCTCCCAGATTTTCGTCTATGCCCCCGCTCTGGGCATCCCGGCGCTGATTATCATTCTGCTGAACGTGGGCTTTTCCGCCCTGAGCACGGTAATCCAGACCAAGCTGGCAAAGCGGAAGATGGAAGTCAGCGCCAGAAACGCCGGCATCTCCCTCTCCACGGTCTCCGGCGTGCAGAAAATCCGGCTCTCCGGTGCCGAGGAGCGTATGTTCGCCCGCTGGGCCGGCGCTTTCTCCGAGGAGCTGCGCATGAGCTACAATCCCCCGCTCTTTCTCCGCTACAACGCGGCTCTCTCCGGCATTATCGCTCTGGGCGGCTCTCTGCTGCTGAGCTATCTGGCCGTTTCCACCCATGTGGATGCCCCCGCCTACGCCGCCTTCCAGTCGGCCTACGGCATGGTCTCCGGGGCCATCACCGGTCTTGTGGGCATCGCCCTGCGCTTTGCCGAGCTGAAGCCCAGTCTGGATATGGCGCGCCCCCTGCTGGAGACGCTCCCCGAGTCGGAGGGCAAGGTCACGGAGCTGGAGAATCCCAGCGGCAACATCGAGATGAGCCATGTGAGCTTCCGCTATGCCGAGGATCTGCCCAACATCCTCGACGACTTCTCCCTGAAGATCAACAAGGGCGAGTATGTGGCCATCGTGGGCAGAACCGGCTGCGGCAAGTCCACGCTGGTGCGTCTGCTCCTTGGCTTTGAGAAGCCCCTCACCGGTGCCATCTACTACGACGGCGTGGACCTGAGCAAGATCGAGAAAAAGTCCCTGCGCCAGAAGATCGGCACCGTCATGCAGGACGACAGGCTCTTTATGGGCAGCATCTACAGCAATATCGTCATCTGCTCCCCCCGCCTTTCTCTGGATCGGGCCTGGGAGGCCGCCGAGACCGCAGGCATCGCCGACGACATCCGCAATATGCCCATGGGGATGCACACCGTCATCGCCGACGGGCAGGGCGGCATCTCCGGCGGTCAGCGCCAGCGGCTGATGATCGCCCGTGCCATTGCCCCCAAGCCCCGGATCCTCATCTTCGATGAGGCCACCTCCGCCCTGGACAATCTGACCCAGAAAAAGGTCAGCGAGGCGCTGGACGCTCTGGACTGCACCCGCATTGTGATTGCCCACCGTCTCTCCACCATTCGCCACTGTGACCGGATTCTGGTCATGGACGGCGGCAAGGTGGTCGAGGAGGGCTCTTACGACGAGCTGGTGGCAAAAAACGGCTTTTTTGCCGAGCTGGTGGAACGGCAACGCTTGGACACCTGAATCTTCGAAGGGGAAGCCGGCTCGCGAAGCGATACCGAAGAGGTATTTTGCGCTTTTCACAAAACGCAGGTTTACTTTTTTACTTTTTTTCGTTAAATCGGCACTTGACAAAACCGTAACGGCATGGTATCATTCCACCAACAACTGAAGCAATGATAGAGGCGCGAGGTACATCAGTAGCGTTCGGGAGCTGCTCAAGCAGCGTTGAGAGAGCGCGAAAGGGTGCATCGCCGAAGCTGAGAGAGGTTTGAGACTCTCGATGCTGGGCAGACGGAGAACATCCGGCTGACTGTCGCAGAAATGCGGAGTGCTATCGTTCGCGCCGATTCTCCTCTTAGCTTTTTCGGCGACCGAAGCACATCGCTTCGGTCGTTTTATTATCTGCCCGAAACGGGAAAGGAGAAAAAGAAAATGCGTAATCTCAGAACTGTTCTCAGCGTGATCCTTGCTCTCAGCCTCTGCCTGTGCCTGACGGCCTGCGGCGGCTCCAAGACCGAAGAGGCCCCCGCCGTCAAGAGCGGCGTAGAGGACGGCGTGCTGACCATCGCCATGGAATGCGCCTACGCCCCCTACAACTGGACCCAGTACGACGATTCCAACGGCGCTGTGCCCATCAGCGGCAGCGAGGGTGAATATGCCAACGGCTACGATGTGATGATCGCCAAGAAGCTCTGCGAGGCCAACGGCTGGGAGCTGGAGGTCATCCGCACCGACTGGGACTCTCTGGTACCCGGTGTCCAGAGCGGCATCTATGACGCTGTTATCGCCGGTCAGTCCATGACCACCGACCGTATGCAGCAGGTCGACTTCGCCGGCCCCTACTTCTACGCCTCCATCGTTTGCCTGACCCGCGCCGACAGCGCTTTTGCCTCCGCCAAGGGTCTGAAGGACCTCTCCGGCGGCCGCTGCACCGCCCAGATCGCCACCATCTGGTATGACAGTATGCTCCCCCAGATTCAGGGCGCTGACATCCAGACCGCTGCCGAGACCGCTCCCGCCATGCTGATGGCTCTGGAGACCGGCTCCGTGGACTTTGTCTGCACCGATATGCCCACCGCACTGGGTGCCTGCGCTGCCTACAGCGACATGGTGCTGCTGGACTTCACCGGCTCTGAGGACAACTTCGATGCCGACGAGGGCGAGATCAACATCGGCATCTCCATGATGAAGGGCAACACCGCTCTCAAGGCCGCCATCGACAGCGTGCTGAGCAAGATGACCGTTGACGACTTCAACGCTCTGATGGATCAGGCCATCTCCGTCCAGCCCCTGAGCGAATAACGCCTGACGGCGTTTCGATTGGAACAGCTTCCAATCGAGAGAGCTGCACTGCGTTCGCGCACTCGCTTCGCTTGCACGCTCTTTCCGTGAGCAGTATTTTTGCGGGGGCGAAGCTCCCGCAAAAATGCATTTTATCCTGTTTTGCCCTCTGCGGAGGGCAAAACTCTGCGAGGCAATCACTTTTTCTCAATCAGGAGTATGCCATGAGTCGATTTGCACAACTTTTTTCCGATATTGCCGCTCTGCTGGGTCGCTACGGCGGTGCCTATGTAGACGGCGTGAAGAACACGCTGCTGCTGGCGCTGATCGCCACCTTTTTCGGCTGCGTCATCGGTCTTGTCTGCGGTGTGCTCAACACCATCCCCATCACGCCCCGGGACAATCCGCTCAAGCGTTTTCTCCTCAGGCTCATCCGCTTGCTGGTGCGTCTCTATGTGGAGATTTTCCGCGGTACCCCCATGGTGCTGCAGGCGGTGTTCATCTACTACGGTCTGCCCTACTTCACCAACAACGCCACCCGCTTTGAGAGCGTATGGGCGGCGGCCATTCTGGTGGTATCCATCAACACCGGCGCTTACATGGCCGAGAGTGTCCGCGGCGGCATTATCTCCATCGACCCCGGTCAGACCGAGGGCGCTAAGGCCATCGGCATGAACCACTGGCAGACCATGTGCAATGTGATTCTGCCCCAGGCCTTCCGCAACATTCTGCCCCAGATCGGCAACAACTACATCATCAACATCAAGGACACCTCCGTGATGTTTATCATCTCCTTTACGGAGTTCTTCGCTGTCCACCGCTCCGCTGTGGGTGCCACCTACCTTTACTTCCCCTCTGCCGTGGTGGAGATGGTGGGCTATCTCTGCATGACCCTTGTGGCCTCCTTCCTGCTCCGGGCTCTGGAGCGGCGTATGGACGGCTCCGACAGCTATGAGCTCACCAATGCCGATCAGCTGGTGATGGCCGCCGGAACCTATAACCACCCCACCAAGGGCAGTCCCTTCGACGAAAAGAATCAAAATGCCGCCAAGGAGGACAGGGCATGAGCGAGAATATCATTGAGGTTCAGCACCTCTCCAAGTCCTTCGGCAGCCATGAGGTACTGCGGGACATCGACTTCACCGTGGAAAAGGGCGACGTGACCAGCATCATCGGTGCCTCCGGCAGCGGCAAGTCCACGCTCCTGCGCTGCATCAACCTGCTGGAAACCCCCAGCAGCGGCAGCATACTCTTCCACGGGGAGGACATACTGTCCGGACAGCGCAGCGAAAGCGACTACCGCGCCAAGGTGGGCATGGTGTTCCAGAGCTTTAACCTTTTCGCCAATATGAGCGTGCTGGACAACTGCAATGTGGGCCAGATCAAGGTGCTCAAGCGCGACAGGAACGAGGCCCGGGAACGCTCCCTCCGGTATCTGGATCAGGTGGGGATGCTGCCCTATGTGAATGCCAAGCCCCGGCAGCTCTCCGGCGGTCAGAAGCAGCGGGTGGCCATTGCCCGCGCCCTGGCCATGGAGCCCGAGGTGCTGCTCTTTGACGAGCCCACCTCCGCCCTCGACCCAGAGATGGTCGGCGAGGTGCTCACAGTCATGCGCCAGCTGGCCGATGCCGGCATGACCATGCTGGTGGTCACCCACGAGATGGCCTTCGCCCGGGACGTGAGCTCCCATGTGGTGTTCATGGCCGATGGCGTGATCTGCGAGGAGGGCGATCCCGGAGAGGTCTTCGCCAACCCCCGGGAGGAGAGAACCCGGGAATTTCTCTCCAGATTTCTCTGAGGGCTTGTGAAAGTTTCTCTCAGCCCCTTGTGAAAGCATTTTCTTCATGTTATATTATCAACAAGGTTCAGGCAGCGGAATTCCCGGGCCTGAACCTTATTTTATTTGGTGTTAGTGTAGAAACCCTTCGTAGGGCTCGGCCTCCGGACGAGCCGCCGTCTCCTTCTTGGCTCCCCTGTTCCCGTAGGGAATGGGGGAGCTGTCGCGAAGCGACTGAGGGGGCGTCTCACAATCCCCTCGCCCTCCCCTTTGGGGAGGGTGCCGCCGCAGCGGCAGGAGAGGTGCCTCTTCAGTCTCGCTTCGCTCGACAGCTTCCCCAGAGGGGAAGCCTTTCTGACTGCGCTCTCCCGTAGGGCTCGGCCTCCCGGACGAGCCGCCGTCTCCTTCTCGGCTCCCCTGTTCCCGTAGGGAATGGGGGAGCTGTCGCGAAGCGACTGAGGGGGTCTGTGAGCATTTTTGCAATTTAATAAACCCTTAAGAATCTCCCCCTTTTCCATTTAAGAAACCCGTGGTATTCTATAGGCAGTTTTGGAGCGGAGGTGCCCTATGTACAACATACTCATCTGCGACGATGATCGCGACATTGCCGCAGCGGTGGAAATCTACCTGACTGCCGGTGACCACAGGCTCTTTGTGGCCCACGACGGGCAGGAGGCGCTGGAGCTGCTCCGGAAAAACGACATTCATCTGGTACTCATGGACATCATGATGCCAAAGCTGGACGGCATCACCGCCACTGCCCGCATCCGGCAGGAGAGCAACGTGCCCATCATCCTGCTCACCGCCAAAAGCGAGAGCAGCGACAAGGTGCTGGGGCTGAACATCGGCGCCGACGACTATGTGACCAAGCCCTTTGACCCGGTGGAGCTGCAGGCACGGGTACGCTCCCAGCTCCGGCGCTACACCTCGCTGGGTGCCCGCACCGTGGAGGAGAGCAGCGGCATCTTCACCGTGGGCAACATCTCCCTCAACGAGAATGACAAGGCCGTGACCGTGGACGGAGAGAGTGTGGCTCTCACGGCGCTGGAGTACAGCATCCTGCGCCTGCTGATGAAAAACCCCGGCCGGGTCTACTCCAGCCGGGAAATCTATGAGAGCGTGTGGAACGAGGATGCGCTGGGCAGCGAAAACGCCGTGGCTGTCCACATCCGCCACCTGCGGCAGAAAATCGAGATCAATCCCTCGGAGCCCCGCTACCTGAAGGTGGTCTGGGGTCTGGGATACAAAATGGAAAAGGACAGATCATGAAAAAATCCATCTGCGGCTCCACCGCCGCAAAGATCATAGCGTTCACCCTTGCAATACTGATTTTCGTCTCCCTCTGCGTCTTCGGTCTCTGCTATCTCTGGTATTGCAGCGATGCCCTCTATCGGCAAAGCGGCAGCTTCGAGAGCAGCGAGCTGGCCCGATCCACCGCGGTAGATCTGCTGGGTGATGCCTATTGGGGCTGGTCTGAAAATCTTGCGGAGGAGCAAAGGCTCGTGAAAGAGCTCAACAACAGCTTAGCCCATACGAACATCCACTATACTATGCAGGGCAAATACGGCGTTGCCTCCTACTCCAATCGGGAAGCCGGCGATGTGCTTCTCTTTACCGAGGACTTCAACGGCAGAAGCTGGAGCGTCTACCGCACTGCCGAGTTCAACTGCCATGACGATCTGTACCATGCCTACAGCTTTTACAAATACGCCGTGCAGCTGCTGAAGCTCTGGCCTCTGGGTCTGGGGCTGCTGCTTTGCGAGATTGCGCTGACGGTATTCCTCGCCTTTGCCGCTGCAAGACGCAACGGCAGCGAGGAGCTCGTCACCGGCTGGCAGGAGCGCATCCCCTTCGATCTGTACTTTGTGCTGGACGGCGGCCTGGCTCTGGGCATTGTCTGCATCGCTTTTTGTCTCTATGACGAGCTGCCCCTGCGTCTTATCTCCCCTCTGGGTCTGGGGCTCTGCTTCGCGGTCTGCGCTCTCATCGCACCTCTGCTCTTCGCCGGATGGATGACCCTCTGCGCCCGCATCAAGACCCGCGCTCTCTGGAAAAACACCCTCACACGCAGACTGCTCGGCCTCTGCCGGAAAGCCGTCCGCTGGGGCTGGGGTCTCTGCGGCAGGCTCTGGCACTGGCTCTGGGGCGGCGCAAAGCTGCTGCTGAAGGCCATTCCCCTGCTGGGGCGCACTGTGATTTTCACCGGCGGCTATCTGGGGCTGCTGGCTGTTACCGCTGCCTGTCGTATGGGTTTTTTCTTCTTTCTGCTCTCCGCCGGGGCCTTCGTGGCGGTGCTGTACTATGCCGCCATGCTTCTGCGGCTGCAAAAAGGCATCCGCGCCATTTCTCAGGGAGAGCAGGATATACCCATTGATACCAAATATATGCTGCCCGAGCTGAAGGCCGTCACCGAGGATCTGGGCCACATCCGCGACGGCATCACTTTGGCGGTGGAGGCCCAGCTCAAATCCGAGCGCATGAAGACCGAGCTCATCACCAATGTGTCCCACGACATTAAAACCCCCCTGACCAGCCTTGTGAGCTATGTGGACCTGCTGCAAAAGGAGAGCGACGAGGCGAAGCGGCAGGAGTATCTGGATGTGCTGGCGCGTCAGTCCCGGAAGCTCAAAAAGCTCACCGAGGACCTGGTGGAGCTGAGCAAATCAGGCAGCGGTGCCATGGTCTGCACCCCTGCCCGCCGCTCCGTGCGGGAGCTTCTGCATCAGGCCGTGGGCGAGTACGAGGACAAGCTCGCGCTTGCGGGGCTGGAGTGCGTGCTGAAGCTGCCGGAGGAGGAGCTCTTCTGCATGGCCGACGGCAATCTCACCTGGCGGGTGCTGGAGAATCTGCTCGGCAACGCCTGCAAGTACGCCCAGAGCGGCACCCGGCTCTATGTGAGCGCCGCAGCCGAGGGTGACGAGGTGAGAATGGAGGTCAAGAACATCTCCCGGGAGCCGCTGAACATCCCCGCCGAGGAGCTGATGGAGCGCTTCAAGCGGGGCGATGACTCCCGCAGCACCGAGGGCAGCGGGCTGGGACTGAGCATTGCCGACAACCTTGCCCGACTGCAGGGCGGCTCCCTGCGCATCTCCATCGACGGCGATCTGTTCAAGGCCGTGTACAGCCTGAAGAAAAGCAGCTGATGCAACCCATGGAAACTCCCTTGCCTTCCCCTTGTGCGCAAGGGGAAGGCAAGGGAGGAGAATCGCAGCGCGGAAACAGCCCATCACCGGGGATACCGGTCATGGGCTGCATTGTGCGCTCAGGGGTCAGGAGAGATAGCGCTGCTGGAGGGCATCGGTGAGAATCTGAGAGAAATTCAGGTTATCGCGCTCGCCGTAGGTGTTAAGCCACGCGGGAATGGTCACATTCTTCCGCACGGCCTTGCGCCCGTATTTCTCGGCATAAGCGTCTATATCCAGTGCGATGAGCGAGCTGAACGCTCCGCTTTCAAGCTCAGGGACAGGGAGGTCAGCGGGTACGGTATGGCCATCCTCCAGCTCAGTGAGCACCCACAGGGAGGCAGCATCCTGCACCATAAAGACGGCCTCCGCCAGATCGTCACCCTCGGTGATACAGCCGGGGAGAGCCGGAACCGTGACGCAATAGCCGCCCTCCTCACAGGGCTGAAAGACAGCGGTATAAACAAGCTTCAAGGGGATTTCCTCCTATGATAGATTTCAGGGGGAGCGGGACTTCACCGAAGCCCCGCCTGCTTCAGGATTGACTGGGCGGTCTTGAGCTTCAGATCGCCCTTGTGCTGGGGAACCGTGACCTTTCCGGGCTTGGTGGGATGCACAAACTGCTTGTGAGAACCGCTGATACTCTTGAGCATCCAACCGTCAGCACGGAGAAGCCGTTCGATTTCAAGTACCGTCATAGCATTTCCTCCTGATGCTTATATCATACGCATTATGCGCGTAAATGTCAAGAGGAAATGCGCATTATACGCATAAATAATTCTCCCGTCGCAAATCCCGCACGGGCGCCCGGATTTATGACGGGGCTCTTAGAGGACTAATATTAAAGCATGGCAAGGCCCCGGGAGCTACGGCGGCTCGTCCGGGAGGCCGAGCCCTACGAGGAGAAAAATCGGTACGAATTCCGCATTGACAAATCTGCCGTTTCTGCTATAATAAGCCTTGTCTTCGGGGCGGGGTGCGATTCCCCACCGGCGGTAGAGTCCGCGAGCGCGAGAGCGTTGATCCGGTGCGATTCCGGAACCGACAGTACAGTCTG
>DCIK01000011.1 GCA_002315975.1 Clostridiales bacterium UBA1728
CAAGGAACCTGTCCCCGTGACTCACGCTATAAGGATCATCCCATGAAAACAAAACGCAAATCTCGCATTTCCGCGCTTCTGCGGAGCTTTTACACCCAATGCAGGACGCTGCGCTGGAGGTCGCTGCTGGCCATGGTGCTGGCGGGACTGAGCAACGCGCTGAGCGCGTCCCTCTTTCTCTATCCCATGCGGCTCTACGACAGCGGCGTATCGGGTCTGTCCATGCTGCTGGATCAGATCACCCCGCCGGAGCTGACGCTCTCGCTCTTTCTCATTCTCATCAACTTCCCCATCTTTGTCTTCGGGGCGAAGAAGCAGGGCTTTGCCTTCACGGTCTACTCGCTTCTGGCCGTCAGCAGCTATTCTGTTATCTCCGCCCTGCTCATGCGATCCCTGGGCAGCGATGTGTCCGTGGTCTCCCCGCTGGTGGGGGACGAGCTCCTGCTCTGCGTGATCTTCGGCGGGCTGCTTTCGGGTCTGAGCAGCGGCCTTGCCATCCGCTTCGGCGGCGCCATCGACGGTATAGACGTTCTCTCCGTGATTTTCGCCAAGCGGCTGGGGCTGACGCTGGGCTCCTTCGTGCTCATCTTCAACACCCTGCTCTACCTCAGCGCCGGCATGATCATCCACAGCTGGGTGCTGCCCCTTTACTCCGTCCTCACCTATTTCGGCGGCTCGAAAACCGTGGACTTTGTGGTGGAGGGCATTTCCCGCTCCAAGTGCGCCATGATCGTAACCGACAAGGCCGATGCTCTCTCCGCTGCGCTCTCCGAAAACTTCCGCGCCTCCGGCACCATCATCAACGCCATCGGCGGCTACTCCAAGGCCGAGAAGCAGATCATCTATTTCGTGGTCAACCAGTACCAGATCTACAAGCTCCGCACGCTGGTGCAGGACATCGACCCCCATGCCTACATCAGCCTGCAGGATGTGACCGACATCTTCACCGCCGAGGATAAATGAGAGAACATGATGAGTCACGGGGACAGGTTCCCTGACTCACTCTCTGCCCGGACTTTTGATGAGTCAAGGAACCTGTCCCCGTGACTCAAAGGAGAGATAGCAATGCAATACGACTGGCTCCATGACTACTGCATGGCCAAGAGCGGCACGGAGTTCGACCACCAGCCGGACTGGAACTGGGACCGCTATATGCTCTTCGGCAAGCTCTACGCCGCGCTGTGCTACAGCGACGAAACCGGCGAGCCTCTGTATCTCACCGTAAAAACAGAGCCCATGGAGGGCGACTTTCTCCGCCGGCAATACCCGGATATCCTCCCCGGCTACTACATGAACCATGTCCACTGGAACAGCATCCGCTACGGCGGCGCCGTCCCCGACGAGCTGGCAAAGGCGCTGGTGGACAAGTCCTATGGACTCATCTACTCCAAGCTCACAAAAAAGCAGAAAAGGGATGTTTCCCTGTGAAACTCAAATAGAGGAGAAAAAACATGGAAAATCAGAAGGAATACAGACAGCAGCTTTTTTTATCATTTCTGGATGTGGGCGTGGGACTGCCCGGCTTCATCCTTTTGGTGGTGTCTTTCGTGCAGACAAGAACGGCTCTTGTGCTCACAGACTCCATCGACGTGGGCGGCAATCTGCTGAAAAATATGCTGATCCTCTTCATCTCGATCTATCTCCAGCGCAACCAGAAGTATTCCTTTAACTTCGGCGTGGGAAAGATCGAGGCCTGCTCCACCCTGGTCTGCGACCTGATCATGGTCTTTTCTCTGCTGGTGTCCATTGTTCTGGCCATCAGGGATTTTCTCGCACCCCACGCCCCCGGCAGCTTTCTTGTGTATGTGGTGCTGCTCAAGGCGGTGAATGTGGCCTGCGATCTCTTTATGACCTGGCGGGAATGGCGGCTCACCAAAACCTCCGACAGCCTTGTGTTCAAGACCAAGCTGGCCTCTGAGATTTCGAACGCCGTCTCCGACTCCGTCACCCTGATCTCTCTGCTGCTGATGAACTTCGTCAGCAACGCCCGCTGGACCTGGTACATCTCCCCGGTGGTGGCCATTCTCATGGGCATCTACCTGATCTACATGACCATTGGCCGCATGAAGGAAGCCCTGAAGATCATCCTCGACAAGACCGCCGATGAGGAGGAGCAGATGATCATCATGCGCTCTCTCAGCAGCGTCTTCGATGAGTACGAGGATTTCCGCGAGCTCCGCACCCGAACCAGCGGCGGCACCCTCTTTGTGGAGCTGAATCTGGGCTTTAACGCTGACACCAGCTATGAGCAGCTTCAGGCTCTCTCCGACAGGGTTTACGCCGAGCTCTCGAAAAAAATCCCCAAATGCAACGTCTCCCTCATCATCCCCGCCCGGCAGGAAGAGGTCAGGCAGCCGGAAGAGGCGAAGTCATGACCCGGCAGGACATTCTCACCATCGCCCTGCGGCAGTCTGCCGCAGAAATGAACTGTGCCCCCGAGGATTTCCTCAGGGGCACAAATGTGCTGACGGATTGTGTGATCGGATCCAACGCCCGGAGCTATTACAGCGAACCCATTGCCGCCAATCTGGTGAGCTACGGCAGCAATGTGGTGGCCTCCGTCAAGGAGCCCTGCCGCTCCGTTGTGGAGAGCTATATCAATAAATACGAATACTATCACTGCTTTGAAACGCCCAGCCTCCATGTGCTGCAGGCCGCACTGGAGCCGCTGGGACAGAGTGTCTGCTTCATGGCGGAGTACTGGCTGCCCCAGCCGGAGCGTCTGCGCCCTCTGCCCTGCAGGTACGATACCCGGCTCCTTACCCCGCCGGACTTTACAGAGCTCTATCTCCCGCAGTGGAGCAACGCCCTCTGCGAGAAGCGCCGGGAGCTGGATATGCTGGCCGTGGGCGCTTATGACGAGGGCAGGCTCATTGCCCTCGCGGGCTGCAGTGCCGACGCTGCGGAAATGTGGCAGATCGGCATTGATGTGCTGCCCGCCTATCGCCGTCAGGGCGTCGCCAAGGCGCTGACCTCCCGGCTGGCCGCGGAGTGTCTGGCGCGGGATAAGGTTCCCTTCTACTGCTGCGCCTGGAGCAACATCGCCTCAGCCCGCAATGCCTTGGCCTCCGGCTTCTCCCCCGCCTGGGCGGAGATGACCATCAAGAGTGCCGCGTATGTGGACGGGATGAACGCTTAAATAAACAGTCCCCGATCCTCCAGAACCTCTTCGATATCGTCCATGTCCAGCTCGGTATCCAGAGAGACGAGCTTTTGCTTCATATTCACCTCCACCGCGTCAATGGTCTTTTCCCTGCCCAGATCGTCCTTGAGATAGGCATCGCACTCGTGGCAGTTGACCTTGGCGGCACAGGACTGACATTTCATATAGGTTACGGCTAAATCCCGCATTTTTCTCACCTCGCGTACCAATATACCCGAAAAAACGCATCCTGTCTACGACTGAGTCACAGAAAGGAGGAAGAAAAAATGTTTGAAAAGCTCTTTCAGAAAAAAGCCCTCGTCTACAATTCCAAGGACGAAGCCGACTGGCAGAACGCCCAGACGCTTCTGACATCTGCCGCCATCCGCTTCAAGGCCTGGCACAGCGAGGAGCTGCCCGTGGGCGGCTGCGGCAGCAAGATCGATGTCCGCAAGCTGGGCGCCAAGGGTCCCATCCCCAAGGAGCTGTACAAGATTGAGGTCAACGCCGGGGAGAAGGAGAAGGCCGAGGCCGTACTGGCCGGGGCGGTGAAGGCGATACGGTATCTGTAAACTGCTCAGCCCCTGATCTCTGCCCCTTCGTAGGGCTCGGCCGACCGACGAGCCCTACAGACGCACCTTGCGTTCTTCACCCTGCGGCAAAAATTATCTTTCTTTCCCTCTTGCGTAACTGCGCGAACTATGTTAAAATACATCGAATCTGAATTGGAGTCGGACCGAGCGTCCACCAAAGCAAGATCTTTTGACCGCCCCCACCGGGGCTGAGGCCAGACGGACAGCCGGGTCAGAAGCCGAAACCGCCGCGTGCTTTGCGGCTGGCAGCCGAGAGGTTGCCTTATTGATTGAGTTCAAAGCTCAAGTTTTATAAGTTGGTACCTTATAACCAATGCCCAGCGGCATCAAACTTGTGAAATGGTCAATAAGAGTAGGATAAGTTCTTGCTGAAACGACTCTAAAAACCAGTTTAGAATCCGGATTTACGCCGGGTTTCTTTTGCAGGCATCATGTTGCTGACATGATGCTTTATTTTTTTGTTGGGGAGCAGTGGGGAATGAACAAGATTATCGAGCTGAAAAACATCACCAAATCCTTTGACGGCGAGGTTGTACTCAACGGAATCAACCTGGATGTGTACGACAACGAGTTTCTGACGCTGCTGGGTCCCTCCGGCTGCGGCAAGACCACCATGCTCCGCATCATCGGCGGCTTTGCCGAGGCGGACGAGGGCGATGTGATGTTCTTAGGCGAGCGCATCAACGATGTGCCCCCCCACAAGCGCAACATCAACACCGTGTTCCAGCGCTACGCCCTCTTCCCCCACCTGAACGTGTTCGACAATGTGGCCTTTCCCCTCAAGGAGAAAAAGGTGCCCAAGGCCGAAATCGAGCAGCGGGTTCACGAGATGCTGGACTTAGTGGCTCTCACGGGCTTTGACAAGCGCAGCGTGACCACCCTCTCCGGCGGTCAGCAGCAGCGGGTGGCCATTGCCCGCGCCATCATCTCCAAGCCCCGGCTTCTGCTGTTGGACGAGCCTCTGGGCGCTCTGGATCTGAAGCTCCGCAAGGATATGCAGGTGGAGCTGAAGAAGCTCCAGAAGGCCACGGGCATCACCTTCATCTTCGTAACCCACGATCAGGAGGAGGCGCTCTCCATGTCTGACATTATCGTGATCATGAGCGAGGGCTGCATCCAGCAGATCGGCACCCCCATCGACATTTACAACGAGCCCACCAACGCCTTTGTGGCCGACTTCATCGGCGAGAGCAACATACTCGACGGCGTGATGCTCCGGGACAAACTGGTCAGCTTTTCCGGGCAGCAGTTCGTCTGCGTAGACAAGGGCTTTGAGCCCAACGAGAGCGTGGATGTGGTGGTTCGCCCCGAGGATGTGGACATTGTTCCCTATGAAAAGGGTATGCTCAGGGGCGTGGTCACCTCCGTCACCTTCTTAGGCGTACACTACGAGATCATCGTGGACATCAACGGCTTCAAGTGGATGATCCAGACCACCGACTTTGTGGATGTGGACGAGCAGGTGGGTCTCAGCATCGACCCCGACGCCATCCACATCATGAAGAAGTCCAAGTACTCCGGTATGTTCGGCGACTACTCCTCCTTCTCCAACGAGCTGGACGAGCTGTCTGACGCGGAAAGCGAGAGCGTGGAGCATGAGGACTAAGGCCACGCGGCTGCAGAAGCTGCTTCTCTACCCCTACGGGCTCTGGGCGATTCTCTTCATCGTGGTGCCTCTGGCCTTCATCGCCTACTATGCCTTCACCGACAACTCCTTTGCCTTCACCACCGAGAACATCACCCGCTTCTTCACCGCCACCTCCTCCGTCACCGCCGAGGACGGCAGCGTCAGCGAGGTGCACACCTATCTGCTGATCTTCGCCCGCTCCCTGAAGCTGGCCGTGGTCAGTACGGTGATCTGTCTGCTGCTGGGCTACCCGGTGGCCTATATCATCTCCCGCTGCAATGCCCGGCTCCAGAGCAGTCTCATCACCATCATCATGATTCCCATGTGGATGAACTTCCTCATCCGCACCTACGCCTGGATGACCATCCTGCAGGACACCGGCATCCTCAACTCCGCCCTCACCGCGCTGGGACTCTCGCCGCTGCATATCATCGGCACCGAGTCCGCCGTGGTCATCGGCATGGTCTATGACTATCTGCCCTACATGATCCTGCCCATCTACTCCGTCATGGCCAAGCTGGATGTGAAGCTCATCGAGGCCGCCCGGGACCTGGGCTGCAACGGCTTTTCCACCCTCCGGCGGGTAATCTGGCCCCTGAGTCTCCCCGGTGTGCTCTCCGGCGTGACCATGGTGCTGATTCCCTCCGTGAGCACCTTTTATATCTCCCAGAAGCTGGGCAGCGGCAAGTTCTTCCTCATCGGCGATGCCATCGAGGGACAGTATGTGGCCAACAACCTGCACTTTGCCGCCGCCATCGCCTTTGTGATGATGATCGCCCTGCTGACGGCCATGGCCCTTTTGCGGGCGCTGGCCGACCGGAAAGTATCGGGAAGGAGCTGAGTGCAGATGAAAACCGCCTCCAAAATCTATATGACGCTGGCCTTTATCTTCCTCTTCGCCCCCATCGTCATCATGCTCATCTTCTCCTTCAACGAGGCCAAGAGCCTCAGCGTGTTCTCCGGCTTCTCCCTGAAATGGTATCAGGAGCTGATGCGGGACCGCGAGACCCTCAAGAGCGTAAAAAATACGCTGGTGCTGGCCGCCTCCGCCTCCCTCATCTCCACGGTCATGGGCACCGCCGCCGCCGTGGGCATGATGAAGCTTCGGCGCAGGCGCGTCCGCAAGGCCATCGACACCGTGACCAATATCCCCATGGTGAACCCGGATATTATCACCGGCATCTCGCTGATGCTCATGTTCGTGTTCGTGGGTCGGCTTTTCGGCTCCGCCAGCTCTCTGAGCTTCGGCACCATGCTCATCGCCCACATTACCTTCTGCCTGCCCTATGTGATCCTGCAGGTCATCCCCAAGCTGGAGCAGATGGACCCCTCTCTCTCCGAGGCAGCCCGGGATCTGGGCTGCACCCCCGTCCGCGCCTTCTTTCTGGTGGAGCTGCCGGAGATTCTGCCCGGTATCCTCACCGGCGCCATCATGGCCTTCACCCTGTCGCTGGACGACTTCGTCATCTCCTACTTCACCGCCGGCAACGGCTTCCAGACCCTGCCCATCCGCATCTACGGCATGACCAAAAAGACCGTCACCCCCAAGATGTACGCGCTGGCCACTCTCATCTTCTTCGCCATCCTCCTGCTCCTGCTGCTGAGCAATCTGGCAGAGCGGAAGGGCGAGAAGGAATAAGGGTTTGCTTTCCCCCTTTGGGAGAGGCCAGTCAGAGTTTCGCATCATTTTCTGTTTTCTATAAACTGATATTTACAGGAGGTACACCACATGAAAAAAACCGTATCCCTCATCCTCTGCGCTGCCCTGCTCTGCTCCGTGCTGCTGCTCTCCGGCTGCGGCGACAAGGGCGAGACGCTGACCCTGAACGTGTATAACTGGGGCGAATACATCTCCGACGGCAGCGAGGGCTGCTTCGACACCATTGCCGGCTTTGAGAGCTGGTATGAGGAGACCTACGGCCAGAAGGTTCATGTGAACTACGACACCTTTGCCTCCTGCGAGGATATGTATGCCAAGCTCTCCGCCGGTGCGGTCAGCTACGATGTGATCATCCCCTCCGACTATATGATCGCCAAGCTCCGGGAGGAGGGTATGCTCCTGCCCCTGAACTTCGACAACATCCCCAACTACAAAAACATCTCTTCGGATTTCAAGGGTCTGTACTACGACCCCGATAATGCCTACACCGTGCCCTACGCCTACGGCATCGTGGGCATCATCTACAACGCCAATGTGGTGGACGAGGCCGACACCGGCAGCTGGGAGCTCATGTGGAACGAGAAGTACGCCGGCAGCATCCTCCAGTTCAACAACCCCCGCGATGCCTTCGGCACCGCCGTCTACAAGCTGGGTCAGAATGTGAACTCCACCGACACCGCCGACTGGGATCGGGCCGCCGAGGAGCTCAAGGCCCAGAAGCCCCTGCGCTACGGTCTTGTGATGGACGAAATCTACAACCTGATGGAGTCCGGTGAGGCCGCCATCGGTGCCTACTACGCCGGCGACTACTTCACCATGGCGGATGCCCAGGCCGAGGACGTGGATCTGCGCTTCTACTACCCCCAGCCCACCAACGCCTACATTGATGCCATGTGCATCCCCTCCTGCGCCCAGCATCAGGAGCTGGCCGAAATCTTCATCAACTATATGCTCTCCGAGGAGCCCGCCATCGCCAACGCCGAGTTCACCTATTACGCCAGCCCCAATAAGCTCGTCTACGAGAGTGCCGCCTACATCGAGGAGATGGGCGAGGAGGCCATGGCTGTCCTCTACCCCGAAAACGGCAGCTTTGCCGAGAGCTACAACGCCAACGCCTACCGCAATCTGGATCAGGCCACCCTCGACTACATCAACTCCCTGTGGGAGAGCATCAAGATCAGCTGAAGCATCCATAAAATAATTACGAGGGCTGTACCGTCCGGCACAGCCCTCTTTTTCAGGTATTGCGCTATGAAGAAAAAATTCGCTGCCCTGGCCTTTGCCCTGCTGCTCCTCTGCGGCTGCGGCGAAAAGGCTGAAAACGCCTCTGTATCGTCCCTGGGGTCCAGCGCTGCAACCGTTGAAGAGACAGCGCCTCCCGTCGCCACCACCACGGTGGTTATCTCCGAGCTGGTGGCCGCCAACCGGACGGCCTACGCTTCGGAAGACGGTCTTTTCCCCGACTATCTCCGGCTGCGGAACGACGGCAGTGAGGCCGTCACCCTGGAGGGCTGGCATCTCTCCCAGAAGGAGGGCCGTCTGAGCTACACGCTCCCCACCCTGACCTTACAGAGCGGCGAGAGCGTCACCGTGGCCTGTGACGGCTGGGGCAAGGGGCTTCACAGCGACTTCTCCCTCAGGAGCAGCGGCGAGAGCGTACTGCTCTCCGATGCCGGGGGGCAGGTACTGCAAGCTCTGACCTATCCCGCTCTGGGCGAGGATGAGGGCTATGTGCGCTGCGCCGACGGCAGCTACGAGATTCG
Organism: Clostridiales bacterium UBA1728; assembly: GCA_002315975.1. Classification (GTDB taxonomy): domain Bacteria; phylum Bacillota; class Clostridia; order Oscillospirales; family Oscillospiraceae; genus Apopatocola. Next base: position 8,786 of record DCIK01000011.1, read on the forward strand.
CGATCTCTCCGCCTCCGGCAGCCGGAGCCCCGAGGGTCTGCGCATCAGCGAGTGCGCCTCCTTCAATGCCGGGTTCTGCGAGATCGGCAAGAAATACTACGACTGGGTGGAGCTCTATAACGGCGGCAGCGAGGACATCCGGCTCTCCGACTATACCCTCTCCGACAAGCGTTCAGCGGAGGATGCCCCCACTCTCGCCGACTACACTCTCAGGCCGGGGGAATATGTGGTCATTCTCTGCACCGGCAGCAAAACGCCCCGGCTGAGTGGCCCATCCACCCCATCTCCCTCAACGGGGAGCGGGACGCCCTCTACCTGCGCAGCACCGAGGGCAAGCTGCTGGACTACTGCACGCTCCACGACATTCCCCTCAACGGCAGCTATGGCCGACAGGGAGAGGACTGGGTCTGGTTTCTCGACCCTACCCCCGGAGAGGCCAACAACAGCGGCTACAAAGCCCTTTCCGCCTCCGTCAGCTGCTCCCAGCCCGAGGGCTGCTACAGCGGCGCCGAGGCCCTCAGCCTGACGCTCTCCGGCAGCGGCGAGATTCGCTACACCCTCGACGGCTCAGAGCCCCACGAGGACAGCCCCCTCTATGCCTCCCCGCTCCGCATCACGGAGACCACCGTCCTCCGGGCCCGCTGCTATGAGGAGGGCAAGGCTCCGGGCAAAATCTCCGGCTGGTCCTATATCGTCAATGAGGGTCACAGTCTGCCGGTGGTCAGTCTGATCGTGGGCCCGGTGGGCTTCTTCACGCCCAAATCGTCCGACTGGCCGGGCATCTACTCCCTTCCCGCCAACACTGTGGAGCCGGAGCAGCTGACGGATGTGTCCTTTTTTGACGGGGACAAAGGCTTCCACGCCCAGTCCACCATCTCCCTCCACGGCGCCTCCACCCGCAAGAGCCGGGACAAGAAATCTCTCAAGCTCACCTTCCGGGGCGTCTACGGCGGCGATGTGCACTATGACCTTTTCGGTGACGGCGAGGAACGCTACCACTCTCTGACCCTTCGCAGCGGCTACATGGATGACAACACTCTCCTCCGGGACAGCATCTGCCAGAGCACCGCCGTGGAGACCGGCGCCCAGGTGCTCACCCTGCGAAACCGCTACTGCGTCGTGTATATCAACGGCGAATACTGGGGCATCTACTCTCTCCGGGAGGCCTACTCCAAGGCCTATGCCGCCGACCGTCTGGACAGCCGCGAGGACGAGGTGGCCATTGTCCGCAGCCGTGTACGCAACTATTTCGACACCGATCTGGTGGCGTTTTTCAACTACCTGAATGCCCACAAAAATTGGACGCAGCGGGAATATGACGCCCTGGCCGAGAAATTTGATCTTGTCAGTCTGGCGGACTGGCTGGTGCTGGAAACCTACTTCTATAACTATGATCTCCCCGGCAACATCCGCTATATCCGCGCCAATGCCGAGAGCAGGTATCAGTATGCCTTCTTCGATCTGGATTTCGGTCTGCGCAAGACCGGTCTGGACTGGAGCTATTCCCTCGCCGCCGATCAGCAGTTCGGTCTGATCACCTCCAATGTGGTGAAGTTCCCGGCGTTTCAGGAGCTGCTTTTGCAGCGCATGGCCTGCCTCTTTTCCCACGGGCTCAACGAAGCCACCCAGCTCCGCTATCTGGATAGCTACGCCGCCGCCATAGAGAGCGAGCTGGAGCGGGAGTATGAGCGCTGGCCCAAGGGTGCCGCCGACACCGCCGCCATGGTGGAGGAGCTCCGCACCCACATCACCGCCCACCGCCAGCAGCGCTGCTTTGAAACGCTCTGCAAGAAGCTCTATCTGGATGAAGACAGCGTAAAGGCTCAATATTTCGGGGACACACCGTTGGAGTAAAAATTTTGGTGTAAGTATCGGAAAATGGCTCCGGGTACATATATTAATACCAAAATTTTTCTTGCATTTTCCCCGGCTTTATGGTATCATGCTATGTACTTTTGGGAATAAAGACTTTTTCATAGAAAGGACATCCCTTATGGTTACCGTTTTCACCATTCTTCAGATCATCGCCTGCCTCTTCCTCATCGTTGTTGTCCTGCTTCAGTCCGGCAAGAGCGCCAGCCTCTCCGGTGCCGTTTCCGGCGCTTCCGAGTCTCTCTTCTCTGCCAAGACCCAGGCCAAGACGCTGGATGCCAAGCTGGCCAAGGCTACCAAGTGGGTCGCTCTGGTGTTCGCCGCCCTGTCCCTGACCCTGAGCCTGATCCATTGATCGATCTGCATGAAAGCACCCTCCGATATTCAGGAGGGTGTTTTCATTTGGTGCGAATTAAGAAAATTTACGCGAAGAAACCTGAACCTGTTTCAATGGATTGATTTGTTCTGTAGAACCCCGCCCCGTAGGGCACGACCGGGGAGGCCGTGCCTTATCTTTATCATTTTTCGTAAATCATTTCGTCACTTCCTTTGGTTGACAGTAATCGCCATTTGCTGTAGAATGTCAGCATCAATTCTCATGTAGAAAGAGGACCTGTTCCATGAAGAAAAATTCCGTCATTCTGAGCATTCTGCTCCTTGTGGCTCTTCTGTGTCTTGCCGGCTGCACCCAGCGCACCGCCAAGCCCGCCGCCACCGCCACGCCCGAACCCATTGCGGCTCCCGCCACCGAGATCCCCGAGGTGGAGATAACGCCCGAGCCCACGCCCGAACCTACACCCGAACCCACGCCCGAACCCCTGCCCTCCATCATCAACCCCCTCACCGGTGAGGCCGTGGAGGAGGACATCTCCTCTCTGCGTCCCTTCGCCGTGCAGATGAACAACCACCAGCAGGCTCTGCCCCAGTGCGGCATTTCCGCTGCCTCCATCATCTATGAGATGCCCGAGGAAGGCATTACCCGCATGACCGCCATCTACTCCCAGGACATCGGCATTGAGCACATCGGCTCCGTCCGCTCTGCCCGTCCCTACCACACCGAGATCGCCAAGAGCTACGATGCCATCTTCGTCCACTGGGGTGCCAGCACCCGCGGCTACGAGAAGATCTACGAGATCTACAGCGGCGACGACATCGACTTCTGCATGAACGATGCCGCCCCCTACTCCTACCGTGAGCCCACCCGTGCCAACCGCGCCACCGAGCACACCGGCTTTGTCAAGGTGGAGAGTCTGAAGAAGTTCCTTACTGACTACGGCCGCCGCACCACCCACGAGGGTGAAAAGGACTACGGTCTGCACTTCTCCAACAATGTGGAGCTCACCGGCGGCAGCGCCGTGACCATGGCCGTGTTCTACGCCAGCAAGGAGAGCGACTTCAGCTACGATTCTGCCAAGGGTGGCTACACCATGAGCCAGTACGGCGGCACCCAGTATGTGGACGGCGACACCAACGAGTCCGTGGTCTTCAAAAACGTGCTCTTCCTCCGCGCCAACATCGACGGTGAGACCAGTCTGGCCACCATCTACCTGCAGAACGCCAAGGGCACCGGCATCTTCTGCTGCAACGGCAAGCAGGAGCAGATCACCTGGGAGCACGGCGATTACGACGACTGCTTCCACTACTACCGCGCTGACGGCAGCGAGCTGGAGCTCGGCGTGGGCCGCAGCTACATCGGCATCATCTCCTATCAGGACACCCTGAACATCCAGTAAACCGAATTCATACCCCCCTTTCTTAGCTCCCCTGTTGCAGCGCAATGGGGGAGCTGTAATCATAGTCCCCTGTCATTGCAACAGCATACGCGCCCCTCGTCCCCTGTAGGGCTCGGCCTCCCGGACGAGCCGCTGAGAAAACGGATTGCCACGTCGCTTCGCTCCTCGCAATGACAGCCTTTTCACACATTCTCTTTTGTGAGGTCAACTATGGATAATACCGTTCCCTGCAAGGGCTGCGGCAGCTGTACGCTGGGCTGCACCATGGGGCTGGACATTCCCTTTCTTATGAAGGCCTACAACCGTTATAAGCAGGAGGGTTCTCTCCCCGGAGAGCTCTACTCCACCATTGCCCGGAATCCCCGGCTGTGCCTTCAGTGCGCTCACTGCGCCGAGCTGTGCCCCCAGAGCATCGATATTCCCGGCACCATCCGCTTTCTGGGGGTGCTCTGATGGAGTCTGACTTTTATGGCTGGGAGCCGCTGCTTCGAGCAGAGCGCAGCAAGCCCTATTTTGCCGCTCTCACCGCCGCCGTGGAGCAGGCCTACGCCACCGCCGCGGTCTATCCGCCCCGGGAAAAGCTCTTTGAGGCTCTGCGTCTCACGCCCCCGGAGAAAACCCGCTGCGTGATTCTGGGGCAGGACCCCTACCACGAGCCCGGACAGGCCATGGGTCTGGCCTTCTCCGTACCCGAGGGCGTGACGCTGCCGCCCAGTCTGCGGAACATCTATAAGGAGCTGGAGAGCGATCTGGGCATCGTCCGCAGCACCGGCGATCTCAGCGACTGGGCGGAGCAGGGCGTGCTGCTGCTCAACGCCACCCTCAGCGTGGAGCAGGGCAGAGCCAACAGTCACGCCGCCTTCGGCTGGCAGAAGCTCAGCGATGCCATCATCCTCGCCGCCGCAGCGCTGCCCCAGAAGCCCGTGTTCGTCCTCTGGGGCGGCTACGCGGGGAAGAAGGCCGCGCTGCTCCCTGAGGGCAGCCGGGTGCTGCTCTCCGCCCACCCCAGCCCCCTCTCCGCCTACCGGGGCTTTTTCGGCTCAAAGCCCTTTTCAAAGGTCAACGCCCTGCTGGGCGAGGACGCAATAAAGTGGTAAAAATGCTCTTTACTCTTCCCGCCGTCCGTGGTATAATAGCTACTGCCATTGAGCAGAATGCAGCGGGAGGTGAAGCGTTATGCCCAAGGAGAAAGGCACCAAGCAGATTGCTGCCAACAAAAAGGCCTTTCACGACTACTATGTGCTGGAACGCTTCGAGGCCGGCATTGAGCTCTTCGGCACTGAGGTCAAGTCCATCCGCGACGGCGCCGTGAACCTGAAGGACAGCTTCTGCACCATCAAGGACGGCCAGCTCACCGCCAGAGGGCTGCACATTTCCCCCTACGAAAAGGGCAACCTCTTCAACAAAGACCCCATGCGCCCCAAGCGGCTGCTGATGCACCACCGGGAGATCGTGAAGCTGGGCGAAAAGCTCGCGCAGGAGGGTCTGGCGCTGATTCCCCTGTCGCTGTACTTCAAAGACAGCCGGGTCAAGGTGGAGCTGGGTCTGTGCAAGGGCAAAAAGCTCTACGACAAGCGCGAAAGCGAGATCGACAAGCAGGCCAGGCGCGATATTGACCGCACCATGAAAGAAAGGAATTTCCGTTAAATGTCTAATCCTGTTGTCACCTTTGAGATGGCCGACGGCGGCATCATCAAGGCGGAGCTGTACCCCGATGTGGCTCCCCAGAGCGTTTATAACTTCGTTTCCCTCATCAACAAGGGCTTCTACAACGGCCTGATTTTCCACCGGGTCATCAAGGGCTTCATGATTCAGGGCGGCGACCCCAAGGGCAACGGTACCGGCGGCCCCGGCTACCACATCAAGGGCGAGTTCCGCGCCAATCTGGTGCAGAACAAGCTGCACCATGGCCCCGGTGTGCTGTCTATGGCCCGCGCCTACGCGCCCAACAGCGCCGGCAGCCAGTTCTTCATCATGCACAAGGATGCCTCCCACCTTGACGGCGAGTACGCCGCCTTTGGCAAGGTCATCGAGGGCATGGATGTGGTCGACCGCATCGCCGAGGTGCGTGTAGACGGCAACGACAAGCCCCTGGAGCCCCAGATCATGAAGACCGTCACCGTGGAAACCTTCGGTGTGGAGTATCCCGAACCCAAGCACATGTAAAAAACTTCGATTGAAATCTGCGATTTCAATCGAGCCTTATACTCGCGCTGATCGCAGCAGCTTCGCCGCTTTGCTCGGCGCGAGGGCGCAGCAACAGACTGCGCCTCAGGGTATTTCCATTCGGGCAAAGCTCGAATGGAAATGATCCGATTTTATTCACGGCCACGCACCGCGTGGCCTCACATGGGGGCGTCCCGGTTTCGACGGGGACGTGGAGATTGGAGTAGCGGGCGGATGCGTCCAACATCCATAAAATGGGCAATTATAAATTAAAGAACAACGATAACGTCGTTCTGGCCGCGGCCTAAGCCGTGACCCGTCGCCCCCGGGAGTGCCTCGACCCGGGTGTGCGGCGTCGATGAGAGGCGGACGTGCGTGCGCAAAGCTTTGAGCGCACCATGAACAATGAAGCTACCCGATTCCGTGGTTTGTTGTCTGTCCGCGGCGGAGGGGAACAGGGATGAAGAGTCCCGCAACAAGCAACTGCGCCCGGAGAAGCTCCCTTTGAAGTGTTTTCGGACAGGGGTTCGACTCCCCTCGCCTCCACCACAAAAAAGACCCTTGAAACTGCTGGAAATCCAGTAATTTCAAGGGTTTTTTGTTGTTTTTATGCCTTTCTCATTGCCAAATCACGCTATAAAAAAGTGCGTTTTTGAATGGTTTTGGGAATGGTTTTGGCAATGAAAATGGTAATGAAATGGTCAGTTTTTTGCTTCAGACTGAACTCTCAGAACCTTAACCAGCTCCAGCAAAAATGTCTTCAGTGCAGACACACCGGCAATGGCCGCGCTGAACAGGGCAGCCTTCCATGCGGCACCGTCCATTTCGATAGACATAGTCGCAGGAAGGGCAACCAGAAAGCCCTCCAGAAAAGTCCATGCGGCTCTCTCAGCAATGTTTTTCCAATCCATAGAATTATACCCTCCACTTTTCAATTGATGCCAACGGAGCCCAGCGCGAATGCCAGAGCGCCACCGATCACAGCCCAGATGATTTTCTCCACAAGCCCATCGAACAGTTTGCCGGGCTTTTCCTTCAGACTTTTCACATCCGCCTTGATCTCAACCACATCTTCCTTAATGTGCTTCTGTTCGGAGTCGAAGACGGACATGGTGGCAACGAGCTTGTCGAGATTGTCCTGTCGGCTCTCCATAACATCAAGTCGGTGATTCGCCAGAACCATTTCTGATGCAAACTCAGAAACCTTCGTTTCAAAATCCATGCGATCTGCATTTCCCCCCTATGCGATATCACCATACACCCTGTCCGGGGACACCGGAAAGTGTCCCCGGAACATTTACCATGCTTTGTATTTCTTTATCGTAGAATCAGCCCACCAAGCTTGAGCAAGCAGCGTGAGCTCATTGGCCGAAACATCAAGCTCTGCAGCCCACCGAGCCATAACTGCCTTGGCTTTACTGCCGCTGTCAGTCTTTCCGTCCCCGTTCGCGTCCACGCCCTGGGTGTCATTGTAGATAGTCCATGCCTGATAGAAATCTGCCTGACTGACCTTACCTGCCAGCTTCTCCTGATACCTCTCAACGGCGGATGTCGTAACATCATATCCGGCTTTATTCCAATCGTATGTATCTGCCGCGAGCGTTGCCTCGGCTCTCGTTGATCCACGACTTACCATAGCATTGATGAGCTGGGTGCGGGTGATATTCCCGGAGAGATATTCGCTTCTGCGATCAGAGTAAGACCAGCCATTCTGCTTCTCAAAAGCCCAATCATTCGTCCGATTTGTCGCATCCTCACGAGTCATTCCCAGATAATTCACCAGAGCATTACCGGCTTTGCTGGAGGTGAGCTCTCCTGACAGATACGCCTCCTTCAAAGCTGCCGATGCAGCCGAAGTGAAGGCGTACTCCGCTTCGTAGGCGCTCTTTCCGTTGGCCATATAGGTGGCGATGATGTCAGACTTGAAGGTCTTGGCGGATGCGTAGTCACCGGAGATCACAGCATTGGCGAAGTCAGTAGCATTTCCAACAGACTTGGCCTTTGCAATGTATGCCTTTGCCTCCTCAGAGGCATCCGCATCCTTGATCTTCTGCTCTTCGGCTTCAATGGCATCCAGAACATCTTCCTTCGTGAACACACCCTCATCAACAATCTCGTTGTAGATGCGAAGGTATTCGGAGCTATTCCCGTCCGCTCTGGCCTGAGCAGCTGCAGCAATACGGCTATCGTTGTCTCTCATGGCCTTACGGATTGCAGAGTGCATAGCGGATTCACTGTCAAATCTGGCGCTTACTCGCTCCGTCTGAGCTTCATCTCCGCGAACCATAGCGAGATATAGCTGCTGCGAATTACTCATTTTATCTCCTGTCAGACCCTCCAGAACGGCGTTCCAGATTCCTGCAGCGGTGCTCTTTTCCTGAAGCGTATTGGTCACCGTATTCCAGATGCCTCGAACATCACGCATAACATTCTTTACCGGCAGACCCAGAACCTTGGCAAGAGAGCCTCCGAAGTCTTCGACCTTCCGATATGTGGATAGGTCATCTCTGCCGAGAGCCTTGTAAGCGCTCCACAGATCGGAGATCACGCTCATATCGGTACGCTCCACATCGTAGCCTCCGACTATGGATACCACATCTCGGAAGAAGGGCACCATGTTCAGAGGATTGAAACCGCTCTTTAGATTTTCGGTAAGACTGGCAATGTACTTCTCTGCATAGCTTTCATCATCGTCATCATCGCGCATGGCGTAGATAATCGACTGTAGCACGGCATTGAGAGTAATGCTGGTGGTCAGAGCTCCGACCTGTTTGGCAGCCATACGGCTGTCACCACGGCTGCGGTTGATAATGGCATCCGCCAGCATATTGATGCTGGTGGTAGGCTCGGCCATGAAGGATGTGACCATTTTCATGCCGGTGTCCTTGGAGCGCATCAGGCCGCTGCGAGAGAGGACAGAGTCATAGACCTGCGTATGGACAATTGTTTCGGTGAACAGCTCTGCAGCCTTCTTCATCAACGCCTCACCGGTGAGACCCGTCTGGGCAGCGGTCTGCCGCTTGGCGGCCTCCCAGATTTCGCACCAGGTAAGCTCGTCAGCCAGCTCCGGAGCCCTGCCCAGAATCTCATCCCGGTAGTCACCGTCCGTGACAAGGGCTTTGAGCTTCTCCTCAAGGGTATCGTACTCAGCGCCGTTGATATAATACCTATCAGAACCCTATTTCCGCTCAGCATCTGGTTGAGCTCCTTGACCTTCTTCTGAATGCTGCGCTTCAGCTCATTGCGATTGCGGCGCTCCACATCTCTGGAGATACGATCCCGGTTTCAGCATTATATGTTCCAGCGTTCTCGGAGGCTGACTTAATGTTATTCGGATCAAATACTATTGCGGTGTAGTCGTGACCGTCTGT
>DCIK01000033.1:0-3888 GCA_002315975.1 Clostridiales bacterium UBA1728
CCGGCGGCGTTTTGCCGCCGCGCGTCTTCTTTTCTTTCTTCCACCGCCAGCGGCGCATTCTTTCTTTTCTTGGGCAAGACCAAGAAAAGAAAGAATGGGGGGCTGAAAAAGCCCCCACGGCCTGCAGGCCGTGCCATTCGGAGGCCATCGCGGGAAGATGGGGCGCATTTCCCGCAGATTGGAAAAAAACTCTTGCATTTCCCACTGATTTAGTATAAAATACTATAGCCTAGAATTGGCGCAGTATGTGAAAAGTTAAGTTTAACAAGATACATTTTTAGGAGGACACATCTATGATTTCTGCCGGTGAATTCCGCAACGGCGTTACCTTCGAGCTGGACGGCCAGGTCATGCAGGTCGTCGAGTTCCAGCACGTCAAGCCCGGCAAGGGCGCTGCCTTTGTCCGCACCAAGTACAAGAATGTCATTACCGGTGCCGTGGTCGAGACCAGCTTCAACCCCACTGCCAAGTTCGAGAACGCCTACGTTGAGCGCCGTACCATGGAGTACAGCTACAACGACGGCAACCTCTACTACTTCATGAACCCCGAGACCTACGAGCTGGAGCCCATCGACGAGTCCGTCATGCCCGACTCCTTCAAGTTCGTCAAGGAAAACATGGAGTGCACCGTCTGCTCCTTCAAGGGCAAGGTCTTCGCTGTTGAGCCCCCCAACTTCGTGGAGCTGGAGGTCGCCCAGACCGATCCCGGCTTTGCCGGCAACACCGCCACCAACGTGACCAAGCCCGCCACCCTCGAGACCGGTGCCGAGATCAAGGTGCCCCTGTTCATCGGGCCCGGCGACCGCATCCGTGTTGACACCCGCTCCGGCGAGTATCTCGAGCGCGCCAAGTAATTCTTTCACACAAAAAACTTCGTTATTATCAGTTCACTCACATGAAGAGGAGGTTTTCATCATGAACACATCCGAAAAGGTTGCTTATCTCAAGGGTCTCTGCGAGGGTATGGAAATCGGCGATACCAAGGAAGGCAAGCTCTTCAAGGCCGTCATTGACATTCTCGATGATCTCACCGCCGACCTTGCCGACGTGCAGGACGCGGTGGAGGATCTGGCTGACTGCATGGACGAGCTGGGCGAGGACGTGAACGCGCTGGAGGACGAGTACTACGAGCATCTCTGCGAGTGCGAGGGCTGCGAGTGCGACGAGTTCTGCGGCTGCACCGACGACTGCGACAACTGCGATTGCGAGGGCGATTGCGAGGACTGCGAGTGCGAGGATTGCTGCGACTATCTCCGCAACTGCGATGATGTGGGCGAGCTGGATGAGGACGAGGACGTTTTCTACAACGTAGAGTGCCCCGGCTGCGGCTTCAACCTCACCGTGGACGAGAGCATTCTCTCCGCCGGTCACTTCGAGTGCCCCGAGTGCGGCGCCGTCATCGACTTTGACACCGCCAAGGTGGAAGAGGTCCTGTTCGAAGACGAAGAAGACTAAGCCACACACAAACCGAAAAAAGGAGCCGCAAGGCTCCTTTTTTCTCAATTCGTCAGAAAACTCCGTTTTCTGACGAAGAGGGAAGCTTGCGCTCATCGCGGCGGCTCTGCCGCCTTGGTCGGCGCAAGGGCGCGCCAATCGGACGCGCCTCAGTGTATTTTCAAGCGGGCAAAGCCCGCTTGAAAATGATATGAATTTCTTCGCGCCTGCGGGCGCGAACTCTGCGAGGCTGCGAAGATAATGCTTCTTTTTCTGCAGAGGCAAAGGAGCCGCAAGGCTCCTTTTTTCGATATTTGAATGAATATGCTGAAGCCTGTCATTGCGAATCTTTGACCGATGTCACCGGTGCGGCAGTCCGCATCCCCCGTCCCCTTGTAGGGCTCGGCCTCCCGGACGAGCCGCGGAGAAGACGGATTGCCGCGTTGCTTCGCTCTTCGCCATGACAGGAAAGCGGATTGAAGGAAAAATATGACCTACTCCAACGATACCATTGCCGCCATTGCATCCGGCGGCGTAGTGGCGGCCATCGGCATACTGCGGCTCTCCGGCCCGGATACCATCGCCGTCATTGATAAAGTTTTTAAGCCCTCCAACGGCAAAACCATGGCCCAGACCCCTGACCGGAAGCTCCTCTACGGCGAGCTCTACGACGAGGACGGCGAGCTTCTGGACCTCTGCCTCTGCACCGTTTCCCGGGGCCCCAACTCCTACACCGGCGAGGACACCGCCGAGCTCCAGTGCCACGGCTCCCCCATGGTGCTGCGGCAGGGGCTCCGCTCCCTCTTCAGGGCCGGGGCAAGGCAGGCTCTCCGGGGCGAGTTTACCAAGCGTGCCTTCCTCAACGGCCGCATGGACCTCTCCAGTGCCGAGGCCGTCATCGACATCATCGATGCGGAAACCCCCATGGCAGCCCGCAACGCCGCCCACCAGCTCAACGGTGCCATCTTCCGCCGCATCGAGGGCGTGTACGCCTCCCTCACCGACATCTGCGCCCACTTCCACGCGGTGCTGGACTATCCCGACGAGGACATCGAGGACTTTGAGCTGGAGAACTACCGCTCCACCCTCACCGCCGCCGAGAACGACCTGCAGTCTCTGCTGGACACCCACAAGCGCGCCCGGGTGCTGGACAAGGGCATTCCCACCGCCCTCATCGGCAAGCCCAACGCCGGCAAGTCCTCTCTGCTCAACTCCCTGCTGGGCTATGACCGCGCCATCGTCACCAGCGTCCCCGGCACCACCCGTGATACCCTCTCCGAGCGCGTCCTGCTGGGCAATACCCTCCTGCAGCTCACCGACACCGCCGGTCTCCGCGACACCGGCGACGAGGTGGAGAGGCTGGGTGTGGAGCGCTCCCGCAGCGCCGCCGAGGGTGCCGAGCTGGTGCTCTCCGTCTTCGACGGCAGTCGGGCATGGGACGAGGAGGACGAGGAGGTAAAAGCGCTGGCGCTGAAGGCTCCCACCGCCGTGGCCATCGTCAACAAGTGCGACCTGCCCGCAGCGCTGGACGAGACGAAGCTCTCCGGCTTCCAAACCGTGCTGCATATCTCCGCCCTCACCGGCGAGGGCTTAAAGGCACTGGACACCCTTGCTGACAGTCTCTTCCCCCTGCCGCAGGTCTCCGCCGGTGAAATTCTCACCAACGAGCGGCAGGCCGAGGCCGTTTCCCGCTCCCTCGATAGTCTCCGCGCCGCCGTGGCGGCCATGGACAGCGGCATCACCCCCGATGCCGTCCTCACCGAGTGCGAGGCCGCCATGGACGCTCTGGGTGAGCTCACCGGCCGCGTGATCCGGCAGGATGTGACCGACCGCATCTTCGAGCGCTTCTGCGTGGGGAAATAAGAAATTTCGTCCGAAATCTTCGATTTCGGACGAGCGTTTTCCCGCGCTTATCGCTTCGGCTTTGCCGCTTTGGTCGGCGCGAGGGCGCGTCAATGGTCTGCGCCTCAGGGTATTGTAACTTACTTCCGTTTCCTCCCGCTTTTTTCCCGCAATAGCAACCTATGGTTGCACCTCGGTAAAGACTTTTTCACCAGTGTAACTACTTGTAATTCCCCTGTATGCCCTATATAATAAAATGTGCTAAATAAAAAGATGGCGGATTTTACCGTCAATCAGGAGGAAACATAATGGGAAAGAAGTATGTGTACCTTTTCAGCGAAGGTAACGCCGATATGCGCGAGCTGCTGGGCGGCAAGGGTGCCAACCTGGCTGAGATGAGCAACATCGGTCTGCCCGTTCCCCAGGGCTTCACCATCACCACCGAAGCCTGCATCCGCTACTATGACGACGGGGAGAAGATTGCCCCCGAAATCATGGACGAGATTATGCTCTACAAGGACAAGCTGGAGGAAATGACCGGCAAGAAGCTGGGTGACAAGGAAAATCCCCTGCTGGTCTCCGTCCGCTCCGGTGCCCGCGCCTCCATGCCCG
>DCIK01000033.1:3910-42658 GCA_002315975.1 Clostridiales bacterium UBA1728
GGCATGATGGACACCATTCTGAATCTGGGCATCAACGAGACCGTCGTGGAGACTCTCTCCGCCAAGTCCGGCAATCCCCGCTGGGCATGGGACTGCTACCGCCGCTTCATCCAGATGTACAGCGATGTTGTCATGGGTGTCGGTAAGGAGTATTTCGAGGTTCTCATCGCCCGGATGAAGGAAAAGCGCGGCGTCAAGCTGGACACCGAGCTCACCGCTGCCGATCTGCAGGAGCTGTCCACCGAGTTCAAGGCCGAGTACAAAGCCAAGCTGGGCGTTGACTTCCCCTCCGATCCCACCGAGCAGCTGGTGGGCGCCGTTATGGCCGTGTTCCGCAGCTGGAACAACGACCGCGCCATTGCCTACCGCCGCATGAACGACATCCCCGGCGACTGGGGCACTGCCGTCAACATCATGGAGATGGTCTTCGGCAACATGGGTGACGACTGCGGCACCGGCGTTGCCTTCTCCCGTGACCCCGCCACCGGCGAGAACAAGCTCTACGGCGAGTTCCTGATGAACGCCCAGGGCGAGGACGTGGTGGCCGGTATCCGTACCCCCCAGACTATCGACCAGCTCCGCGAGACCAACCCCGGCGCCTACGAGCAGTTTGCTCAGGTCGCCCACAACCTTGAAAAGCACTACAAGGACCTCCAGGACATGGAGTTCACCATCGAGCACGGCAAGCTCTTCATGCTCCAGTGCCGCAACGGCAAGCGCAGCGCCTTCGCCGCTCTGAAGATCGCCGTGGATATGGTTGAAGAGGGTCTCTGCACCAAGGGCGAGGCTCTGCTGAAGATTGAGCCCAACCAGCTCAACAGCCTGCTGCACCCCCAGTTCGACCCCGCTGCCCTCCGGGATGCCGTTCCCGTGGCCAACGGTCTGGCCGCCTCCCCCGGTGCTGCCTGCGGCGGTGTGTTCTTCACCAGTGAAGCCGCCCGTGACAATGCCAAGAACGGCCCCGTGCTGCTGGTCCGCAACGAGACCACCACCGAGGACATTGAGGGCATGGCCGCCTCTCAGGGCATCCTCACCGCCACCGGTGGCCGTACCAGCCACGCTGCCGTGGTTGCCCGCGGCATGGGCACCTGCTGCGTCTCCGGCTGCGCCGCCATCCGCATCAACGAGGCCGAGCGCTACCTGACCGTCAACGGTCAGCGGGTCAACGAGGGCGAGTTCATGAGCATTGACGGCTCCACCGGCAATGTGTACGTGGGCAGGATTCCCACTGTGGACGCCACCGTCTCCGGCGACTTCGCCACCATCATGCAGTGGGCCGACGAGATTCGCTCCCTGAAGGTTCGCACCAACGCCGACACCCCCAAGGACGCCGCCAAGGCCGTGGAGCTGGGCGCCGAGGGCATCGGCCTGACCCGTACCGAGCATATGTTCTTCGATCTGGATCGCATCCCCGTCATGCGCCGGATGATCCTCTCCGACACCGAGGAGCAGCGCCGCGAGGCTCTCGCCAAGCTGCTGCCCATGCAGCAGGGCGACTTTGAGGGCATCTACAAGGCCATGGAAGGCCGCAGCGTCACCATTCGTCTGCTGGATCCCCCTCTGCACGAGTTCCTGCCCACCACCGAGGAGGACATGGAGCTTCTCGCCAAGGACATGGGCAAGAGCCTTGAGGAGATCAAGGACCGCTGCCGCGCCCTCCATGAGACCAACCCCATGATGGGCCACCGCGGCTGCCGTCTGCCCGTGACCTATCCCGAGATCGCCGAGATGCAGGCCACCGCCATCATCAAGGCTGCCCTGGCCGTCCGCAAGGAGTGCGGCTACGACATCGTCCCCGAGATCATGATTCCTCTGGTCTGCGAGGTCAAGGAGCTGGCCTACGTGAAGAACATCGTCAAGACCGTGGCCGACAAGCTCATCGCCGAGAGCGGCGACAACATGAAGTACATGGTCGGCACCATGATCGAGATTCCCCGTGCCGCCCTCATGGCCGACAAGATCGCCGAGGAGGCCGAGTTCTTCTCCTTCGGCACCAACGACCTGACCCAGATGACCTTCGGCTTCAGCCGCGACGACGCCGGCAAGTTCCTGCCCAGCTACTACAGCAAGAACATCTTCGAGCAGGATCCCTTCGAGAAGCTGGATCAGTCCGGCGTGGGCCAGCTGGTGGAAATGGCCGCCAGGAAGGGCCGCGCCACTCGCAGCGACATCCATCTCGGCATCTGCGGCGAGCACGGCGGCGAGCCCTCCTCTGTGGAGTTCTGCCATAAGGTCGGCCTGGACTATGTGTCCTGCAGCCCCTTCCGCGTACCCATCGCCCGTCTGGCTGCCGCCCAGGCCCAGGTCAGGTTCCCCCGCTGAGATACAAACGCCAAGGGGTCTGCTTAATGAGCAGACCCCTTTTCCATTTTGACACATTTGGGGACGGTTCTCATTTGTGTCATTTGGTGTTTTTGAGAACCGTCCCCAAATGTGTCATTTTTCGTTAGCGCCCGCTAATCATAAATGTTAGCAGCCGCTAAACTTGCATTGTGCAGGAATTTATGCTAAAATCGTTTTATTCATTGCAAAAAGGGAGCGATACCATGGCATTACAGGAATCCGGCGAAATGTATCTGGAGACCATTCTCATTCTCAGCGAGAAAAAAGAAAAAGTCCACGCCGTGGACATCAGCGAATACATGGGCTACTCCAAGCCCAGCGTCAGCCGTGCCGTGGGCCTGCTGCTCAACGGGGAGTACATCCGCATCGAGCAGGACGGCAGCATCGTCCTCACGGATTCCGGTCGGGAGGTGGCCGAGACCATCTACGAGCGCCACCAGCTCATCACCAAGTATCTGATGCGCATCGGCGTACCGGAGGCCATCGCCGTGGACGATGCCTGCAAGATCGAGCACGTGATCTCTCCCGAATCCTTCGATGCGCTGAAAACGCATATTCTGAACATGATTTCATAATAAAAAAGCAGATGCATTCGCATCTGCTTTTTTCTGTCAGGCGGCTGCCTTCATTTCCTCGAAGGCATCGTCCAGCTCCTCGCTGTTCTTCGTGCAGAGAGACACCGCCACGATCACAACGGCGCTGAACACGAAGGCGGGCAGCAGGCAATAGATTCCCCACACGCCGCCCAGCGGATTGACGCAGAGCTTCCAGAAGAACACCATGGCAGCACCGGCGACCATACCGGCCACGGCACCGGCGTAGGTGGTACGCTTCCAGAACAGGGAGAAGAGCATCAGCGGCCCGAAGGCAGCGCCGAAGCCGGCCCAGGCGAAGGAGGTAATGCCGAAGATGGTGGAGTTGGAGTTCCAGGCAATGACCATGGCGATGAGGGTGATGGCCAGCAGGGTAATGCGGCTGACCCACATGACCTGCTTCTCGCTGGCATCCTTCTTCATCACGCCGCGATAGAGATTCTGGCTGACGGCGGAGGCGGCGATGAGCAGGTAGCTGTCGGAGGAGGAGATGGAGGCGGCCAGAACGCCGGCGCAGGCGAAGCCGGCCAGCAGGGGCGGCAGGTAGGCGGTGGCCGCGTCGATGAACACGTTCTCGGCAGCGGCGTTGCTCAGGTAATCCAGACCGGGCACGCTGCGGCCCACCACGCCGATGAACACGGCGGCGGCCATGGAGATGCACACCCAGATGATGGCCACCCGGCGGCTGCGACCCAGCTCGTTCTCGGAGCGGATGCCCATGAAGCGCAGCAGCACCTGGGGCATACCGAAGTAGCCCAGACCCCAGCTCAGGCAGGAGAGGATGGAAAGGAAGCCGTACTTCTGCCCGGCACCGAAGCCGTTGATCACGCTGTCGGAGGGGGTGGAGGTGGTGAAAAGGGAGTAGTAGCCGTCAAAGCTTCTGGCGTTGGCAATGACCTGACTCATGCCGCCGGCAGCGCCCACACTCATCACCAGAATCAGCACCAGAACCGTGATCATCACCACGGCCTGCATGAAGTCGGAGGCGGACTCGGCCAGGAAGCCGCCCAGGAAGGTATAGACCAGCACAAACACGGCGGCCACGATCATCATGCTCTCATAGGGCAGATCGAAGAGGTTGGCGAAGAGCTTGCCGCAGGCGCTCAGGCACTGGGCAGCGTAGACGGAGAAGAAAATAATAATGGTCAGCGACGCAATGATGAGCAGCAGAGGCTTCTTCTCCTTAAAGCGGCGGGAGAAGAAATCCGGCACCGTGAAGGCATCCAGATTCACGCTGAAGCGGCGCAGACGCTTGGACACCAGCAGGAAGTTCAGGTAAGTGCCCAGCGCCAGACCGATGCAGGTCCAGCCCGCGTCCGCAAGGCCGGTCCAATAGGCCAGACCGGGCAGGCCCATCAGCAGGTAGCCGGACATATCCGAAGCCTCGGCAGAGAAGGCCGTGACCCAGGGGCCCAGAGAGCGACCGCCCAGAAAGAAGGCCTCCGCATCCTTGTTGGCGCGGCGGGAGAAATAAAGACCGATGCCGATGACGGCGGCCATATAAATGCACATGGCCAGCAGATGCTGCATATTGCTTGCGTTCATAACTCAAAAACTCCTCTTGACAATTCATATATGAAGGATTATAATGTATTGCATGAGCATACTTTATGTCATGGGCGTAGTGTACACGAAAACGCCCGGAAATGCAAGGGGGTATTTTTACCAAATGGACACCAGGAAATACGAAGTTTTTGTAAAAATCGTCGAAGTCTCCTCCCTCACCCGGGCAGCGGAGGAGCTGGGGCTCACCCAATCCGGCGTCAGTCACATTCTTTCGGCCATGGAGGAGGAGCTGGGCTTCACGCTGCTCAAGCGCAACCGAACGGGAACCCGGCTCACCTCTGAGGGCAGCGCCCTGCTTCCGTATATAAAAGAAATCGTCCTGCAGCAGCAGCGCCTGCAGGACGAATGTGACCGGCTGCGGGGCGTCACGGCGGGCGAGGTGCGCATCGGCACCTTTACCAGCGTGGCCACCCACTGGCTGCCGGGGATGATGAAGGAGTTTCAGGCTCTCCACCCGGCAGTGGAGTTCCGGCTCTTCAACGGCGACTATCACGATATAGACGGCTGGCTCACTGACGGCAGCGTGGATATAGGCTTTATCACTCTGCCCGCCGCCGGGGACTGGGAGTGCATCCCCCTGCGGGACGATCCGCTGCTGGCGGTGCTGCCCAAGGGACATCCGCTCTCCAACCAGCAGGTCTGCAAAACCGCAGAGGTGGCCCGGGAGCCCTTCATCTCTCTTCTGGAGAGCTCTGATCACGATGCAAGGCGAGCACTGGACGCGGTGGGACTGCGCCCCAATGTGCGCTTCACCACCAAGGATGACTACGCCATCGTGGCCATGGTGGAGCAGGGGCTGGGCGTGAGCATCATGCCGGAGCTGCTGCTCCGGGGGCAGAGCCGCTCCATTGAGACCCGGCCTCTGGACCCTGCCGTCAGCCGTACGCTGGCGCTGGCGATTCCCGCCGGAGACCGGGTGGGTCCCGCCGCCCGCGCCTTTGCCGAGTTTGCGGAGGGCTGGGTAAAGAAGAAAGGATAAAGATACGATTGGGACCGTGCAAAAAAGTCACACAATGCACAAATCAGTAAAACGCTCTCGGCTCCCCTGTTCCCGTAGGGAATGGGGGAGCTGTCGCGAAGCGACTGAGGGGGTAAGCCTATCGATCCCCCCTCTCCCCGGTGTGCGCAGAAGGTGAATTTTACGCAACAAAAGGGCTGTGTGAGTCAGCAATCGCACGCTTTTGTGCAAATTGCGACTTTTCACACAGCCCAAAATCTTATGAATTTTGCGTTTCCTCGGAGATGATCGTATAGTTCCCCAGCATTTCCCGTATGCTGTCCTTGTCATTGAACATGATCACATCCAGAATGGAAAGGCTGGGTACAAATTCCTGATTGAACTGCTTATAGCGGACATCGCCGGTTTTGATAAAGCCCAGCTTCAGCCCACGAGCGCTGAACTCCTCATAGCTGTAGAGCTCCTGCCCGCCTATGGCATTGATATAGGTATCGGCTCCCAGCCGCTCGCAGAAGTCAAATATTCTCTGTTCTTTTTTCAGCAGTTCATTTCCGGGTAAATCGGAGCTGCGAACGATTTTTGTCTGAATATCCAGATACTCGCAGACAATGCGAATGGAGTTTTCAAGGAAACGCGCAAGGTTCTTGTCCTCAAAAGCAAAAATCCGTTCAAAGAGGTTCATGCCTGCTTCATAATACGGGGCATTGTGATATGCGAAAAAGAGCTGCTTGCGCTTTTTCTCCAGATGGAGCTCCTCTGAAATGAACAGCTCATCAATGTTTTTAAGTCTCGAAACGAAACTGATCTCCACATTGAAGTAAACGGGCTTACCTTCCAGCAGCAGACGGTTCCGATTGATCCAGCCGCGCTGGATATATTGAATGTTATCGCTTATGACAAAAATATCCGCCTGATTAATCAGCTGCCAGTAGCCGATATAAGGGAGAAAATAGGGTTGATTTGCACTGAGAATCAAAACGCACACCCGCCTGACTGTATTTCACACACATGAATATCTTTTGCGTGCAAATGAATTGAAGACAATTATACACCCGTCTTCCGGCAAAATCAAGCAGGCAGATTAACTAATTATTAACAATTTGTGTGCACTTCATCTTCTGGGCGGGTACGATCACCGAACGGCCGGGGTTTCCTCGGAGATGATGGTATAGTTCTCCAGCATTTGCCGAATGGCGGCTCTGTCGTTGAACATAATCACATCCAGAATGGAGAGGTTGGGCACAAATTCATTGTCGAACTGCTTATACCGGATCTCACCGGTTTTGAGGAAGCCCAGCTTCAGACCATGGGCTCTGAAATCCTCGTAGCTGTAGAGCTCCCGCCCGCCTATGGCGTTCAGGCAGGTGTCGGCGCCCAGACGGGCTAGAGATCAAAGATGCGCTGCTCTTTCTTCAACCGCTCATTCCCGGGAAAATCGGATGAGCGCAGGATTGTCGTACGAATGTCCAGATATTCGCAAACGACGCGGATAGAGTTTTCCAGAAAGCAGGCAAGATTCGTTTCCCTACTTTGAAAGATTCGTTCAAATACATCCATGCCCTCAGCGAAAAACGGTGCATTCCGGTAGCAGGCAGATAAAATTCTTCTTTTTTGCTGTAGCTGTTGATCATCCAGAATGTACAAATCATCGATATTTTTGTTGCCGGAGGCGTGCTGAATCAGCACATTAAAAAAATGCGGCTCTCCGCCGGAAAGAATCCGGTTCCGATTCACCCAACCCCGCGTAATATATTGATAATTATCGCCAAGCACAAAAATATCCGAGCTGTTAATAAGCTGCCAGTAACCGATGTAGGGGAGGAAATACGGCTGATTTCCGCTCACAATCATGATACTATCCTGCCATTTTTTGATAAATAAAAAATAGTGAATCGCAAAAGCGGATTTTTCTGCTCACTATTTTTGATTTTTGTCAGTTTATCATGATTTTTCAGGAAAAGCAAGCGTTCTGAAAGAAAACTGAATAAATGTGCATTGTGAACAATTTACGCTTTGTCTGCAGCCGATATATTGACGTTCTGCCGTAAATCCGGATATAACGAAAAATGTAAGCAAGAAGAATACCGGCACCGCAAAAAAGAGCCTGCCTGTACCGCGGCCGCAGCAGTACTGGGGGCTGGACAGATCGTCCTGCAAAAACAGAAAAAAGGCTGTGAAAAGCCTGTCATTGCGAGGAGCAAATCGATGCGGCAATCCGTTTTGTATGCGGCTCGTCCGGGAGGCCGATCCCTACAGGGGGGACGGAGAGACGGATTGCCACACCGGGGCGCGGGCACTTTCGCAATGACGGGGCTTACAGCCTCTTTTTTATGCGCGGGACTTTTCTCTCACTTAAACAGCCCGGGAGCATTCCTGACGGGGCCCTTTTCCAAAGGCTTTTCCTCGCCGAGCTTCTTTTCCGCGTGGGATACGAACAGCCCTTCGCTGAGCGTTCTGCGGGATTCGGCATCGGAGAGGACGAAGAGCCTCTCGCTTGATTCCATGGTTGAAAGGGTGTACATGGCCTGACTGGTGTTCAGTTGTCTGAGCAGCGCCTTCAGATTGTCCTGCTGCAGTCCCTTTTTGGGGTCAAAGCCTTTGGCAAAGAACTTCTGGTACTGCTCGTTGGAGCGCTGCGCGTCGGTCTGCTGCATCAGCAGAATCTGCGCATGCAGGTTCATTTCCCTGTCGGGCTCCAGCAGCGTCCCGTTGAGCTGAGCCGTATAGAGCTGGTTGAGGGCCTGAAGACCGTTTTCCATCACCCGTCCCAGGGCTGCCATTCCGGTGGCCGCCTCCAGCAGCGGCGTGGACACGCCGTCACGGAAGAGCACCGGGTGGGAGTTGACCACGCTCAGAATTCCGTTGATCTGCTTGGACCAGTGAATGGCCGTGAGCGTATCCTTCGTGTGGGAAAAGGCGTGGCAGGCGTTACTGAGGCCGTCCTTCAGGATGGCTTCCATTTTCTGCACCTTGCCCGCGCTGAACGCTTCCAGAGCCTCGGTGGCATCCCGCAGAGAGTCCCTGCGCTGGGCCGCCAGAGCATCGGAGGGCTGCTTGCCGCAGAAGAGCTTTTCCAGCTCCTCCCGGTTCTCCGGCCTTCCGGAAAGACGCGCTATGGCCAGAGCGCCGAACTCCGACTCGGCCATATTGAGCTTTTTCAGCAGCCCAAGGCGTTTTTCCCGCTCGGCCTCGCTCTCCCCGGCAAAGAGGAAAGAGCGCACTGCGGCATCGTGGTTCGCCAGACTGCTGAGCAGCGTCTGGTTAAAAATCTGCGCCTGTCTGACATGGGTCAGGAAAAAGTCCTGATGGAGCTTTGTAACAAAGCGCTCATGCTCCTCCCGGTATTTTTCCTCTTCCATGCGGATTTTCAGATAGCTCAGGAAGGCCATATTCTGCCGCTCCCGGAGACGGCGCCGCTCAGCGCTTCTCTCCCGCGCATCTTCCTCGGCCTCCTGCCGCACGCGTTTTTGCTCCTGCTCCTGCCGGGCTAAGAGTGCCTTTTCCTTTTCTTCAGGGGTCAGAACAGCTTCCATATCAAAAACTCCTTCTCTTTTCTCAATTCCTGCTGTTACTATATCATATGCCCGTGCGCAGGAAAAGAGGGAAAGGGAAAGTTTTTGGCGAAAACGGCCCACCACTCCGTAGGGCTCGGCCTCCCGGACGAGCCGCCTTTTTCTTTGAGCTTTTCGCAAGCAAAAACAGCGCACAAGCCAAAGGGCTCATGCGCTGCGGGAGGGAATTACAGACTCAGCTTTGCTCGGAGAGCCTCCTGCAAGACCTGAGAGAAGTTGATAGACCGCGCTTCGGCGGCCTCGTTGAGCCACGAGGGGATGGTCAGCGTTTTGCGGACGGCCTTTTCCGAGTGCAGACGGCGATACTGCTCCGTGTCGGCCAGAACCATGGAAAAGGTGGAGCCTTCCGGAATCTCTATGCTTTCGGATGCGGCGGGAATGAAATCGCCCAGCTCTTCCGCGAGAGAGAGGAACCCTCCCAGCACATCCGCAGCCATATACAGCGCATCTGCCAGATCATCACCGCAGGTATAGCAGCCGGGGAGATCGGGGAAGTCCACATTATAGAGGCCATCCTCCGGAGTGAAGATTGCGGGATAAACATATTTCATAAAACGACCTCTTTCCGGGGCTTATTTCAGCCCTGCGTCTTTCAGTATTTTATTCGCTGTGCCGGTAGGTATTTCTTTGGACAGGTGCCGAGGAACCGGTATCCGCTTCTTTGTGAGCGGGCTGTACCAGAAATCATGCTCGCCGCCATGCGATACAAACAGGCAGCCGGCTTCCTTCAACAGCTTAATCAGTTCACTGGTTTTCAATGCATCGCCTCCAGACGGCAACATGGTAACACGCATTTATGCGTATGTCAAGGGACTAAATGCGTATCGTACGGTAGTGCAAATCCCGCCGCATCATTCGTGCAGCGGGATTTTCCTTCACCCTATCATATATCTCCTCGCGTACTCCTCCAGCAGGGTCTCGAAGCCGTGGGTCTTCTCGATCTCCTGCTTGGGCAGGGAGCCGTGGCGGTCGCTCATCTCGCCGCTCCGGCGGCGGAGGGCGATGCTCAGGTTGAAGCAGTGGTCGCCCACGCGCTCTAAGTCGGTGAGCATATCGTTGAACACATAGCCGTGGCTGTACTGGCAGAGACCCTGCTGCACCCGGTCGATGTGCCGCTGCTTATACTCGGCGCAGAGGTTGTCGATGATCTCCTCCAGCGGGGCGATGGGGTAGGCACAGGCGATGTCATCGTCCGCAAAGGCCTTCTCCGTGTGATCCAGAATCTCGCAGATGGCCGCAAAGAGGTTGTGCATTTCGGCGGAGGCATCCTCGGAGAAGACGATCTTTTTGTCCGCCAGCTCTCTGGCGGACTCCGCCAGATTCTTGGCGTGGTCGCCCAGACGCTCGAAGTCGCCCACAGAGCGCATATACATATTCACCGTGGCAGTCTGCTCGGTGCCCAGCTCGTTACTTGTAATCCGGGAGAGGTAGCTGCCCAGCTTATCCTCGTAGGTGTCGATGATGGATTCCAGCTCGCAGACCCGCTGAAAGCCCTCCTCGCTGTAGCTGTCATAGAGGGAGAGCGCCTTGCGGATGCTGTCGGCGGAGAGAGCCGCCATGGAGCGGAGGGCAATGCCCGACTGCTCGATGGCCAGCGCAGGGTGGGAGAGAAAGCGCTCCTCCAGCCGCTCCACATCCCGGAGCTCCGCGCTGCGCTCGTTCTTCTCCGGTACAAGGCGTGTCACCAGCTTTTCCAGCAGGGGAATAAAGAACGCCTGCGGCAGTACAATGAGGATGCGGAAGACCGAGTTCAGCAGGGCCACATCCATCATGCTCAGAGCCCTGTCCATGAAATCGAAGTGCACAAAGGCGTTGAGCGCATAGAAGAGCCCGCCCACGATCACTGCGCCCAGCGCGTCCACCAGCAGATATACCAGCGCCGTGCGCTTGCCCTTGGCGTTGGCGCCCAGCGCCGAGAGCAGCACCGGTGCAGACGCGCCGATGGCGATGCCCATGACCACCGGCAGGCCCAGACGGAAGCTCACCGCCCCGGTGACCGCCAGCGTCTGGAGAATGCCCACCGCAGCGGAGGCGCTCTGGATCACCGCAGTGAACACTAAGCCGATGAGCACCCCGAAGAGCGGGTTGGTGAAGCCGGTCAGCAGCCGGATAAACGCCTTGCTCTCCCGCAGGGGGTAGACGGCCTCCGTCATGGCGGAGATGCCGAACATCAGCACCGTGAAGCCCAGAAGCACATCGGCGGCATGGTGGTTGCGCTCCTTTTTGGTGAACATCAGCAGGACAATGCCCGCCACGGCCATGATGGCGGTGAGCGTGTCGGTGGAGAGCAGCGCAAAAATCCCGCTGCCGCTCACAGCCGAGAGGCAGATCACCCAGCCGGTGATGCTGGTGCCGATGATGGAGCCCATGATAATGCCGATGGCCTGCCTGACCTTCATCATGCCGGAGTTCACAAAGCCCACCACCATGACCGAGGTGGCGGAGGAGGACTGGATCACCGCCGTCACGCCGGTGCCCAGCAGAATGCCCTTGAGAGAGGAGCTGGTCAGTTTGTAGAGGATGAGCTCCATCCTCTCGCCTGCGACCTTCTTCAGACCGTCACCCATGAGGTTCATACCGAAGAGAAAGAGCGATATGCCACAGAGAAGAGCGAATACGTTTGAAATCGTCATAGAATGTCCTTTCATTCCGAAGCAGAGGGGCGCCAGCGGCCCCCGATTCTTTACCACATTTTTTCGTTTCCCTTATATCATATTTCCCGGTAAAGCGCAAGCGCAGAATGGATAAAAATGGAAGCTCTCTTCTTCGGTTTTTTGCCGGAGCTGACGAACAGTCAACCCCCCCGCCGACGGCCATCCGATCGGCGGCGGGGGCTACGCTTATTTTCAGCTGTTTGTGTGGCCTGCACGCCACCAGGCCCTGTACTCTTCGCCCAGCTCGGCAGCGATCCGCAGAGCTTTCTCCTCGGTCTGCGGCATATAAGGAATCGCTCTATGCCTTCTCCTTTTGAAAGGAGAAGGCAAGGACGGGAGCTGCGGCGGCTCGTCCGGGAGGCCGAGCCCTACGAGGGGTTCGTACCATATAACAGATGCATCTGTGGAAGCAGGTTCGGGTTTCTACACTAACGCCATCTGTTTATACGCCCACCCGCTCATAAAGTCCGGTCCCTCCGTTGCTTTTTTCCGCACTATCCTGTATACTGATACTCAAATCCCACCCGGAGGAGTCAAAGTATGCTATCCATCCTTTTCATCTGCCACGGTAATATCTGCCGCAGTCCCATGGCGGAGTATCTTATGGCTGAGCTTGTCCGCAGGGCGGGGCTTTCGGAGTGCGTGAGCGTGGCTTCGGCGGCGGTGTCGGACGAGGAGGAGGGCAACGATATGAACTACCCCGCCCGGCTGGAGCTCAGTAAACGCGGCATCCCCGCGCCACGGCGCTCTGCCCGTCAGCTCACGGCGGCGGACGGAGAGCGCTACGATCTGCTCATCGGCATGGATCGGGGCAATCTGGCCCGCATGGAGCGTCTTGCGCCCGCTGCCGTTGGGAAAATGTCTCTGCTTTTAAGCCACTGCGGGGAAAATTCCTCCGTGGCCGACCCCTGGTACACCCACAACTACGACGAGGCCTACCGCGACATTGAGCGGGGCTGCCTCGGCCTGTTAAATGAAATTAAAGGAGAACTGCTATGAATCGCGAAGCCATAGAAGCCCGGCTGGGCGAGCTGCCCATTGTCCAATATGAGTGGATCGGCAGCGAAGAGCTGATGTTCAGCGAGCGCATCCGCCACATCTGCGAGACCGAGTGCCCCATGTACAACACCACCTGGGCCTGCCCCCCTGCCGTGGGCAGCGTGGAGGCGTGCAAGGAGCGCTGCCTCTCCTATCCCCATGCGCTGATGTTCACCACCATGGTGGAGGTTCACGACATTGCCGACATTCAGGCCTGTCTGGACACCCGCCACGACCACGAAAAGGTGGCGCACTATGTGGAGAAAATGCTCAGGGCCGCCGGCGCCGAGACCATGACCCTCTCCACCGAGGCCTGTCAGGTCTGCGCCAAGTGCACCTGGCCCGATGCCCCCTGCCGCCGACCCGACAGACTCTATCCCTGCATCGAGTCCCACGGCATCGTGGCCACCGCCATCGCCGAGAAATACGGCATCGACTTCATCGGCGGCAACGTGGTAACTTGGTTCTCGCTGGTGTTCTTTCGGGAATGAGCCGCCCGGATACGGAACAGAGCAAGAGGCTGTAAAAGTGCTGCAAGACCCTTTCCTGGCTCCCTCAGATGAGGGAGCTGGCTCGCGCAGCGAGACTGAGGGAGGGATAGTCTACGAGACAGCTCAAAAGGACCTCTCTCCCTCAGCCCCAGTGAGCGCACTGGGGCAGCTCCCTCGCAGAGGGAGCCATCAGGCTTTCGTTCATCGTGATGAATCACTTCATCCTGATTGCCACACCGGTGGCGTGGGCGCTTTCGCAATGACAGGGATTTTTTATGCCCTTTCTGTTTTTCTGCGTGTTCAAATCTGAACTTTTTTCTAAATATTTTAATCGAAATACTTGCAATTTCCCCGATATTAGCCTATAATTCTGTTCATATACAAATCGCCCCGTTCCAGAACGCAGCAATTTTTGTTTCAACCCAATAGTATTATTCTCAGATTCTGAACATCTTCACAGGAAAGGCCAACACGCCATGGAACTGAACAGAAAGCAGTTTGACATACTCTCCACCCTTGCCACCGAGAAGGACAGGCTCTCTCAGCGCTCGCTGGAGGAAAAGTGCGGTCACTCTCTGGGCACTATTAACCGCATTTTGAAGGAGCTTGCCCAGCAGGGACTTGTCGCCGACGGCAGAATCACCCCCGCCGGGCTGAACGCATTGGAGCCCTATCGGGCCAAGAAGGCCATTTTCATCGCCGCCGGCTTCGGCAGCCGTCTGGTGCCCATCACCCTCAACACCCCCAAGCCGCTGGTGCGCGTGAACGGCAAGCGCATCATCGATACCCTCATCGATGCCTGCCTGGAGGCGGGCATCAGCGAGATTTACATCGTTCGCGGCTATCTGGCCGAGCAGTTCGACCAGCTTCTCTACAAATACCCCATGATTAAATTTCTGGAGAATCCCGCCTACAACGAGGCCAACAACATCTCCTCCGCCATGGTAGCCCGCTACCTGCTGCAAAACGCCTATGTGCTGGAGGCCGACCTGCTGTGCAGCAACCCGGCCATCATCACCAAGTACCATTACTGCTCCAACTATCTGGGCATCAAAAAAGAGCGCAGTGACGACTGGTGCTTCACCCTTAAGGACGGCTACATCAGTTCCTGGGGAGTGGGCGGTTTGAACTGCTATCAGGAGGTTGGCATCTCCTACTGGAACGAGTCTGACGGTCACAAGCTGGCGGGACATCTGCGGGACTGCTATGAGGCTCCCGGCGGCAAGGAACGCTACTGGGATTATCCCGCCCTCTCCGAGTATCGGGATCAGTATCGCATCGAGGTTCGTGAGTGCAAACAGGAGGACATCGTGGAAATCGATACCTTCCAGGAATTGAAGCGCATTGATAAAACCTATGACATCTGACAGGAGGTAAACGCAAATGAAAAAGCTGATTCGTTCTCTGTCCCTCGCTCTGGCGCTTATGCTGATGCTTGCCGTTTTTTCCGGCTGCGGCAATGCCGAAAATAAGACCGTCACCATCTGGACCAGCGGCGAGGATTACAAAAACGAGTATTACCTGACCGAGTGCCAGAAGAAGTTCCCCGACTACGACATCACCCTGGAATACATGAACAGCAGTACCATCGCTGCCAAGGTTATAGAGGAGGGCGACAAGTGCTCCTGCGACATTATCCTCTCCGAGGAGTACGGCTACCTCTACAAATGCGAGGACCGCCTTGCCACGCTCAGCGGCTTCGACTTCTCCATCTTCCTCGACGAGCTGGTGCCCGACAGCCACAAGTTCACCCCCGAGGTGAAGAACGGCGGCTGCATCATCGTCAACCCCCATGTGCTCGCCTCTAAGGGGCTGCCCACTCCCAGCTGCTATGAGGACCTGCTGGATCCCCGGTACAAGGGTCTTTTGTCCATGCCCAGCCCCGCCTCCTCCGGCACCGGCTATATGTTCCTCCGCCAGCTCACCAACGAGTGGGGCGAGGACGAGGCCTTTGCCTACTTTGAAAAGTTCAGCGAGAACGTGCTGCAGTACACATCCTCCGGCTCCGGTCCCGTGAACGCGCTGGTGCAGGGCGAGGCTGCCATCGGTCTG
This sequence comes from Clostridiales bacterium UBA1728, assembly GCA_002315975.1. Lineage (GTDB taxonomy): Bacteria > Bacillota > Clostridia > Oscillospirales > Oscillospiraceae > Apopatocola. The sequence continues at coordinate 19,178 of DCIK01000033.1, forward strand.
GGTATGACCTCTCAGGCCGTAGTGGAGAAAAACGCAGGCGTGAATCTGGAAATTCTCTTCTTCGAGGAGGGCTCCCCCTACAGCATGTACGGCAATGCCGTGCTGAAATCCTCCGCCGACCGGCAGGAGGTCATGGATGTGTTTAACTACCTGGCCGTTGACCTCTGCAAGGGCAATAACGAGCGCTACTTCCCCGACCGCATCTTCAAGGACTTCGCCCCCACTGTGGAGGGCTTCCCCAGCGATGTGCGCTACGGCAATATGTCCAACAATACCCTCAGCGAAAAGGAGAGACTGCAGGCAAAATGGACCTTCAACTGAAAAAGAAGCTTGAAATAAGCAACATTTCCAAAGCCTATGAGGATAACCCCCGCGTTCTGAAAAGTATCAGTTTTGACGTATACGATGGCGAGTTTCTCTCTCTGCTGGGCCCCTCCGGCTGCGGCAAGTCCACTTTGCTTCGCATTCTTATCGGCCTTCTGGAGAGCGATCAGGGCACCATCCTCAAGGACGGCAAGGATATCACCAAAGCGCACCCCTCGGCACGCGGTATGGGCATCGTTTTCCAGAACTATGCTCTCTTTGAGAACATGACCGTTCTGCAGAATGTGGAATATGCCCAGAAATTTCATGGTGTGTCGAAAAAGGACGCACGGGAAAAAGCCGCAGAGATGATCAGCGCCGTCGGTCTGCGGGAGCATGGGGACAAGTATCCCCGGAGTCTCTCCGGCGGTCAGCAGCAGCGCGTGGCCATCGCCCGCACGCTGGCTCTGAACCCCGACATCGTGCTGCTGGACGAGCCCATGTCCGCACTGGATGTGAGCACCCGACTGACCATGCGCGATGAGCTGAAGAATCTGCAGGATCGCTTCGGCACCACAATGATCTATGTCACCCACGATCAGGAGGAGGCCTTCTCCATGTCCGACCGGATCATGGTGCTGGATTCCGGCAACATCAGCCAGTTGGATACCCCGGAAAATCTGGTGATGCACCCGGCCAACGAATATGTGGAGAGCTTTGTACTGGAAAATCTGCGGAAGAAAGCGGCTTCTCTGGCACGCTTCACCGGCGTATGCGGGAAGTGAAGGCCATGAAAATATCCAATCAGAAGAAAAAGCTGCTGGTCAATCTCTCTCTGGCCGCGTTCTTCGTGGTCTGCGTGATTGCGCCGATTGTGTCCATGCTCTGCCGCATCACACCCGAAGGGATGCGGCAGGTGTTCTCCTCGCCGCAGTTTCTCCCTGCCGTAAAGAATTCTCTGTCCACGGCCTTTGTGGCCACCTGCATTTCGCTGCTGCTCTCCATTCTCGCAGCGCTCTGTATGGAGCGCTGCGCCGTTGCCGGTAAAGCCATTTTCAGTCTGCTCTTTGTTCTGCCCATGCTCATTCCCTCCATCTCCCACGCCTTCGGCCTGGTGAGTCTGCTGGGTACCAACGGCTCTCTGACGAATCTGCTGAAGCTCAACGGCAGCATTTACGGCTTCTGGGGCATCGTGGCCGGCTCGGTGCTCTACTCCTTTCCCGTGGCCTTTCTGATGTTCACCAACATCCTCCAATATGAGGACGGCATGACCTATAAAGCAGCCGAGGTGTTGGGCGTGCCACCCATCCGGCGCTTTCTGGACATCACCGTCCCCTTCATGAAAAAAACGCTGATTTCTGCCTTCTTCGCGGTTTTTACCATGATCATCACCGACTACGGTGTACCCCTGATGGTGGGCGGTAAAACGCTCACTCTCTCGGTGCTCATGTACAACAAGGCCGTGGCCATGATCGACTACAGCTCCGGCAGCGTCATTGGTGCGTTGCTGCTGCTGCCGGCCATCGCTGCCTTTGTGGTGGACCTGCTCAACAGCGACAACGGTCAGAGCGGCTTTGTATCCGAGCCTGTGGATCCCAGACGCAACAGGCTCAAGGAGACTTTTGCCTTTCTTTACTGCGCTTTGATAACGCTCATGGTTCTGGCCCCCATCGTTTCGTTCTGCGGTATGGTCTTTGAAACCAAGTACCCCGTTGATCCCAGCTTTACCCTCTACCATGTGCAGAAAACCCTTAACCGGGGTGCGGGCAGCTACCTGTTGAATTCCGTGCTCTATGCAACGCTTACCGCTGCCTTCGGTACCCTGCTGGCCTTTACCTGCGCTTACTCCACTGCCAGGCTCCGTTTCCGCTTCAGCAAGGCCCTGCACCTGATCTCCATCACCTCCATGGCCATCCCCGGTATCGTTCTGGGTCTGTCCTATGTGATCTTCTTTCACGGCAGCGCCGTCTATGGGACGGTCCTGCTGGTGGTGCTGGCTAACTCCATGCACTTTTTCGCCTCGCCCTACATGATGATGTACAACACGCTCTCCAAGGTCAACCCCAATCTGGAAGATGTGGGTAAATGCATGGGTGTGAGCCGCATTCACATTATCAAAGATGTGATCCTCCCCAAGGTGAAATACACTCTCGCCGAGATGGCCGTCTACTTCTTTGTAAACTCCATGATGACCATTTCCGCCGTAGCGTTTTTGGCGCCGCCGTCCCCCAAGAGCGTGGCGCTGATGATTACCCAGTTTGAGGCCCAGCTTCTGATGGAAAGCGCAGCCTTTGTTTCCCTGTTGATTCTGATCGTCAACCTGCTGGTGAAAACCCTTATGGCTCTCCTGCGAAAGCGGGAGAAAAGGCTGACGGCATAAAATACGCTCCTGCCGCAGACAAAAGCGGCAGGAGCGTTTTCATGTATTACTTCAGAAACTTGTCGATGGCATCGTTCAGCGCGGAGATGGAATCGGTGTCGTTCTCCTCGATGGCCTCCACGATGCAGTGGTCAATGTGGTTGCGCAGCACCAGTCTGCCCGCTCCGTTGAGCGCCGAGCGGACGGCTGCCAGCTGGGTGAGCACCTGAGCGCAGTCCTCGTCGTTCTCCACCATGCGCCGGATGGCCTCCAGATGGCCGATAATGCGGTTCAGGCGGCTGATGACGCTCTTCTTCTCGCTGTCGGAGTGGATGTGCTGGTGAGGGCCGGTGCCGTGGGAGTGGGTATGGACGCTGCCGTCGGCGTGGACATGGCTGTGTTCCAATTCGTCAGACATCGCTCTTCGTTCCCTTCTTTTTGAAGATGCTTCGCCGCAGCAGCAGCACATTGAAGACGATAAACAGTCCCGTGTAGACGCCCAGCACCATGAACGCCTTGGAGAGGCTCTGGGGGGCAACGCCCACCAGCAGCAGCATGGGTGCGCCGAAGAGAATGGCCCAGGGCATATGGTAGACGATATTGTCGCTGGCCTGGGTGCGGAACTCGGGGTCCAGCTCCCGCAGGAGGATTACGCCGGTGGAGGCGGTACCCGTCAGCATACCGTAGAGGGAGAGAAACGCCTCGTGCTCGTAGCCGGGGAAGACCCTGCCGCAGACCATACGCAGGTACCAGTAGGTGCCGAAGGCACCCGCCAGACAGATCAGGCTCAGGGGCAGGACGATGTCCATGCTGCGGAAGGCAGACAGGTCAATGGCGGCGATGGAGGCCACCACCATCAGATCGAACATGAAGCCGGAAATGCGATCCAGCATGAAGTTATTGGTGTAGTCCCGGTGCATGATGCCCTTTTTCCGAAGGCCGCCCATGACGATGCGCATGAGTATGGCAAACACGGAGCTGAAAAGGAACTGGAAGCCCCAGATCATGCCCTGGATGGTGCCCTTCAGGCCGCTGGCGCCCACGCCCTCGGGATCCAGCAGGTGGTTGAGCGTCTTCATGAAGAAGAAGGCCAGAACATAGGCCAGAAATACCAGACCCAGCTGCACGGTGAACTTATCCAGCGACTCGGCCTGGGGAATCTCGTTCTCGCCGATGAAGCTGTCGAGGGTGAGCTTTTCCTGGACGCTCTCGCCCATGTTGCCCTTGTACAGACCCCGGCGGCGAAGGCGGTTGAGATAGAAGATACCGCCGATGCTGGCGGACACAAAGCCCATGGCCGCCACCGCCAGACCGAAGCTGGTGCCGTACTGAAAGCCGTTTTCAAAGGGGGCGGCAAAGGAGCCGGTCTCAAAGTTGTGACCCCAGTTAAAGGCCTGACCGGGACCCTGACCGTAGCCCATGGGCAGCAGCACGCCGGAGCCGTAAAAGCTGCCTATGGCATAGTAGAGTGTGATGGTAATGAGCAGACCCAGCACCGCCTGCAGCAGATAGCCGTTGACCACGGTGATGCCGGCATCCAGAGCGCCGGTCTTACTGCGGCCGTCCTGATCCTTACGAAGCCGCCGCAGAGACAGCGCCGCAAAGCCCAGACCCAGACCGTGATAGGTGAGAATTTCCAGCTCGGAGGTGCTGTAGAGGCTGATGCCGAAGCCCTTTTGCACGCCATAGTTCAGTCCCAGCAGCAGAAAGCCGCCCAGCACCGAGCTGGGGATCATGGCACGGCGCAAAAAGCCGCAGAGCCGCCGCAGGGTATTGGCCAGCAGCATCATGCCGAAGAGCAGAGCCAGCGTAAGGATCAGGCTCCAGACCTGGCTGTCCCAAAGATTCAATCCGCTTGTCATAGTAGTATGTAACCTTTCTTATTCCGCGCTGTCAACATCATCGTTCAGGGAATGGAGCATGGTCTCAAACAGCTTCAGCTCTTCTTCCGTATATTGCCCACGGAGCTTTTCCAGCGCAGGCCGGAGGAAGCTGTCGGAGGTGTCGTAGTAATTGTGGAACTTTTCGGATACCTGCAGGCGGCACTCCCGACGGTCATCCTCGGAGGTGGCCTTGAGAACATAGCCCTTTGCGCTGAGATTGTTCACCTTATAGGTGGCGTTGGGCTGGGAAATGCCCAGATTCTCCGCCAGCTGGGTTATGGTGGGCTCATCCAGCAGGAAGATCACATCGGCTGCAAAGGCCTCGGTGGCGGAGAGGGAGCCGTCCCTTTCCTGAATATTGCCGAAAAGCTTACGGTAGTGGATCAGGCGGAACTGCCGATAGAGCCGGCTGAGTTCGTCTTTGAGCATGGCTGAAACTCCGATTCATAAAAGTTTGGATATATTTTACCCTTCACACGGAGGCTTGTCAACAAAAATCAAAGGGAGAAATTGTAAACATTTTGCCCCGATGTGTTCGTAAGCGCAAAAGTTTTAGCTTAGTGATAGCAATTGCAGGTAAGTGAATGTAGGGCACGGCCTCCCGGCCGTGCCGAAAGCCTACGATTCCCGCTTTGTCTGGATAATACGGACATAGTGCTTATCCCACACGGCTCGTCCGGGAGGCCGAGCCCTACAGAAGCTTTCGCAGGGAAAATCCCTTTTGCGCAGACGCTATTTGCGATCAGCCGGCGTAGAGGGTCATGCTGCGTTCCGTGAGGGTGATGGTGTCCTGATAGTCGTAGGTCTTGCCGCTGCCGTCAATGCGGGTGTTCCAGCGGTAGATAAAGGGCTTTCCGCCCACATAGCCGGGCACGGTGATGGTAGCCCCGATCTTCTGGATGGGCTCGACCACGCAATAGGCCTCGCCGTTTTTCCCCGCAAAGAAGAGGATCGCCGAATCCTCCGAAAGGCCGGTATTCAGCTCCTGCAGGCGGATGCGGCACTTTTCCTGCATATTCTTCACGATCTTCAGGTAGGTCTCGGCCTGCTCCTCATAGTATTCCTCCGCATTCGTGGGCATCGTGCTCCCGGAAGCGGAATATTCCTTGCATCTGGCATAGGAAATGCCCCAGCAGAAGGCGTCCATCACCGCAGAGGCCTGCTGCGTCTGCGAGGCAGTGCTGAGCTCCTCTTCGATGGCAGCCTCTGCCAGCGGGGACAGCTCCGTCCAGAGCTCGATGACCAGCTCGCGGAATTCCCCGTGGCGCATGGCGCTCTGGAAGAGCGTGGGCATAGACTTTTTCGCATAGGCGTGGTTCAGCGGCATGGAGCCGATGGCGGCAAACCAGCCGTAGGGCTCCGAGAGGTCCACGCCGAAGCGGTCCATGGTGCCCTGAGAGAAGAGGGAATGGTCAAAGTCCCAGGGGGCAACGGCATAGAGCTTATCATCCCCGGGCAGCTTCAGGAAATAGGCGCTGGTCAGGCCGGCGTCGATGTTCATGGTATATTCCTCGAGGATATACATACGGGCAAGGCTGTCCAGATCGAAGTATTCGCTGTAGTGCTTCCCCTTTTCGTTATAGCCATCCTCGGCCACCAGCGCCGCATGGGCATCGGAGAAGAGATCGGCAATATAGTTCAGCTCTGCCTCGGAGGCGTATTTGGGGGATTTCAGCACCACGGGCTGGGCATTGGCCGTGACAAAGGAGCAGGGCGTTTCCAGATAGCGGGTGCCCAGCTCCAGCTCCAGCAGGTACGCGCCGGAAATATCCTCCGGGTCATTGGGGATATCCACCCACTTGCGGAAGCTGTAATCGGACTTGTCGCTGCTCTTGCTCTGGCGGGTGGGCAGCTCCTCCATATCAACGCCCAGATTGGCTCGCTTGTTGGCTGTGTCCAGATTCACGGCGGCAATGCGATTCTCGCCCAGCTCGATCTTCTCAAAGAGCTGGTAGCTGCCCCGGTACTCACCGTTGATGTAAAGGTCCACCATCCGGGACTCCGGGCTGTAGGCAAGGCCGAAGAGCCCGGCCAGCTTCTGGGCAAAGTGGTTGCGCAGAAGGGTATAGTCCTCCCAGTTGGCCACCAGAACCCACTTCTTCGCCTTTTCCATACCGCAGAGGGATTCCTTGCTGTACAGCGTGATAGTGTAGGGCTTTTTGGCGTTTTTGCGGGTATTGTTGCCCCGGAGCTTAATGCCCTTCATGGCCGCGTCCAGCGTCTGCTCCCCCTGCTCGTAAATACGGATTGCGCCCCGCTCGGAGTAATCCTTCGTATCCGCATGGAGGGCGGAGAGAGAACCCGTCTCCGTGGAGAGGAACACCGCCGGCACATTCTCCGAGCGGAGAATCAGCACAGAAAAATCGGTCGCACCGCAGCGGAGCGTATACTCCCGGTTGCACGCCGCGAAAACATCGGTGGTATCGCCGCTGCGCAGGACGGTGCCGTTCACCTTCACCTCCGCCCGGGTATCGAAGTACACCGTCAGCTTTGATGAATCGCAGTCGGCGGGGAGATAGATCACATACTCCGTCCTGCCGAATCGGTTGGTGGCGGGGGAAGCCTTCCACATGATCGTATCAACGGAATCCCGGCTGCCGCCGTAGGGATTCACATAGAGGGCAAAGCCCGCCGCCCGAACCGGCAGACTGCCCAGTGTAAGGCAGAGGAACAGCGAAAAGAAGATTGCAGCGGCAAGCCGTCTGATTTTGAAAGTTTTCATACGCACGACCCTGATAAAAAAGCAAGCCCCCTGCTCTTTTGAAACCTGCGGACAAGGGACAGAATAAACATTTCGTGTAAACATATCTATTCTATCACATCGCCGGGGAAATTTCAACAGAAGCAGGGAGCTTGCTTTCGCTCATTTCTCTCTGTGGAATCAGAGCACCTTGTAGTCCTGATCCTCCACAGCCTTCTTCAGAACGGCGTCGTCCACCTCATGGCTGAGCGTGAGCTTAGCGCTGCCTTCCTTGTAGCTGCACACGGCCTCTTCCACGCCGTCGATGGCCTCCAGAGCCTTCTTCACGCGGTTTTCGCAGTGCATGCACATCATGCCCTCGATTTTCATGGTCTTTTCCATGGGAATATCCTCCTCGATTTTCTTTTCTTTATGTCTGATTTTGTGATCCCCGGAGCTGTCATAGAGCCTGAAGAGATTCAGCCGCAGGGCGTTGGTCACCACGCAGAAGCTGCTGAGACTCATGGCAGCAGCGCCGAACATGGGGCTCAGGGTCCAGCCGAAGAGGGGCACCCACGCGCCCGCCGCCAGCGGAATGCCGATGACATTGTAGAAAAACGCCCAGAACAGATTTTCCTTGATATTGCGGAGCGTGGCGCGGGAGAGCCGTATGGCCGCGGGCACATCCGCGAGGCTGCTCTTCATGAGCACCACATCCGCAGCGTCAATGGCCACATCCGCCCCTGCGCCGATGGCGATGCCCATGTCCGCCCGTTTGAGAGCGGGCGCATCGTTGATGCCGTCGCCCACCATGGCCACGGTGCCCTGCTTCTGGAGCTGCCGGACGGCCTTCTCCTTGCCCTCGGGCAGAACCCCGGCAATAACCTCGTCCACGCCGGCCTGGTTCCCGATGGCCTTGGCGGTGCGCTCATTGTCGCCGGTGAGCATAACCACCCGGATGCCCATGTTCCGCAGCTCCGCAATGGCCCTGGGGGAATCCTCCTTGATGGTATCCGCCACGGCGATCACGCCGAGAAGACTGTTGTCACGGGCAAAGAACAGGGGCGTTTTGCCCTGCCGGGAGAGCCCGTCGGCGGCCTCCTTCAGCTCGGCGGGCAGCTCCATACGGCCTGCGATAAAGCTGCCGCTGCCGCCCATGAGTTTATGGCCCTCAAGCTCCGCCTCCAGCCCGTTGCCGGGAAGGGCGGCGAAGTCCGTGACCTCGGCGCTCTCCACGCCCTGTTCCTCTGCGTAGCGGAGGATGGCCCTGGCCAGCGGGTGCTCGCTCTTTTTCTCCAGTGCGGTCGCGCAGCGGAGAAGCTCGCCTTCCGTGGTGGGTGCCAGGGGCAGCAGCTCGGTAATGCGGGGGGTGCCCTCGGTGATGGTGCCGGTCTTGTCCAGCACCACGATTTCGGTCTTACCACACTGCTCCAGCGAGACGGCGGTCTTAAAGAGAATGCCGTTTTTCGCGCCCACGCCGTTGCCCACCATGATGGCCACGGGGGTGGCCAGACCCAGAGCGCAGGGGCAGGAGATGACCAGAACGCTGATGCCGCGCCCCAGCGCATAGCCGAAGTCGGCACCGCAGAGGAGCCAGACGGCTGCGGAGAGGGCGGCGATGCTCATGACCGCGGGCACGAAAATGCCGGAGACCCGATCCGCCAGCTTGGCGATGGGCGCTTTGGTGGCGGCAGCATCACTGACCATGCGGATGATCTGGGAGAGGGTGGTGTCCTCGCCCACGCGGGTGGCACGGCAGCGGAGGAAGCCCGAGGCGTTCACCGTGGCGGCGGAGACCCCGTCGCCCTCGGACTTGTCCACAGGGATGCTCTCGCCGGTGAGCACAGACTCGTCCACGGCGCTGTGGCCGGAGAGCACCGTGCCGTCCACGGGGATGCTCTCGCCGGGACGCACCACAAAGATGTCGCCCGCTCTCAGCTCCGAGACGGGTATGCTCTGCTCCACGCCGTCCCGCTCCACGGTGGCGGTCTGAGGCGAGAGCTTCATAAGACTCTTCAGCGCATCGGTGGTGCGGCCCTTGGAGCGGCTCTCCAGCATCTTCCCCACGGTGATGAGCGTGAGAATCATGGCGGAGCTCTCAAAGTAAAAGCCGTGGAGATAGTGGGCGGCAGCCACGGCATCGCCCCCGGCGGCCACATCCAGCAGCTTGAAGAACTCCACCACCGAGTAGACAAAGCCCGATGCGGAGCCCAGCGCCACCAGCGTATCCATGTTGGGGGCCCGGTTCCAGAGAGCCTTGAAGCCGCTGATGAAGAATTTCTGGTTGATAACCATGACGATGACGGTCAGCAGCAGCTCCAGAAGCGCCACCGCCGCCGGATTGCCTCCGAAGAACGCCGGCATGGGCCAGCCCCACATACAGTGCCCCATGGACACATACATCAGCAAGAGCAGAAAGCCCAGCGAGGAGACAAGGCGCTTTTTCAGTTTGGGTGTCTCCTTATCCTCCAGCGCCGCCTCGTCGGCGCTCACGCTGCTTTGGGCAGCTCCCTTCCGGGAAGCGCCGTAGCCGGCAGCTTCCACGGCGGCGATGATCTCCGCATCGGTGGCGCTGCCCTCCACGCCCATGGAGTTGGTCAGCAGACTTACCGAGCAGCTCGTGACCCCGCCGAGCGCCGATACGGCCTTTTCCACCCGGGCAGAGCAGGCCGCACAGCTCATGCCGGTAACATTGTATTGTACCATAGTCGCCCTCGCAGACTTTGCGACAAATCCCCCGGCTCCCCTGTCGGCAGCGCCGATGGGAGAGCTGTCACCATTCCGCAGGCCGGCGACTGAGGGGGCTTGTCAACGGATGAAAACACCGATAATACCCCCTCAGTCGCTTCGCGACAGCTCCCCCATTGCTTCGCAACAGGGGAGCCGAGGGGGCAGTCGAAGACCTTTGAAGAATCAGATCTCGTTGGCGAAGACCTCGTCCTCGCAATCCTCGCAGCAGCCCTCGCAGTCCTCGTCGCACTCGCCGTCGTGGTGGTGGTCGCAGGTGGGCTCGCTGCGGTAGACCAGCTTATCATGGAGCAGCATATCAATGGCGCCGTCCGCCGTGCCCTGCACGCCGCCCAGCAGCAGGATACCCCGGCGGTTCAGCGCCGCAGCGGCACCGCCGCCCACGCCGCCGCAGAGGACAGCGTCGATCTTCTCGGCGGAGAGGAAGTCGGCCAGCGCCTCGTGTCCCTCCACCGTGGCATCCAGCAGGTAGGAGAGAATAACCTCCTTGTTGCGGACATCATAGACCTTGAAGCACCTGGTCTCGCCGAAATGCTGGAAAATGTTTCCGGTTTCTTTTTCGTAGGTGATAGCGATTCTCATAATAGGTTCTCCTTAAAAATAGATTTTACTCTTCATTACACTCCGTGAAGTCCCCGCGAGCGATTCTTTTCGATTGTAAAACGAAGTTTTACAATCGAGTTCTTATTCCTTGTGGTGGGGGCAGTTTCTCTGGCAGCCGCAGTTTCTCCGGGACTCCTCGCAGATGCGGACATTGCCGCCTATGATCTGCAGGGGACGGCCTGTGAGCAGACTTTCCATGAGCTTGTGACGGGCATTCTCGCAGATTTCCGTGACGGTGGTGCGGGAGATGTCCATCCGGGCGGCGCACTGCTCATGGGTCAGCTTCTCATAGTCTACCAGACGGAGCACTTCAAATTCATCCAAAGACAGGCAGACAGCCTCCTCGGCTCTGCCGCCCTCGGCGTGAAAGGCCACATACTCCGGCTCCCGGCATATTCTTCTGCAACGCTGCGGTCTGGGCAAGGGAAACGCCTCCTTTTTCGTCATATGTCGATTATAGCAGAGGGTTCGGCAGTTGTAAAGGGGGAAATGGAATAGTGCATCAAAAAAGGCAGAGGAGTTTACTCCTCTACCTTTACGCCTTCTCTGTCGATGCGCAGCTCGCGAACCTCCCAGCCGGGGAGAACGCCCTGCAGGGCCTCGCGGACGCGGGGTGTGAAGCTCTCATCCTCGCTGACGCAGAGGATGGTGGGGCCGGCACCGGAGATGCAGAGCGCCGCAGCGCCGCAGTCCCTGGCGATGCTCCGCGCCTCCTCGCTGCCCCGGATGAGACCCCAGCGGTAGGGCTGGTGGAGCTTATCGTCCATGGCCAGACCCAGCAGCTCCAAATCGCCGCTGCCCAGCGCGTTGAGCAGCAGGGCACCCCGGGACACATTGAAGATGGCGTCCGCTCTCTCCACGCTCTTGGGCAGCACGGAGCGTGCCATGGCCGTGGAGAGCTGGAAGTCGGGGATCAGCGCCGTAAAGTGCAGCTTTTCATGAAGGGGGAAGTTCACCGTGATGGCCCGCTCGCCGTCCATCATGGAGGCGGTGAGACCGCCATAGATGGCGGGAGCCACGTTATCCGGGTGCCCCTCCACGGCAGTGGCGGCATCCAGAATTCCCTGCCGTCCCAGCCCCAGACCGAAGAGGGCATCGGCGGCGGCGGCACCGGCGGCGCTGAGAGCGGCGGAGGAGCCCAGCCCACGGCAGATGGGAATCTCGGTTTTGCCGAAGCGGATATGCACGCCCTCGCATTTTCTGCCGGCAAGCTCCATGGCCTTGGAGTAGCCCAGCCAGGCCAGATTCACGCTGTTGGCATATTCCACGGCGCAGCCCTCGATGGAGAGGCTGTCGCTGCGGTCAAAAAATATCTCGTTGCGGCTCTGCCAGGCAATACCGAAGCAGTCGAAGCCCGGACCCAGGTTGGCAGAGCTGGAGGGAACCAGTATGCGCACGCTTACTTCTCCTTTCCGATCACGGCTCTGACGGCGTCGGTGACGGCGTCGGCCTCGATGACTTCCTTATGGAGGATCTTTTTCTTGGCAAGCGTCCGGAGCTTTTCCGGGATATTGCAGCCCGTAGCTCTGGAGAGCCGCTCCATCTGCCTGAAGCCGTTGCCTCTGGCCTTTACGCCCAGACCCGCAAGCACCGCCTCCGGGAACTTGAAGGGCGAGGCCGTGGAGAGTACCACCAGCGGCCGCTCCTCTCCGTATTCCTTCCGATAGTCCTCCGCGGCGGCAAAGCCCACGGCGGTGTGGGGATCGCAGAGGTAGCCCCAGTCCTTCCAGAGACTGCGGATCACGGCCTTGCCCCGCTCATCGCTGCAGTCATAACCCACAAAGCTCTCGCGGATGCGCGCCATCGTTGCGTCCTCCAGCTTATATACGCCCTCGCTGCCGAGGGCATTCATGCAGGCGCAGAGCTTTTCGCTGTTTTCGTCCAGCACATCGTAGAGCAGCCGCTCCAGATTGGAGGACACCAGAATGTCCATGCTGGGAGAGGTGGTCATATGGAAGGGACGGTGGGTATCGTATACGCCCGTGGAGAGAAAGTCCGTGAGCACATTATTGGCATTGGAGGCGCATATGAGCTTTCCCACGGGCAGCCCCAGCTTTTTGGCATAGTAGCCGGCCAGAATGTCGCCGAAGTTGCCGGTGGGCACGGCGAAATCCACCGCATCGCCCCTGCGAAGCTCACCGGAACGGAGCAGCTCTGCATAGGCCATGAAATAGTAGGCGATCTGGGGCACCAGCCGCCCGATATTGATGGAGTTGGCCGAAGAGAGCGCCACACCCTCCGGCAGCCGAGAGGAAAGCTCGGCAAAGGCCTTTTTCACGCCCCGCTGGCAGTCGTCAAAGTTGCCCTTTACGCCGATAACATGGACATTGTTTCCCTCCTGCGAGGTCATCTGCGCCTTCTGCACGGCGCTGACCCCATCCTCGGGGAAGAAAACCGTGATCTCCGTGCCGGGCACATCATGGAAGCCCTCCAGCGCGGCCTTGCCCGTATCGCCGGAGGTGGCGGTGAGAATGTGGATGGTTTTTATGCCGCTGCTCTCCCGGGCCTGCGAGATGAGCCGGGGCAGAACGCTCAGCGCCACGTCCTTAAAGGCGGAGGTGGGGCCGTGGTAGAGCTCCAGCGACCAGAATCTGCCCACGCGCACCAGCGGGCAGAGCAGGGGCGTGGAAAACTTATTGAAATAAGCCTTGTCCACCAGACCGGGCACATCGCCGCAGCCGGGCAGCAAAGCGGCGAGGATCGCCGCAGACATTTCGAGGGGCTTTTTCTCCAGACAAGCCTCCCAGTCAAAGGCCGGAAAAGCTTCCGGAACGAACAGGCCGCCGTCGTCTGCCATGCCCTTGAGCACGGCCTGTGCCGCCGTTACGCAGTCTGCTCCTCTTGTGCTTCTGTACTTCATAGTGCATATCCTTCCCACGGTGTCTTTCCGTTTTCTCGCATGGATCGCGGCGGCTTTGCCGCCTTGTTCGATGCGAGGGCGCATCACCAGAGTGCGCCTCAGGGTATTTTCATGCGAGGCTGATGAACGATAATCCGGTAGTTCACTTTTTCTATCGCTCAGGTTTGTCTTTGCAATAAATACAAATGTACGCTATACTATACACTTCTTCTAATTTGCTGTCAAGAATCAATGACAGAAAAATGATAAGCCCTTTTCGCCGTCCTTTTGTGCCATTTTCCCCTTGCGATTTTTTCGGATTTTTTTCCGTTTTTCTTTGGTTGTCCGTTCTATGGGACAGCTCATCTGTTATGATAGACAAAAAATCGTGGGGGGAAGAAAAAATGCCTCGTTGCAGCAGCCACAAACTGAAGATCATCCGTCTTGCGCAGATCCTCTATACAAAAACCGATCAGGATCACCCCATGACCGTGGCAGAGCTTTTGCAGGAGCTGGACGCTCTGGGTATTCACGCCGAGCGGAAAAGCATCTACGACGATCTGGATGCTCTGCGGACGGCGGGCATGGACATTATCCAGATCAAAGGGCGCTGTGCCGGGTACTATGTGGGCTCCCGCCTTTTTGAACCGGCGGAGCTGAAGCTTCTTTGCGACAGCGTTCAGTCCTCCCAATTCATCACCAGGAAAAAGACCGAGAGCATGATCCGCAAAATCGGGAATCTCACCAGTGTCCATGAGGCCAGGGGGCTGGCGCGGCAGGTTTATGTGACCGGGCGGGTCAAGTCCATGAACGAGAGCGTATTCTACAACGTGGACGAGCTGAGCCACGCCATCAACGAAAACCGCATGATTCGCTTCCAGTACCAGGAATACAGTCTCAATAAAGAGCAGAAGCTCCGGCGCAACGGCCGCTTTTACGAGGAGAGCCCCTATGCCCTCATCTGGGACAGCGACCGCTATTACCTGCTGGCCTGGGACGATAAGGCCGCCATGTTCAAGCACTTCCGCGTGGACAAGATGCTCAACATCTTCCCCCTGCCCAAGGAGCGCAGCGGGAGGGAGGCCTTTGCCCGGCTGGATCTGGCCCACTACGGCCGCATGGTCTTCGGTATGTTCACCGGGGAGGACAGACTGGTAACACTCCGCTTCCGCTCCTCGCTGGTGAATCCCGTGCTGGATCACTTTGGCCGGGATGTGGCGCTGATCCCCGATGGGGAGGAGCATTTCCTCATCAGCACCTCGGTGGTGATCTCTCCCAAGTTTTATGCCTGGCTCTTTTCCTTCGGCGACGGGGCAGAGGTCATCTCCCCCGCCGATGTGCGCGGCGAAATGGCCGGACAGCTCCGGGCAGCGGCGAAGATTTACGGGGAATAAAAGGCAGCGTGACGGTCTGATTCGTCACGCTGCTTTTTACTCAATAATCGTAGAAAATGCAGGGCACGGCCTCCCGGCCGGTTCAGTTTTCTTCACTGTCGCTTTTACTCCACCAGCCCGAACACGCTCAGGCTTTCGTCCAGCAGGACGGTCACGGTCTCGAAGTGCACGGCGGTAATCTGACCCACGGGGGTATAGTCCTCCAGCACGGGGGTATAGTCCCCCACGCTTTCGCCATATTCTATGCTGCACTCTCCGTAATCCCTGCCATCGCGCTCATAGAGGAACGAGCGAGCCACAGCTTCGGCATCGGGCAGAGCGTTTGCCATGAGCATCATGCTCTCTTCTTCGGTAGCCTCCGCAGCCTCGCATATGTCGTTCTCGGCTGTGGCCGAAGCGGATTCCGTCATGCCGGCGGCAGGGGCCATCATGGTCATGGGTGCGGCGGCGGATTTCGCATCCCTGCCGCCGAAGCGGAAAAGCCCCAGTCCCAGCGCCAGCGCCAGACAGGCGGCCAGAGAGCCGTAGCGGGTGAGGCGGCGGAGCTTTTTCCTTCGCAGCTCTGCCTTCACGCTGTCCATAACCCGGTTTTTCAGCTCCGCAGGGGGCTCCGGCAGCGCTTGCAGCTCCTCCGTCAGCGCTCCGAGAGCTTCCCGGTAGGCGCGGCAGTCCTCGCAGTCGGAGAGGTGCGCCTCCAGCGCCCGCTTCTCCTCCTCGCTGAGCTCACCGTCTACGGCGCAGGAGATCATAGAGCGATATTCTTCACAGCTCATGGCTGACCCCCCTTCCGCTTCTTAGACGCAGAAGCGTCCCTTTTGTTCCCCTCGCGCCCCATAAGAGCGCAGAGCTTTGCGCGGGCGCGGTTCAGCCGGGATTTTACGGTTCCCGGCTCGATCTCCAGCTCTGCGGCCAGCTCCTCGTAGCTCAGGCCGCCGATTTCCCGCAGCAGGAGAATCTTCCGGCTGTCCTCCGGCAGCTCCTGCAGCGCTTCCGACAGCTCCCTGCGGCTTTCGCCGCGCTCCGCTTCCTCCTCCGGTGTGGGCGTGTCGGCGGGCGGGTCAAAGCCCTCCTCCCGCTCCCGGAGCTGCTCCAGCGAAATCAGCTTTCCCGTTCTCCGGGCCCGGAGCAGGTCGGTGGCCGCGTTGGCCGTGAGCCGATAGAGCCAGGTGGAAAAGGCGCAGTCCCCCCGGAAGCTGCCCAGAGAGCGGTAAGCCTTGAGAAACGCCTCCTGAGAGGCGTCCATGGCATCCTGCTCGTTGCCGCACATTCGCAGAGCGAGAGCATAGACCCGGCTCTGGTTTTCGTTATAGAGTTGTTCAAAGGCTTCGGCCGATCCCCGCTGCACTGCGCGGATGAGCCGCTGTTCTTCTTCTCGTGTCATGGCATACTCCAAGGATTGTTGCCCCCTCAGCCTCGCATAGCTCGGCAGCTCCCCCATTGCTTCGCAACAGGGGAGCCGGGAGGGTATCCGTTATCTTACCGGAGCTCCAGCTGGATCAGCCGGGCAATGCGGCGGCACTCCTCTAAGGTGTTCATATTGCTGATCTGCTGTTTATATAAGGTAGCGTTCCGCACGCCCCGAAGGAACCAGCTGAACTGCTTTCGCGCCTCCAGCATGGCGATTTTCTCGCCCTTGAGGGTGGCGGCGAACTCGAAGCTGCCCAGAGCCTCGTCGATTCTATCCTTCAGGGAGGGCAGAGGCGGGACGGGCTCCCCCCGCAATGCGGCGTTGCCCCGCTCAAAGAGCCAGGGATTGCCGAAGCTGCCCCGGCCGATCTGGGCGCCGTCGCAGCCGGTATGCTCCAAAATCTTCACGCAGTCCTCCGGCTCCCAGATGTCGCCGTTGGCAAAAACGGGAATTTTTACCGCCCGCTTCACATCCCGGATAATATCCCAGTCGGCCTGCCCGCTGTAGAGCTGGGCGCGGGTGCGGCCGTGGACGGTGATGGCAGCGGCGCCCGCCGCCTCGCACATCCGGCCGAACTCCACCGCGTTGACGCTGCCCTTGTCAAAGCCCTTGCGGAACTTGACGGTCACGGGTCGGTGCGCATGCGCCACCACCTGCTCTATAATCTGCGCAGCCAGGTCGGGATTTTTCATCAATGCGGAGCCGTCGCCGCTTTTTACGACCTTGTTCACCGGGCAGCCCATGTTGATATCCACAATCTCAGGGTTACAGATTTCGATGAGCTTCTCGGTGGCCTCGCCCATGCACACCGGGTCGGAGCCGAAGAGCTGGGCGGAGAGCGGCGCATCGCCCTCGGGACGCACCAGCAGCGTCCGGGTTTTGCCGTCCTGATACATCAGTGCCCGGGAGGACACCATCTCCGTGGTGCAGAGGGCCGCCCCGTGCTGCCGGCATAAAAGACGGAAGGCCGCGTCCGTGACCCCCGCCATGGGCGCGAGACAGAGCCGGCCCTCCAAAACCACGCTGCCGATTTTTACCATTCCAGCACCAGCTCCACGGGGCAGTGGTCGCTGCCGAAGACCTCCTGATGGATGGAGGCCTGACGGATCTGCTCCCGCAGGCTCTCGGACACCAGAAAATAGTCGATTCTCCAGCCCACATTCCGCTCCCGGGCCTTCATCCGGTAGCTCCACCAGCTGTATTCCACGTCCTCCGGATGGAGGGCACGGAAGGTATCCACAAAGCCCGCACCGGTCAGCTCGCGCATCTTGGCCCGCTCCTCGTCGGTGAAGCCGGGGTTCATATGGTTGGTGGCGGGGTTCTTCAGGTCAATCTCCTCCACGGCCACATTCATATCGCCGCAGATGACCACGCCCTTCTTCTCCGCCAGGGCGCAGACATAGGCGCGGAAGTCGTCCTCCCAGCGCATCCGGTAGTCCAGCCGCTTGAGCCCGTCCTGAGAGTTGGGCACATAGACGCAGACCAGATAGAAGCGCTCGTACTCCAGCGTGACAGCGCGGCCCTCATGGTCGTGCTCGTCCACGCCAAGGCCGGTATGTACAGACAGGGGCGTATGGCGGGTGAAGATGGCGGTGCCGCTGTAGCCCTTCTTCTCGGCGTAGTCCCAGTACTGCTCATAGCCGGGCAGCTCCAGTTTGATCTGTCCCTCCTGCAGCTTGGTCTCCTGCAGGCAGAAGAAGTCAGCATCCAGCGCGGCAAAGTCCTCCATAAAGTTCTTGCCCACCACGGCCCGGAGACCGTTCACATTCCAGGAAATAAATTTCATGCTTCCTGCTCCTTCTTCGGCACCGAAGCGATAATGCGGTGAATGGGGATGCCCTGCTCGGTGAATTTCAGCTCATAATCGGTCATGGGCGTACCCTCGGGCATATCCCGGACAGCCCAGTGACAGGCCGCAAAGCTCTCCATGCTCCAGAGGAACAGGGGCTCGTTGTCGGTCTTGAACCAGACCTCGCCGTCGGGGGGCAGCACCACGGTGTAGCGCTCCAGAAAGGCCGGGGCAGACAGACGGCGCTTGTACTGGCGGGTCTTACGCCAGGGGTCGGGGAAGTTGATGTAGATGCGCTCCACCTCGCCCGCCTCGAAGATGTCCAGCAGCTTTTCCGCATCGAAGTCGATAAAGCGCACATTGGGGATACCCTGCTCCAGCGCCCGCTCCTCGGCCACCACCATGGCATCCTGCACCTTCTCCACGGCCACAAGGAGAATTTCCGGTTCCCGCAGAGCCTGCTCACAGGTGAAGCGTCCCTTGCCGCAGCCGATCTCCAGCCGGATGGACTTATATTGTGAAAATTCCTCGTGCCAGCGCCCCTTCAGCTTTTCCGGCTCCATGATCTGCAGAGCCGCGCAGCGCTCCATACGGGGAATCAGATTGGGTTTCTTTCTCATTCTCATGGTGACATCACACTCCTGTCGGCGTATTGTAACACAGGAATAACAAATTGGCAATCAGAAATCATCCGCCGGGGTTCAGCCCCCCATCTTCTCGCAGAAAGCTTTGTAGGGCTCGGCCTCCCGGACGAGCCGCCGGGGTTCAGCCCCCCATCTTCTCTTTCCCGGGAAAGAGAAGATGCGCCGCTGGCGGTGTAGAAGAGAAAGGCGCTTTCGGCGGCAAAACGCCGCCGGAGGTGGACGGTACGCCCTACGGCCTTGCTTCCTCAGTGATCGAGACGCATACGAATCCCTTCCGCTCAGCCGCTGATGCTCAGTAGTCCGCAGCGGCAACGAAGCGGAAGCGGAAAACTATCCCGGAGCGTCTTGAGTATTGAGGAAAGCAAGGCTGAAAGACGCGGCACGGCCGGGAGGCTGTGCTCTACGGGGCGTGGTCGCAGAATCAAATTCTCCTCTTGCAAGTGCGTTTTGTTTTTGCTATAATAAAGCCCTATCCGGGTGTTGCGCAGTTGGTAGCGCGCCAGCTTTGGGAGCTGGAGGCCGCGAGTTCGAGTCTCGCCACTCGGACCAAAAGCGGAAACCACCCGGACAGGGTGGTTTTTGCTTTTGGTTGGGGCGAGACTCGAACAGGGCACGAGCGCAGCGAGAGAAACAGGCCGGGGGCCTGTTTCGGTGCCCGCGTGCGTGCCGCCGGGGTGCCCCCGGCGGGCGAGTCTCGCCACTCAGACCAAAGCGAAAATCCTGTCGCGTCGGCGGCAGGATTTTCGCTTTGTACTATTCACTATTCATTATTAAGTCTTCACTATTCACTAAAACTCCGCGACAGGATTTTCTAAGTGAATAATGAATACTGAAAACTGAAGAATGAATAATTGACAAGTCCATTCTTTAGAATTCGGGTTTATTTTTCCCCTGACCCTGCTTTGAATTTTGCAAACTTTTCCATGTCAATCTGACCAAGCTTATATGCCGTGATGATTGTTTCCAGTTGCAGAGCATATCCGTTCAGCACAGGCAGGAAGTATCCCAGTACCGTTCCCAGAATAATCGCCAGAGAATAGTAAGTCAGCGGGATCGAGCAGGTAGAGAAGATAATCGGCATTACGGCAAAGGCACTCCCGGGGATCGGCGGCGCGGCGATTGCAACCACAACAGAAATCACGGCAATTTTGACAAGGCTCAGGCCGTTGATCGGTACACCGGACAGATCGGCTATTCCCCAGCCAACCAGACCCAGGAATGCAGCGCCGTTCGGCATATAAGTTACAATCCCAAGAGGCAGGCAGAAATTCAGCAGTTTTTCATCTACACCCACATCCTCTTTCAGGCACCTCATGTTTTCCGGCATGGTTCCAACCTGCGAGCTGGTCGCAAGGTTCATCATTGTCGTGGGAATCTGAACCTTAAACAGTTTGAAAGGTGAAGCGCCGGTGATCACCCGGAAGCGGATCATCACAAAAATCTCGATAGCAATCGCGCACAGGACAAAGGCAACAGCGGTTTTAGCCAGTCTTGCTGTTTCGGAAATGTCCATAAACAGGATTCTCAGTACGCCCAGAAACACTACAGCCGGTAACAGTTTGCACAGCAGAGTCATCATCTTATTGACCAGCCCCTCCAACGACTCCACAGCAGAATGAAGCCCGGCAGCCTTGTCTCCCATAAGGAGAAGTACATCACCGATAAAGATGGCCAGGACGATGACCTGAAGTGCATTGTCATTGACAAAGCACTCGAAGAGATTGTTCGGCATCATGTCCAGTACCAGCTTTACAAGCTCCCCGACGGCGCCGGCATCTCCTCCGGAGGAAACGGAGCTAAGACCGTAAAACATGACGGCTACCGCAGACAGTACAGTGGCGGTGAAGCCATAGCAGACCATCATGTTGGAAACAAATTTACCGCCGATCTGTCCCACTTTTGTGCTGCTGCCCACGCCAACGATTCCGCCAATCACAGACAGGAAGACGAGAGGTGTCGCCATGCCTGCGATCATGACCGTGATCTTATTGAATACCGGGGTTATGATGCCGTTGAGTGCCATGTCTTTTACCGTTTCCGGGAAAAGCCGGAGTACAAAAAACACCGCAACGGCAAGCAGAAAAGCCAGCAGAATCTGCCGGATCATCGACCGTTTTTTCGGCTTCAGCGGAGCTTCAAACTGGATGTGATTCTGATGTCTTTTCCTGTCATAGTGATACCTTGCCCCTTTTTCGTAGTTGCGCATGAAGTATCTGCTGTACCAGGTATCGTCATCATATTGTCCGATGGGGTCGATCTCCGGTCCGTCCACAATGCAGTTATAGCTGATATTCCCCCATACCTTGGATATTTTCCAATGAACCGTACAGGGTTCACCATATGCTTCCAGGAAGTGCTCAAAATACTCTACCGCAGTAAAAAGGAACTCCACTTTCGGAATCGCCCGGTTCCCTACATGCTCCTGATACCACTGCCAGCTTTTTTCCGCTTCCTCATTGATGGACTCAGCGCGAAGCTCAGTGTCAAATTCCCATACCTTCATCTATCATATCTCTCCCGTTTCATTACTTTGCTATCAAACGATTGTATTTTCTGTATCAGTTTAGTTTACGACAAAGCAAAGGGGAAAGTCAAGTCTGAAAATGTGTGTTTATTGCCCTCGGGCTTTTTTGCATGAGCCGGCTTAGCTGCCTTGTCTGTCGCAAAGCGCAGTGGAACAGTTCTGTCAAGGTCGCTGCAGGCGAGGACTAACCTTATCCGAGGGCTGCTGGATTTGGCTGCGAGTGGTATGAATGGGGGCAAAGCCGAATTTCTGCAAGGATTTCGTTCAGAAGAGTGTTTTTTATTGGTGTTAGTTTGAAAACCTGGACCCGTTGAATAAGGAATCGCTCTATGCCTTCTCCTTTTGGAAGGAGAAGGCGCCCCGAAGGGGCAGATGAGGTTAGAAGCCTTCGATTCCGGCATAGCCTTGAAACAAGAGAGAACCTCATCCGTCACGGCTGCGCCGTGCCACCTTCTCCTTGTGCGCAAGGAGAAGGCAAGGACGGGAGCTGCGGCGGCTCGTCCGGGAGGCCGAGCCCTACGGGGTGTACGGTTCCGGAAACCGAAAGCATCTATGGAAGCGTGCCCATTTTGCTCCACTGACACCATAAACAAAACGGGGCTGTAAAAAAAGCCTGTCATTGCGAGGAGCGAAGCGACGTGGCAATCCGTTTTTCTTTCGGAATTCTGCAATCATGCAGGAAAAGAAGCGGATTGCCACACCAGTCTGCGGACTGGTTCGCAATGACAGGGAGTATTTTTACAGCCTCGTTTTGCTTTCACAGGTACTTGTCCAGCTCCTGCTCTATCTTCTCTACCTTTTTTACCTTGGGGTTTTTGTAGATTTTCCCGGCGCGAATGACCATGGCGGGATTCCGGAGGGTGCCCAGACTCTCCAAAGGATTGCTGCGCAGCACCAGCATATCGGCGCACTTGCCAACGCGCAGGGAGCCGGTATCGTCTCCCACGCCGGCAATGGCAGCATTGCGGAGCGTGGCGGTGTAGAGGGCGAAGCGCGCGTCCACGCCGCAGTATTTTCTGAAATAGTTGACCTCGCGCCACATATCGTAGTGGGTGATGTAAGGGCAGCCGGAGTCGGTGCCCAGACCCACGGGTATGCCCGCCTCCAGACAGGCTTTGGCACATTCAACGATCCCGTCAAAGACAATGCGGCCATTGAACTGCTGCGCCTCGGTGGCACCGATGAGGCTGCGATCGAACAGAGCATAGGGCAGCGCCGGGGAGATTGTCGCCACCAGAGCTGCGCCCCGCTCTTTGAAGAGCCGCAGAATCTCCGCATCGGGCTTTGCGCCGTGTTCAATGGTATCCACGCCGTTCTCCAGAGCCACCCGAACCCCCTCAGGGCTCTCCACATGGGCTGCGACCTTCAGGCCCCGCTCATGAGCCACATCGCAGGCCGCCTTCACATACTCCGGCGGCATCTTCAGCTCGCCGGGTTCGCCCTTGACCCTGGCATCCATCACACCGCCGGTGATCATCAGCTTCAGGACATCGGCTCCCCCGTCAAGGATTCTGCGGGCACAGGCCGCTGCTTCCTCCGCGCTATGGGCTTCATAGGCCAAAGAACCCGCCATATGTCCCCCGGGGACGGATACGGCCATATTGGCACTGATAATCCGCGGAGAAGCAATCTCCCCCTTTTCACCCCGGTCACGAACCTTACCGTCAATATCCAGCACGCCCGCCATGGCTCTCATGGTGGTTACGCCGCTCATCAGGGCTGCTTTGGCATTGTTCTCCACCATGGCCTGAATGATGCGGCGGGTCAGCGCCGTGGAGGACAGGAGCTTTACAACGGTTTTTGTGTCACTGGTGGCCTTGGAGGGTTTGCCGCTGCCGGGAATATGCACATGGAGATTCACCAGCCCAGGCATCAGGTATTTGCCCTGCAAGTCGACGGTCTCATAGCCCGGCACATCGCCGCTGTCGGGTTCGATGGCCACGATTCGGTCTCCGTCGGTGAGCAGCCGCAGACCCTGCAGGGGCTCCATATCCTCCTCGCCGGTGAGAATGATGCCGTTTCTGTATGCGTATTTCATATGGTATCCTCCCTTGATTTTTTTCTTCATTATACTTTCAATGAGGGTAAAATGCAAGGGCGTAAACATAGAAACACCGCCCCCGGAGAAGAGGGGCGGTGTTCACGGGAGCGGGTATTGCGAAATGGAGAGGGAATGGATACGCATCTCTGCGCTCTTAATATATACCATTTTTTCAGCTTTCTTTCAATCCGAAAAACGCCGCATTTTCTGAGCATTTTGTCCGCAAAATGACGCAGAACATCAGTAAATATCCCCCGGCTAAGCCG
>DCIK01000012.1:0-6911 GCA_002315975.1 Clostridiales bacterium UBA1728
CAAAGATCAGCTCCAGAGGCTTGATGGTCAGGGTATAAAGGCAATTCAGAAACGACATGAGTTTTCTCGCTTTCCACGAAATCAGAAATTGATGATACCCAGATGCTCCAGCAGAATCTTACTGCCGATGAGAATGAGGATTACGCCCCCGGCCAGCTCGGCCTTGGACTTGTACTTCAGCCCGAACACATTGCCCACCTTGAGACCCACGGCGGAGAGAGCGAAGGTTGTCACCCCGATAAAGCTCACGGCGGCCACGATGTTCACATCCGGCAGCAGGGCGAAGGTGATACCCACAGCCAGCGCGTCAATGCTGGTGGCCACAGCCATGACCAGCATGGTTTTAAAGCCGAAGGAGCTGTCTGCCTCGTCGGCATCCTGTTCCCGGCTCTCCCTGACCATATTGCCGCCGATGAAGCACAGCAGTACAAAGGCCACCCAGTGATCAATGGAGGTAATGTATTTTTCGAAGGTGGAGCCCAGCAGATAGCCGATGGCCGGCATCAGCGCCTGAAAGCCGCCGAACCACGCTCCCACGCAGAGATAGTGCCTGATTTCAATCTTCTGCGTGGACAGACCCTTGCACACGCTGACGGCAAAGGCGTCCATGCTCAGACCCACAGCTAAGACAAAAAGCTCCAGCAAACTCATTTCTCTATCCTCCGAAAAAAATAAGCCCAAGCATGGCACAGCCATACTTGAGTCTCGTTGTTTAAGACAAGCCAGACGCCTTGCGTCAGTGTGTTGACTTGCCACTCAAAAGAGCCAGCTACTCCCTCGCCAACAGTATACCATGATAAAAGACCCCTGTCAAGCGCACGAAAGGCGCCCGACAGAGGCCTTTTGGATTGTCGGGAATTATTCGCCGGTAAATACGGCATTCTTCGCAACGACCGTCCAGTTGTTCTTATCCCAGATGTCATCGTGGACGGAGTACCACTTGCCGGGCATGAGGACATTTCCGTTGTTGATGTTCACATCCCAGTCCTTGGAGGCGGTCACATACTGGTCGTGGGCGGTTTTCTCATCGCTGTTGATGGGCTTGCCGGTCATGGGGTTCACGGGGTTTTCAATGATGCCCTCGGTGGCCAGCGTGGGCACATCGGCGTTGGTCATGAACTCGTGGGAGGTGGTAAACTCCGTGGCGTTATAGTCCTTCACCAGCAGTACCGGGAAATAGCATTCTGCGTCATCCACACGGTCACCGGGGCTATCCAGGGTATAGACAATATCATCCAGCGCGAAGTTATCCAGCTGCAAGGAGCTGCGACCATGGTCAGAGACGATGATGATACGGGTGTTGTCGTACACACCCTGCTCCCGCAGGTAGTCGAACCAGTCGCCCAGAAGCTGCATGGCGCACATATTCACATGGTAGCCGGCGTAATCCACATAGTCCCGCATCTTCAGGGTGTTGCCGTTGAGGGTAAAGCGATCCTGATGAGCCTCGTCGTACTCCACATTATTCACCCTCATGGAGGGCACATAGTCAGGGGTCTGGAGCAGGCAGTCCGAGTGGGTAATATCGTTGGTCATCATTACGAACGAGCCCTGCTCACAATCGGCGATGCTGGTCATCGTGGGCAGGTTCTTCATCACGTAGTAAGCGTTGGTGAAGTCGGAATACTCGCCCTCAGCAAGGCTGGTGGTAAACAGCCGCTGATAGCTGGACTGCTGGGAGCAGGAATTATAGTTTCCCTCGTTGTAGAGCGCGGTCTGGAGGAAGCGGGGCGCAATCTTCATGATGCTGTAGCAGAAGAAGTTCCTGTTTCGGACGAGGATATCGCTCTCACCGTTATCGTCACCGGCAAAGTAGCCGTTAGCGTGGTAGACATGAACGCCCTCGCAGTCGTCAAAAACAGACAGGTCGGGAATCCACTGGTAATTGGCGTAGCTGGGGTCCAGCACCGACACATCATAGCCCTCATTGGCGAAAAGCACCGGCATGACCTTCAGAGCCTCATTGTGCTTATCCACCAGCAGCTCGTCCTTGCGCTTGTTCATCTCCACAGGGGTGTACTCATAGCCGCCGAAAAGGGCGGGAACGGCAAAGTTGGTGAAGCCGCCGAAGGAGAGGGTATTGGAGTAGTATGTAAAGCCGGCGAACTGCTTCTCCAGCTGCGGGTCCTCGTTGAACAGGTAGGGCACATACAGACCCATGCCGCGATCGATCATGATGACTACCACGTTTTTCCCGGTTCTGCTGAGGGTAAAGTTGGGGGCCGTCTCACTGCGGCTGTTCAGATCCACTTCTGCCACGGACTGCGTGATACCTCTGGCGTTGACGGCAGACATACAGACCACTGCAGCTACGGTGGCAGCGAGGGCTCTGGTGACCGACTGGGGACATTTCTGGTAGAGGAAGGCGAAGAGCAGCGCAGCGCAGCCCACCAGCACCAGGTTCACCAGCAGGTCCATATTGCCGACCTTGAAGGCGTCCACATAGGTCAGGTTTGCGGTCAGCAGCCCCATGCGTTTGCCGAAGAAGAGATAATCCGTAAGACCCACGCCGCAGAGCACCCACGCGCCCAGCTCAAAGAAGAGCTTGGCACTATCATCACTGAGGGCATAGAACACGCCCGTCCACAGCACAAACACGCCTGCTGCCAGCAGGAAGGAGTTGACCAGATACCACAGCGGATGGACGAAATTGTTCAGATTCATAAACTCCTGGGGTGAGGAGCGGATGACAGCAGAGGGAATGAGGACACCCGTCAGTAAGGCCAGAAACACCACCGCCAGAAAGAACAGCTTCGGACTGGGCTTTCTTTTGAAGACGAAGGGCTTGCGCTTACCGCGCTTGAAGGCCAGACGACGGAAGAACTGCCCGATGAGAATGGCACCGATGAACAGAAAAAAGATGCCTCTCTTCTTTCTGTGGGTACCAATCAGGTAGAAGCTGATGCCGCAGGTGGCAACACCCAGCAGCAGAAACAGGAAGGACACCACCAGATCGGAATTCTTATAGCGGTAGCAGAGCGTCTTGCACAGGGAGAAGAGGTTATTCAGCGTCCAGTAGAGCACCAGACCCGAGGGGGAATCGTAGAGGAACACCAGAAAGAACGCCGCCATGGCATAGAGCTGAAGCCTGGTCTTCCGGGGGTAGCCCTTGGTGAAGATGACCGTGGAGACCACATTGATGGACGTCATCAGAATGGGCAGCAGATTCAGGGTGATTCCGCCGAATCGGATGAGTCCGTCAGGCTCTGTCAGTGATTGAATGGGACCGAAGCCGGAACCGTAGAGCAAAGTGAGATGGGAGAGAAAGTTATAGGCGGCGATGAAGAAAGGAATCTCCAGGAACAGCGACACAGCTCCCTTGAGCACATGGGTGGGGCTGTAGTTGTTCTGCCGGTAGTAGGTCTGGAGCATCATGGTGCGCTCATCACCGGTGAAGGTGGCCTTGATGTGCTTCACCCATTTGTCCAGCCGCGCCTCGGTATTGCGCTCCTCCTCCTGCATGGCGTCGGCGCGCCGATAGAGGGGCAGCACCAGAAAGTTTACCGCCAGACTCAGCACTATGATGGAAAGGCCCGAAACCGGGAAATCCACATCCAGCAGGAGGGCTGCCAGCTTCTGGAAGCTCTGGTAGGCAGCGCTGAAAACGACTTCGAAAATCAGCTCCAGGGGTTTAATGGTCAGAGTATATAAAGCGGATAGGATAGTCATTGTTCAGAACCTTCTTCTTTGCGGAGCTCCTCGCATTTCGCAATCAGATAATCAGCCACGCGCTTGGCGCCCTCGCCGGGATAGCACCAGGTTTCTTCCCGAACCTGACGGCGGCCTTCGGCATAGCGGGGCTCGGTGAGGCACTCCTCGATCATTTCGGGGAGCTTTTCCAGATCGTCCTTGCCCAGCTGCTCGCCGATGCGGGGCAGGGCGGTAAAGGTCCAGAAGGGCGTATCCAGCCAGCAGGCATCATAGGGGCTGTTGTCAAACTCGGTATCGGCATAGATTACCGGCTTGTCAAACACCAGAGAGAAGTCGAAGAGCACGCCGGAGAAGTCGGAAACCAGAATGTCCGAGCGGCGGAGCACATCAAAGTTGTCTGCATCCCGGTTCCACTCCAGACGCTCGGAGTCGGGATACTGCTGCATGAGCTTATCCATCAGCTCCTTCTCGGAGGTAAAGGACTGGGGATGGGGGCGGACAATGATATGGTAGTCGGTTTTGAGCAGCACATCCAGAATCCTGCCGCCGAACCTGGAGAAGATAGCGCTGGCGCCCCAGGAGGGAGCCAATAGGACCACTCTCTGTCCGTGATTGTCCACGGCGGGGCTGTTCTCCAGTCTGTGCTTCAGCTCATCCATGAAGGGGATGCCGGCCATGACCAGCTCCTTGGCGGGAAGATTGCGGAGCTCTTCCAGCTTCCGCTCGTCCTCGTACTGGTACTGGCCGGAGAGCATTACGGCATCATAGTAGTCCAGCGCGAACATACGGTAGCCGGTGACCTCCACGGGTCCGTGGAGCATATGAACATAGAAGTCCACAGCCTTGGAGCGCTTCCACTGATATACCTCCAGACCGGGGGTGGTGGAGAGCAGCACATTGGCACTGACAAAGTTCAGCCTGGCAAAGGCCTTATTGCCTGCACCGATGAAGCGGGCATCCAGATGCTCCATGCCGCAGCTCAACGCAGGGTCATCCTCGGAGGAGGTCATGTATACCGTATCAAAGCCGCGGGCATTCAGTTCCCGGCATACGGGCTCAAACACATTCCAGTAACGCTTGCCCTCGGAATAGATCACCAGAGGCAGCTTTTCTTCGGCTGCATCGGCCTTTTTTCCGCCGCTGAAGAAGAAGCGGAGCTTCACGATCCAGCCCTTCATCAGCCAGATCAGGGCACTGAACATACCCAACAGGATAGCGAAGAGCATACTGCCGGTACCGGGATCAATGTAGAGTCTCATTTTTGTTTTTTCCTTTTCTTTTGAAAATGTATGCCAGTAGAAAGAGAGCGCTGTTCAAAACCACAAATGCCGAAGGTTCGGGTGAAGAGGGCAGCGTGAGATTAATCGCAAGGTGAAGCAGAGCGGGGCTCAGAACAGAACCCGTCTGCTCGGCAAGGGCACTGAAGCCAAGAGCCGCACAGAACGCATAAAGCAGCGTAAGCAGCGCTGCCGCCGCGCCATTGAGAAGATGAAAAAGCGCAAAGAGAGCGGCGCAGAGAAAACAGACTGCCCCCTCTCCAAGGGCAAGCTTTTCCCGCATCGCAAGCGGCAGCACAGCGCGGAAGAGGACTTCCTCGCCCAGCGCAGCGAATGCGAGTGCCGGAAGCTCCCGCCACGACGGAAGCTCCGGATGCAGTGCCAGCTGCAGTAACGGGATACAGAGCAGCGGCCAGCTGAGTCTCAGACTGAATGTCCGGGGACGGCAAAGCAGAAGCCGCTCCTGTAAGCCCTTGCGCTTCACATTCCTGAGCAGCAGCAGCCAGAAGGCCGCTTCCAGTACGCTCACCAAAGCGGCAGGATCAGCGCACAGTCTTTGGGGCAGAAGATGGATGAATGCATAGAGAAGGGAATAAAGCAAAAGCAAAGAAATGTTCATGGCTTTATCCAAAGCTCATCAGGGGCGATTCTTCAGCGCCTCCACCTTTTCGGCGATTTCCACGGCGGCAGAGGCCATCAGCTCCTGCCAGTCGCCCTCAAAGAAGTAGCAGAGCTCGTCCGGCTCCTCCGCATCGCGGATGCGCCGGCAGTAGCCCTCCAGCAGACCGAAGTCCTTTTCATAGCAGTGGAAGGAGTTGGCCCGAAGGGTGAAGCTGCCCATGCTCACGCCCAGCTCGGCGGCCAGACGCTCCTGCAGGCAGATGAGGGCATAGCTGTTCATGAAGGTAGCCTCGCAGGCATCGTTGGAGCGGAAGAGCACCTTGCAGTGGAGTGCGCCGCCGCGGATGAAAAACTGCAGATGCTGCAGGCAGGCGGGGTTCGTATTGCCCTCGGCGCTGTCATGCTTCCAGTCGCGGACATCCACCACAGCCCTGCGGCTGTCGGCGTTGCGCCGGAGCTCCCGGCGGATGAAGGGGAGCTGCTCGGCAATGCGGGCGTGATAGGTATATTCCCAGTTGCCGCGCTCAATCTCAAAGTCCAGAATGCCGTCCAGCATCTCTTGCCGGTACTGCTCCAGCTCCATGAAGCCGCCGATAAAGAGCTTGGAAATCCGGGGCTCGGCAAGGGGCTGCTCCACATAGAGGGTCATGGAGCATTCCTTCTGGGTGGTATTATAGTCGGGACAGGGAGTGTGCTCGCCGTACTGCTCCAAAAGCAGCAGCGAATGATGGTAAGCCTCGGGCAGACTGCGGCCGGAGGCAAGAAGCTCACGCATGGCTGTGTCTCCTTACTTTTTCAGATTGTCGCGGATTTCCCGAAGAAGCAGAATCTCCTCGGAGGGCTCGGCAGGAGCTTCAGGCTCGGGAGCGGGAGACTCTTCCTTTTTCTTGCGGAAGCTGTTCATGGCTTTGACCACGCTGAAGATGACCAGAGACACCAGCAGGAAGTTCACAACGGCCTGCAGGAAGCTGCCGTAGCACAGGGCCACCTCGGGGGTATCCTCTGTGGCAGCCGTGAACACAATCTTCAGTCCGCTGAAGTCGATGCCGCCGAAGAGCACGCCAATGAGGGGGGTTACAATGTCCTTGACCAGAGAGTTGACAATGGCGGTGAAAGCAGAGCCCACCACCACGCCGACGGCCATGTCCACCACATTGCCCCGGGAAATGAACTGCTTGAACTCGGAGATGAACTGTTTCATGTTTGTATCCTCCATAAAAAATAAATACCTATTCATAGCCTCGCAGAGTTTGCGAGCGGCCGCTCGCAAATAAAATAGTATCATTTTCAAGGGAGCTCCGCCCCCTTGAAAATACCCTGAGGGAGCAGCTGTTGCTGCTCCCCTCGCATCGACCAAGGCGG
>DCIK01000012.1:7050-14574 GCA_002315975.1 Clostridiales bacterium UBA1728
GTTTAGCAATCGAAGCGCGAAGCGCATACGCACCATTCGCCATACTGCACTTCGACACTGTACCCCTCCGGCAGCCTGTCGGCGCGGACAATGGCGCAGCTCTCGTCGGCGGGGGCGTAGCCGAAGTGCCAGCCCTCCACGGCGCTGACCCACTCAAAGGCCCCGCCGGGGTTCATATACTCCACGCTCTCCAGATACGCCTCCGGGGGCATCTGCGTGGCGTAGAGCACGAAGATATAGGGCATATTCACATCATAGGAGCAGAATTTAGTGCTTTTCTCCCGGCTGTCGGCATAGACGATGGCCTCGCAGAGCCCGTCGTAGAAGGCGGGAGCCACCGCCGAAGCATAGTCGGTGAAGTAATAACGGGTAAAGAGCAGCGCCGCCATGAGCAGCGGCAGCGCAGGGAGCGCCGGCCTTTTCAGCCACTCGCCCAGCTTCCATAGAGCCACACCCTGAAAATAGATCAGGGGCAGAAAAAGCATATTTACCCGGTTCACATTCACCTCCACGCAGCCGCAGGCGAGAAATGCCGCGAGGAGCCAGAGCAGCAGCAGCGGCTCCCTGCGCTCACACATAGCAACGCCCAGCCCGCCAAGGGCGAGCAGCAGCCCGATTTTTCCGTAGAGGAGGCCGAAGCGTCCCGCAAAGTTCCACACCAGACCGTCGTTCTGCGTCCATAGAAGGGTGAGGAGCTTTTTCGCATTGGCAAGATAGCTGCCGCCGCCTAAAATGCTGGTGGCGCTCTGCCGTCCCTCGGAGAGCCTGGGCAGGGAGAGACCCAGAAAGCTTCCCGCCTCCAGCCCCAGCACATTGCGAAGCTGGCAGAGGCTCACGGGCAGGGCGAGAAGAAGAAAAACGCCCAGCGCAAGAAGGTAGGTTTTCAGCGATACCGCTTTCTTCCGCCACAGCCACAGCGAGGCCAGAGGGAGGAAGAGAATGAGAAAGAAGTAGGCCGTGCCGTAGGCATAAAGGCTCAGCGCCAGCACAGCGGCGGCGGCCACAAGCCAGATTTCCCGCTCCTGTACCCGGCTCAGACAGCCGATACCCAGCAGGAGCATAAAGGGCAGAAGATTGCTCTCCAGCGCCCAGCGGGACAGCAGCAGGTGCCAGGGGTTCACGGCCAGAGCCGCCAGCACCCAGAGGGCGCAGCGCTCGTCTCGCTGCCGGCGGCAGAGCCCATAAATCAGCCACAGGGACGCACAGCCCGAGAGCGCCATGGGCAGCCGCCCGGCCACGGAATTGAGACCCAGCAGAGCCAGAAAGGGGATGGCCAGGTAGCTGTAGAGAGCGTTCTGCCCGCTGCCCCAGGCGCGGAGCAGCACCGGGAGGGCATAGCCGTTGCGGTCCATGCCGCTTTTCAGTATGGCCCAGCCGTCGTAGAGGGCGGAGGCTTCATCCTGATTCAGCCCCGCCGGAACGCTGCCCAGAGCCCACAGCCGCAGGGCACAGCCCGTCAGCAGCAGGGCAAGGAGCAGCAGCCGTCTGTGTTTTGCGCTCATGGTCAATAGGTGGTGATGGCGCCAACTAAGAGGGCGATGGCGTCCACCGCATCGCCGTTGGCGTTAGTGTAGGTAGTCTTACCCAGAGGAATAGCGTAGCAGTTAAAGACATTGGCGCTCTCAAAGGTACTGAAGCTGCCTAAGAAGTAGCAGACAATGGGATCGTTGTAGAGGGTATTGGTGGCCACATAGTAGCCCACGGGATAGTCCTCGCCGAAGGCGGTAATGGTGCGGCGCTCAAGAATCTTGTCGTTGAACACATACATGAACGCACCCTCGAAGCGCTCGGGGTCGCTCATATAGTTCACATAGGTCAGATAGGCGTTGTACTCGCCCTTATACTCAAACTCGTCGGTCTTTTTCAGCAGGGTCTCGCGTTTGAGAAATTCGGGGAACTTCAGAATGTAGCTGCGGGTCTTTTCCGTGAGAGTGAAGCGGGGGCCGGCAGTGCCCAGGCACTCCAGCAGCTCGATTCCCTCGGGGGCGAATTTTCCGGCGCTGAAATGGCCGATGCGGTCATAGTAAAGCTCGCTTTCGTAGATGAGCCTGCCCTCGCCGTCAAAGAGTCCTTCGGCCCAGGAGCCCGTATAGCTGTAATCAATGTTCTCGCGGTTGCGGCCTGTAAAGCTGCCCTGCCCGGAGGGCTGACCGTCCACGGTGGCACCCTCAAAGCAGCCCCGGTTCTTCTCGCTGCCGTTGAGGCAGATGAAGCCGCTGTCGCTGAGGGTACCGCTGCCGGAGGGTTCGCCCTTTTTGAAGCCGCCCTCATAGCGGAGCGTCCGCCCGCCTTCGCAGGTGAAAACGCCCTGACCGTCCATTTTGCCCCCTGCCACGGAGCCGGTATAGCTGCCCTCCGCGGCGCTGTTGCCGATATACAGTCCGGCGGGGAGACCCTCGGCCTGCCCCTTCAGCACCTCACCGGCTATGAATGTGCCGCTGAAGCTGCCGCCGCTGCGGGCGGTGAAGGTTCCCTCGCCCTCAGGCTGCAGCTCCTGCACCTCGCCGCTGTAGCTGCCGGAGATTTTTATTCCCCCGAAGGAGAGGGTATAGGGGAAGCCCTCCACGCTGCCGCTGCCGAAAACACCGCCGCTGAAGCTGCCGGTATAGCGCCAGCCCTCGTTGGCGGTAAAGCTGCCTTTGCCCTCGTATACGCCGTTCTGCTTTTCCGCGTCGCACTCGCCCTCGTAGCGAAGACCCTGGGCGCTGGCATAGTCATTGCCCTCCACCACGGCGGGCAGATCCACCACCGTGGTCTGGGATGTGGCTTCGGGGCTCTGGGTTTCCTGCTCTCCGCAGGCGCTCAGACAGCAGAGCGTCAGAGCAAGAGCCAGAATTGCGCGTTTTTTCATCTTTGCTCTCCTCCTCACTGCTGCTGCAGCTCATACTGCTTTTCCATGGGCAGCGCCTGATCGTATTTATAGAGCTCCACATAGAGCCATTTAGTCACAGCCGCGCTGTGCTCCAGCTTGAAGTTGTCCACATACTCCATGCCGTCCCTGTGGTAGGCCATCTCGATCTCCACATCGAAGACATAATGCCCCCCATCCATGGAGATCGTCACCCAGCCGTGGGGCGAATGCTCGGAGCCGATGGTGCCGCTGACGCAGAGGGCATCGTAGCCCAGCTGCCTTGCGGCAGCCCAGAAGGCGGCGGCATAGCAGTAGCAGTTGCCCATCTCCATGGAGTACATGGTATAGGCCTCCTTCAGGCACCAGCCGATGTCGGAGGTCTGGTAGTAGTTCCGGCGCAGGTATTTGTAGTGGTCACGGGTATAGTCGTACATGGCACGGAGCATCTCCTCCCGCTCCATGGAGGCATCGGTGTTCTCCCGGAGGGCGGCGGCCACCAGATCGTCCAGCTCGTAGTTGCCGGAGGTGTAGCGGCCGTTCTGGTCAAAGCGGAGGGAGCCGATGAAAGCATTCTTCAGGGCGTAACCGTCTTGATCGATGGAGTAGAGATAGCCGTTGAGATTCACAAAGCCCTGCTTATACTTCCCGCTGTGCCCCATGGCCGCCAGCTTCACGGCGCTCTCGGCCCAGTAGCCGGGTTCAATGTCGGGCAGATAGCAGTCCCGCTCCTGCCCATCCAGCCCCAGCAGGGAGTTGAGCACCACCACAGCCTCGGCTCGGGTAAGGGTTTCGCTGCCCATACCGCTGACGGCGGCGAGAGCGGAATCAATGGCATTGCTGGCAAAGAAGGGCTTCAGCAGCGCTTCAAAACTCTCTTCGGTGAGGGCTTCGTCGGGGGAAAAATTCCCGTTGGGAGCATCCATGAGCCCCGCTGCCACCAGAGCGGCGGCCTCGGTGCTGTCGGTATCCCGGAGAAGCTCCTCGTACTTGGGCTTGTCCTCCAAAAGACCAAAGAAGATGCGGGCAAAGTCCAGCCGCGTCAGCGCCGACTCCGGCAGGAAAAACTCGCTGGTGCCGGGGAAATAGCCGGCCTCCGCCCGGAGCGCAGGGCCGGTGACGGCGGTAAGACGCATATCCGTATAGGCGCGCAGCTCGGTGGGCTCCACCTCCAGACCGTTGTCATCCAGCCAGCGGAGGACGGTGCGCCCCTCAGGAGCGTCCATCGTGCCCTGCAGGAGGGCGCCGGCGCTGACCTCCTCGGCAGCGAGCATTTCCCCGTCGGCCATGTAGCTCACATAGAAGCTGTGGCGGCCGCTGCTGACCGTCTGGCGCTGGAGAATCGTCACCGGGGAAGAGCCTGAAACGGTATCGGCGCTGCTGCGCCCCGTAAAATAGCCCGATACAAAGCCCGCAGCAACGCCTGCCGCCACAAGCAGCGCAGTCAGTCCCCGGGATTGCTTCTTTCTTTTTCTGCCAGCCATCTATAAAAACTCCTTAGTATCGTTTCTAACCTTATAATTTTATCACGGGAAGTATATGCGGTCAAGGGGAAAAACGCTTCCGCGGAGAGAAAGGAGACACATTTTGCCCTTCGTGCAAAATGCGAGAATATCATTTCATACCATGAACAATATCCGTACAAAATAGCCAAAAATCCGCTTGAAAATTTCGAGTTTTGTTCATTGATTTTTAAGATTTACTATGCTATTCTTGCATTACAAATCAACATACAAGAATTTTCCTGCATAACAGGGAAAGGAGAAGCGGCAACACTATGATGACGAGAAAAGACAATCTGATGGCCATTATCCACCACCAGTCCCACGACCACATCGGCGGCTATCGGGACAAGCTGGGCTGCGGCGGCGATGCGGAGGCGTTTGAAAACGGCCCCTCCGGCGGCAGCGGAGGCTTAGACTGGTTCGGCATGGAGTGGGCGAGAAATTCAGCCGGCTTCGGCGGCGGTACGCCCGCACCGGGAAAGCAGGTTCTCCCCGATGCGACCGAGTGGAGGAAGTATGTTAAGTTCCCCGACATCACCAAGTACGACTGGCAGGCCCAGGCGGATAAGCAGCTTGCCCGCTACAATCCCTCTGAGCAGGTGCTGGAATACGGCTGCTGGAACGGCCCCTTCCTGCGTCTGGTGGATCTGATGATCTTCGACAACGGTCTGATGGCCTTCTATGAGGAGCCCGAGGCCTGCGCGGAGCTGCTCAACGCCATTGTGGACTACCGCATCGGCACGCTGGAGTACATCAGGAAGTACTTCAACCCCGATGTAGTCACCATCTACGAGGACTTTGCCCACGAGCGCGGCCTGTTCATCTCTCCGGAAACCTACGATGCCCTCATCTCCCCTGTCCACAAAAAGTGGGCGGACGCGGTGCGCTCCTACGGGATGATCCCCTTCAAGCACGTCTGCGGCAAGTGCGAAGAGGTGGTGGATCGCTTTGTGGACGAGGGCTATGCGGCCTGGACCATCTGCCAGCCGGAAAACGATCTGGTGGGTCTGCAGAAAACCATAGGCGACAAGCTGGTTTTCTCCGGCTGCTGGGATCTGCAGGGCAAGTGGATCGAGCCCGGCACCAAGCCCACGGAGGAGCAGCTCCGCGCCAAGGTGCGGGAGGCCATCGACCTCTACGGCCCCGGAGGAAACATTTCGCTGGGTCCCGTGCTGTTCCACCCGGCCATCAGCATGGCGGAGGCCTCTCCCATCCTCTCCGATGAGCTTTGCAGCTACGGCACCAATTATTATTGCAGATAAGCAAAACTCCCAGTAAAGTAAAGGCCGTAGGGCACGGCCTCCCGGCCGTGCCGCCGTAGCTCCCGTCCCCTGCCTTCCCCTTTCAAAAGGAGAAGGCATAGAGTCAACCCCTGTCTTTGTAGTATTTGTACAGGAGAGAAATCATCGGATACAGGTTTTTGCACTAACACCTTGTCATTAAGCAAAACTCCCAATAAAGAAAAGAAAGGAAACAAGAAAAATGACAGCCGAAAATCAGAAAAGTGAAGTCAGCAAATACACCTTAGCGGTATTTCTCCAGACAGTCGGCTCCGGCATCACCATGACCTACATGAACCTGTTCATGACGGACTACCTGATGATCTCCGCCGCCGCCGTTTCCACCACCCTGCTGATTGCCAAGCTCCTCGACCTGGTAATGAGCTTTCTGACCGGCCCCATCGTGGAGGGTGCCCGCTTCAAGAAGGGCAAGTATGTGCCCTGGATGTACATTCTCTCCATCGCCCTGCCTGTCTGCTTCGCCATGACCTATCTGGATACCAACGCTCTGAACCTCCCCGTGGTGGTGCGCTGCGCCATCATCATTCTGGCCTATCTGGGCTACGGCGTGGGCATGAGCATCGTCATGATCTGCCGCGGCGGCTTCCTGCAGCTCATGAGCGGCGCCGATATGGCCAAGCGCGGTATCTTCTCCGCCCGTCAGGCGCAGGCCACCGCTGCCGCCACCATCATCTGCTCCTTCCTGGGTCTGCGGTTGATCCTCTTCCTCCAGCCCTATGTGGGTGAGGCCAACTCCTACATCATGGCCATCCTCATTTTCGCTGTCGGTATGTTCGTGGGCTGCATCATGATGGGCAAGCAGGGCACCAAGTACGATGCCCCCATCCCCGCCGATGCCAAGGCCGCCAACCGCGTAACCTTCAAGGACATGATGGCCTCTGTGGCCGGCAACAGCCAGATGCTCATCGTCATCATCGCCCTGGCTCTCTTCTATGTGGCCATGAACGTGTTCACCGCTATTCAGGCCTACTACTTCCGCTATGTTATCGATGATTACGCCTTCATGTCCACCTCCATGACCATCAAGAGCGCTTTCGCCTTTGTGGCCGCTCTGATCATGCCCAAGCTGGGCAAGAAGATCGGCAAGAAGAACTCCATGGTCTGGGGCATGATCCTCTACGCTGTGTTTGAGTTCGGCATCATGGTCTTCGGCCAGAAGAGCAAGTGGGTCTTCACGCTCTGCTCCTGCGGCTTCACCGCTGCCATGTATATGTTCTCCTCCTTCGGCGTCAACTACCTGCTGGACTGCGGCGAGTACGGCTACTACAAGACCGGCAAGGACTTCCGCGCCGTGGCCATGGCCATGTACAACGTGCCCATGAAGGTGGGCTTCGCCGGCGGCGCTGCCATCGGCGGCTACGGTCTGGCTCTCATCGGCTATCAGGCCGGCATGGAGATCACCGAGAAGTTCATCCGCGACTTCATGATCATCATCGGCGTCATCCCCGGCGGCATCACCCTCATCGCCGCTCTGGTTTTCTGGCTGGGCTACAAGATCACCGACGAGGATGCCCACAAGTACGCGGCTGCCAACGCCGAAAAGGACGCTGCCAAGCGCGCTGCCACCTGATTCAGATCAACCCCAGACTCTCCGGCACGGCCTTCGGGCCGTGCCTTTTTGTTTCGGCAGCAGCAACCGTAGGGCACGGCCTCCCGGCCGGGGTTCAGCCCCCCATCTTCTCTTTCCCGGGAAAGAGAAGATGCGCCGCTGGCGGTGGAGAAGAGAAAGGCGTTTTCGGCGGCAAAACGCCGCCGGAGGTGGACATGAGGCCTTGCGGCCTTGCTTCCTCAATAATCGAGACGCATACGAACCCCTTCCGCTCAGCCGCTGATGCTCAGTAGTCCGCAGCGGCAGCGAAGCGGAAGCGGA
>DCIK01000038.1:0-26538 GCA_002315975.1 Clostridiales bacterium UBA1728
CCCATTGCTGCGCAACAGGGGCGCCGAGAACGGGGGATGCGGGGGGTTGCGATGCCGGGAGACCGATTTTTCTTTGCACCTCAGGTTTCTGCACGGGGGCTTCCCGTGCGACTGACGCACAGTGGGGGTCCGCGGGCCCTTTGCCCGCAGCGCACTCTGCGCCGTCCGTTTTACTTATGATAATTTAAACTTATAAAGAACTTATTACCGGAAGATAACTTCCCCTCCGGTCTGGGGTACGGGGAGCGCTGCTCGGCGCGAAAAGTGTCCGATTTACGGGACAGTTTCTGCATTTTCTGATAGCTAGCCCCTTAGTTTTCTATGGGTACACACGCTAAATTATACATAATTGCCATAAAAATGCAAGGGGTTTTTTAACTTTTTTTAGCTGCTCCCTGTTTTATTTATGTAATTTGTTTCGTCGGGTTTGATTTTTTGCTTTTTCCTTTCTGCTTGTGCGTATTTTTTAATCCTGCAAGGGCAAAAAGGGTGCGGTTTCCGTGCCCCCTCAGTCGCCGAAGGCGACAGCTCCCCCATTGCTGCGCAACAGGGGAGCCGAGAGCGGGGGGGGAACCCCTCAGGCGCTTCGCGCCAGCTCCCCTTTCAGGGGAGCCGAGAAGGGGGGTGCGGCGGGGGAGACGAGAAAAAAGAGGCTGTGGTTGCCACAGCCTCTTTTTTGTATGGATGATTTTCAGCCGTTGATGCCCGGCCACTTCTGGTCCTTGTCGGACATGACCAGCGGGGTGCCGTCACTGAGGGTATAGCCCGCGGCGCTGGGGGTGCCCCTGTACTCGCCGCAGAGCTCCGGCCACTGCACGCCGATGGCGGGGTCGTTCCACGCTAAACCGCCCTCGTCGTTGGCGTGGTAGAAGTCGGTGCACTTGTAGCAGAACTCGGCCTCGTCAGAGAGGACGAGGAAGCCGTGGGCAAAGCCCTCGGGGATGTAGAACTGCTTAAAATTCTCGGCAGAGAGCAGCTCGCCATGCCACTTGCCGTAGGTGGGGCTGCCCGGGCGCAGGTCAACGGCCACATCATAGACCGCCCCGCGCACCACGCGCACCAGCTTGCCCTGGGGGTAGTTGATCTGGTAGTGCAGACCCCGGAGCACACCCTTCACGGACATGGACTGGTTATCCTGCACGAAAACCATGTTCAGACCCGCCTCGGCCATGTCCCGCTGGTTGTAGGTCTCCACAAAGTAGCCCCGTGCGTCCCCGTGGACGGTGGGCTCGATGACATACAGGCCCTCGATTTCCAGAGCCGTAACCTTAATCTGTCCCATCAGAGCTGTGCCTCCTCTAAAAATCTTTTTACCGCGTCCTGCCACGGGGGCAGGGGCTTGAAGCCGCTGGCCGCCAGCTTGCTTTTGTCCAGACGGCTGTTTTCCGGGCGGGCGGCCTTGCTGAGACCGTATTCCTCGGTGGTCACGGGGATGACCGTGGTGCTCAGGCCGTACTGCCGGTAGAACTCCACGCAGAAGTCGTACCAGCTGATGTAGCCGCCCTCGTTGGTGGCGTGGTAGGTGCCGTATTTCTCGCTCTCGGCCATGTCGCAGAGGAGCACGGCCAGATCGCGGGTGTAGGTGGGGGTGCCGATCTGGTCGTTGACCACGCGGACGGTATCGTACTTCTTGCCCACGCCGATCATGGTTTTGATGAAGTTCTTGCCGTTGAGCCCGAAGACCCACGCGGTACGCACCACGAAGTATTTTTCGCAGTTGGCGCGGACGGCCTTCTCGCCCAAGAGCTTGGTCTCGCCGTAGTAGTTCAGGGGGGCGAAGTCCTGAGAGTCGGCCTCCCACGGAGCTGTGCCCTTGCCGTTGAACACATAGTCGGTGCTGATGTAAATCAGCTTCGCGCCGATTTTTTCGGCGGTTTTAGCGATATTCTCAGGCCCGGTGACATTGAGGGCGTAGACCTTGGGCTTGTTCTCCTCGTCCTCGGCGGCATCCACCGCCGTCCACGCGGAGCAGTGGATGACGGCATCGGGGCGAAGGGCGGAGAGCTTTTCCTCCACGGCGGCGGCATCGGTGATGTCAAGCTGCACGAAGGGACAGAGCTTGCCCCCGTCCTCGGCGGTATAGGCGGTTCCGCTGCCGGAGGCGATGGCCTCGTGGCCGCGGCGCTGTAATTCCAGCAGTACGTCATGGCCTAACTGACCGTTGACGCCGGTAACGAATACTTTCATCGGTTTCCGTACATCCTCGCGTAGTATTCCTGATACTCGCCACTGACGATGGTCTCCCACCAGCCGCGGTTGTTCACGTACCAGTCGATGGTCTTGACGATGCCCTCGGCGAAGGCGGTCTCGGGCAGCCAGCCCAGCTCGCTGTGAATCTTTGTGGGGTCGATGGCGTAGCGCAGGTCGTGGCCGGCCCGGTCGCCCACGTAGGTGATGAGCTCCTCGCTCTTGCCGAGACGCTGAACGATGAGCTTAACAATATCTATATTCCGCATCTCGTTGTGGCCGCCGATGTTGTAGACCTGACCGATGCGCCCGTTGTGGAGGATGAGATCGATGGCCTTGCAGTGGTCATCCACATAGAGCCAGTCCCGGACATTTAGGCCGGTGCCGTAGACGGGCAGGGGCTTCTCCGCCAGGGTATTGGCGATCATCAGGGGGATGAGCTTTTCGGGGAACTGGTAGGGGCCGTAGTTATTGGAGCAGCGGGAGATGGTCACAGGCAGACCATAAGTACGGTAGTAGGCCATGGCCAGCAGGTCGGCAGCCGCCTTGGAGCTGCTGTAGGGGCTGGAGGTGTGGATAGGGGTCTCCTCGGTGAAGAGCAGGTCGGGTCTGTCCAGCGGCAGATCGCCGTAGACCTCATCGGTGGACACCTGATGGAAGCGGGGGGTCTTGTACCTGCGGCAGGCATCCATGAGGACGCTGGTGCCGATGATGTTGGTCTGCAGGAACACATCCGGGGACTCCACGGAGCGATCCACATGGGTCTCGGCGGCGAAGTTCACCACCATGTCGAACTGCTCCTCCTCGAAGAGACCGTAGACGGCCTCCCGGTCGCAGATGTCCGTTCTGACAAAGCGGAAGTTGGGCTTGTCCAGCACACTTGCGAGGGTGGAGAGATTGCCGGCGTAGGTGAGCTTGTCCAGACACACCAGACGGTAGTCCGGGTGACGCTCACGCATATAGAAGATGAAGTTGGAGCCGATGAAGCCGGCGCCGCCGGTGATGAGTATGTTCATTTTTTCATTCCTCGAATCTTTCCGTCCGCCACGGCGCGCAGGTGCTCGCCGTAGGGGGACTTGCCGTATTTCTGGGCGGAAACCAGCAGCTCTTCGGTGGAAATCCAGCCGAAGCGGTAGGCGATCTCCTCAGGGGCGGAGATTTTGATGCTCTGGCGCTTTTCGATCATCTGCACGAAGTTGGCGGCCTCGATGAGACTGTCCATGGTGCCGGTGTCCAGCCAGGCATAGCCGCGGCCCATGAGCTTCACATCCAGCCTGTCCTCTTCGAGATAGAGCTTATTGAGGTCGGTGATCTCCAGCTCACCCCGGGCGGAGGGACGAACCTGCTTGGCCTTCTCGCTGACCCCGGCGGGGTAGAAGTAGAGGCCGGTGACGGCGTAGTTGCTCTTGGGCTCCCTAGGCTTCTCCTCGATGGAGGTGACCCGGTCGTTCTCGTCAAAGCCCACCACGCCGAAGCGTTCGGGGTCCTTCACATAGTAGCCGAAGACGGTGGCGCGGCCGTTCTCCTCGGCATTCTGCACGGCGGAGGAGAGAAGCTCGCCCATGCCGTTGCCGTAGAAGATATTGTCGCCCAGCACCATGGCACCGGCCTCACCCTGCAGGAACTCCTCACCCAGCAGGAAGGCCTGGGCCAGTCCGTCGGGGGAGGGCTGCACCTTGTAGGAAAGGTTGATGCCGAACTGCGCCCCGTTGCCCAGCAGGTGCTCAAAGCGGGGGGTGTCCTCGGGCGTGGAGATGAGGAGGATGTCCCGGATGCCCGCAAGCATCAGCGTGGAGAGGGGGTAGTACACCATCGGCTTATCGTA
The DNA here is from genome assembly GCA_002315975.1 of Clostridiales bacterium UBA1728. GTDB lineage: Bacteria > Bacillota > Clostridia > Oscillospirales > Oscillospiraceae > Apopatocola. The sequence goes on from DCIK01000038.1 coordinate 4,013, forward strand.
GATGGGCAGAAGCTGCTTGGATGTGACCATGGTCAGAGGGTAGAGCCGCGTCCCGGCTCCCCCGGCGAGAATGATACCTTTCATTTGCTTTCACCACCGGATTATATATTTATGTAGGGTACATTTTACCCCAAAGAGGGGGTATGTGTCAACAGAGAAAAAGGGGGGCGGAGGGACGGCTCGTCCGGAGGCCGAGCCCTACAGCCATGGGTGAGTCAGGGAACCTGTCCCCGTGACTCATCAGGAAACTCGTTGCATTTTCTCTCTCTTTGCGCTATACTGTATCCGGCGCAGTTTGCGCATAACATTGGACTTGGTGCTGCACTGGTATGAGAAGAAAATCCGAAAACACGGGCCGCACCGGCAAGTCCCTCCGCAATGTGGCGGTGGACACGGCCGGGCAGGTCATCTCCTTAATCGTTCGCTTTATCGGGCGCAAGGTCTTTGTGCTCTTTCTGGCCGAGGAATACTTAGGCTTAAACGGCCTGTTCTCCAATATCCTCACGGTGCTCTCTCTGGCGGAGCTGGGCGTGGGCACGGCCATTGTCTACAGCCTCTACCGTCCCCTCTCCGAGGGAAATATCGAAAAGGTCAAGTCGCTGATGCGGCTTTTTAAGCGGGCCTATACCTGCATAGGGCTCTTTGTGCTCTGCGTGGGCGCGGCGCTGACGCCGTTTCTCTCCTTCTTCGTCAAGGAGATGCCCCGGCTGCCCCATATCCGGCTGATCTATCTGATGTATGTGGGCGACTCTGCCGCCTCTTACTTTTTCTCTTACAAGCGCTCGCTGCTGATGGCCGATCAGAACCGCTACATTATCTCCCTCTATCAATATACCATCTATACCCTCAAGGCCGCGCTGCAGATTCTGCTGCTCTGGCTCTACCGGGACTTTATCATCTATCTGGCTGCCCATATGCTCTCCACCCTGCTGGAGAATCTGCTGGTGTCCCGGCGGGCGGACAAAATGTACCCTTATCTTCGGGACAGGGATGTGAAGCCCCTGCCTGAAGAGGTCAGCGGCACCATCAGAAAGAATGTGGCCGCCATGCTCTGCCACCGTCTGGGCGGTGTGGTGGTCAACGGCACCGACAATCTGCTCATCGCCAAGCTGGTGGCCGTCAGCTCCGTGGGGCTGTACTCCAACTACCTGATGATTACCACGGCGCTGACCACAGCCTACGATGCGGCGCTGCAGTCCCTCACCGCCGGCTTCGGCAACCTGAATGTGAGCTCGGACGATGCTCACAAGAAGGAGGTCTTTGACCGGCTGAGCTTCGGCTGCTCCTGGCTCTACGGCTGGTCCGCCATCTGCCTCGTGTGCCTGAGCCAGAGCTTTATCCGCTGGTGGCTGGGCGAGGCGCTGCTGCTGGATATGTCCACGGTCTGCTGGATCGCGGCGGTGTTCTATGTGGGCGGTATGCGCAAGGCCACATTGCTGGCCCGGGATGCCATGGGTCTTTACTGGAACGACCGCTTCAAGCCCCTGGCCGAGGCGCTCATCAATTTAGTGGTGTCCATCATCCTCGGCAGACGCTGCGGCATCGACGGCATCCTCATGGGCACCGTCATCAGCACCATGACCACCTGCTTCTGGGTGGAGCCGCTGATGCTCTATCGCCACGGGCTTCACGCGCCGGTGGGGGAGTATTTCCTCCGCTACGGCCTCCACACGCTCATCACCCTCGGCGCTCTGCTGCTGACGCAGTACGGCATCTCGCTGCTGCCCTTAGGCGACGGGCTTCCCGCTCTGCTGCTGCGCTTCGTGCTCTGCGCTACGCTGCCCAATCTCTTCTACCTGCTGTGCTACCGCCGCAAAAGCGAGCTGCGGTACTATAAGGAGCTGGCAGGTCGGCTGCTGGGGAAGGTTTTGAAGTAAGAAAGGAGGGTGCTGTCTATGGACAGTCCTGACCATATTCATATTTCCGCCTCGCAGCGTCCGCTGGAGCTGAAGCTGGGCGAGCTGTGGGAGTACCGGGAGCTGGTGCTGCTCATCACCCGGCGGCGGCTGACCGTCAGCTATACGCAGACGATTCTGGGTCCCCTGTGGCTGCTCATCAATCCCCTGCTGAGCTCTGTGGTCTATGTGATCCTCTTCGGGAACATCGCCAGGCTCTCCACCGACGGGGTGCCCCAGCTGCTGTTTTACCTTTTCGGCAGCGCTCTGTGGACTTACTTCTCCTCCTGCGTCAGCCGCAATGCCTCCACCTTTACGGACAACGCCTATATCTTCGGGAAGATCTACTTTCCCCGGCTGGTGATGCCCGTTTCCGTTCTGCTCTCCTCGCTCTCGCTGCTGCTGATCCAGCTTCTGCCTGCGCTTTTGCTGCTGGTCTATTACCTTTTCGTGGGCGCGGTGCAGCCCCACTGGGCTTATCTGCCGCTGGTTCCCCCGGCGATTCTGCTGCTGGGGCTCATGGGCATGGGCACGGGCATCGTGATCTCCTCCATGACCACCAGGTACCGGGATCTGAATGTGCTGGTGGGCTTCGGTCTGCAGCTGTGGATGTACGGCAGTCCCGTTGTCTACCCCCTGAGCACCCTTTCGGGACTTATCCGTGAGCTGGTTCTCTGGAACCCGGTGACTGCGCCCGTGGAGCTGCTGCGCTATGCCCTCTTCGGCAGCGGCAGCCTTCTGTGGGGGCGGCTGCTCTATTCGCTGCTTTTTACCCTGCTGCTGTGTCTTTGCGGCATTGCGGTTTTCAACCGGGTGGAGCGCACCTTTATGGACACGGTCTGAGGAGGCGGCTATGGAAGAAAGAGAAATCGCCATCCGCATCTCCGGCGTGAAAAAGCGCTATCGGCTGGGTGCCATCGGCGGCAGAACCCTGCAGGCCGAGCTGCAGAGCCGTTGGGCCAGATTCCGGGGTCGGGAAGACCCCAACTCCCGCATCGGCAGCGATCCGAGTCTCATCGGGCAGGAGTTCTACGCCCTCAAAGGCATCGACCTGAGCATATACAAGGGCGAGCGGGTGGGCATCATCGGCAACAACGGCGCGGGCAAATCCACCCTGCTGAAGCTCCTTTGCCGCATCACCGCCCCCACGGAGGGGGAGATCGACCTCTATGGCCGCATCACCTCCCTGCTGGAGATCGGCACCGGCTTCCACCGGGAGCTGAGCGGCCGGGAGAACATCTATATGAACGGCGCCATTCTGGGCATGAGCCGCGCCGAGATCGACGAGCGGCTGGACGACATTATAGCCTTCTCCGAAATCGGGGAGTTCATCGACACCCCGGTGAAGCGCTACTCCTCGGGTATGTTCGTGAAGCTGGCCTTTGCCGTGTCCGCCCATCTCAGCAGCGACATCCTCATCATGGACGAGGTGCTGGCCGTGGGCGATATGGCCTTCCAGCACAAGTGTTTGCAGAAAATGCGCGCGGCCGCCGACGAGGAGGGCAAGACCGTCCTCTATGTAAGTCACAACATGGACACCATCCGCCGCCTGTGCAGCCGCTGCATCGTGCTGGACAGGGGCAGCGTCCTCTATGACGGGGAGGTGGAGGGTGCCATCGCCGTATATATGAACCAGGCTCTCAGCGAGAACGCCGTGGACACCGACCTCCGGGGCAAGGGCATCGCCAAAGCCGAAACCCTCCGGCTGGAGCGGCTGCTGCTGGAGAACAAGTGCAGCAACAAATATGAAAGCGGGGAAGCCCCGGTCTTTCAGCTGCGTCTTCGCAACACGGAGCCTCTGTCCCTTCTGAAGCTGCGGCTGAGCTTCAGAACGGAGTCAGACACCGCCGTGGGCACCGCCTGGTCAGCACCCTTTTCCCTTGACGAAGCCGGGACGCACACGCTGCGTTTCACTTTTCCTGCCGATATTCTGGCCAAGGGCGTGCTTTACGGCAGCATCGGTGTGTACCGCAGCGATGAGCTGGGGCGCAGCATATGCCTTGACCATGTGACTCGAGCCTTCAAAATCGAGCTGAGCGGACTGCCCATATGGGATCTCAGCACCCACGGCTATGTGGCTTTTCCGGATATGACCGTGGAGGAAGTGTTATGATCGAATTTACCCTGAAGCTGGCGGGCTTCCCCATCTCCGCCGCCGTGAATTACGAGAGCACCCGCTCGTTCTGCGCAGCCTATCTCACGCCCGAGCCGCCGCAGCTCTCCGTCAGCGTGACGGAGGAGGACATCGCCGCCGAGGCGAGGGAGAGCGCAGACGCGGGCTTTTCCCCCAACTATCTGGAGCGGCTGGCGCTATACCGGCAGATCACCCGGGCGCTGCAGAGCCGGAATGTGCTGCTCTTCCACGGCTCGGCGCTGGCGCTGGAGGGGCAGGTCATTCTCTTCACCGCCCCCAGCGGCACCGGCAAGACCACCCACACCCGCCTTTGGCTGAAGAACATCCCCGGCTGCCATGTGCTCAACGGGGACAAGCCCCTGCTGAAGTTCACGGACGACGGCGTTCTGGTCTGCGGCACCCCCTGGCAGGGGAAGGAAAACTATGGCTGCAACGAGATTCTGCCCCTGGGCGCCCTCTGTCTGCTGGAGCGCTCTGCGGAAAACCGCATAGAGCGCATCGACTTTCACGCAGCCTTTTCCACCCTCATCACCCAGACCTACCATCCCGACGAGGGCGCCATGCTCCGGGATATGCAGCTTTTGGGCGCTCTGGCGAAGCTGCCCCTCTACCGTCTGGGCTGCAACATGGATGATGAGGCCGCCTTTGTGAGCCGGCGGGGAATCATCGGAGAATAAACCTTATATTTCCGTCTCCGGAAGTCGTCGATTGTAAAACTGCGTTTTACAATCGACCGGTCTCCGGAATCAGAAGGAGCAACACATATGCAGGATTTACAGAAAAAGCGGGAGCGGGCCGTGCTGGCGGGGCTTTCGGCCACCAGCATGGAGAGCGCGGAGCGCTCCACCGAGCAGAGCATGGACGAGCTCTCCGCTCTGGCTGACACCGCCGGAGCCGACACCGTGGCCATGATTCTGCAGACCCGTCAGAGTCCCGAGCCCCGAACCTTTCTGGGCGCGGGCAAGGTGCAGGAAATCAAAGAGGTCGTGATCAACGCGGAATGTGACCTCTGCATCATCGATAACGAGCTTTCGCCCTCTCAGGCCAGAGCGCTGGAGGAGATTCTGGGCGTTCGCGTTCTGGACCGCAGCGGCCTCATTCTGGACATCTTCGCCCAGCGGGCCGCCACCAAGGAGGGCCGCCTGCAGGTGGAGCTGGCCCAGTACAACTATCTGCTGCCCCGGCTGACGGGTATGTGGACCCACCTGAAGCGGCAGGCGGGCACCTCCGCCCCCATCGGCACCCGCGGCCCCGGCGAGACCCAGCTGGAGACCGACCGCCGTCACATCCGCCGCCGGATTCAGAAGCTGGAGGAGGAACTGGAGCAGGTGCGCCGGGTTCGCTCCACCCAGCGGCGGCGCAGAGAGAAGAACGCCATGCCCATGGTGGCGCTGGTGGGCTACACCAACGCCGGCAAGAGCACCGTGCTCAATTCCCTGACCCGCAGCGACATCCCCGCCAACAACCGCCTGTTCGACACGCTGGACACCACCACCCGCCGCCTGTGGATGGGCGAAATCGGCAGAGAGGTGCTGCTGAGCGATACCGTGGGCTTTATCCGCAAGCTGCCCACCCACCTCATCGAGGCATTCAAGGCCACGCTGGAGGAGCTGCAATATGCAGACCTCCTGCTCCATGTGATCGACATCTCCGCCCCCGACTGGGAGGAGCAGGCCGCCGTCACCGATGCGCTCATCGAGCAGCTTGGTGCAGGGAAGACCCCCTGCCTGCGGGTATATAACAAGTGCGACGCCGCGCCCCTGACCATACTTCCCCGCTCCCGCGACAGCGTGAGCATCTCCGCCCGCACCGGCGAGGGCATGGAAACCCTGCGGGAGAAGATTGCGGAGGTGCTCCATGGCTGAGAGCTACATCACCGCCGCCCGGCTGGGCGAGGCGGAATATACCGACAAAAAAAGCCGCTTCATCGGCCATGTGCAGAGCGTGGCCACGGAGGAGGAGGCCAAGGCCTTCATCGCCTCCGTCAAGGCCAGATATGCCGATGCCACCCACAATGTCTGGGCCTACACCCTCCGCAACGGCACCGTCCGCTGGAGCGACGACGGGGAGCCCGGCGGCACCTCCGGTCAGCCCACCCTCTCGGCGCTGAAGGGAGCGGGACTGGAGGATGTGTGCTGCGTGACCACCCGCTACTTCGGCGGTATCCTTTTGGGCAGCGGCGGCCTGGTTCGCGCCTATTCCGCGGCGGCAAGACTGGCCATACAGGAGGCGGGCGTGCAGCGCTTCTCCCCCTGGAGTCGGGGGGTGCTGGAGTGCCCCTACAGTCTCTATGACCGCATCTGCCGCGCCCTCACCGACCGGGGCGCAAGGATGGAGGAGAGCAGCTTCGGCGCGTCCGTGGAGCTGGTTATCACCGTCCCTCAGGGGCTGGAGACCATGGCAGAGCGCTGCGTCACCGAGCTGAGCGCCGGCGCCGTAAAGCTGCAGTTCCGCGACAGCGTCATGCGCGGCGCGGAGGAATGAAAAAGGCACAAACGGGGACGGTTCTCAAAAACACCAAATGGTGCTTTTGAGAACCGTCCCCAATTTTATCATTTTTAATATTCCGCTCTTGCTTCGCTGATGTAGATGCCCTCCTGCCAGAGGATGTCGTTCCAGTCCCGGTAGTCCAGCACGTACTCCCAGTTGCGGAACATGGTGCGGTAGGCGATGTTCCGCTCGGTGCTGCGCCAGCCCTCGGCGGTGGAGGACACATTGCGGCTGCCGAAGTTGAACTTCACCGCCGGGTACTGCGCCGCGATCTCCTCCCGCCGCTCCCTGGGGATGGCACAGCCCCGGACCCAGCACTGCTCTAATTTGGGCATACCCGCCACAAAGTCCACATTGTCCAGCTTTTTGCAGTAGGAGAGGTTGATGCCCACCATATTGTGCAGCGCACCCAGAGCGGAAAAATTCTCCGCATCGGCGTTGAGAAACAGCTCCAGATACTCCAGCTCCTGCAGCTCGGCCAGAGGCGAGAGATCGGTGATCCTGTTATCGGCGATAAAGAGCACCCGGAGCTTTTTCAGCTTTGTCAGCGGCTGCAGATCGTTGAGCTGGCAGTGACCCATGTCCAGCGCCACCAGCTCGGTGCAGTAGCGAAACAGCGGCTCCAGCTCCTGCTGGGAGATGCCGCCCATGCCGCCGCTGTCGCCCCGGAGGGTGGAGAAGACCCTGCTGTCCGTCCGCAGTCTGCAGTTGGAAAAGTGCAGCTCCCAGACGAAAAGTACATCCTCATAGGCATCGGCCAGGGGCATGATCTGCTCCTGCGTAAGCCCGCTCTCCAACAGGTTCACCCGCTCCAGAAGCGGGAAGTAGCGGAGCTGCGCCCTCAGCTCCTCCGTATCCGTCAGTCCCGCGCCTGAGAAGTCCAGCTCGGTGCTCAGGGAGGAATAGCGCTGTCCCAGCAGCGGCACCGTCCATTCCACCACGCAGTCGGGGGAGGCGCCGGCCTTTACGCTCTCGTAGATGCCCAGCAGCCTTTCATCGCAGGGCAGCGCCGTGGCATCCAGCCGCCGCAGCCGGGTATAGAGAGGCAGGGCCGAGAGCTCCTCCTCGCTCTCGTCGCCCCGGAGCGTCAGCTCCTCCACGGTGTCACAGGGAGAGGGAGTCGGTGCGGCTGTGGGCGCGGGTGTGCTCTCCTTTCCGCAGGCGCAGAGGAGGCTCAGGCAGAGCAGCAGGGGGGCAAGCCATTTTCTTTTCATTCAAACCCCTCCCACAGACTATCATAATTCTCCGGCAGCAGCTCAGTGCTGTAGTCGTTGGTTTCCCGGCGCTCAAAAGTGCTGGCGTTGCCGCTGGCATAATTGACGCTCCACAGGAGATTTTCGCCCACAAAGCCGTCACAATAGGCGCGGCGATCCTCGTTGTGCTCGAAAAACTCGATGAAGCCGGAGATGGTATTGCCGGTATAATAGCGGATCACATGGTTTTCCCGATCGTAATACTGGTACTCCATGCCCACCAGTCCGCCGTCATGGACATAGCCGTGGCAGGAGGTATAGCCCCGGATGTCCACGGTGCAGTTGGTGAGCTCGCTGTGGCCGCAGGCGAAGATGCCGCCGGTGAACTGCTCGCAGCGGGCGGCATAGCTCCGATCCCGGTGGATGAGGGTCATGCTGCTGCGGCAGTGGCGGAACTCGCCCCGGCCAAAGCCGGCGATGCCGCCCACGCCCACCATGATACCGCTGCTGATGAGCTCCACACAGCCCTCGGCGGCGCAGTTTTCAAAGCGTGTGTCGGCAAAGCAGCCGGCAAAGGACGCGGCAAAGCAGTTCTCGGCGGTCTCGATACGGATGCGCAGAGCGGTGAGGTTCAGATCGTGGATATAAGCGCCCTCCGTATAGGAGAAGAGCCCCGCGCCCAGAGTATCGTATTCCTTCAGATTGCCGTCCACGGTCACGGACTTCTCCGCGCCGCAGCGCCTGACGCTGAGATTCCGGATGCTGTGGCCCCGGCCGTCCAGCTCCCCGCAGAAGGCGAAGGGCATCCACTCCACGCCGCTCATGTCGATATCGGCGGTGAGGGTGTAGCTGCCGCGGGGGTCGGCGGCGATTGCCAAAAGCCCTGCGGCATCGGATACGGGCGTACCGCTGATGTTCTCCTCGGCGGCCTCCACCGTCTGCGACTTGGGCCTGCTCAGATCCAGATGCTCAAAGAGATCGTCCCGCTCGCTGTCGCGGCCCACCAGACTGCGGAAGAGACCGAAGCGGAAGGCATCGTAGGGCGAGGAGCTGTCATAGACCGTGTAGCGGCTGGAGTGAACCTGCGAGTCGTGCTCCAGATAGCAGTCGATGGCCACATCCCGCATGGTCTTGCCGCCGAAGGCACTCAGGGGCAGAGCCGCGTCCAGACAGGTGGGCTCGTCCCCGAAGAGGTGGATATAGGTCTTGGGCGTGTCCCAAAGGCCGTACTTCTCCGCGGAGGCGGGGAACTTCTCCCCATCGGCGGCATCGACCACCGCCTGCTCCAGCGTCAGGGAGGCCAGAATATGCGCCCCGTGGCCGTACTCGCCCTGCTCATCGTGACCCACGACCACCAAGGGCTGATAGCGGCGCAGCTGCTCCACCTGAAACTCCACCCAGCTCTCGAAGGGATAGTAGACCATGGCGGTCTGCACGCTGTTGATCTTCACATCCTCGGAAGCGAAGTTAATCACCGGGTAATACACGCAGCCGCTCTTCCAAAGGGCGTTGAGCAGCTCATGGTTGCGGACGAAGTCCTCTTCATGGTAGGTCATCCAGCAGACCTGCAGCTTGTAGCCCAGCTCCCCGGCATAGTAGGGAAGGATGCCGCCGAAGAAGACGAACTCATCGTCCGCGTGGGCGGGGAAGAGCAGGATATCCGCCTCGCCGTCCGCCAGATTGCGCCAGTCCTGTACCTCAGCGGGCAGGGAACCCGCCGTGTAGGCGCTCAGCTCGCAGAGAGGCTGGTTTTTCTCGCCGTTTACGCGCCGGAGGGTAAGACTCGGCGAGGGCTCCTCCAGCCGGATGAGGGAATGGAGCCTTCCGCCCGCCACGGTCTGCACACGGCCGCCGGGGGTCTCGATCTGCACTTCCCCGGGGTAGGCATCCCAGAGCAGGTAGAGGGCGGCTATGTCACTGCCGTCAGCGCTTGCCACCGTCAGCGTATCGCCCACGAAGAGGTCTGTGGCGGTGATGATGCGCCCGTCGGCCACATGGGGGAGCACATCGCCCCCGTTTTTCTCCACCCGCAGGGCAAGCTCCACGGCCTCCGGCTCAGGGGTGGTCTCAGGAGTGGACTCCGCCGTGGGCGCTGCTGCGGGTGCGCTTGTAGCTTCGGCAGCGGGCGCAGCCGTGGACAGCGGCTCTGCCACCCTGCGCTCCGTACAGGCACAGAGACCGAATATCAGCAGCAATATAAGAAAACAGCAGCTCACCCTTTTCATGGTACAGCGCTCCTTATAGTAATTCGATTGTAAAACTTCGTTTTACAATCGAGCAGGATGCTCGCATTTCATCGCGGCGGCTCTGCCGGGCCCCATTGTGTGCAGGCACACAATGGGAGAGGAGGAGCAGCGGAGTGAACGAGCCCTATCCTGAAAGGATGGGGCGAGCGATACGAAGCTTGTGACGACGACGATGCGAGGGCGCACCAACAGAGTGCGCCTCAGGGTATTTTTCATCGGGCAAAGCTCGATGAAAAATGTTTGAATTATTTTGCGCCTGCGGGCGCAAACTCTGCGAGGCTATCTTTTAGAAAAATCAGCTTCAGTTCTAAGTTTATTCTATCATAGCACAGCAGCTGCGGAAATGCAACGGCGCAGAAAAGGCCCTGCGCATGGTCGGCGAAAAATGTACGAAAATCAGTCCTTTGAGCTCTTGACGGAACACTTTTCTATGTTATACTGGATGCGATATTATGTATTTTTTTGGGAGAGCTTATGTATACATTTGATGAACTGATCCGCATGGCCGTTGAACGCCACGCCTCTGACCTGCACCTCTCTCCCGGCCGTGTGCCCAGCTGCCGGATTGACGGTGCCATTACCGGCATTCTCCCCGAAAAGCTGACGGCGGAGGACACCCGCGCCATCGCTTACAGCATCCTCAACGACAGCCAGCGCCGCTCGCTGGAGGAAAACGGTGAGGTGGACTTTGCCAGCTTTGATCACCACACAGGCCGATTCCGCATCAACATCTTCCGCCAGCGCAACAGCTACGCGCTGGTGGCCCGTATCCTCACCGCCGAGATTCCCGAGCCCAGAGCGCTGGGCATCCCCGACTGCGTGGTAGAGGCCTCCCGCAAAAAGCGCGGTCTCATTCTGGTGACCGGGCCCACCGGCGTGGGCAAGACCACCACCATTGCCAGTCTCATCAACCAGATCAACCTCAACTACGAAAAGCATATCATCACGCTGGAGGACCCCATCGAGTATCTCCACCCCCACGCCAGAAGCATTGTGAACCAGCGGGAGGTGGGCACCGATACCCGCTCCTTCGCCACGGGTCTTTACTCCGCCCTCCGGGAGGACCCGGACATCATCTTCATCGGCGAAATGCGCGACCTTGATACCATCTCCACCGCCATCACCGCCGCCGAAACCGGACATCTGGTATTCTCCACCCTCCACACGCCCGCTGCCTTCACCACCGTTGACCGCATGATCGACGTGTTCCCGCCCTATCAGCAGCAGCAGATCCGCACCCAGCTGGCCGAGGTGCTGGAGTGCGTGGTGTCCCAGCAGCTGCTCCCCCGCGCCGACGGCGAGGGTCGCGTGGCGGCCATGGAGGTCATGCTGGCCAACACCGCCATCCGCAACAGCATCCGCGAGGGCAAGACCTACCAGATTCCCTCCATCCTCATGACCAATAGGGCCGAGGGTATGCAGACCATGGACAACGCCATCATCAAGCTCTACGGCGAGGGCAAGATTTCCCGCGATGTCGCCTACTCCTTTGCCCAGGACAAGGATGTTCTCAAGCGCAAAATCTACTGATAAGAAAAAGACTGTTCTCCGCCTCGATGTTTTTCCGTTGAGGCGGAGAACAGTCTTTTTCCGGTGAGTCACGGCGATCGCAGCCGGAGCTTCACCCGGCAGGGTGGACGGCAGCCTGCCGGAGTGCAGCCTCCCCTTTCAGCGGAGGCATGACATTCGCTTAAAAACGGTAACGTGCCCCGCCGGCGACCTTGCCCAATTCATCGTCACCGAGCGCCACAGCGCCTTTGCTGAGGTACTTCTCCGCATCCGCAAGGCTCAGCTCAACATTGTTGTCTGCGGCAAGCTTCACAAGCTCCTCTGCGCCGGCACACTCTTTGATTTTTGCAAGGAATTCCGGGGTCATCTCGGTCTCGTTAAAGTTTTTCATACTATACTCCATTTTTACAATTTACTGTTTTCAGAATATCTTCTCAAAAGAAGACAGAGTCCTGAAAGGATTGTTCTGAGTTTACCACAGTCTGATTGCTCCTTCATCACAAATCTGTAAACTTTTTCTTACTTCGGCTCGTCCGGGAGGCCGAGCCTACAGGGGATGAGGGATGCGGCAATGACAGGGTCTTCATTCCTGTGCGGCTTAGCGCTGTGGGCCGACGGAGGGCGCTTTCTTTACGGGGGCAGCCTGATTGATGATACTCGCAGTCTCCTCTTTGATCATCGGCGTCCTGATCATCGCCGCCACAGCCTTGTTGGCGGCGGTATTGTTGAACGGCCCGTCGGGCAGCAGGGCAACTCGTTCTGCCAACTTCCGGTATGCTATGGCACGGGCGATGGTATCCCTGTTGCCGGGCTGTCCCTGGGCCTGCTTAATCAGGTTTTTGGAATATTGCGTCAGCTGTTCTGCCGCCGTCTTATTTGTCCAGAGCTTTTTGCCCGTAGCCTTGCTCATGAGGCCGACGGTATCGCCCATGCTCGCTTTCAGCTCCTTCATGAAATCCAGCCGCTTCTTTCCCAAGGCAGACGGTTTCGCTTCGCCGCTCTTCTGCTGCACATAGATTTCAGCGTTTTCGGATACGCTCCGAAACGCCTTTCGCAGGGTCTCCAGCTTCTCCGGAGAAGGGGCCTTGTCCAGCTCTTTGCAGGCTTTGTTCAGATTGAGCAGAGCTTTTTTCGTGTCTTTGAAGGCCTGAGAGCTGATCACATAGAGGGGATCCACCTCTTCTATGGCTCTGGTCATGTAGGCAACCTGACTTTTCAGGAAGGGCAGACGGGCATTGAGATCCATATGCTGATCCTGCTGCTCATAGGCTCTGTCTCTGTTGGGAGCGGCAAGTCCCTCCAGCACTCTGCGCTCTCCCGAAGCGACGGAAAAGGCCATTTTGGCCTGCTCAATACGCTCCTGCGTCATTGCCGTCATATTGCTGCTGTTTTTCACGATGTATTGATCGGCGCAAAGCTGAACCTGCCGCATGGCCGTAATCCTGTCGTCCCGGCTGGCGCTCGGGTCCGACATGGTTTTCCGGCTGGCCAGCATAGCCTGCGACAAGCGCGTGAATTCGCGGTCCTCCGGAAGCTTTTCCTTTTTGGCGTCTGCCAGAGAGACGCTCGCGCCGTAGATCAGTCCGCCCATTGCCGCCTGAAAGCTGGCCGGCGGAACAGGCCTGGGATAAACCGCCTCCTGAATATGCAGACGCATATCTATTCTGGCGTTCTCATCCATGCGAAGGAATTCCACATCCTCCGGGTTTTCAAGATCGTAATTGTTGGGCGGCAGGGCGTTCTTGATGGACTGATGGATTTCATTTGCCTTCTCGTCGGTATGGACCCTGATCACATCTTCAACAGACTCCCCGGCCTTAGAAATCGACTCGTAAATCGCATTGAAGGCCTTCGCTGCGCGGGTGGCCTTGACGACCTTGGAGTATTCGGCTGAACCGGTCTGAACCAACTGTGAGAGCTCCTCTTCGTTGAGACGGAACCCGACATGGGGTAAATTGTTCTCCCCTTTCAATTCATCTATGTTCTGCGAGAGATGGTTGCCCAGGCCGCCCAGATTGTAAATATTTTCAAAGGTAAAGCCGGCCTTGCGGTCCTGCAGACGGGTGTTGACCATGCTGACGATTTCCTGACCGTAAAGCTTATCCGCTGAACCGTCTTTTTTCCCAAGGCCAAGGGTCTGAACACCGACGGACTGAAAAGCGAGACTGAGCTTGGTAAAGGTCGTAACCTTATCCATGAAGGAATCGGAGCTTTTGATGATTTTGTCCAGCTCGTTCTTATAGGCATCAATGTGTCCGAGATAAAAGTCCGCAGCCCGTTCCTTTTGTACCGATTGATCCTCGCAGCAGGCAGTAGCGAAAAATTCCTTCCTTGCAATATCCAGCTTTGCCTGAATCCCGGCGCGGCGTGGATCCTGCGGATTTTCCGAAAGCTGCTGCAGCTCACTGAGCGTCATCCCGTTTTTCAGCGCAAAGGCCAGCAGATGCGCGCCGCGGTTGCCCGGACGCCCGGCCTCAATGAAGGGCTGCTTGTGCTCCCGAAGGATATTCGCCGGCTGCTGCCCTGTCAGCGTAAGCTCCTCGGAGCTGCCGTCGTCTTTTACATGGGTGAAGGAGATGGGCTTTACAGCCTCCTCTTCCATAAAAGCATCGAATTGATCGATTGACTTGAAAGCCGTCTGGATCTGGATCAGGCTCTCCAGCTGACTGGCATCGAAGTCTCCTTCATACTGGCCTTCGTCAAACTGATATACATACTTTCCGTTTTTGTCTAATATGTACGGCATGATGATTACTCCTCTACGCGGATTTTCTCTGCGGCCATTGTACCAGATAATGGGCTGTATTGCAAGAACGCCGTGTGAAATGCCTGCTATTGCGAGCCGCAACAGGGCATAGCCATCCGTTACTCCTTAGAGGTCCGCAAATATGCAGGAAAAGAGACGGATAAGGTGACCGGCAGAGCCGTTCCCGTTGGCAGGTGAACAGTGAATAGTGAATAGTACAAATAAAAAAACCTGATGCGTTGCATCAGGTTTTTTTATCTGGTGGACGATACAGGACTCGAACCTGTGAGCCCGACCCACTGCAAGCGATCTGGCGCTTGACAAAAAAACCGACCACCCTAAGGTGATCGGTTATGGTGGACGATACAGGACTCGAACCTGTGACCCTCCGCACGTCAAGCGGATGCTCATACCAGCTGAGCTAATCGTCCGAACAAATGGGAGTATACTATATACATCCCATTTTGTCAAGGGGGATTTTCGACTTTTTTGAAAGAATATCAGCCCATATTAAACTGGTTGGCCTTCAGGTGCTGAGCCTGATACTGGGGCACGCGGATGATGACGCTGGCCTCCAGTCCGCCGCACTCCACCTTGATGGTGGCATTGCTGCCGTTGACGGGATCCACGCCCACCACGGTCACAAGGCCGGTATTATCCACGGTGAGGATTTTCTCGTTGCTGCTGGACCAGGTCTGGGTGACCTGGGCATTCTGGGGGAAGGTACGCAGCTCCAGCTGCAGAGAAAGCTGACCGTCTTTGTTCAGGGTCACATCGGGGCCGATGGCGTTATTGAGGAAGACGATCTCCATGGAGGTAATGGGATTCTGCACCACCTCGGGCGTGGGCTCGGGACTGGGCGAGGGCGTGGGCAGATAGGTATCGGAAATGGTAATGGCGCTGCCCTGACTCTCCACGGAGACAGTGCTGCCCTGCTGCTTGGCGGGAGTACCCACGCCGGGAGCATCGCCGTTGACGGCCAGAACCACCACGGCCAGCAGCACCGCTGCGGCCAGAATCAGCGCGAACATCAGTTGCCAGCGGCCATTGAGGATGGCGCCGGCCTTCTCGGCGGTACCCTCCATGAACGAGGCGGTACCGGCGGCGGCACGGCTGGGGAAGCGGAGCTTCAGCTTGCCCAGCTTACCCTCGCCCCTTTCCTTCTCGGGCTTGGGCTCGCCGCATTCGGGGCACAGGGAGGCGTTGAAGGGGTAACGCATCCCGCAGTTGGGGCAGGTGACCTTAGGCACCAGAGCGTTTATATCCAGTTTGAATTTGGCCATAATCGGACTCCTCCTTGGGAAAATCGGTATAAGGCTATAAGAAATCATGCTATTTTACACCGTTTTTCCCTGCGCGTCAAGGAGAATCAGATAAACTCTCCGTCCGGCTCCACCAGCGCGATGCGCACTTGGGCACCCGTGGCGGCAGAGCAGAACACCAGCGCATTGCGCCCCTCGGCGGTGGTGCAGCGGAAGGTCAGGCAAAGCAGCTCCTCCTCGTCCTCCTCAATGAGCGAGAGGAACTCCTCCTGCAGCTCCGCTACCCCCAGCGCGGCGCGGGCAGCGTCCCAGGCGTAGCTCTTTGTATCCAGCACCCGGCTGTGGTGGCTGCGGACATAGTCCGTGGCGTCAAAGCTCACCACGCCGCCGTCCACCAGTGAGAGGCTGAGCGTCACCGTGTCGGGGAAGCAGACCACATCCCCCTCGGTGGCGCACCAGGTGCTCACCAGACAGTTGTCCCGGAGAGTGTGGCGCAGCTCCTTCATGTTGGCGTAGCCCCGCTTTTGCAGGAGCTTTTCGCTCAGCTCCAGCGCCTCGGCTTCGCTGTAGACCGGCTCGCCGCCGGGCGTGTCGCCGTAGACGCGCATCAGCTGCCCGCCCCGGACGGTAACAAAGGCCGTAAGGCTGCCCATGGAGATTTTATAAAAGGGCTCCTCAGCCTCGATGATGCCGTCGCAGCGGGCGGTCTGGGCATTCTGCCCTGCGAAGGCCGATGCCACCAGCGCCGCAGCGTGCTCCGTGACTTTCTCCCGCCCCTCTAAGAGCGGGTAGGCCGCGCTGCCGTCAGCGGTCAGGGGCGGGAAGTCGGTCTCCATGGCCGTCAGCGCCTCGGCAGTGCCGCCGCTCTCCTCGGTGAGGGCGCTGCGCTGGGTTTCCAGACTCTCGTGGAACCATGCAGCGGCGGCCCTGAGCTCGGAGAGGGCTGTCCGCTCCTGCTCTGTGGGGTTCTCGCCCCGGGCAGCGGAACGGAGAAGGCTGTGGCAGCTCTCGGCGGCGGCGTTGAGGAAGGCGGCGGTCTGCTCCAGCTCCACGGTGGAATAGTCCAACTGACCCAGCGCCGTCAGAGCCGCCGCAGCGGAGGCGTAGCCGTCGGCGCAGAGGGTGGAGATCAGGGAGGGCGAGGAGGCCAGAGCTGCCTTGCACAGCGCCGTGTCCAGCTCCCCGGCGGCACGGCACAGCTCCTCAAAGGCGTAGTCGCAGCGGATCGTACCGGCAAGCTCGGCGCTGTCGCCCCGGTCACGCTGCAGAAAGCCGTAGAGTCCCAGCGCGGCGGCCAGGGCGAGGCAGTAGCATATGGTAAGAATCGCGGATTTTCGTTTCATGGGATAAAAACACCTCTTTGGACGGTAGTATGTCCAAAGAGGTGGTGGATATGTATGGAGCAATGCGCAATAAACAATTGACTCTCTCCAACGCAATTCCCAACAACTGCTGATTGCTGACAGTTTAAGTGCAGATACCCGAACCTGTTTCAATGAATTGATCTGTTCTGTATAACCCCGTAGGGCACGGCCTCCCGGCCGTGCCGCGTGGGACAAGAACGATGTCCGTTTATCCGGATAAAGCAAGACTCGCAGGCTTCCGGCACGGCCGGGAGGCCGTGCCCTACATTGATTTTTCTGCGATTGCTGTCACAAAGCCCGGATTTTTACACTGACACCTTGCTGATTGCTGACTGCTACCTTTTACCTGCTGAGCTTCTCAATGCCCACGTTCATTCTCCGCAGGGTCTCCTCCTTGCCGAGAATGTGGCAGATTTCCACGGCACCGCCGGGGGTGACGGACTTGCCGGCCACGGCGATGCGGACGGGCCACATGACCTTGGCGTTCTTGGCGCCCTGCTCCTCGGCCAGCGTGACCATGGCGGCGGTGATGTTCTCCTCCGTCCAGTCGGTCAGGGCACCGAAGCGCTCTGCCATGAGCTTCAGCTCCTCCAGAGAGGAGACCTCATCGCTCTTGGACTTCTTGTGGACATAGAGCTCGGTGTCGTACTCGGGCAGGGCATCGAAGAAGTCCAGCTTCTCGGGGATGTCGGTGAGCTTCTCGGTGCGCTGCTGGAGCAGGGCGGCGATCTCGGCGGCGTTATATGCCTCGTTCTTCACGGCCTTGCGGATCCAGGGCTCGGCCAACTCGGCAAACTTTTCAGGGGCAAGACCCTTGATGTACTCGGCATTGAAGTAGGTGAGCTTTTCAATGTCGAAGATGGCGGGGGACTTGGAAATGCGCTGGAGGTCAAAGGCCTCGGCCAGCTCGCGGATGGTGAACATCTCACGCTCACCGGCGGGAGACCAGCCCAGCAGCGCCACATAGTTGACCACGGCCTCGGTGAGATAGCCCATGGCGATCAGGTCTTCGTAGGAGGGATCACCGTGGCGCTTGCTCATCTTGGCGTGAGAATCGCGCATGACGGGAGAGCAGTGGACATACTTGGGAATCTCCCAGCCGAAGGCCTCATAGAGCAGGTTGTACTTGGGGGCGGAGGAGAGATATTCGTTGCCGCGCACCACATGGGTGATGCCCATCAGGTGGTCGTCGATGACATTGGCGAAGTTGTAGGTGGGCAGACCGTCGCGCTTGATGAGCACCTGGTCGTCCAGATCGGCGTTGGGGGCGGTAATGTCGCCGAAAATCTCATCGTGGAAGGTGGTGCTGCCCTCGTGGGGGATGCGCTGCCGGATCACGTAGGGCTTGCCCTCGGCGAGCAGGCGCTCCACCTGGGCCTTGTCCAGCGTACGGCAGGGGTCGTCCTCCCGCTCGAAAACGCCGCTGTCCTCCTCGCTCTCGCCCTTCTCGCAGAAGCAGTAGTAGGCAGCGCCCTTTTCCACCAGCAGCTGGGCATAGGGCAGATAGGTGCTGCGGCGCTCGGTCTGCACATAGGGTGCCACGGGGCCGCCCAGATCAGGGCCCTCGTCGTGATCCAGACCGCAGTCCCGGAGCGTGCGGTAGATGACCTCCACGGCGCCCTCCACCTGACGGGTCTGATCGGTGTCCTCGATACGGAGGAGGAACTTGCCGTTGTAGTGACGGGCAATGCACCAGGTATAGAGGGCGGTGCGCAGGTTGCCCACGTGCATATATCCCGTGGGGCTGGGCGCGAAGCGGGTACGCACCTCGCCCTTGGGAATCTTCGCCTCCATCTCGGCGAACCAGGCTTCATTCAGTGCCATTGTATCTGTCTCCTTTTCGGATATTTTCTGATTTATACAGTTTATTGAAAAACTGTCCTCTTGTCAAGGGACAATGACCGTGGTATGATAAATAAACATAGCATAAAGTAAGGGAATCCCCCTCAGTCTCGCTGCGCGAGCCAGCTCCCCCATTGCTTTGCAACAGGGGAGCCAAGGGTGTCCGCGCTTTCTTGCCTCCCCTGTTCCCGCAGGGAATGGGGGAGGTCCCCAGTGCGCACACTGGGGAGAGGGGGCTACCTATGAAATTACGAAACGAGGTATATACCATGGACGAAGTCAAAAAGCCCGTCATGCTCTCGGGCATTCAGCCCTCCGGCGATCTGCATTTAGGCAACTATCTGGGTGCCATCAAAAACTGGGGTGAGCTGGCCGAGCAGTACGACTGCTACTACTTCATGGCCGATATGCACACCATCACCGTCCGGCAGAACCCCGCCGATCTGCGCCGCCGCACCGTGACCCAGCTGGCCCAGTACATCGCCTGCGGTCTTGACCCGGAGAAGAACACCCTCTTCATCCAGAGCCATGTGCCCGCCCACGCCCAGCTGGGCTGGGTGCTCAACTGCTACACCATGTTCGGCGAGCTCTCCCGCATGACCCAGTTCAAGGACAAGAGCTCCAAGCACACCGACAACATCAACGGCGGTCTCTTCACCTATCCCACGCTCATGGCTGCGGACATTCTCCTCTATCAGCCCGACTTCGTGCCCGTGGGCGAGGATCAGAAGCAGCACTGCGAGCTGACCCGCGACATTGCCATCCGCTTCAACAATATCTACGGCGATGTGTTCAAGGTGCCCGAGCCCTTCATCCCCAAGGTGGGCGCCCGGGTCATGTCTCTGGGCACGCCTACCTCCAAGATGAGCAAGTCCGACCCCCAGGGCTGCGTGTTCCTCATGGACAGCCCCGAGGAGATCGCCCGGAAGTTCAAGCGCGCCGTCACCGACTCCGACACCGAGAACTGCGTCCGCTACGACCCCGAGAACAAGCCCGGCGTGGCCAACCTCATGAGCATCTACTCCTCCGTCACCGGCAAGAGCTTTGCCGAGATCGAGAATGAGTTCGTGGGCAAGGGCTACGGCGCGTTCAAGCCCGCCGTGGGCGAGGCCGTGGTGGAGACCCTCCGCCCCATCCGCGAGGAGGCCGACCGGCTTTTGAAGGACAAGGCCTATTTGCAGGGCATCTACAAGGCCGGCGCGGAAAAGGCCTCCTATGTGGCCAACAGGACTCTCCGCAAGGTTTATAAGAAAATCGGCTTCGTGGAGCCCTAAGCAAACAGATACGCCGCCATGGCGATGAGCATCTCCGTCTTGCCGCTCTCTTTATAGAGGAGCCAGAGGATGGCCAGCACCAGAAAGTCCTCGGTTTCCAGACTGCCGATGTCCAGTCGGCGCAGTACGCCGTCCAATGCCCCCTTCGGCTTGGGCGGCGCGTTGCTTACCGGGGGCAGCTTCGGCGGCGAAGAAGCGTTCTTGTGCTGCTCCCGCTCCGGAATAAAGCGCCGCTGCCCGCTGTTGCCCTGATAGAGATTGACGGTGCTCACCTCCTATGGCATATGGTCACCTCTTTGGCTTCCCCTTTGGGGAAGCCGGCTCGCGCAGCGAGACTGAAGAGGTACCTCTCCTGCCGCTGCGGCGGCACCCTCCCCAAAGGGGAGGGCAAGGGAACAGCACTCGCTCTTTGCCTCCCCCCCAAAGAGGAGGGGGACCGCCTCGTCTCCCCTTGCCTCCCCTGAAAGGGGAGGGGGACCGCGCAGCGGTGGAGGGGTCTCCCGACAGGCAGAATGTCCCGCAGGATCCCTCAGTCAGCTTCGCTGACAGCTCCCCTTTCAGGGGAGCCG
Organism: Clostridiales bacterium UBA1728; assembly: GCA_002315975.1. Lineage (GTDB taxonomy): Bacteria > Bacillota > Clostridia > Oscillospirales > Oscillospiraceae > Apopatocola. Next base: position 24,537 of record DCIK01000038.1, read on the forward strand.
GGAGGCTGAGCCTTCATTCATACTCTGCCAGCAGCGTTCCCGCCACGGAGGCGGCGGATGCGAGGCTTAAGGCCTTGGAGAGCCGCTTTCTCCGCTTCTCGCTGAGATAGGGGCTGAGCCCCTTCACCAGAGCGTCCCTGTCCCCGTTTCTGAGCATACCCGCCAGCTTCGAGGCCATGCCCGGCATATCTCCCGCCGGGGCGCTGCTCTCCTCCGCGGGGGCAATATTCCCCATGATGGAGCGTGCCATGGCGGCGATGCGCTCCAGCTCTGCGGGGTCGTTCATTACGGCGTTGAGCCGATCCTCCAGCTCGCTCACAGCTTACTGAGCTTTTCGGCCAGACTGCGCCCCTCCGGGGTGGAGAGCACGCTGCCGATGAGCCTTTTGATGGCCTCTGCGTCCCCGCTGCGGATCGTGCGCTCCACCTCCGCCGGGTCCAGCTTCTCCGAGAGCGCTCTGCCCTCGCTGCTGTCGGCCAGAGAGCGCAGACTGTCGCCCTTCTCACCCCTGAGCAGCGCGGCACCCATCGCTTCGATATTTTCCATACCGCATCCCTCCCGACTCTATTCTATGCCAAAGAGGTGGATTTCGTGCAGCTTGCAGTATTTTCCGATACCCACGGCAATATCGGCCCCATGTGTGCCGCCATCCGTGCGTGGAATCCCGACATAGTTCTCCATCTGGGCGACTATGTCCGGGACGCGCAGACCGTCCGGGAGCGTTTTCCCGGCCTTGACTTCCGCCATGTCCGGGGCAACTGCGATGTGGGCATGAAGGACGAGCCGGAAAAGCTCTTTCTCAATCTGGAGGGTGTGGAGCTCTTCGCCACCCACGGCCATCTCTACGATGTGAAGTGGGGACTGGACTCCATCCGCAACACCGCCTATTTCGCCGGAGCGAGGCTCTGCCTCTTCGGGCACACCCATCAGCGGCTTTACTTTGAGATGGGCGGCATCACCTTCCTCAATCCCGGCACCGCAGGGCAGGGCTGCGAGCTCAGCGCTGCGCTCATTACCCTCGAGAACGGCACGGCCGCGTGCAGGATACAGCGGATCGGGGAGTGAGAGCTCTCTCCCGTCATGGGGAAAGCGTGACCAATGTTACTGTAGCAGTCCGTATCCCCTTGTAGGGCTCGGCCTCCCGGACGAGCCGCAGAGAGAACGGATTGCCACGTCGCTTCGCTCCTCGCAATGACAGACTTTTCCCACTCCCCCATAAAAAAGGAGAACACACCATGAAAAAAGCATTTGTTACCGGCGGCAGCGGAGGCATCGGGCAGGGCATCTGCCGCGCCTTGGCTGCCGAGGGCTGGACGGTATATATCGGCTGCCTCACCCATGTGTCCGAGGCGCAGGCTCTCGCAAAGGAGCTCGGCGGCGAGGCCGTCGTCTGCGATGTGCGGCAGGAGGCGCAGGTGAAATCCGCCATTGAGCACATCGGCGAATTGGAGCTGCTGGTGAACTGCGCGGGCATCGCCTGGGGCGGGCTCTTCCAGTGGATGAGCGAGGAGCAGTGGCAGGACATCTTCGGCGTGAACATCGACGGGGTGTTCCGCACCTGCAAATTCGCCGTACTGGGGATGATCAGCCGGCAGAGGGGCTGCATCATCAACATCTCCTCGGTGCTGGGTCAGTCCGGCGGCAGCTGCGAGGCGGCCTACAGCGCCACCAAGGGCGCCATCATCGCCTTTACCCGCTCTCTGGCCAAGGAGCTGGGGCCCAGCGGCATCCGGGTGAACGCCGTGTGTCCCGGCTGCATCGACACCCCCATGCTGGACGCCTTCACCCCCGAGGACAAGGCGGACTTCATCGAGCGCACCGATCTGGGACGGCTGGGTACGCCAGAGGATGTGGGCAATCTGGTGGCGTTTTTAGCCTCCGACAAAGCAAGCTTCATCACCGCCCAGGCCATCACCGTGGACGGGGGATTTCTCATTTAAGTCGAAACCCGCACAGATCGCGGTGGCCTTTCGGCCGTTTTCAGCCTTTCTTTTCCTGCAAA
>DCIK01000038.1:26614-26829 GCA_002315975.1 Clostridiales bacterium UBA1728
CTTTTCTTGCGAGAAAAGCGAAAGGAAAGGCTGGCGAAAGAAAAGGGAAAAGAAGCTGCGGCGGCAAAACGCCGCCGGAGGAAAATCGCAGGCTGTACGGCCTCGCTTTCCTCAGTATACCAGACGCTTCGGGATGACTTTCCGCTTCCGCTTCGCTGCCGCTGCGGACTACTGAGCATCAGCGGCTGAGCGGAAGGGGTTCGTATGCGTCTCGA